>NZ_QAJK01000164.1 GCF_003852515.1 Variovorax sp. KBW07 | reverse complement strand
GCGTCGCCCTGAATGAACGAGTGAACGAACGAATGAACAGCGCAGCAACAGAGCTCAGCCCACAGCCTTGATAAGCCGCTCGCGCCCCGCCTTGGCAAGCATCGAGGCAACCGCGCACGACGCAAGGCGCGCCGGCTCCGAGTCCGCACGGCTCGTCAGGATCACCGGCACTTTCGTACCGAGGACGATTCCCGCGGCATAGGCGCCGGCCAGGAATGTCAGGCTCTTCGCCAGCATGTTGCCGGCGTCCAGGTCCGGCACGATCAGCACGTTGGCGCGGCCCGCCACGGGAGAGGTGATGCCCTTGATGCGGGCCGCCTCGGCGTCGATCGCGTTGTCCATTGCCAGCGGGCCGTCGAGCTGCGCACCGGTGATCTGGCCACGGTCGGCCATCTTGCACAGCACTGCTGCGTCCAGCGTCGAGGGCACTTTGGGGTTCACGGTTTCCGTGGCCGAGAGGATGGCCACGCGCACCGCCGGCATGCGCAACGCATGGGCCAGGTCGATCGCGTTCTGCACGATGTCGACCTTTTCCTCCAGCGTCGGCGCGATGTTGATGGCTGCGTCGGAAATGATCAGCGGCTGGGCATGGCCGGGCACGTCCATCACGAAGCAATGGCTGATGCGGCGCGACGTTCGCAGGCCGCCTTCGCGGCGCACCACGGCGCCCATCAGCTCGTCGGTGTGCAGGCTGCCTTTCATCAGGGCATCGACTTCGCCGCGCAGTGCCATGGCCACTGCCAGGTCGGCCGCGGCATGGCTGTGCGGCGCATCGACGATCACCAGGTCGGACAGTTTTGCGCCGATGGCCTGCGCGGCCGCCTCGATGCGTGTACGCGGACCGATCAGGATGGGCGCGATCAGGCCCAGCCGCGCCGAGGCGAGGGCGGCTTCGAGCGACACCTCGTTGGTCGGGTGGACCACCGCCACGCGCAGGGCGGGCAGGTCGCGCGCCGCGGCGATCAGGCGGTCGTAGTGCGGGTGGGTGGCGGGTGAAGAAGACGGCGAAGAAGAGGAGGAAGAAGAGGATGTCATGCGGGTCCAGGAAACGGGTTCAGCTGCTCGCGTCGAGCACGAGTTGTGTCTGGGTGACGACGGCGCACAACTTGCCGTCCGCGTTGGTGATGGTGGTCTGCCAGACCATGGTCGTGCGGCCACGGTGCAGGGCCACGCTGGTGCCGATTACCGTGGTGCCCTGGCGCGCGCCGGCAATGAACTTGGTGCTCGAATCGGTGGTCGTGGTGCGTTTGCCGTCCGTCAGGTTGACGAGGGTGCCCACGGCGCCGAGCGTGTCGGCAAAGGCCATGTAGGCGCCGCCATGCAAGATGCCGCCTGCCGTGCAGAGATCGGGCCGCACCTGCATTTCAGCGACCACGCGGTCGGGCGCCAGGGCGGTGAGGCGCACGCCCATCAGGCCGGGGAAGATGGTGTCCAGAAGACTCTGGAGGGCTGCGATGTCGGTCATGACTTCTTTTCTCCATTGTTCCGGCGCCACTGACGCGGCGGCAACGGAATGGGCCCCGGGTGTTCGATCCGGAAGAAATTCTATTACCCCGGATTTCGAAGGCGCCCCGTGCCCGGTTCGTTCCCGGGGCATTCTTCTTTCTTTTTTTCTACCGGGGCACGCGCAGCCGTGGCTCCCAGTCTTCCACGCTGCTGGAGGCCACGCGCTTGCGAAAGGTGCCGCGCCAGCGTTCCGCCAACGCGGGCAGTTCGGCGGCGCGGGCCCATTCGGGCGTGAAGCGCTCGTCGCGCACGAACAGCAGCGCGATGAGGCGGGACAAGGGCCATTCAGGGTGCGGCCGTTCGACCAGCGCGGCCGTGGCGCCCGCGCGCACCCAGCCCGTTTCGACGACGCGGTAGTACCAGCCCGTGCGGCCGCGCGCCTGCATCTCGCGCGCCATGCCGGGTTCCCCGAAACGCACGTCGAGCTTCCAGCACGGTTGCCGCCCTTGGGACACCTGCACCAGTGCCTCGCCCAGCCGCACCACGTCACCGATGCACACCACCGATTCGTCCCAGCCGGTGGTGGAGATGTTTTCGCCGAACGCGCCGGCGTGGCCCAGAAGATCGGTACGGCGGCTCCATGACGCCCAGCTTGCGTAGTGCTCGCGGGGGTAGTGGTGCACCGCCTTCTCGACACCGCCGTGTATGCGAAGGTCGGCCTGCGCATCGCCTTCCACGCCGGTGGGCGACAGCCACAGCGCCTGCTCCCTGGGCGACTTGCAGATGCCGCTCGGCGAGCGGCCATCGGGCAGCAAGGCCACCTGGCCCACGAGCAGCGAATCGATGGTGACGGCGCCGGGCAGCTGCGTCATTCGAGCTGGCCGAGCCAGGCCGTGAGCACGGCTGCGGCGGACGCGCGCGTTGCAGTTCCCCGTGCGGCGCTTTGGGCACGCAGCGCGGGGATGTCGACGCCAGCCTGGGCCAGTTCGCAGCTGTGGCCGATCAGCCATGGCTCGATGCGCGCAGGGTCCGCCTCGGGGTGGAACTGCAGGGCCAGCGCGTTGCGGCCATGGCTGAACGCCTGGTGCGGCGTGCCCGCCGTGCGCGCGAGCAACTCGCCGCCGGGCGGAATGTCGAAGGTGTCGCCGTGCCAGTGCAGCACCGGCACGCCGGCCAGCGGCGCAAGGCACGAGGCCTTGCCGGCGTCGCTCAGCTCGACCGGCGCCCAGCCGATTTCCTTGGCCGAAGAAGAAGGGTAGACGCGGGCGCCGAGCGCGCTGGCCATGAGCTGCGCGCCAAGGCACAACCCCAATGTCGGACGCCGCAGGGCGAGCCGCTCGCGCAGGCCGGCGAGTTCATCGTGGAGCAAGGGGTACAGGTGGGTGTCGTATGCGGCGATGGGCCCGCCGAGCACGACCACCAGCTCGGCGCCGCGCCATTCATCGACAGCCAGCGGCGCGATGCCTGCCTGGCGGTAGTCGATCTCGTAGCCGGCATGCACCAGCACCTCGGCGAACAGGCCGAGGTCTTCGAAAGCCAGGTGCTGCAGGGCAATGCATTTCTTCTTCATGGCGTCGGTCTTGGGTAGAGGAAACAAGTGTCTTCGCGCGAGATGCAAAGCCGGGATCAATCCGTCCACGGAAGATACCTTTTCGTCCAGCCGACGCCTCCTTCGGTGGATACCGTTTTGAAGCCGCTCCTGCTACCCTGCGGCGGGGGAACCGCGCGCGCGTCCAAAAAAACATGACGCCTTGAAGGCCAGCGCAACGACGGCACAGGAGACGAGGCAATGAAAAAGCAGTCCGGAGGATGGGTCGCCAGGTGCGCGGCACTGTTGGCGCTGATGGCGTGCTGCACCGCGGCCACCGCGTTCCAGCTGGCGCCGATGGGGTCCGCGTTCGAAGCTCGCCTGACCAACGAGACCAGCAGCAGCCTTGCCAACGTGGCGGGGCAGTTGGGTGTATTGCTGAAGGGGCCGGTCCACGAAGAGATCACGCAACTGGCGTTCGACCGCCCGGCCGACCAGGGCGGGCTTGCCGACGACATGTCTTGCAGCGGCGCCGACAAGCCCTTTGCCAACGCCTTCGTGATCTACGGCGTGCGCTGGAACGACTTGCCGCCTTTTCAGCTCTCGCCCGAGGAAGGCAATTGCACCTGGTTCGGAAAGTCGTGCAGGCTCGACCAGACGATCCGCTTTTCGACGCAGCCCGTGTGCTGGTACTGCCTGTTCAAGGACGCCGAGAAAAAGTCGCAGACCCGACAGATCACCGGCTGCAGGAAGGGCGAGAACACGGTGCACGGCAACGTGATGACGCGCTCGCATTTCGGCGACCTGCAGTTTTTGCATGGCATGGCCAGCGAAGAGAAAACGGCGCCGCAGGCCACGCGCGCAAGCGTGCTGGGCTGGCTGGAATTTGCGTGGAAAGTTTCGTCCAGCGAAGTGAAGCCGGGGCAGTTCCTGCGAGACATCGACATTCCCACGATCAACGAACACTTCGGTTGCACCCAATGGCGCGTGTCGGACCTGTACCTTCTGGGGCGGCAGGACGACAAGAGCGGGCTGCTTCGCAATCTGCGGGACATCGCGTTCGGCTCGGTGCTGCACACGGTGCAAGACTCGTTCGCGGCCGGCCACGCCTCGCGCGAAGCGCGGGCCACCGGCGAGATGTGCGCGGACACCGGCATCGAGCGTCCGCCCCGGGTGCTCGAGTTCCACACCTATGGCGCGCAAGACGGCGCGCTTCACGACGACGGGGACAGCCGCTCCGCAATGACGGGCGGGAGCTCGGCGGACCGTTGGCCGCTGGCGGTGGAAGCCACGCGCAACCTGGTGTCGTACAGGGGAAGCAAGTGGAGCGAAGTCTCGCCCTACATGCAATGCCTGTTCGAGCTGTCGCCGGATGCGAGCCGGTCGTCACCCGGCGAGAAGTTCAGGCGGGTGACCGGAGCTAACTGACGGCCGGTTTCTCGCGGGCCAGCACCTGCCCGGCACGCGCACCAGTCGACGCACCCGCGCGCCAGGTCGGCACGCCGTTGACGATCACCGTCTCAATGCCTTCGGCCGCCTGTTCGGGCTCGGCGTAGGTGGCGGCATCGCGCACGGTGGCGGCGTCGAAGGCGACGATGTCCGCATGCTGCCCCACGGCCAGCGTGCCGCGCCCGTGCAGGCCGAAGTTGCGCGCCGTGAGGCCGGTCATCTTCCAGACGGCGGTCTCCAGCGGAAACAGGCCGACGTCGCGGCTGTAGTGGCCCAGCACGCGCGGGAAGGTGCCCCACAGGCGCGGGTGCGGGCTGGGGCCGGTGGGCAGGCCGTCGGAGCCGATCATGGTGTCGTCGAAAGCCATCACGCGCTGCACGTCGTGCTCGTCCATCAGGAAGGTGATGGCGCTGCCGGGCTGCAGGCGGCGCGCGGCCTCTTCGCGCGGCACGCCCCAGTCGCGCGCGATGTCGTCCAGGTCGCGGCCCGCGCATTCGGGGTGCGGGGTGCTGGAGGCAATCAGCACGCGGCCGTCGAGCATGCCGCGGTCGGTGCGGATCATGGTGGAGCCGGCGTCGTAGGGGTAGCAGTCGAGCGCGACGCACTGGTGGCGCATGGCTTCGCGGATGCGTGGCAGGGTCTGGGCGGTGCGGCCGAAATTGGCCCGGCCCTGCACCTTGTGGTGCGAGATGACGACCGGCACGCCAAGCGCTCGGCCGATGGCGAAGGTTTCTTCGAGCGCCTCCATGACCTGGCCCGATTCGTCGCGCATGTGCGTCGCGAAGCGCGCCCCGTGCGCGGCCAGGTCGCGGCCCACGGCAATGATCTCTTCGGTGGGCGCATGCGCGGCGGGCGGATAGAAGGTGCCTGCCGACAGGCCCAGGGCACCGGCCTCCAGCGCCTCTTGCAGCAGTTCGCGCATGACGGCGATCTCGTCCTTGCCTGCGCCGCGTTGCAGGTCGTCCATGGCCCACACGCGCAGGTTGGTGTGGCCTACGAAGGCGGCGGCATTCACTGCCGGCGGAGCGTCGCGCAGTGCCTGAAGGTAGTCGCCGAAGCGTGCAAAACGCGAACGGTCGGCGTCGTCCATCAGGCCCATGGGCATCGGCAATGCGACGCCCGCGCGCAGCGGCGCGGCGCTCATGCCGCAGTTGCCGGTGACGACCGTGGTCACGCCCTGCGACACCTTGAAGCGCATGTCGGGCTGCAGCAGCAGTGCCTGGTCGTCGTGCGTGTGGGCGTCGATGAAGCCCGGCGCGACGATGCGCCCCGTGGCGTCGATCTCTTGCGCCGCGTGCGCATGCGACAGGTCGCCGATGGCGGCGATGCGGCCGCCCCGCACGCCGACGTCGGCGCGAAAGCGCGGTGCGCGCGTGCCGTCGATCACGGTGCCGCCGCGCAGCAGCAGGTCGAAGGGGAGGGTGGCGCCGGTCTCTGTCGCTTGGATGTCGGTTGCGCTTTTGTCGGTATCGGTCATGGGGTCAGCGTTGTTTCTTGCGACGCACCACGGCCAGCATCAGCAGGCCCGAGAGTACGTAGAGGGTCAGTACGAAATAGATGGCCGGCACCGGGCTGCCGGCGCGGGCGTTGATGAAGCCGATGACCGGCGGGCTCATCGCGCCGCCAAGGATCGCCAGGCTGTTGATGAAAGCGATGCCGGTGGCCGCGACGGGCTTGGAGAGGTACTCGGTCACGACGGTGATGAACAGCGGCGTGGCCGCCGCGAGGCCGACCACCGCAATGCACAACCCCAGCATCGACAGCGCCAGCTGGCTCTGCGCCTGCACGGTGATCCACAGGCCGAAGGCGGCAAGAAAGCTCGAGGCTGCATAGTGCCAGCGCCGCTCGCCGCGCCGGTCGGAGCTGCGGCCGATGAGGATCATTCCGACCACGCCCAGCACCTGCGGCACGGCGGCATAGAGGCCGATCTGCACCAGGTCGGTCACGCCCCAGCCCTTGATGAGCGTGGGCATCCAGAACACCAGCGCGTAGTTGGCCCCGATGAGCAGGAAGTCGACCAGCGCCAGCGCATACACGCGCGGGTCTTTCAGCAGCGCCCGCATGTTGCCGTGGCCGCCCTGGGCCACGCTGGGGTCGGCGGCCAGTTGCTGGCGCAGCAGCGCCTTTTCATCGGCCGAGAGCCAATGGGCTTTCTCGGGGCTGTCCTGCAGCCAGAGCCACGCGACCATGCCCAGCACCGAGGCCGGCAGCCCCTGCACCAAGAACAGCCACTGCCAGCCTGCCCAGCCCTGCATGCCGTCGAAGTGCTTCATGATGAAGCCCGACATCGGCCCGGCGATGACACCCGCGGCAACGGCCGCCGCCATGAAGATCGCCACCACCTGCCCGCGCCGCGCCGGCGGATACCACTGCGTCAGGTAATACACCACGCCCGGCAGGAAGCCGGCCTCGAACACGCCGAGCAGAAAGCGCAGCGTGTAGAACTGCAGGGGCGTTTGCACGAACATCATGCCGGCGGCCACCAGCCCCCAGCAGAACATGATGCGCAGCAGCGTGGCGCGCGCGCCGATGCGCTTGAGCAGCAGGCTGCTGGGCACTTCGAACAGGAAGTAGCCGATGAAGAAGATGCCGGCGCCCAGGCCGTACACCTCGTCGCCGAAGGGCAGCGTCTGCTTCATCTGCAACTGCGCGTAGCCCAGGTTCACGCGGTCGATGTAGGCCACCATGTAGCAGATCATCAGCAGGGGCAGCATGCGCCAGTCGAGGCGGCGGAACAGGCGCCGTGCCGCGTCGGGGTCGGCCGCTTCCGAAAGCGGCAGGGGCAGGGTCTGGAGCGAGGCGGGTGGGTTCATGCGAGGTGGCGGTGGTGAACGGCCGTGAGGAGCCGCGTGCGGCCGTGTCCGGCGGGATGGGTGCGGGAATTGTCAAAGCGGCATGCCCCCTCCGCAATTTCGCGACCGTCGAAATGTGGCGCGAAGCGACGCCAGCATCGCGCCAGGTCGCGCCACCCGGCCCTGCTACGCTCCGGCGCCATGAACGAGTATTTCCCCGGCAACCTCAAGCTGCTGTGCAGCCACTACCGCTCGATCGCCGATGTCTGCCGACGGCTCGAGATCAACCGTGCGCAGTTCAACAAGTACCTGGGCGGGCAGTCGGTACCGACGGCGCACAACCTCAAGCGCATCTGCGACTTCTTCGGTGTCGACGAGCTGGAAATTGCCCAGCCCGCGCAAGCCTTCGCGCAGTTGATCGGCGTGCGCCGGAGCGGCGGCGCCCCGGCGCAGGCGGCACCGCCACCGCTTGCGCACTTCGAGCACCTGCGCGCGCAGTCTTCGGCGTCGCGGCTGGCGCGCCACGTCGGCTACTACTTCGAGTACTACCACTCGATGTCTTCACCGGGCCACATCCTTCGCTCGCTGGTGCACCTGCGCGAAGACGCCGGCTACTTCAGCTACGAGCGCACCGAGCGGCTGCAACTGTCGGATGCGCCGGCCGAGCACGTGCGCTGCCGCTACATCGGCACCGCGTTCGACCTGCAGGGCAAGCTGTTCCTGGTGGACTACGAGTCGCTCACCTCCAACGAGATTTCGCAGACCGTGCTCACGCCCAGCTTCAAGAACCGCGTGACGCGGCTCAACGGGCTCAAGCTCGGCGTGTCTTCGAACGACCAGCGCGCGGCCTGCTGCAGCCGCGTGGTGTGGGACTACCTGGGCACCGAGATCCGACGCGTGAGCTGCTACCGCCAGCTGGGCCTGTTCGCGCCGGACGATCCGGGCATCGGCGCGGACATCCGCGAGCAGCTGCAGGCGGTGAGGCTGGAGCAGGGGCTGTTCCAGCTGCGCTGAAGCAGGCAAGGACAAGCGCGGGCCAGGCCGCGCGCGCATCAGGTCGCGGCAACGGCGTGAGCAAGTCGCGCCGCAAGCGCGCGGGTCGCGAAATTGCCTCGGAGTGGGGCCGGCTTCGAGAATTCCGGCCATGACTCATTCCTGCGCCACGGGCGACGCTGCGGCGGGCCCCACCGACATTTCGCTCGCCGACTACCGGGCCCGCCCGACCATCGGCATCCTCACCGGCTCGGGCCCCGAAGCCGGCATCGACCTGTGGACCAAGCTGCTGCAAGAAAACCGCCGGCGCCTCGGCACGGCCTTTCGCGGCGACATCGATGCGCCCGCCGTCCACGTGGTGTCCGACCCCGAGCTGGGCCTGTCGATGGAACTCGAACGCACCGAGGCCCAGGTGTGGGCCGCGCTCAAGGCCGACGCGCAGGCGCTGGACGGCCGCGCGGCGGTGTACGCCATCGCCTGCAACACGCTCAATCTCTTTGCCGACCGCCTGCATGCGCTGGGGCTGCGCGCGCAGTTGCTGTCTTTCACCGATGTCGTGGGCGACCACCTGGCGCGCAGCGGTGCGCCGCGCGTGTGCCTGCTGGGCGCGCGGCCGGTGGCCGAACTGGGCGAGTGGTCGCCGTACCGCACGCTGCGCGAGCGTTTCGACTTCGAGCCGCTGGGCGACGCGGCCACCGAAGAACTGCACCAGCTCATCTACGACATCAAGTGGCGCGGTGCCGCGCACCCGGGCTTGCGCGAGCGCTTTGCCGCGCTGGTGGCGGGCATCGAATCGCCCTGCGTGCTGCTGGCCTGCACGGAGCTGCCGCTGGTGGCCGACCTGCCGGGCGATGGGCGCCTGGTCGACGTGACCCAGCTCGTGGCCGAGGCCCTGCTCGACCGCACGGGCGTGCGCGCCGCTTCGTCGCCATGAACGCCGCGCCGCACATCGGCGTGCTCTATACCGGCGGCACCATCGGCATGCAGCCGCGCGGGGGAACGCTGGCGCCCTCGGCCGGCATCGTCGGCAGCCTGCAAGCCACGCTGCAGGCCATGCATGGCGAAGAAGGCCCCCGGTGGCGCATCGCCACGCTGGCGCAACCCATCGACAGCGCGGACGCCACCACAGCCACATGGCATGCGATGGCCGACGCGATTTTGGCGCTCGCCGATGCGGGCTGCGACGGCGTGCTGGTGCTGCACGGCACCGACACCATGGCCTACAGCGCCGCGGCGATGGCCTTCCTTCTGCACGGGCTTGCTGTGCCGGTGGTGTTCACGGGCAGCATGCTGCCGGCGGTGGAAACCGGCAGCGACGCCTGGCCGAACGTGCGCGGCGCCGTCGCCGCCTTGCGCGCGCCAGGTGCCGCGGGCGTGCACCTGCATTTCGCGGGGCGCACGCTGAGCGCGGTGCGCTGCAGCAAGCGGCGCAGCGATGGCTTCGACGCTTTTGCAGAGCGCGCCGGGCCCGCCGCCAGCCGCTCTTTGGACAGCGTTGCCGCGCCTTGGAACCCGCGTCATGCCTGGACGCCGCGGCGCGTCGCGTTGCTCACGCTGCACCCGGGCTTTGCGCCTGAACTGCTCGACGCGCTGCGGCTGGCGGGCGTTGCCGGCTGCGTGCTGTCTTGCTACGGCAGCGGCACCGCGCCCACCGGCGATGCCGCCTTCGTGGCCGCGCTGGGCCGTGCGCACGCGGCCGGCATGGTGCTGCTCGCAGTCAGCCAGTGCCCGGAAGGCCAGGCAAGGCTCGGCACCTACGAGGCCGGCCAGCGGCTGCGCGATGCCGGCGTGATCGACGGGGGCGGCATGACGGCCGAGGCGGCGCTGGGCAAGCTCCATGCGCTGCTGGCAGCGGGGCTGCCGGCACGGGAGTGCGCGCACTGGTTGCAACGGAACCTCTGCGGCGAACTGTAGAATCCGCCTGCGTTGCACCGGGAACGGCCACTGCGTGGCCGGAGCCAGCCTTACATCGGCGCCAGCTGCGCCTTCTTCATCATCGTTTCGGTCAGCGCGATCTCCTGCACGAAGCCCCTGGCGTATTCCGCCGGGCTCGACGGGCTGACACTGCCGCCCGAGGCTTCGATCACCGCGCGCACCGCGGGCTTCTTCATGGCCTGCTCGAACGCCGCCTGGATCTTCGCGACGATGGCATCGGGCGTGCGTGCCGGCACCGAGACGCCTCCCCACGAAGTGAGCGACACGCCCGGCACGCCGGCCTCGGCCAGTGTCGGCAGTTCGGGCAGGGCCACATTGCGCTGGTTGCCGGCCACGGCCAGTGCCTTCAGCCTGCCGGCCTGCACGTGTGGAAAGGCCACGCTGAAGATCGGCATGGCAAAGCCCACCTGCTTGCCGAGCACCGCATTCACCATTTCCGTCGCGCCCTTGTAGGGCACGTGCGTCGCCTGCACGCCGGCCGCGCTGAGGAACAGCTCGACCCCCAGGTGCGATGGCGTTCCCACGCCGCCCGAGGCGTAGTCCAGCTTGCCGGGGTTGGCGCGTGCGCGCGCCAACAGCTCGCGCACGGTGTCGATGCCCGAAGAGGGATGAACGATCAGCAGAATGTCCGACGTCGTGAGCCGCGTGATGTGGTGGAAGTCTTTCACCGCGTCGTAGCCCGGGTTGGCGTACATGCGCATGTTGGCCGCCATCGGCGAGGCCGAGTAGATCCAGGTGTAGCCATCGGCGGGCGCATGCGCGACCAGCCGGGCGCCGATGTTGCCGGCGGCGCCGGCGCGGTTCTCGATCACCACGGGCTGGCCGAGCAGCGGGCTCACGGCCTCCGCCAGCGTGCGCGCCGTGATGTCGGGACCGGTGCCCGCAAGGTAGGGCAGCACCCATTTGATGGGGCGGCTGGGCCAGTCGCTGTCGGCGGCCAGCGCGGGCCATGCGGCGGGCCACAGCGAGGCGGCCAGCGCCTGGCACAGCCGGCGCCGCGAGGCGGTGAAGTCGGGGTTCATGGTTCTTGTCTCGGGTCTTGTTGTAGATGAATGTGTGTGGGCGTCAGGGCGTCAGGGCGTCAGGGCGTCAGGACATCAAGGCGCCGGATCCCCCAGCAGTTCGCGCGCGATGGTGTTGCGCTGGATCTCGCTGGTGCCGGTGAGCACGCGGTACATGCGCAGCATGCGGAACAAAAACTCCACGCGGCGGCCCTGCACGATGCCTTCGCCGCCATGGATCTGCACTGCCGAATCGGCGATGCGAAAAGCCGACTCGGAGCAGAACAGCTTGGCCATCGAGGCCTCGGCGCGCGCCTCGCCGCCGGCATCGATCTGGCGCGCGGTGGCAATCATCAGGCCGCGCGCGGCGGCCAGTTCGGTCGCCATGTTGGCCAGCATGTGCTGGATGGCCTGGAACTGCGCGATGGCGCGGCCGAACTGGCGGCGACCCTTGGCGTAGTCGATGGCATCGTTCAGCGCCACGCGCGCCAGGCCCACCATGGCCGGGCAGTGCAGCAGCCGGTTCACCGTGATGCGCCCGAGCGCCAGCGCCAGGCCGCGCCCCGGCTCGCCGATCATGTTGCGCGCGGGAACGCGGCAGCCTTCGAGCACGATGTCGCCCGTGTGCGACTGGCCCGCCATGGTCTTGTAGCCCGATTCCACCCGCGCACCGGGCTGGTTCAGGTCGACGAAGAAGGCCGAGATTTCGCGCTGGGCGGGGTCTTCGGCGGTCGAGGCCATGACGAGCGCGAAGTCCGCGAACGGCGAGCCCGAAATGAAGCGCTTGCGCCCGGTGAGCACGTAGTCATCGCCTTGGCGCTCGGCGCGCGTTTGCACAGCGCCGGCGTCGGAGCCGGCCTCGGCCTCGGTCAATGCAAAGCAGATTGCCTTGTCGGCGTTCGCCACGGGCACGATGAACTGTTCGAGCTGCCACGGCGTGGCCTGCCGCGCCAGCGCGCCCACCCGGGGCGGGCCGCTCAGTTCGCCGAACACGTGCGGCGCGAGCGGCGAGCCGCTGGCGTAGATGGCTTCCTTGATCAGCACATGGTCGAGCACGGACAGGCCCAGCCCGCCCATCGCCTTGGGCAGCGTGATGCCGTAGAAGCCGAGTTCGTTCGAGCGCCGCCAGATGCGCCGCAAGGTTTCGCGGTCGGGGCTGCGCTCGTGGCCGATGCCGTGCTCGGCAACGATGGCGGCCAGCTCGCCGTGAATGAAATGCTGGATGCGCCCGATCAGTTCCCCGGCCTGCGCCGAGCCTTCGAAGTGCGCGCCGGTGCTGTGGGTGTTCTTGGTGCCATGGGCAACTGCGTCGTTCATGCGTGTTCCTCAGTTGACGCGCCGTGCGCGGTCGGCCCAGTAGGGCGCCTGGATGGTCTTGCGGGCGACCTTGCCGTTGGCGTTCTTGGGCAGCGCGCTCACGAACTCGATCCTTCGCGGCAGCTTGAATCCGCCGAGCCGGCTGGCGCAGAAGGCGTCGATTGCCGCGCTGTCGATGGCCTCGCCGGGCTTGAGCACGATGTGCGCGGCCACGGCCTCGCCCCACTTGTCGTCGGGCACCGCGAACACGCAGGCGTCGGCCACGGCGGCATGCTGGTAGAGCACCGCTTCCACCTCCGACGGATAGACGTTGAAGCCGCCGGTGATCACCATGTCTTTCTTGCGGTCGACGATGTAGATGAAGCCGTCGTCGTCGGCGCGTGCGAGGTCGCCCGTGTGGTAGCTGCCGTTCTTCAGCACCTCGGCCGTGAGGTCTGGCGCGCGCCAGTAGCCCGCGAAGACGTCGGGGCCGCTGACCACGATCTCGCCGATCTCGCCCACGGCAACGGGTTGCCCTTCGTCGTCGACGATCTCCACGCGCGACTCCAGGAAGGGGCGACCGCAAGACGCCAGCCGCTCGGGCCGGGCGGCACGCGCGTGCAGGTGGTCTTCCACCGTGAGCCCGCAGACGCCGGAGGTGGTTTCGCCGGCGCCGTAGCCCTGCGAGAGCACCGGCCCGAAGACATCCATCGCCTGCAGGATGCGCGCGGGCGCCATCGGGGCCGCGCCGTAGCCGAGCCGCCTCAGGTCGGGCAGGGGCAGGTACTGGCCCTGGAGTTGCGCGAGCAGCATGTTGATCATGGTCGGCACCATGAAGGTGTGGGCCACGCGGTCGGCACGCATCTCGGCCAGAAAGCGGTCGGGCTCGAAGCGGTCGAACAGGCGGATGGTGGCGCCGCTGCACAGCGCCGGCACCAGCTGCATGCCCGAGGCGTGCGTGATGGGGCCGACAAGGCCCAGCAGTTCGCCGGGCCGCATGCCGTCGGAGCGCATGAGGAACTTGCGCAACTGCGCCAGCCGGTTGCCGAAGGTCTGCATCGCCGCCTTCAGCACGCCGCTCGATCCCGAGGTGTAGTGCAGCACGGCCAGCTCGTCAGACTGCACGCGGGCCGCTTCGAGCGTGTCGCTGGCGGCGGCCAGCGCGGCTTCGTAGCTGTGCGCGCCGCCTTCTGGCTGGTCGACCAGCAGCAGCCGGGGCGGCGCCGTCTGC
This sequence comes from Variovorax sp. KBW07, assembly GCF_003852515.1. GTDB lineage: Bacteria > Pseudomonadota > Gammaproteobacteria > Burkholderiales > Burkholderiaceae_C > Variovorax. The sequence goes on along the minus strand of NZ_QAJK01000164.1, from coordinate 45,141 downwards.
AGCAGCGGCAGGAAGGCTTCGGCGCGGTCCGCCGTCGTCACGATCAGCTCGGCCTCGCTGTTGGCGATCACGCCCGCCACCTCGACCGGCGACAGCCGCGCGTTGATGGGCGCCTTGACCAGCGCCGCCTTGTAGCAGGCGAGTTCGAGCTCGACCACCTCGATGCAGTTCGGCAGGCAGACGCCCACCCGCGCGCCGCGCGCCAGCCCGTGGGCGGACAGCAAGGCATTCGCGAGACGGTTGGAGCGGCGCTCGAGCTCTTCGTAGGTGATCGAACGCGTCGGGCTCTTGATGGCGATCTGCCGTGCGTAGGCGCGGGATGCGCGAGAGACGAGGGCGCCGACGTTGGCGACCTCGAAGGATGGGGAATTCAAAAGGCTATCTCCTGTGCGCCACTTACACGTGCGAATGTGCGAATGTGCGAGTGGACTGGCGCCACTATCGCGGCGCGAGGGCCGAAGGAGGAAATACCGTTTGCTGATGCGCAGCCATCACAATTTCTGATGGCCTGCTGCAATAGCGGTGCTGCCGGTGATGCCCGTGCCGGTGGGCGCGATGTTTCAGGACAGCTCGGCGTCCCAGAGGCCTTCGCTGACCATGCGGCCGATTTCTTCGCGCAGCACGTCGATCACCGCCTGCACCACCGGGTCGGGCGGGCGATTTCCGAGCGTGGCCAGCGTGTAGCTGCGAAGCAGCTGCGGCTGCGTCACGCGCGCGCAGATCCAGCGTTCGTCCGCCAGCGCCGAATCGTCGAGCGCACAGGCCGGCGTGAAGGTAAAGCCCGCGCCCGCCTGGTAGAGCGAGCGGATCACGCGGGCCGAGTCGTGCTCGTAGGCCACGTTCAGTTCCACGCCCAGGTCCGATGCGGCCTGCTCGACCGCCTGCCGGATGCTGAAGCGCCGCGATTGCAGCACCAGCGGCAATTGCGCCGCGCGCGCGAAGGTTATTTCGTCGCGGCCGCGGCGCTGTCCGGCCTTGGGCGCAGCGCGCCGTCGCTTCTTCTTCAGCAAAGGCGCCGCGATGCCGTTCACGTCGAAGCCGCAAAGAAAGATCGACTCGCGCACCAGCGGTTCGCACACCAGGCCTTCGAGCGAAGGCGTGTCGACCATGATGCCCACGTCGGCCCGGCGGTCGAGCATGGTCTTCTTCACCATCAGGCTCAGGTCGTCCAGCACGAAGACGCGCACGAAGGGGTGGCGCTGCTTGAGTTGCTTCAGCACCGAGCCGAGCAGCAGCGACGAAAGCAGCGAAGGAATGGCCAGGGTGACCGAGCCTTCCAGCCCCTGGGCGGGGCGCTGGAAGCGCTCGCGCAGCGCCGCGGCATCGGACAGCAGCCGCCGGGCATCCTGGTAGAGCTGCATGCCGGCCGGCGTCGGCGTGACGCCGGCGTGCGAGCGCTCGAACAGCTGGGCGCCGAGTTCGTTCTCGAGTTTCTTGATCTGCGCCGTGAGCGCCGGCTGGGCCACGTAGAGCAGGGTGGCGGCCCGCGAGAGGCTGCCGGCCTCGAGCACGGTGATGAAGTAGCGAAGTGCGCGAAGGTCCACAGGCCGAACTATGTCATAGCGGCAGCCACGGAAAAACCCGGGGCGTCAGTGAACGAAGCCGCCCTTCACGAAACGCACGGGCTCGGCGTCCATGCGGGCGATGAGCGCGCCCAGCCCGTCTTGCTGCGGCAGCGGCTGTTGGACGGAACGGGGCGGCTGGTCGGTGCGGCACAACAGGTCGTCGTCGTTCCATGCGTCCTTGCCCGGCTCGCCGCGTGCCCGCAGCCAGCCGTTGCGGTCGACGAGGAATTGCGTGCCCGCCAGTTGCGTGGTGGCGGCCACGAGCGAGAAGGCGGCCCATGCGTTGGGCGAGTCGGCCACGCAGTTGGCGCTTGTTGGCGCGCTGGTCGCAGTCGCAGTGGGTGAAGGTCTCAGAAGCACCGTCACCAGCCGCGGGTCTTCCAGCGGCGGGGCCGTGTCGGCTGCGGCGCCTTCAGCCACGATGCGCACGCGCTGTCCGCGCCAGCTGCTGAGCATGCGCACGGGCCTGCCTTCGCAGCGCACCGCGATGTCGGGCGGGCCGATGGGTTGTGCCCACAGGCCCGCCGCGCGCAGGCTCTCGCCGGCGCCCTGGGCCTTCATGAAATCGATGAGCGCCCAGGCATCGTCGTCGGACAGCAGCTTGCCGAAGCCCGGCATCGTGGCCGCGCCGTGCCGGTCGCGGGTGCCGTTCATCACGTGCCAGAGCAGGTCGCCATCGGCGCGCCGCCAGAGCAGCGGCCCGCTGAGGTTGGGCGGCCATACCGGTTGCGTGGCCGCGAGCGGGCCTTGTCCGCGCCCATCGGTGCCGTGGCAGGCCAGGCAATGCGTCGCGTACAACGCCCGGCCCTGCGCGATGGCGTCGGCGGTGAAGCCGACGGGGCGTTGCTGAAAGCTCGTGGGGTAGGCGGGCACCAGCACCACGTTGGCTTCGGGCCAGGGGGCGAGCACGACCAGCAGCGTGGCGAGCGCGATTCCCCAAATGCGCCAGGTACGCCGGCGGCGCCAGAGCAACGCGACCACGAACACCACCAGCGCGGCCGTGATGACGACCAGGGTCAGGCCCAGCCGGCGCGCCTGGCCCAGGTCGATCAGCAGGTTTTCGCCTGAGAGCTTGCGTGCCCACGGCCAGGCCGGCTGGCCGTGCGCCTGTTGCACAAGGCCGAGCGCGTCCAGCACGCGCAGCAGCTGCAGTTGGGCACCCTGGAGCAGGCCGATCAGCAGGTTGAGCCAATCGGCCTCGGGCGTGCTGTTCATGTCACCAGGTGGCGTCCAGCCCCAGGTGTCGCAATGCTTCATGGCGAAGCTCCGCGAGCCGTGCGTGTCCGCGGTGCCGCGGGTACGGCAGGTCGACCACGATCTCCGCCGCGATGCGTGCCGGCCGGTCGCTCAGCACGATCACGCGGTTGGCTAGGAACAGCGCCTCTTCCACGTCGTGCGTGACCAGCAGCGCCGAGAAGCCCGCGCGCTGCCACAGGTTGACCAGCTCGCTCTGCATCGCGATGCGCGTGAGCGAATCGAGCTTGCCGAGCGGTTCGTCGAGCACCAGCAACTGCGGGTCGTTGACCAGCGCGCGCGCCAATGCCACGCGCTGCGCCATGCCGCCCGAGAGCTGGTGCGGAAAGGCCTTCGCGAAGTCGCTCAGGCCCACCAGCTTGAGCGCCTCGTCGACACGGCCGCGCTGCGCCTTGAGCATGCCGCGCGCCTGCAGGCCCAGCGCCACGTTGTCCCACACGCTGCGCCAGGGGTAGAGCGTCGGGTCCTGGAACACGACGATGCGCGATGGGTCGGGCCGCGTGATCGGCACATCGTCTTGAGTGATGCGGCCGGCCGTGGCGGGTTCGAGCCCGGCCACCAGCCGCAGCAGTGTCGACTTGCCGCAGCCGCTCGGGCCCAGCAACGCGACGAACTCACCGGGCTTCACCGTGAGGTCGATGTCGTCGAGCACCTGCAGCGGACCTGCCGGCACGTCGAACCAGTGGCTCACGCCGCGGATGTCGATGTGCGCGCCGGTGGCCCGCGAAGTGGCAGACGGCGATGGCGATGGCGATGGCGATGGCGATGGCGATGGCGATGGCGCGGGGGAGAGCACGGTGTCTACCATTTGACGGTTCCCTTCTGCCACGACAGCACGCGGTCGCGCACCTTGAAAAGCAGCGTGATCAGCCCGGAGCACAGCACCGCCATGACGAACAGCGCCGCATACATGTTTGCGTACGAGGCCCAGCCCTGCGCCCACTGCAGGTACCAGCCGAGCCCGGCCTTCACGCCCATCATCTCGGCCGTGATCAGCACCGAGAACGAGGCTCCGAGGCCCATGAACAGGCCCACGAACACCTGCGGCAGCGCAGCGGGAATCGCCACGCGCAGCACCAGGAAGCGCTCCGAAGCCCCGAGCGTGCGCGCCACGTCGTAGTAGCTCTTGTTGACCGATGCCACGCCCGACCAGGTGAGCACCGCCACCGGGAAGAAGGTGGCCAGGGCCACCAGGAACACGGCCGCAACGTAGCTGGAGGGCGCGAAGAAGAAGGCCAGCGGCAGCAGCGCCGAGGCCGGCACCGGCCCCAGGAAGCGCAGCAGCGGATGCACCCAGTAGCCCGCGATGCGCGACCAGCCGATGGACACGCCCGTGACAAAGCCGACCAGCGCGCCGATCACGAAGCCGTTGGCCAGCAAGCGCAGCGAGTACGCGGTCGACAAGCCCAGCCGGCGCCAGTCTTCATACGCCACGTCGATCAGGCTCTGCGGCGGCGCGAAGAAGGGGGAGGGCAGCACCGCGAGCTTGGCGGTGCCAATTTCCCACAGCGCGAGTACCACGGCACCGGCCACCAGCCATTGGCCCGCCGGACGCAGCGCGCCGCCGATGCGGCCGGCGCGCGGGCCCAGCAACACGACGGCCAGCAGCAGCGCCGACACCACCAGCGTGGCAATGCCGAACTCCTGCGTGAAGGCCCAGTCGCTGAAGCCGATCTCCTTGTTGGGCCAGAGCAGCGTGAGAAGGCCCAGCGCTAGCCAGGCCGCCGCGGCAAGAAGGCCGGTGCGCCAGAAGCCCGTGGCGGGTGCTTCGCGCAGAGAGGCCGGGACGGCGCTTGCGCTTGGGCTCGCACTTGCCTGCGGCGTGGGCGCACGGGGCGCGCGTTGCGCGGTGGGTGCGCCCTGGCGGCCCAGCGGCGAATCGAGGAGCTGGTCGGCGGTGGTCATGCGAGCACGTCCAGCGACACGTGGTTGGCGAACTTCACCACGTCGGTGCTCTTCTTCAGGATGCCGGCGTTGCGGAAGTCGCTGGCAAAGGCCTCGACCTCATTGCGCAGGGCCTTGCCGGCCGGGTGGTGCTTGTAGCTGAGCTCGGCCAACAGCTTCTGCAGGTCTTCCACCGCCACCTTGGGGGCGTACTTCGAATAGATCTTCGCGGCCTCGTTCGGGTTTTCCGAAACGTAGTCGGAGGCCTGTGCCAGCGCGCGCACCACCGCCGCCGCGCGGGCCTTGTCGTTGCGCGCAAACTCGCCGCGCGCGCCGACGATGCAGCACAGGCGTTCGGCGTACTCGCCCTTGGCGCTGTTCGCGATCTCCGTGAAGACGCCGGGGTTGCGCTTCTCGATCAAGAACACGTTCGGGTCGCCGTCGGCAATGGCCTGGATCTCGCCTTTCTTCACCGCGATGTCGAGCAGGTCGGCCGGGTACACGCGCCACTCCACTTCCTTCTCGATGTCGATGCCTTTCTTGGCCAGGTGAATCGCATAGAACTGCTTGGCGGGGCTGTTCAGGTCCGACACGCCGATGGTCTTGCCCTTGAGGCTTCCCAGCTCGGCGGTCACGCCGGCCGCCTTGGCGCCGACCAGCCGCAGGCAGCCGCCGTGGATGCTGCCCACCACCTTGACGTCGAAGCCGGCTTCGAGCGGCTTCACCCAGCGGTGGATCAACCCGACGCCCACGTCGGCCTTGCCCGTGGCGAGCGCCTCGAGCATCTGGTCGGAAGAGCCGGCCCAGTTGAGCAGTTCGACGTCGAGCCCGTTCTTCTCGAAGATGCCGCGCTCCAGCGCCACGGGCACGGGTGCCAGGCAGAAGCCGGCCTGGCTCCATGCAAACGTGAGCTTGCGCGGTTGCGACCACGCATTGGCTGCCAGCAAGCTGGCCGAGCCGACCAGCGCGGCTGCGGCGCCGGCCTGCAGCACGCTGCGGCGCGATGCCGGAAATGGGTCGAGGGGAACAGTCATCGGGCTTCTCCGCCGAAAGATAAAGACGGTGAGTGTTGGCGCGCGGTGGGGTGGCTGCCAAAGAATGAATCCGGCTATGGATATGCGGTGAAGGGCTTTGCTGTTCCACTGGCGTTCGCGGAAAAAAGATGTCCTTTTTGATGGACATTCTTTGAGTATGGTCACAAAATGTGGCGTATGAAGGACAAAATCCGCCTGCCTGTCGAGCTGGGTCTGGCCATCCAACGCGCACGAAAAGAAGGCCGCCTGAAGGCGACGGACATTGCCGCGCGCTCGGGCCGCGCGCGCAACGTGCTCTATCGCCTGGAACGGGGGGAGGACATCACCCTTGCTTCGCTTTTCGACATCCTGCGCGCCATGGATCTCACGATCCGCCTGGAGAGCCTCGGCATGCCGACGCTGGAGGAGGTCACGGAGCGCTTCGGACAGGATGACGACGATGCTTCCTGAAAAAATCAGGCAGCTCGATGTCGAGATCGCCGGCGCGCCGGCCGGACAACTGCTCAAGCACTCGGTCTACGAGTTCCGGTATCTCGACGCCCGTGTGGAGCAGCCTTCGGTCGCGTTGCTGATGCCACCGGTCCGGCCGACCTACCAGGACGGCGACCTCTTCGCCGTGATGGACCAGAACCTGCCCGAGGGCGACCTGTACCTGCGTCTGCGAGAGATGTTCCCCAAGCAGCAACTCACGCCGATGCACCTGCTCGCGGTGGCGGGTTCCAACGGCATCGGGCGCCTGGGTTTTCGGCTGCCGGGGGCGCAGCCGGTTGCGGCGCCCCGGATCATCGAGCGCAAGACCTTGCTCGGCACCCGCTACACGCCCGAGGTGTTCGACGAACTGGTGCGCGCCTACCTGAGCACCGGCGCCGGCATTGCCGGCATGCAGCCCAAGATCATGGTGCCGGACCGGGTCAGCATTCCGGTGCCCACGATCATCGTGAAGGCCGCAGCGCCGTCCTATCCGGATCTGTCGGCCAACGAGTTCATGTGCCTGACGGCCGCCGGCCATGCAGGCATCGAGACGCCCACATTCGACCTCTCGGACGACGGGCATCTGCTGCTGGTCGACCGGTTCGATATCGGGGCGGACGGGGCGCGCATCGGATTCGAGGACATGGCGGCGCTGATGAGTCTTCGGGTGCGGGACATCCAGTCCGATCGTAAGTACCAGGGGAGCTATCAGCGCATCGCCGAGCTGATGCAGTACCTGCAGATGCCCAGCGATAACCTCGAGCGCTTCTTCGAGCAGGTGGCGTTCAGCATCATGCTGCGCAATGGCGACGGCCACCTCAAGAACTACGGTGTGCTCTACACCTCGGCCGCCGATTGCCGCCTTGCGCCGATGTTCGACGTGGTGACAACTGCGCTCTACCGGTACACACGCTATGAAGGCGGCCCCGAGCTCGAGGACCGCACCATGGCGCTCAAGCTCTTCGCCGGCAAGGGCCACACGAAGGCCTACCCGACGACCGAGGAGTTGCTGCTGTTCGGCAGCAAGGTCTGCGGGGTCGCAAAGCCGAAGCTCGTTCTCGCGCGAATCGCAGAAGGGATGCGCAAGACGCTGCGAAAGGCGGCGCGTGACCCACGCATCCCGAAAGACCTGCTTGAAAAGATGCGAGACATCTGGACCGACGGGATGACCCACGCCAAGGCGAGGTAGCTCCCCGACACCGTGCGCCTTGGCCAGCATGCCGCTGGGGCGCCAAAGAAAACTCCTTGTGCCTTGCCAGCGCGGCGTCGAGTTGCGCGATCGCTTCCTTTGACGGTTGAAGAGATGGCACGCCCCTTCCCCGGGCTCCATCCAAACAAGTTCAAAAATAAATAGTTGACACTTAAACTATTCGAGCTTAAATTTACGTCGCCGCGAAAGTTTTGTGTGCGGCTTTCAGTGGCATCACCTTCTACGCACTCGTTCAACCAGCGTGCCAAGGCGCGCATCAGGAGTCGCAAATGTCCGTGTCCAAGATCGCAAAACTCTTCGCCGTCACTCTCAGCGCCGCCGCCGTCGTCACGGCCGGTGCCGCCTCCGCCGCTGCGCCGGCAAAGCCCAGCGTCGTGCTCGTGCACGGCGGCTTCGTCGATGGGTCCGGCTGGGAAGGCGTCCACAAGATCCTCACGAAGCAGGGGTACGAGGTTTCCATCGTGCAGAACCCGACCATTTCGCTGGCCGACGACGTTGCCGTCACCAAGCGCGTGATTGCGGCGCAGAAGGGGCCGGTGGTTCTGGTCGGCCACTCCTACGGCGGTGTCGTCGTTTCCGAGGCGGGCAACGACGAGAAGGTGGCGGGCCTGGTCTACATCGCCGCCTTCGCTCCCGACAAGGGCGAGTCGGTCGATTCGCTGATCAAGAACCCGCCGCCCGGCGCGCCGGTGCCCCCGATCCTTGCGCCGGTCGACGGCTTCCTGATGCTCGACAAGCCCAAGTTCGCCGCCTCTTTCGCTGCCGACGTGAAGCCCGAAACGGCCGCCTTCATGGCCAATTCGCAAGTGCCGTGGGGCGTCGCCGCGCTGGGCGGCGCGGTGAGCGAGCCCGCGTGGAAGTCGAAGCCCAGCTGGTACCTCGTGGCCAAGGACGACAAGATGATTCCGCCGCCGGCGCAGCGCAACATGTCCAAGCGCGCGGGGGCGGTGGTCACTGAAGTGCCGGGCAGCCACGCGGTGTATGTGTCGAACCCCAGGGCCGTTGCGGCGCTGATCAGGCAGGCGGCCGACAAGGTGGCGGTTGCCGCGGCGGCCAGGTAATGCGCACCGGTCGGCGGGGCCGATGCATCGGCCCCGCTGCCACCGGGCATGTAAGCGAGTGAAGAAGAAGAACGCAATCAGAAGCTGTGAGAGATGCCGAACTGCACCCCGCGCGCCGGACGGCCCGGTGTGCTGGCCGGCGCCGAGTCGCTCACGACGTAGGCCGCGTTGCCGCGATTGCGAATCAGCGAGTAGGTGCCGTACAGCGCGGTGCGCTTGCTGAGGTAGTGCACGTAGCCGATGGCGTACTGGGTTGCATCGTCGTCGTCCAGGCCCGGCCCCGAACGGTTGGAGCGCGCCACCGAGGCCTTGATCACGCCGGGACCGACCGGCACGCTCACCCCCAGCATCGTGTTGACCTGCTTGTCGCCCTCGGCCTTCTGCCGGTAGTAGTTGGCGTAGAGCTTGGCGAGTCCGAAGTCGTAGGTGCCGCCGATGCTCGCCACGCGGTAGTCGTTGGGGCCGACCGGGGTGACTCCGTAGGCAACCGCCACATCGGCCGTGCCGTTGGTCCAGCCCAGGCGTCCGCCGCGGTAGCGGGCGCCGTCGTCGCCTTCGGGCAGCGCGTACATCGCCTGTCCATAGAAACCGCCCAGGCCCTTGGGCAGGAAGTAGCCCACGGAGTTGTTGGCGCGTGTCAGCGTGCGTGCACCGACCAGGCCGAAGGGCCAGCCCTCGATGATGTTGGCCGAGCCGCCGACACCCACGGTGCCGAAGGGCGAGAACTGCGAGATGTTCCAGAAGGTAGGCGTGTAGTCGCGACCGAGCCGCAGTTCGCCGAAGCTGTTGTGCGAGATGCTCATGGTGGAGCGGCGATGAAAACCGACGCCCTGTATCTCGCCGGTGTCGGGCAGCAGTGCCATCTCGAGCCAGAAGCTCGCGGCCAGCCCGCCACCCAGGTCTTCCGTGCCCCGAAAGCCGAGGCGGCTGGGAAAGATGTTGCCACCCTGGTCCATCGACTTGACCGAGCGCCCATCGCTCCTGGTGTAGGTGATGTTCATGTCCAGCGTGCCGAACAGTTGCACGCTCGATTGCGCCGTGGCGCTCGCGCTGGCGGCGAAGCAGAGCGCGCCGGTCACGGCGTGCGACAGCCGGCGGCGAAATGGCAGAGTGTGTTTTTTCATGCGTGTCTCCTCGTTGTAAAAAATGGCATGCGGCGGCGCACGGCACCTGTGTTGCAGGTGCCGCGTCGTGGCGCGAAAAACGGAAAGCGGAAAGCGGGGGAAGAAATGAAACGGGGCGCGGCGCGTAGCCGGGCCCGGGGCACCGTCAGTCGATGCGGATGTTCTTGGCCTTGATCAGGCGGCCCATGGCCTGGGCTTCGCGGTCGACGGCGGCCGCGGCTTCGGCGGGCGTGCTGCCGATGGGGTCGAGGCCCGCTTCATTGATGAGCCTGACCATCTCGGGCGAGTGCGTGATGGCGACGATTTCTTTGTTCAAGCGCGCCACCACCGCCGGCGGCGTCTTGGCGGGCACCCAGAAGCCCAGCCAGGTGAACACCTCGACGCCCGGGTAGGTTTCAGACAGCGTGGGCACGTCGGGCATGGCCGGGCTGCGCTTGCTGCCGGTATAGGCCAGGGCCTTGAGCCGCCCCGACTTGATGTTGGCCAGCGCCGAGACCGGTGGCTCGAAGCCCAGTTGCACCTGGCCGCCGAGCAGGTCCGGCGCCGCGCTCTGCTTGTAGGGCACGTGCAGCAGTTCGATGCCCGCGGCTTCCTGGAACAGCTCGAAGCCCAGGTGCGAGGTGGTGCCGGAGCCGTACGAGGCAAACGAGATCTTGCCCGGCTCGCGCTTGGCCAGCGCCACCAGCTCGGGAATGTTCTTCGCCGACACGGCGCTGTTGGCCACGATGAACGAGCCGCCCTTGAGCGCCTGTGTCACGGGCACCAGGTCGTGCTTCGCATCGTAGGGCATCTTCGAGAGCAGGAACGGCGTCATGGTGAACGGGTTGCTGGTCGAGAACAAAATCGTGTAGCCGTCGGGCGTCGCCTTGGCCACCGCATCGGTGCCGATGGAGGCCAGCGCGCCGGGCCGGTTCTCGACCACCACCGGCGTCTGCAGCGCGCGGCCGAGCCGGTCCGCATAGGCGCGCGCGAAGATGTCGGAGCCGACACCCACGGGCGTGGGCGTGATGATCTTGATGGGCCGCGACGGCCAGGGCGCGCCCTGGCCCCAGGCCGATGCAATGGGTGCGAGTGCGCTCGACGAGGCCAGCACGGCGAGCAGCGAGTGAATGAGCTTCTTCATGGTTTGTCTGTCTCCAGGATCTTGTAGTTGCAACCGCACGCAGGGCTCAGGGCAAAGGCGGCAAAGGCGGCAAGGGTGGATACGGCGTGCCGTCCAGTCCCGGCACCGTGACCCGTGCCGGGTCGTTGCCATTCGCCTGCAGCTGCTCGACGGCGTAGTCGGTCACGCAGCCCGAGAGCAGTTGGCGCGGGTCTTCGAGCACCACGCGCAGCCGCGTGTTCAGCGCGCGCCAGTCGTTCGGTCCGGCAATGGCCGGCATTTCGCCGACCGCGCGGGTGTTGGCATCGAGCACGGGGCGCACGGTCGACGAGGGCTCGTAGCGCGGATAGCCGTCGTACATCAGCGAACCCAGTTCGCTGACGGCGCGCGTGTGAGCCCACAGCTGGCGCATCGGCGTCTCGAAGGCACGCACGGCGGCAACGTCTGCGCCGGGCTGGAACTCGCCGCCGACGTGCGGCGCAATGAAGAGCCGGTCGAGCGAGAGGGTGTGGCGCGAGGCGCCGAGGATCATGGCGCACACCGAGTTGGTGGTCCAGGTCACGCCCGCGGTCGGCCGGCCCTGCCGGCCCACGACCAGCGCCATGGCGCGCGACCAGTCGATGGCATGGCGGTCGAGCCAGCCGATCACGCGGTGGCTGATGTCCATGCCGACCAGGAAGAAGGTCGCGATCATCACTGCATTCATCGGCACGGTGGCGCCGACGGCGGAGCCCGTGCCTTCGAGGTAGTGCGTGCGCATGTCCTCGGCGGTGAAGAGCGCGGGTTGCGCCAGCACGCGCTGCAGGTAGCGCTCGGTCAGCACGCACGAGTAGTCGACCAGCTCGGCGATCTTCTGTTCGCGGCCGCTGTAGGCCGGCACGGCGATGGTGTCGCGCCACAGGGCGACCGAGTTGGCGCCGCGCGCAATGCGCGTGGCGGCCAGCAGGCGCTCGGCCTCCTTGCGCCACAGCGGGCCTTCGGGATCGACCATGCGCATCTTGAGAATCGACGCCACGGCGGGCCCGTGGTGCGAGATGCCGGCAAGCTCCTTGAAGCCGCGCGTGGACAGCCGGAAGCCTTCGACCTCGGGGTCGCGGCCGTTGCCGGGGAACAGCACCACGTCGGCGCTGGTGGCCACGATGAGCGGGTCGCCGGCCGTTGCAGCGCCGGTCAGCGCGGCCAGGTTCGCGCCGATGCCTTGCGGTCCGCCCGTGTAGGTCTCGAAGAGCCGCAGCAGCTCGGGACTCTGGTGCGGGTTGAATGGCGCGTTCATGCGGGCTCCTTGTCTTCTGCTGCTGTTGCCGCAGCTGTCGCAGCTTCCAGGTCGAGCCGATAGACGCGGCTCGGCGTGCGAAACCGCACCTCGCCGCTGAGGCTGTTCGTGACCACCATGTAGCGCTGGCCTTCCGCCTCGAAGCAGGTTGCGTCGGTGCCGCCCGAGGTCGGAAATTCAGCCACGGGCACCATGAGCCCCTCGTGCATGCGCAAGATCGTCGATTGCAGCCGCGGGATCGGCGCCTCGCGCGTGCCATGCAGGAAGTTGATCTGCACCAGCCGTCCGCCGTCCGGCGTCGGTATCCAGTCGAACTCGCGGCCGCCGGGACCGCTGAGCACCTGGTACGGCTCGAAGCGGCCGTTGGTCCAGCGGTGCAGCACGGTTTCTTCGTGCAGGCAGGCGAATGCAAGCCAGGTGGCGCCCGCCGTCTCGAAGCAGCGGAAGGCGCGTCCGCTCTTGCCGTCGAACGCCTGGAACGGCTCGAAGGTTTCGCCGTTCCAGCGCAGCAGTTGCGAAGGCACCGCATGGTCGGCATAGGCCAGCAGCTTGTGTCCTTCGACCTCGAAGAAGGCCCAGTTGTAGCCCCAGCCCGAACGCACGGTCTGGTGCTTGGCGAAGCGCTCGCCGTCCCATTCGAAGATGCACGATTCGTCGCCCGGCGCCAGCGGTGTGTCGCCATGGGTCACGCCTTGCGCAAGCGCCAGGAAATGCCGTGGCCCGATCTCGAAATGAACCCACTGCTTGGCCGCCGAGGTCGGCACGCGCTGGAAGACCTCGAAGCGGCCGTCCACCAACTCGAAGATGGTCGAGTGCGTGTCCAGCGAATACGGGCCCGAGCCGGTGCGCAGGCTGGCGGTGGCAAGGAAGGCGCGCGTGCCGATGCGGAAGAACTCGGCGTCTTCGCCACCCGGCACCGGAAGGCGCGTGTGTTCGACGAAGCGGCCGCCTTCCCAGCGGTAGACCAGCGCTTCCACGTCGCTGTTGCCCAGCGTCATCTGCGCGGGCTGGCCGGCAATGTCCTGGGCCAGTTGCGGCACCACGAGGTAGCGCGTGCCCTCGTGTTCGAAGACCTCCGCGGCGCGCGCGCCCGAGGTGTCGAGCTCCTGGAGGCAATGCACGAGGGCGCCGCTTTCGATGTCGGGGCTGGTGTTGGTATTGGTCATGGTTCAGAAGCCGAACAGGCGCGTGGGGTTGTCGGCCAGCACCTTGCGGCGCGCGGCGGCATCGGGAATCCAGTCGCCCAGCAGGTTCAGCAGTTCGCCGGTGTCGCGTCCGCCTTCGGGAATGTGCGGCCAGTCGCTGCCCCAGATGACGCGCTCGGGCACCGCATCGACGATGGCCTGCGCGAGCGGCCGCAGCCGCGCGTAGTTGCCGTCCTTCGCGAGCCGGTACGGGCCCGAGAGCTTGAACCAGCCCCGGCCATCGGCAACGGCGCGCAGCAGGCGGTCGAAGTCGGCGCGGGTCAGGCCGTCGCTTTCCAGCATGTAGCCCATGTGGTCGATCACGAAATCGGTCTCCAGGTCGGGCAGCACCGGAATCAGGTCGCGCACCACCCAGCCGGGTGTGTAGAACTGGACGTGCCAGCCGAGCGGCCGGATGCGCCGGATGCTGCGCTCGATGTAGCCGCGCAGCTCGGCCACGGGGAGCTTTGCGCGCAGGAAAAGGTCCAGGCGCAGCGCCCGCACGCGGCGCGCATGCATGGCGCGCAAGGCTTCTTCGGGCACGTCGTCGTCGACCATGGCCACGCCGCGCGCGCGGTCGCCGGCGGCGTCGAGCGCATCGAGCATGCAGCGGTTGTCGGTGCCGTAGAAGCTGGGCTGGACGATCGCGAAGCGCTCGATGCCGAGCACGCCGAGCGCGCCTTGAAGCTGCTCGAGGTTGCCGTCGGGCAGCGTGTAGTGCGGCTGGTCGACGCGCGGGTAGCGCCCGGCGGGCCCGAAGACGTGCACGTGCGCATCGCAGGCCCCGGCGGGAACCTCGAAGGCCGCGCGGGTCAGGGTCTGCGCGTCGCGCATGGGCTTGGAGGTCAGTATCTCGTGGGTCATGGTCGAACGGTGGCGAGAGAAGAAAGAGAAGAGGGCGAGCAAGACGGAACGACGGACGCATGCGCCGTCAGCGCGCCGCGCACCCGCTCCTGCATCGCGGCGAGCAATACGTCGGTGTCGATCCCGGTCATGAGGAAGGGCGCCGCGCCGCGCGCCAGCAGCTCGGTGTTCAGCGCCGCATCGGCAATGCCGCCGATCGACAGCGGCTTGCCGGCACGCGCGCAGGCCGCGAGCGCGCTGTCAAGCGCCTGCCGCACCAGCGGATGGCGGTAGTCGCCGGGCACGCCCAGCTCGGCGCTCAGGTCGTTGCAGCCGATGCTCACCAGGTCGACGCCGGGCACCCGCGCAATCGCCTCGGCGTTCTCGATGCCCAGCGGGCTTTCGATCAGCACGTTGACGACCACGGTGTCGTTGGCCAGGCGGTAGGTCTCGGCGGCGGCAAGGCGCCGGTAGCCGAACTGCGGCAGCGCGGCAATGGCCGAGCGATGGCCGTGCGGCGGAAAGCGGCAGGCCGAAGCCAGGTCGGCGGCCTGCGCGGCGGTTTCGACGCGCGGAAAGATGAGGCCCGAGGCACCCGCGTCGAGCAGCCGGCCGATGGCGCCGTATTCGCGCTCCGGCACGCGCACCAGCGCCATCAGGCCGAGGTCGTGCGCGGCGGCGCAAATGGCGCCCGCCGCGTCGAGCGGAATGGTGCTGTGCTCCAGGTCGATCCAGATGGCGTGGTTGCCGGCGGCCTTGGCCAGCCGGGCCACATCGGGCGTGCGCGCCATGCGGATGCCGAAGGCCGTCAGCGGCTCGCCACGGGCCAGCCCCTGCATGAGCGGGTGGCCCTGGAAGGGGGGCGATGCAGGGTGCTCCTGCGGCTTGTCTCTGCTTGTCATGCAGGCATCGTAGGCAAGCTGGCTTATATTTGGAAATACTGTTTATTGTGTGTTTTCCATACTCGGTAGATATCATGGAATTGCGCCATCTCCGCTACTTCGTCGCGGTTGCCGAAGAGCTCAACTTCACCCGTGCCGCACAGCGGCTGCACATGGCGCAGCCACCGCTGAGCGTGCAGATCCAGGCGCTCGAAGAAGAGCTCAAGGTGCGGCTGCTCGAGCGCGACAAGCGTCGCGTTTTCCTCACGCAGGCGGGCCGCCACTTCCTGGAACGGGCGCGCGGCATCCTGCAAGCGGTGGAGTCGGCCAAGGGCGAGGCGCAGAGCGCGGCCTCGGGCGAGGTCGGGAGCATCGCGCTGGGCTACACGGCGTCTTCGATGCTGTCGCCGGCGCTGCCCGCCGCCATTCTTCGCTTCCGGCGCCTGAACACGCGGGTGGTGCTCACGCTGAAGGAAATGACTTCGCTGGACCAGCTCGATGCCGTGCACGGTCGCGGGCTCGACGTCGCGGTACTGCGCCGGCCGAATGTGGAGATTCCCACCGGCCTGATCGTGGAAGAGTGGTACCAGTCGCCACTGACGGCCATCGTGCCGCGCGATCACCCGCTCAGCGGCAAGCCGCTGCGCATTGCCGACCTGCGCGACGAACCCCTGGTGATGTACCCGCGCAATGCGGGCATCGGCCTGTACTGGAAAGTGCAGGACCTGTGCGCCAAGGCCGGCTTCCGGCCACGCATGGTGCAGGAGGCGCGCGAGGCATCGACCATCGCGGGGCTGGTGGCGGCGGGTGTCGGCATTGCGCTGGTCCCGAGCGACACGCGCTGCATCCAGCTGGACGGGGTCGTCTACCAGACGGTGCTCGACAAGGAGGCGGTGTCGAGCCTGTACCTGGCGCACCGGCAGTCGGACCCGAACCCCTATGTCGGATTGATCTTGAAGGAGCTTCGCGCGGCGCTGAAGCGCAAGCCGGCGCGACGCGCGAAGCGGCAAGACGCGTAGTTCAAAAAAGGGGGCCGTCATTGGACTTTAGTCCAATGCGCCGCGCAAAAGCGATGCGTAGGATCGCGCGGCCGTGCACCCGCCGCGGCACCGCCGTGCCTCGTCAGGCCACAAGAAAAAAGCAGGAGAAAACCCCATGAACCGCGTCTATCGCCTTGTCTTCAACCGGGCGCGGGGCATGCTGCAAGCGGTCCCGGAAATCGCGCAGGCGTCTGGCGGCAGCGTGTCCGGCACGGCGCGGGGCGCCAGGCGCCGCCTTGTGGCGCGCCGTGGGCGCATCGCGGCGATGAGGGCGGCCGTTCTGGCGCTGGCCATCACGATGCCCGCGGGCGCCGTCCTCGCACAGACGCGGCCCTCGGGGGGATCGATCTTCACCGGCAACGGCAGCATCAACATGCCGTCCGCCGGTGTTTTGTCCGTGGTCCAGACTTCACCGTTCCTGGGCATGAGTTGGGGAAGCTTCGATGTAGGTGCGGGCGGACAGGTGAGCTTCGATCAGCCGCTCGCCTCGTCGACCGCCCTCAATGAGATCGCCAGCGGGTTGCTCACCGGCATCGACGGGAGCATCAGGTCGAACGGGAGGGTTTTCATCACCAATCCCGACGGCATCGTCGCACGCTCGGGCGCAACGCTCGCGACGGGGTCGCTGTTGCTGACGTCGCTGGGCATCACGCGTGTCGGCATCAGCGACAACTATCGGCTGGAGAGCGGCAATGCGCCACTGGCAATCATCTTCAACAGCGGAGAAATCACGGCGGCCTCCGGCGGCTCGGTGGCTCTTGTCGGTCGCGCCGTGCGGAACGGCAACCGCATCGTCGCGGCCGGGGGGCGCATCGAGCTGACCGCGGCCAGCCGTGCGGAACTCGTTGCCGACAGCCTGGGACGGGCGGTGGTCACGATTGCAGCCAATGGCGCGCTCCAGGGCAGCCAGGACGCCACCTTGCCCGCCGTCGAGAACACCGGAACACTGCAAGCCGACGACGGCATGATCGTGCTGCAGGCGCAAGCCGCACCGGGGGTGTTCGCTCGACTGGTCGGCAACAGCGGCACGGTCCAGGCCCGATCGACCAGTGCAAACACCATCGGCAGCGTGACGCTGAGCGCAAGCGGTGGCGCTGTCGTCACGAGCGCAACGAGCGTGATCGACGTGAGCGGAGTCCGGGGAGGGCAAGTCGCCCTGTACTCCAACACCGGGGTGTCGGTCGGCGGATCGATCAATGCAACGGGCACCACATCGGGCGGAGCCATCAGCATGGAAGGCGGCCCGATCGACTTCGCAAGCGGGCACAGGGTCGACGCGGGTTCCGGCGTGATCAGGCTCTCATCGAGCGGCGCGATCACGCAGGCCGTGGGAACGGGAGCGATTCTGGGCGGCACCCTGAGGGGAAATTCCGGGGGGAAGACGAGCCTCGATGGCAACAACGCGATTGGCGACCTCAACGGTTTTTCGGCCGCGGGTTTCAGCCTGACCAACGCGCGGGCGCTCTCTGTCTCCGGCTCGCTCGATGGCCAGGCCAGCGTGGCCCTGACGGTGAACGGCGGCCTGACGCTCGGCGGCGACGTCAGTGGCCGCGACATGGTTCTCGATGCGATGGGCGCCATCGTGCAGGTCAGCGGGACCCTCACGGCCGACAAGCTCCGGGGCAATTCGGCGGGGAATGCGACGCTGGGCAATCCCAACAACCAGATCGCCGAGGTGGCCTATTTCTACAGCGCGGGCGCGCTGAGCCTGAACACCGGCCGCGCATTGACCATCAGCGGCGATGTCTTGGCGCGCACGTTCACTCTCGATGCCGCCAACGGCACCGTCGTCACGGGCTCGGTCGAGACCCGCGACACAAGCGGCAGCGGCACGACGGTCCGCGCGGGCACCTTGCAGATCGGCGACGGGGGGAGCCAGGGATCGATCTCGGGCGACGTCAAGCTCGACACGCAGCTCATCTTCAAGCGCAACGATGCCGTGTCCTTCGCGGGGAGCGTCAGCGGCGCGGGGTCGCTGACCCAGTCGGGCAGCGGCACGCTCACTTTGACGGGCGCCAGCACCTACAGCGGTGGTACCACGGTGGCCGCCGGCACGCTGCGCGTGAACAACACCACGGGCAGCGCCACCGGCAGCGGCACGGTTCAGGTCGACAGCGGTGCCGCTCTGGGCGGCGGCGGCACCATTGCCGGTGCCGTGCAGGTCGCCGACGGCGGCATGCTGTCGCCCGGCAACAGCCCCGGCACCCTGACGCTGGGCGCGCTGAGCCTGGGCAGCGGCGCCATCCTCAACTACGAACTCGGGCAGGCCGGGGCGCCCGGTGGCGCGCTCAACGACCTCATCGACGTCAAGGGCAACCTCGTACTGGGCGGCAAGCTCAATGTGGCCGAGTCCGCCGGCGGCAACTTCGGCCCCGGCCTGTACCGCCTCATCAAGTACGCCGGCTTGCTGACTGGCAACGGCCTTGCCTTCGGAACACTGCCGACCAGTGCAACGGCGGCGGACCTGCATGTGCAGACCTCCGTGACCGGAGAGATCAACCTGATCAACAGCAAAGGCGCCAGCCTCGACTTCTGGGACGGCAGCGACCCGGGCAAGTACAACGATGGCGCGGCCGGCGGCGGCTCCGGCACCTGGCGCCTCGGCAGCCCCCACGACGGCTGGGCCGATGCCGAAGGCAAGCTCAACGCCAGCTGGAAGCAGGACGGGTTCGCCATGTTCGGCGGCAAGGCCGGCACCGTCACGGTGGACAACGGCGGCGGCAACGTCAGCATCGGCGGCGCGCAGTTCTTTGCCGACGGCTATGTGGTCGGTGGCAACGCACTCACCCTCGGGCTCGCGAACACCGTCGTCAAGGTCGGCGACGGCACGGCCTCCGGCGCCGGCATGAAGGCCACCATCGACGCCGTGCTGACCGGCACCGGCGGGCTGGTGAAAGACGACATGGGCACGCTGGTCCTGAAAGGGGCCAACAACTATACCGGCGGAACGCAGGTCAAGGCGGGCGTGCTGCAAGGCAACACCACCAGCCTGCGGGGCAACATCGTCAACGATGCCGTGGTCACCTTCGACCAGCCGGTGGACGGCAGCTTTGCCGGCATGATGAGCGGCACCGGCAGCCTTCGCAAGATCGGTGGCGGCGAGCTGCTGATAACCACAGCCAACAGCTACGGCGGCGGCACGCTGATCGACGAAGGGACGGTGAACACCGCCGTCACCGGTGCGCTTGGCAGCGGCAACGTGCGGGTGGCCGGCGGCGCGGGCCTGGTCTTCAGCGGCAATGCCGATCCGGGCAGCCTGACGATCACCACGGCCCCGCGCGGCAACGGCGCCCGTGGCGGGTTCGTGGCGTTCGCCGGCAGCGGCTCCGCGGCGCGGACCGCCTTCGTCAACGACGCGGACGGCACGCTGGACATCACCGGCGTCACCGCTGGCGGCATGGCCATCGGCTCGCTCGCGGGCGGTGGCCGCGTGCTGCTTGGCGGCAAGGTGTTGACGACCGGCACCCTCGATACCAGCACCGAAGTTTCGGGCGTGATCTCTGGCGCCGGTGGTTCGCTGGTCAAGGTCGGCACGGGTGCGTTGACGCTCTCGGGCGCCAACACCTACACGGGCGGCACCGCGCTGCGGCAGGGGCGCTTGAATGTCGGCCACAGCCAGGCACTGGGCACCGGCACGCTGACGATGGACGACGACACCACGCTGGGCTTCAGCGCCAATGGCGTGACGATCGCCAACGCAATCAAGCTGACCGGCAACAACGACCCGATCATCGACACGGGCGCCTTCGACGGCGCGCTGAACGGCGGCATCAGCGGCGGCGGCTTCATCACCAAGCAGGGCACGGGCACGCTGACGCTGTCGGGTTCCAACACGTACACCGGCGCCACCAACGTGGCGCAAGGCACGCTGAAGGCGGGTGCGGTGAACACATTGAGCGCAGTCTCGGCACACAGCGTGGCAGCCGGTGCGACGCTCGACCTCGCAGGCTTCAACCAGAGCGTCGCATCGCTGGCCAACAGCGGCACGGTTTCTCTCGTGAGCGGCACGCCGGGCAGCACGCTGACCGTCAACGGCCCTTATGTCGGCAACAACGGCGTGCTGAAGCTGGGCGCTGCATTGAACGGCAGCGGCCCATCGGACCGACTGGTGCTCGACGGCGCGACGGCGGTTGCCAGCGGCAAGACTACGGTGCAGATCACCAACATCGGTGGCCTGGGTGCGTTGACCAGCGGCAACGGCATCGAGGTGATCACCGCGCAGAACGGCGCGACCACGACGGCGCAGACCACCAAGGACGCGTTCTCGCTGGCCGGCGGCCATGTCGATGCGGGGGCCTACGAATACCGCCTGAACGCCGGCGAAGCCAGCGGTGCCGGTGAGAACTGGTATCTGCGCTCCACCGCCCATTCAGGGTCTTCGGCAGTCGTCGCCTACCGGCGTGAAGCGGCGCTCTACGCGGCACTGCCGAACCAGCTGCGCCAGGGCAACCTTGCGATGCTGGGCGACGTGCGCAAGCGCGTGGGCGATGACGATGTGAAGGGCACGGCCACCGCACCCACGGGTTCGGATCGCCGCGCTTGGGCGCGTGTGCTCTCCACCGACATCGACATCCAGCAGGGCGGCGCCGTCTCGCCCACGAGCAAGGGTCGTTTGACCGGCTTCCAGGCCGGCACCGACCTGCTCGCCACGTCGAACTGGCGCGCAGGCATCTACGTCGGCCAGCTCGATGGCGATGCGCGCGTGAACGGTTTTGCCAGCGGCATCCGCAACCTGGGCGTGGGCCGCAACGACCTGCGCAGCCAGTACGTCGGCGTGTACGGCACCTACACCAGCGACAGCGGCTTTTACGCCGATGCGGTGGTGCAGTCGGGCCGCCATCGCTACACGGTCGAGCCGAGCTTCGGCGCCGGCGTGGGCGGCAAGGGCAACAGCTTGCTGGGCTCCATCGAAGTGGGCCAATCGTTCGCGATCGGAAACAGCGGCTGGAGCGTGGAGCCGCAACTGCAGTTGATTCACCAGCACCTGGACCTGGGCAACTCGCTGATCTCCGGCGCCGTGGTGCAGCCGCAAGCGGACAACGGCTGGATCGTGCGTGCGGGCGTTCGGGTGAAGGGGCAGATGGACACTGGCGTGGGCACGCTGCAGCCTTACGGCCGCTTCAACGTCTACAAGACCTCGAGCGGCATGGACGTCGCGCGCTTCACGACCGGCACAACCACTACCGACATCGGCGCGCCCACCGGTGGCACGAGCACCGAACTGGCGGGCGGCTTCACGCTGGCACTGAGCCAGACGACCAGCCTCTATGGCGAAGTCGGCAAGCTGTGGTCTTCAGGTGGTGATGCCAAGGTCAAGAGCGGAATCAACGGCTCGCTGGGCGTTCGCGTGAAGTGGTGAGCGGCTGAGCGAACCCGCCTTTAGCGCGCGCGCACGCGCTTCTCCGTCAGGTGGCCGGCCCCTGCAACGCAGCCAGGCAGAACTGCACGACGATCTCGCTCAACTGGCTCGACGTGGGGCGCTGTGTGGCCGATATGGGCAGCTTGCGGCCCTGCACGGCCAATGTCGCCAGGCCATGGGTTGCGGCCCAGACGGCGAAGGCCAGCTCTTCTTCGCTGAGCGTTCCGACCCGGGCACCGGGAAGAATCAACGCCACCGCGTTCCTGAGCAACTGAAAAGACGCACCGCTCGCCTGCATCAGCTCGGGGTATTGTTCGCGCCGCTCGATCTGCGGGCTGAACATCAGGTGAAAGCGGGCAGGGTGCGCCTGCGCAAATTCGACGTACCCCAGGATCACGGCCCGCAACCGCGTGGGGCCGTCATCGGCGTCCACTGAGTCCAGCCGCGTCATGCGCAACGACACCATGTCGCGGAAGGCCTGCGCGGCGATGGCCGCGAGCAGCCCGTTGCGGTCCTTGAAATGGTGGGCGGGCGCGCCCTGCGAAACGCCGGCGAGCCTGGCGGCGGCGCGCATGCTCATGCCTTCGACACCCTCCGTGTCGAGCAGGTGGGTGCCCCATGCAATGAGCGACGCGCGAAGGTCGCCGTGGTGCCACTGGCCTTCGGGCTTGGTGCTCCCCTCGGCGGGGGGCTTGGGCGCAGCCCTCGACGGGCGTTTTGCTGCAGCCGGTTTTGTCATAGGTCGAGCGATCTGCGTGTGTCCCGGAACACCGGGCAACTTCAAAACCGCTCATTTTGCCGCCTGGCAGGAAGTGCTTGTCGAGCAAGCTCCCTGCGTGCGTCAGGCTGCCGCGCGCCAGTTCCCGTGAAAGCCCGCGGGCACGCGGTGCGACAGGTGGGCCAGCGCGACGGGGCCCGATGCGATGCCGGTGGCGTCGAACACGGCCAGGTCGCTGCGGTTGTCCGCGCCGCGCCAGATGACCGACAGCAACCAGCCGTCGCCTTCTCCGGCATCGGCGTGCCGAGGCACGAAGATGGGCTCGCCGCAGTGGTCGCCCTGCGGCGGCAGCCATCGCGCGATGCGTCCGCTGGACAGGTCGATGTGGGCCAGGCCGCCGCTGGTGTCGCGCCCCTTGGTGGCTTCGGTAACGGCTGCCGCGCAGTAGTAGCCGTGCCGGTAGGGCTGCATGGCAAAGCGCTCGTCCAGGCGCGGGAACTCGCCGGGCAGGTCGTCCAGCGGTTGCTCGCGATAGCTTCCCGACGTACCGGCCAGGTCGAAGGTCCAGCGCACCAGCCGGGCCGTGGGCGGTTGGTCCGATGGCGGGCGGCCGTCGGGCAGCGGGAACAGCGGCGCCACTTCGTACTTCATCATGTCGCAGACGATCTTTCCGTCGGCGGTGTCGAAGCCGTTCATGGGATGGAACACGTAGCTGGGATCGCCGGTGAACCAGCGCACGTCGGCCGCCGAGCCGTCTCGCGGAACGATGCCGATGTGCGTGCCCTTGTCGGGCTCCCACGCATACCCGGGCCGGCCGCTTTGCACGCGCTCCATCGATCCCGTCAGCGGGAAGATCGGAAACAGCACGTGCGTGCGCGTGACCACGAAGTCGTGAACCATGCTGGGGAAGGGCGCGACGATGTGCACCGAGCGTTGCAGTGTGCCCGCGCGATCGACCACGTGCAGCATCAGGTCAGGCGTGAAGGGTCCGCGCGCGGCATAGCCGAAGAAGAGCATTTCGCCTGTGACCGGGTCCATCTTCGGGTGCGCGGTCATGGGGCCCGAGAGCTTGCCCGCGAAGTCGTGGTAGCCGCGCGGTTCCAGCGTCACCGGGTCGACCTCGAAGGGGGCGTGAACCTCTTCGAGCGCCAGCAGGCGGTCGCCGTGCCAAACCACGTTGGTGTTGGCCACCGTGGAGTTCAGCTCCAATATCCGCGGGTCGCTCAGGTGCCGGCTGCCCAGCGCGCCGGTCATTCCCTCGCCGTGTTCGTTTTCCATGGCCCATTTCGGCGTGCGCACCCAGCGGTTGCGGTAGGCCACGCGCCCGTTGTCGATATGGAACGCGTGCAGCATGCCGTCGCCCGAGAACCAGTGGTAGCGCCCCCGGGGCGCGAACTGCGGATTGGGTCCGTTGCGGTAGAGCGTGCCGCGCAGGCCCGGTGGCATCTCGCCGGTGATCGGCAGGTTGGGTGCATCGGCCTCCGTGTGAAGCGGAGCGTAGTAGCCGCGCAGAAAGGGATCGTCGCTCGGGAATGCCTTGGCCATGGGGTGTCTCCGTTTTTTGGGGGTGAGGCGATGCGGTGCGATGGGATAGAGGCGCTATGCCGGCTCGGCGACGCGACCACGCGCGGCGGCGGCGGTGCGCTCCAGCAGGGCATTGCGCGCCGCGTGGTATTCGCTTGCGAAGCGGTCGACCAGGTCGGCGGCATGCGGAATGTCGTCCAGCACGCCGATGCCTTGCCCGCAGCCCCATATTTCTTTCCAGGCCTTGGGCTTCTGTCCGTCCGAGCCGAAGTTCATCTTCGACGGATCGCTGGTGGGCAGGTTCTCGGGGTCGAGTCCGGCGGCCGCGAGCGAAGGCTTCAGGTAGTTGCCGTGCACGCCGGTAATGAGGTTGGTGTGAACCACGTCGCGCGCCGCGCACTGCGTGATCATCTGCTTGTAGCCCTCCACGGCGTTGGCTTCCTTGGTGGCGATGAAGGCCGAGCCGATGTACGCCATGTCCGCGCCCATGGCCAGCGCCGACAGGATCGACCGGCCGGACGCGATGGAGCCCGACAGAAGCAGCGGGCCGTCGAACCACTGGCGGATTTCCTGCACCAGCGCAAAGGGCGACTGGGTGCCGGCATGGCCGCCCGCGCCGGCCGCCACCGCGATCAGCCCGTCGGCGCCTTTCTCGATGGCCTTGCGCGCGAACGCGTTGTCGATCACGTCATGCAGCACGATGCCGCCGTAGCTGTGCACGGCCTCGTTGATCTCGGGCCGCGCGCCGAGCGAGGTAATGACGATCGGCACCTTGTAGCGCACGCACACCTCCATGTCGTGATCGAGCCGGTCGTTCGAGCGGTGCACGATCTGGTTGACGGCGAACGGGGCCGAGGGCCGCTCCGGGTGGCGAACGTCGTGTTCGTGCAGTTCGCTGGTGATGCGGTCCAGCCAGTCCGCGAGCGAGGAGGCCGGCCGCGCGTTCAAGGCCGGAAACGACCCCACGATGCCGGCCTTGCATTGCGCAATGACCAGCTCGGGGTTGGAGATGATGAACAGCGGCGAGGCGACGACCGGAAGACGCAGGCGCTGCGACAGGATGGGAGGAAGGCTCATGGTGGGAACTCCTTGGAAACTGCAAACTGCAAAACTGGAATGGGAAAAAAGAAATGGCGTGCCGCCTCAGATGGCGCGCGCCGTGGCCTGCCAGTGCGGCTCGCGCAGCAGGCGCTTGAAAATCTTGCCGGTGTCCTCGCGGGGCAGCGCGGCGTGGAACTCGACGACGCGCGGCACCTTGTAGTTGGCGATGCGCTCGCGCAGGAACGACTGCACCTGGCCCGCCTCGATGTGGTGGCCGGGCCGGGGTTGAACGGCCGCTGCCAGGCCTTCGCCGAACTCGGCATCGGGAATGCCGAAGACGGCGCAGTCCGCAACGCCCGGCATGGTCTGCAGCACCGATTCGATCTCGGCGGGATAGATGTTCACGCCGCCCGAGATCACCATGTCTGACTTGCGGTCGCAGATGTACAGGAAACCTTCCTCGTCGAGGTAGCCCATGTCGCCCAGCGTGATGAGGCCGTCGCGCTCGATGGCCGTGCGCGCCTCGGGCCGGTTGATGTAGGTGAAGTCGGGCGCGGCGTGCTGGCGCACGTAGATCAGGCCGGTCTCGCGCGCGGGCAGCGCCTGGCCTTGCTCGTCGAGGATGCACACCCGGGCATGCGGGAGTGGCCGGCCGGCGGAGCCGCGGTGCGTCAGCCAGGCATGGGAGTCGATGAAAGTGGTGTAGCCCGCTTCGCTCGATCCGTAGGCCTCGGTGATGAGGGGGCCGAACCAGTCGATCATCGATTGCTTGAGCGCGGGCGGGCAGGGCGACCCTGTGGACGCGACCTGCCGCAGCGACGAAAGATCGTGCCGCGCGCGCTCGGCCGGCGCCAGCGCCAGCAGGCGTTGGTACATGGTCGGCACCAGGTAGGCGTGCGTGACGCGATGCCGGGCAATGAGCGCGAGCGCGTGTTCGGCATCGAAGCGTGGCTCCAGCACCAGCGTGGCACCGAGCTTGCAGGCATGCGCCAGGTAGGTCATGGCCGCGCTGTGGTAGATCGGCGCCGAGAGATACGCCACCACGTCGGTGCCGGTGCCGTAGACGATGTCGGTCACTTGCTGCAGGTCGCGCTCCATGCCCGCGCGCCGGTCTTCGGGTGCGGCAATGCGGCGCACGCCCTTGGGCTTGCCGGTGGTGCCGGAGGTGTAGGCAATGGCACCGTGCGTCATGCCCGAGCGCGCAGGCATGGGCGCAAGGCCCGCGCCGAAACCGGTCCAGTTCACGGCGGGATGCGTGGTGCTGCCGGAAGCGTGCGAAGGCGACGGCACCGCAATGACCTGCACGTCGGCGGGAATGCCTTCGCTGACCTGCGCAAGCAGGTCTTCGTGCACGAAGAGGGCGCGGGCGCCGCTGTCGACCAGCACGTGTTGGGCCTCCATGGCCTTGAAGTGCCAGTTGACCGATGCGAGGTACAGGCCCGCCTGCCGGCAGGCGAGCACCACCGCCACGTACTCCGGCCCGTTGCGCAGCATGGCCGCGACGGTGCTGCCCTCGTTGCATCCGAGCGCATGCAGGCCCGCGAGCGTCCGGTCGATTTCTTCCTTCAACCAGGCGGGCGAGTACTCGCGGCCGCCGAACCAGAGTGTCGGAATCATCTTGTCTCCTGTCGTTGTGTCGTTGCCCGGCCACTTGCGGTGGCAAGCGTGCCGCAGTCAACTAGTCGGTGTCTAGTTTCACTTTAGCAGAAGCTGCTGCCAATGCACAAGTCGCGCAGGTGACTCTGTGTTTGGGCATCGACTCACGGGAAAGAACAGGCGAAAGGGGCCTCGGCCCCGCGGGGCCGATTACTCGGGCAAGGCGCTGATGCGGAATTGAAAGCGCAGTGGTTGGTCGAACCGCTCGCCGGGCAAGCCTTGCATCCGCTTCCCCGAGGCAACGATCCGCACGATGTGCGGGCCGCTTTCTTCAAGCTCGAACTTGCGCATGACGTTCGCGCCTTCGGAGTCTTCACTCGCGTACCAGAGCATTTCCATGTCGCTGGTCTCGCTGTGCCCGAAGAACAGTGCGTAAGGCAGCACGTCCGCGCTCGTGGCTTCAAGCACGTAGCTCTTGCCTTTGATCAATCCATCGACGTGGTAGTCGAAGACGTAGCGCGCGTCCTGGAAACGCATGATCGGTGAAAGCGCCTGCGCATCGTCGGGCCAGTGCATCTGCACTTCGTAGCTCTTTTCAGCAACGATGTGCCCGAGCTTGCTGTCCGGGTGGGGCAGAGCGGAAGACCCGGCATCGGCCGCTTTTTCGCCCCGGCGCACGACCTGGAGCTCGTAGCGCTCCTCGCCTTCGACAGCGCACCCGTCGATGTACAGCGAGAGGTAGTGCGGGCCGGAATGCACGGCCTTGGCCGCGAGCGAAATGTGCTCGTCGACGTGCGAGAACGTGGAGGCAATGGCGATACCGGTCTCGTCGCTGACGACGACGATGAACTTCTGGGCCAGCAGACCCGAGAAGTACCGGGCACTCACCAGCAGAACGTCGCCGCTCTCGACGCTCGGCAGCGCGAAGCCCCGCACCCGGTTGTACTGCCGGAAGCCGGTGGTCGCCAGGCCCTTCGTGCATGTCGAGCCGTCACCGAAACCACGGCGAGGCGCTTCGGGTTGCTCCGGTTCCTGCGGCGTGCAGTCGGGCTTGTCTTCGCAGTCCACCTTGGGAGGCGTCGCCGGCCAGGGGGCCTTGAAAGCCGGGTGATCGTTCTCGGTGAATCGGCCCTGGTACCTGACGCCGAACTGAAGCAATTCGCGCGTCGGTTGCTGGGGCGGCGTTGCGTAGGGCGGGGGCAGGAGCGCGATCTTGCGCGGCTGTGGTTCTTCCGAGGTCGAGGCAGCGCTCGCGACGGCCACGGCGGGCTGCGGCGAATCGACCCTGTCGCCGGAGAGCCGGGAAACAGCCCGATGAATGTCGTTGAACACGGCGGACGGAATGTTCCAGATCCGCGTCTCGGGATAGAACGCCACAAGAATCACGACGACGGCCACAAGGGCGAGCAACAGTCGCCGGACTGCTTTCGATTTGAATATGGTTCGGTTCATTTCCCCTCCTTGCTTCAACGCGAATGCATTCGCTCAGTGAAGCCTTCCCTCCATCGTCGCCTGCAAGACCTGGTTGCGCGCTGCGATGTAGTTGCCCAAGGCCCCCAGGGCGCGCGAACTGATGAGCCAGCCCGAGATCTTGCCCACCCGTGTTTCGGCATGGTAGTGGAGCCGCAGCGAAGAGCTCAGCGCATGCATGTCGTAGTGCTGCACGACCGACACCACGCCCTGTATGGGCACCCGCGTTTCTCGCAGCACGCCGCGAATGCAGACGTGGTCGGCGAACACCTCGATGCGCCGGCGCCGCAGCCACAGACGCAAGAGCACCTGGAACGAGAGAATCGCAAGCGGCACGCCGACGATGGCGGCCCACGTGGCGTTGTCCCAGCCGGCCACCTGGCTCATCATCAGTTCGCGCTTGTTGATCCATCCGATGATGGGGGCGGTCAGCGCGACAGCCCAGAGTCCCCAGACCGCCAGCGAGATCACGCCGAAGGGCGCGATGTACACATGCCATGGGCTGGCATGCAGGACATCGCCGGCGCGCACTGTCAGGTCGCCTCGTGCCGGCGCCCTCATTCTTTCTTCGCGCTGCTGCCGGCGGTGCGGCAAGGGGCGGTGTCCAGGAGGCAGGTCATGAAGGAATTTTCCGCGAACGTGAAGGGCTGTTTCCGGCGAAGGTGACAGCGGTCGGCATCGAGGCAATTCCCTGAGCGTTTTTTTTTCTCCCTGGCCTCTACCAGCGCCGAACCGCTGTCGAGAGGCAGTGTCCACGGCACGGGTGAAGCCAGGGTGAAGTCTGTGAGGGAGTTTCGTGAAGCACACGCCATGCAGAAACGGTTCCACAACCCTCCAATTTCGAAGGGACAGTGCGTTGCACGGCTGCGCGTTGGCTGAGAATCTCGCCCTCGCTCCTCACATCACAAAGGAAACTTCATGACGGAAACACCCAAGGCCAAAGGACCAGCTTCGTACTTTCCTTCCATCGAAAAGAAGTACGAAAAGCCGATCGAGCATTGGATGGATGTGCTTCGGAATTCCGACACCCAGAAGCACATGGAGCTCGTGAACCAGCTCAAGGCCGAGCACCAGATGGGCCATGGGCACGCGAATGCCCTGGTGGCGGCTTTCCTGGCGAAGAAGTAGCCGGTTTTCGGCGGGGCTTCGGCTGTCTGCGGCTGGCCTCAGGTCTGCATGTATTCGGCGGGCCCCGCGTCTTGCACCTGCGGCTCGCCCATCATTTCGCGCAACGTGGCTTCGATGGTGCGCGACATCGCGTCCAGCGCCAGGTCGTTGGGCGCGGTGCCGAAGGGCTCTTCGATTTCGGCGCCCAGCGCTTCGAGCGCGAAGAAGGTGTACGCGATGAAGGCGACCACCACGGGCGTCATGGCGCCGATGGCATCGACCAGGCCGAAGGGCAGCAGCACGCAGTAGAGATAGATGGTGCGGTGGATGATGACCGAGTACGTGAACGGAATCGGCGTGCTCGCGATGCGCTCGCAACCACCCAGTGCCTCGGTCAGGCGCCCCAGCGGAACTTCCATGGCCTGGGCCAGCATCGGGTCGAGCTGGCCTTGCCGGCGCCGGTCGCGCAGCCACTCTCCCACCATCAACAGCAGCACGGCCGGCTTGAAGCGCGCCGCTTGCAGGCGGGCGCAGTCTTGCGGTGGCAGAAGGCGCGCGAGATCGGCGGTGGGGTCGCTGCCGCGAAGCTGGTGGCGCAGCGCGTGCACGAACGCGATGAGGCGGGCGGCCGGCACGGCGGCTGCGGCGGCCTGGGCGGTGTCGTCGGGCGCATCCGTCAGCGTCAAGGCCTGTCGCACGAACGAGCGTGTCTCGTTGAGCAGCGCGCCCCACAGCGTGCGGGCTTCCCAGTAGCGCGAATAGCTCGTGCTGTTGCGAAACCCCAGGAAGATGGCCAGCGTCAGCCCGATGAGCGAGAAGGGCACGAAGTTGAGCGGCACCTTCCAGTGGAACAACTGCCCGTGCAGCACGGTCACCAGAACCGCGAAGGCAGTGGTCCACAACAACTGCGGCGCGATGTCCGGCAGAACCGAGCCGCGCCACACGAAGAGCATGCGCAGCCAATGGGGGCGGGGTCGAACGATCATCGGGCGTTCATTATCCCCGCCGGGCCGGCTCAGCTGCAGGCGTAGCTGGCCGCCGCGTTCACGTCGCCGCTTCCGTTGTACTTCGGGTACTTGGGGTACTGGCACACAGGCATGCTGCGGGCCGTGCCGCCGGCCGTGAACGTGTAGGTCATCTGCGTGGGCGCATCGCCTTTCTCGACCCATCCCATGATGGCCGACGCCCAATCGACTTCCTGCAGGCTGCCGCCGCCACCGTGTCCGGCGCCCGGCACGATGAAGAAGCGCGTGGCGCTGTTCGGGTCGGCAAGGCCGGCCGACTTCGCCAGGCCGGTCATGGTGGTCCAGTTGCGGAAGTGGTCGTTGGGCGACAGCAGCGCGTCGCTGCCGGCATGCCACGAGATCAGCTTGCGGCCCGACGCCACATAGCTGGCAATGGCCGCCTTGTCGTGGTCCGCGCCGATGCGCGCCAGGCCGGCGCCGAGCATGTAGTAGTCGGTGTCGAGCTGGAAGAGCGCCTGCTTGCCGGGCGTGAGCCAGGCGGGGTCGCCGCTCGCGAGCAGGGCGAAGCCGCCGCCCAGGCCACCCCAGCCCAGGCCGAGGCCGTTGCCCCACGAGTAGCCCGAGAGCACGGTGCTGCCGTTCTGCAGCTTGAGTTCCGACAGAAAGGACTTCAGCGTGCCCACCTGCGCGGTGCCCAGGCAGATGGCCGGGTCCGTGCTCGCGCCGGGCTGGCCGCATTCCAGCACCGCCGGATCGAAAGTGCAGGCCTGTGGATTGCCGATCAGGTTGTCGGTGGCGCCGTCGAGCGCATCGCATGCCGACAGCGCCGCCGCGTATGCGGCACTGGTTTGAGGGGGGCTCAACGCCGCGGGCGTGCCGGTCAGCGATGCCGCGCGCAGCCAGGCGCCGGTCTGTCCCGCCATGTCCATGGTCTCGCACCCCGAGACGATGCCGTCGAACTCCTGCGGCCAGCGCTGGGCGGCGATGTAGGCGTTGCGGCCCCCGTTGGAGCACCCGTTGAAATAGCTGTGGCTGGGCGCCGTGCCGAAGAAGGCCTTGGTGACGGCCTTGCCGAAACGCAGCGTCGTGCCCAGCGCGGCATAGGCGTAGTCGGTGGCCGACTGGCGGCCTTCGTCGGTGCCGTTGCCCCACACGACCGGTGCGGCCTGCGCGGGAACGCTGGCCCGGTTGCCACCGTTCGACGCGGCGTATACGGCGCCCTTGAGCGCGAGCACGGGGCTGACCGCGGTGACCGCGCCGCCCGCATCGGTCGTCACCACCGAGGTGATGCGCCCGTCGAATCCGCCGCCTCCTTGCTGCCAGTAGCGGCCGGTCCAGTTGTCCGGCACGTCGATCTCGATGTCGAGGAAGGGCGCGCGCGTGCCGAGCACCTGGCAGAAGCCCGAGGTGTAGATCGGCGCCTTGGGCTCGAAGCGCGCGGTGGCCGTGATGGTCACGCCTTCGACGACCTGTCCCTTCAGCGTGTTGCAGGTGCTCTTGAGCTGCTCGGCCGTGGGCCCGGAAGGCGGCGCGACGGGGGCGGGCGCAGGGGCCGGTGCGGGTGCGGGAATGGGAAGAAATCCGTTGCCCCCGCCACCGCCTCCGCAGCCCTGCAGGGCCAGGCCCACGGCCAGCAGCACCAGGCTTTTTGGCAGCAGGGCTTGGGGTTCTTTTTTCTCGTCGCGCATGGTTGTCTCCAATGTTTGAGTTGTGCGTCGGACGGCCGGCGATTTCCGCCGGTCCGCCTCGTCATCCGGTTGCTTTTGAATACCAACCGACCGGTCGGTCCGAAAGCAGGGCGAGCCTAACGCAGGCAGGCGAAGGCGGGCAAGCGCCGGCGGATCGGGACTAACCCCTAAGATCGGCGACCGCGCCGCGTTGCGCGGGCCTCATCATCCCGACCCATGACCGTTGAATCCCTTTCTTCCCGCCAGGGCGACCAGCGCAGCCTGATCGCCAGGAGCGCCGCCGAGCTGTTCGCCCGCAGGGGCTACGCGGCGACGTCGATGAACGAGATTGCCGAGGCCAGCCACCTGTCCAAGCCCGGCCTGTACCACCACTTCAAGGACAAGGCCCAGGTGCTGTTCCACATCGCGGACGGCCATGTCTCGCGGCTGGTCGACATCGTGACGGGCGTCGAGGCACTGGACCTCGCGCCCGAAGAGCGCCTGCCAGAGCTCATCGAGGCGTTCATGGCCGAGTACGCGCAGGCGCAGAACGAGCACCGCGTGCTCACCGAGGACGTGCGCTTCCTGGACCCCGAGGCGCAGGCCCAGGTGCTCGGCAAGGAGCGCACGGTGGTGCAGGTGTTCGCCGACGCCATTGCCGCGACGCGGCCCGACCTGCAGGAGGCGCAGCTTCACAAGCTGCTGACGATGTTCCTGTTCGGCATGCTGAACTGGATGTTCACCTGGTTCCGGCCCGAAGGGCGCTACACCTACGAGCAGATGGCGCCCATCGCGACCCAGCTGTTCCTGAACGGCATCTCGGGGCTGGAGGTCGCGCCGAAAAAGAAGGCGCAGAAGGTGCAGAAGGCGCGCAAGCCATGAGGCACGCGTTCGGGGCGCTTCGGCGCGGCAGCTTCGAAAGTTAACGCTGCTCTAACGAATTGGCGCTAGCCTTCGGCCTGAATCGAAGAAGGGAGCCGGTGTGCGCGTGCTGCTTGTCGAAGACGACGAAATGATCGGAAAAAGCCTGCTGCGCGGCCTCGAGCGATCGGGCTGGGCGGTGGACTGGGTCCGCGACGGCCTGCTCGCGCGCAGCGCACTGGCCGATGGCGACTACACCTGCGTGCTGCTCGACCTGGGCCTGCCGGGGCTGGATGGCGTCGAGGTGCTGCGCCATGCGCGCGGCCTGGGCAACGCCACGCCGATATTGATCCTCACGGCGCGCGACGGCCTCGGCCAGCGCGTGGAAGGGCTCGACCTGGGCGCCGACGACTACCTGCTCAAGCCCTTCGAGCTGCCCGAGCTGCTGGCACGCATGCGCGCGGTGGTGCGCCGCCGCCATGGGGCCGCCAACTCGGTCATCGGCAGTGGCAGCGTGCAGCTCGACCTCACCACGCGCGAGGTGCTCTACCACGGCACCCGCGAAACGCTCACGGCCCGCGAGTTCGCGCTGATGCACGCCATGCTGGAGCGCCCCGGCGCCATCCTCTCGCGCGAGCAGCTCGAGAACCGCATCTACGGATGGGGCGAGGAAGTCATGAGCAACGCGGTCGACGTGATCATCCACAACATGCGGCGCAAGCTCGGCGCCGACACCATCCGCAACGTGCGCGGCCTGGGCTGGCGGGTGGTGGACACATGAGCGCCGCAACCGCAGCCACCGTCACTGCCGCCACCACCGCCCCCACCGCGGCGGGCCGCCCCTGGTATTCGCCCGGCTCGCTGCGCAACCGGCTGCTGATGTGGCTGGTGCTGGTGCATCTGCTCGCGGCGGCCGGCGTGGCCTGGTTCACCTACGCCAGCTACGACAAGCTCATCATCACCTTCAAGGACGACCAGATGCAGATGCTGGCCGACGCCTACGCCAGCAACGTGGTCGCGCCCGAGCTGCGGCCGGCCGACGAGCGCAGCATCTTCGGGCGCGGCGCTTTCATCGTCCAGGTCTGGAACGGCCGGGGCGAACTGCTGGCCAGCTCGTGGCCCGCGCTGGCCGTGCCCCGCCAGCCGGCGGAAGGGCTGGGCACCGTGCGCATGGGGCCCGGCGACGACGGCGTGTGGCGCGTGTACTCGACCGCGCCGGTGGCCGACCCCGGCCGCTTCCAGGTGCAGGTGATCCAGAACGGCGGCTTCGTGCGGCGGATGGTGGCCAAGCGCGCGCTGTCTTCCACGGCGCCCATCGTGCTCCTGCTGCCGCTGTCGCTGGCGGCGCTGTGGCTGGTGGTGTGGGCCACGTCGCGCAAGCTGCGCAGCGTGGTGCTCGATGTGGCGGCGCAGGATGAGCGCAGCCTGTCGGAGCTGTCGGTGTCGCGCGTGCCCGACGAGATTGCGCCGCTGGTGGAGGCCTTCAACAGCCTGCTGGGGCGCTTGCGCCAGGCCTTCGCGGCGCAGCGCCGCTTCGTGCAGGACGCCGCCCACGAACTCCGAACGCCCATCGCCGCCATCGGCCTGCAGCTGGATAACATGCGCGCCGAAGTGCCGGCCGAAGCCGTGGCCGAGCACTACACGCACCTGAAGGGCGGCGTGACGCGCGCGCAGCACCTGATCGAGCAGCTGCTGCGCCTGTCGCGCCAGGAGAGCAGCACCGAGCCCGAGGCGCCGGTGGCGCTCGACGTGGCTTCGGTGCTGCGCGACAGCGTGGCCCAGCTCATGGTGGTGGCCGACCGCCGCCGCATCGACATCGGCTTCGAGGGGCGGGCCACCGCGACGGTGACCGCGCCGCCGGCCGAGCTGCGCAGCGTCTTCGACAACCTGATCGACAACGCGCTGCGCCACTCGCCCGAAGGCGGGGTGGTCGACGTGCGGCTGCACGAGGTGGAAGGGCGGCCGGTGGTCGACGTGATCGACAACGGGCCGGGCATTCCACCGGAGCTGATCGACCGCGCCTTCGACCGCTTCTTTCGCGTGCCGGGCAACCCGACCGAGGGCAGCGGCCTGGGCCTGGCCATTGCGCGCATGGCCGCGCTGCGCAACGGCCTGCGCATCGTGCTGGCCAACCGTCATGACGCGCAGGGCCGGCCGGCGGGGCTGCAGGCGCGCGTGTACCTGCGCGGTGCCGATGCGGGCCGCGCGGCTTAACGCTGGGTTAACTCTCGCATAAAGGTCGCATAAAGCGGCCTTCCTACAGTGACTGCAGCCGCGAAAGCGGTCGTGCCGAAAGGCACCCACCCAGTCTCTAAAAGGAGTTCACATGCGAAAGACCTTCGGCCTCCTGGCCATTCTTGCCCTGGCCGGCGCGGCCCATGCCGAAAGCTACGACGGCGTGCACCAGGGCCCCGGTGTGCTGGCGCGCCACGAGGTGGCGGCCCAGGCCGTGGCGGCAGCCCATGCCCCCGACCAGAACGTGACGCGCGGCTCGCGCGGGCCCGATCCCTTCATCTCCACCGTCTCGCGCGAAGCCATGCGCCAGGTCGCGGTGGCGGCGGCCCATGCGCCCGACCAGAACGTGAACAGCGGCTCGCGCGTCAACAGCGTCGTCGTCTCCACGATGCCGCCGGCGCGGCCTGAGGCGAGCGCCACGAGCGCCGCGAGCGCCACGACCGACAGCCGGCTCTGAAGCACGGACACCCGGGAGCCCACGATGAACTCCGAAACCCACGACGGCTACACCCGCCGCACGGTGTTGGTGACCGGCGCGGCCGGTGTCGCGGCGGCCGCGTTGCCGCTCGCGGTGAATGCCGAGCCAGTCGCGCCTGGCGCCGCCATGCAGGAGCCGAGGACCGAGGTGCGCCTGCGCATCAACGGCGAGCCGCATGCCCTTGCCATCGATCCGCGGGTCACGCTGCTCGACCTGCTGCGTGAGCAACTGCATCTCACGGGCTCCAAGAAGGGCTGCGACCACGGCCAGTGCGGCGCTTGCACGGTGCTGGTCAACGGGCGGCGCATCAACAGCTGCCTCACGCTCGCGGTGCTGCACGAGGGCGACGAGGTAACGACCATCGAAGGCCTCGGCGCGCCGAAGAAGCTGCACCCGATGCAGGCCGCCTTCGTCAGTCACGACGGCTACCAGTGCGGCTACTGCACGCCGGGCCAGATCTGCTCGGCGGTCGGCATGCTCGGCGAAATGCGCGGCGGCATGCCCAGCCATGTCACGCGGGACCTCGTGGCGCCCGTGGTCTTCAGCGACGAGGAAATGCGCGAGCGCATGAGCGGCAACATCTGCCGCTGCGCGGGCTACCCGAACATCATCGCGGCCATTCGCGAGGTGGCGGGCACGGCGGGAGCACGGACATGAGAGCCTTCACCTTCGAACGCGCCGCCACGCCCACGGCGGCCGCGCTGGCAATGCAACAGCATCCGGGCGCGCGCTTCATCGCGGGCGGCACCAACCTGCTGGACCTGATGAAGCTCGACATCGAGCGGCCCCCGCACCTGATCGACGTGAACCGCCTGGGGCTGGACCGCATCGAGGCCTTGCCCGATGGTGGCCTGAAGATCGGCGCGCTGGTGCGCAACAGCGACCTCGCGGCCGACCCGCGCGTGCGGCGCGGGCATCCGCTGCTGTCGCGCGCCTTGCTGTCGGGCGCCAGCGCGCAGCTGCGCAACAAGGCGACCACCGCCGGCAACCTGCTGCAGCGTACGCGCTGCTTCTATTTCTACGATACGACCAAGCCCTGCAACAAGCGCACGCCGGGCAGCGGCTGCGCGGCCATGGAAGGCTTCAACCGCATCCACGCGATCTTCGGCGAGAGTGGCAAGTGCATCGCGGTGCATTCGTCCGACATGGCGGTGGCACTGCGGGCGCTCGACGCGCAGGTGGAGACCGTGTCGGCCGGCGGCGCCACGCGCCGCATACCCATCGCCGAGCTGCATCGCCTGCCGGGCGACACGCCCGAGGTCGAGACGGTGCTTTCGCCGGACGAGCTGATCACCGCCGTCACCTTGCCCGCGCCGCTCGGCGGCACGCAGCTCTACCGCAAGGTGCGCGACCGCGCCTCCTATGCCTTCGCGCTGGTCTCGGTGGCGGCGGTGGTGGTGCGCGAGGGCCGCACCGTGACCGCCGCGCGCCTGGCCTTCGGCGGCCTGGCCGCCAAGCCGTGGCGCAACGAGGCGGCCGAGCGGCGGCTCATAGGCACCGACGGCGGCGTGCAGGCGCGCGAGGCCGTGG
The DNA here is from genome assembly GCF_003852515.1 of Variovorax sp. KBW07. Lineage (GTDB taxonomy): Bacteria > Pseudomonadota > Gammaproteobacteria > Burkholderiales > Burkholderiaceae_C > Variovorax. The sequence goes on along the minus strand of NZ_QAJK01000164.1, from coordinate 8,664 downwards.
CCGATCTGCTGCTCGCCGATGCACGCGGCCATGGGCACAACGATTTCAAGATTCCGCTGCTGCGCCGCACCCTGCACGCCACGCTGGCACAGGCGATAGAAATTTCCTGAAGGGAACCGCCACCATGCAATTCACCGAAGCCGCCGCGCCGAGCGCCCTGGACCGCGAGCGCGTGCTGGGCCGTCCGCTCGACCGCATCGACGGGCCGCTCAAGGTCAGCGGACGCGCCCGCTACAGCTACGAGTACCACGACGAAGTGCCCGATGCCGCCTACGGCTGGGTCGTGCTCGCAGGCATCGCCAAGGGCCGCATTTCGCGCATCGACACCGCCGAGGCGCAGCGCGCGCCGGGTGTGCTGCTGGTCTACACCTATGCCAACGTGCCACGCATGGTGCCGAAAGGGCGCGCCAACGTGGTGTCGCAGCTGTCGGGGCCTGAAGTGCAGCAGCATGGCCAGGCCGTGGCCTTCGTGGTGGCGCAGACCTTCGAGCAGGCGCGCGCGGCCTCGTTCCTGATCCGCATCGACTACGAGCGCAGTGCGGGCCGCTTCGACCTGGCGGCCGCGCGGGCGAGTGCGCCCAAGCCGGGCGACGACCCGAGCGCCGGAAGCGAGAGCGCGGCCGACACGGCGGTGGGCGATTTTCAGGGCGCCTACGACACCGCGCCCGTCACGCTCGATGCCACCTACACCACGCCCGACCAGCATCCCGCGATGCTGGAGCCGCAGGCCACCACCGCGCGCTGGGACGGCGACCGGCTCACGCTCCATACCTCGCACCAGATGCCGAACTGGGCCGCCAGCGACGTGGCGGCCATGCTCGACCTGCCGGTGGACAAGGTGCGCGTGGTCTCGGCCTTCGTCGGCGGCGGCTTCGGCTCCAAGCTGCGCACGCATGCCGACGCGGTGCTCTCGGCCTTTGCCGCGCGCGAGCTGCGCCGGCCCGTAAAGACGGCACTGGCGCGCGAGCAGTTGCTCAACCACACGACGCGCCGCGCCGCCACCATCCAGCGCGTGCGGCTCGGCGCCACACCCGATGGCAGGCTCACCGCCATCGGCCACGAGACCTGGACCAGCAACCTGCCGGGCCGCAGCTACTACGAAGGCGCATCGCGCCAGACACGTTTGCTCTATGCCGCCCCGAACCGCATGACGGCGCACCGCGTGGCCGCGCTCGACCTGCCCGAGGCCGCTGCCATGCGCGCGCCCGCCACCGCCAGCGGGCAACTGGCCTTCGAGGTGGCGCTCGACGAGCTCGCAGAAAAGCTGCGCATCGACCCGGTGCAACTGCGCATCCTGAACGACAGCCCGCACGACCCCGAGCGCGGGCCATCGCGCCCGTACTCGGGGCGCAAGCTCATCGAATGCCTGCGCGAAGGCGCGCGGCGCTTCGGCTGGGCGAACAGAAGCCCGGAGCCGGGGAGGGTGCGCGACGGCCGCTGGATGGTCGGCATGGGCGTGGCCAGCGCCATCCACCACCACTCGGTGCGCTCGTCGAGCGCCAGGCTGAGCCTCGACGGGCAGGGCAGGTTGCTGATCGAAACCTCGATGACCGACATCGGCACCGGCACCTACACCGTGCTGGCGCAGATCGCCGCCGAGATGACCGGCATCCCGATGGACCGCATCGGCGTGCGGCTCGGCGACAACGCCATGCCCATGGGCGCCGGCTCCATCGCCTCGATCGGCGCATCGAGCGCGGGCGCCTCGGTCTTCGACGGCTGCCAGCAACTGTGCCGCCTGCTCGCGCAGCGCGCCGGCTTCGATGCGCAGGCCGCACGCTTCGAGCGCGGCCGCATCGCGCTGGGGCGCCGCTCGCATGCGCTTGGTGAGCTGGCCGGTGCTGAAGGGCTCAGCGTGCTGGGCAACGTCGAGCCCGGCGACCTGCACCGCCGCTACGCACAGGCCGCGTTCGGCGCGCACTTCTGCGAGGTGGGCGTGGACATCGACACCGGCGAGACGCGCGTGCGCCGCATGCTCGGCGTGTTCGCGGCGGGCCGCATCCTGAACATGAAGACCGCGCGCAGCCAGGCCATCGGCGGCATGGTGTTCGGCGTGGGCGCGGCGTTGCACGAAGAGGCCGTGGTCGATGCGCACCACGGCTATTTCGTGAACCACGACATGGCCGAGTACCTGGTGCCGGTGCATGCCGACATTCCCGACATCGATGCCGTGTACCTGCAGGACAGCGACGACCTTGCGAGCCCGATCAAGTCGAAGGGCATCGGCGAGCTGGGCACCTGCGGCTCGGGCGCGGCGGTGGCGAACGCCATCTACAACGCCACCGGCGTGCGTGTGCGCAATTACCCGATCACGCTCGACAAGCTGCTGCCCGGGTTACCGCTGCGTGCTTGAATGGCGGCGTTGCCATGCGCCACCACCACATCGCCATGCCCGTCACAGCCTCTGCCGCTTCTTTTGCCGCGCTGTTGCGCAGGTTCTCCGGCGCCGTCGCGGCCAGCCTGATGCTCGTGCTTGCGGGCTGCGCGACGTTGCCCGACGAAGGGCCGCGCACCGCCAGCACTTCGCTGCCTGTGCAGGGCCCGGCCACGCCGCTCGACCGGATCGCCACCGCGTCGATGGCAGGGGCCGGGCCCGGGGCCAGCGGCTTCCGGCTGATGCTCGGCCTGGCGAGCATGGACACGCGCCTGGCATTGCTGCGCCAGGCCCGGCGCTCGCTCGACCTGCAGTACTACCACCTGCACGACGACGCGACCGGCCGGCTGGTGCTGCGCGAACTGCGCAATGCGGCCTTGCGCGGCGTTCGCGTGCGGCTGCTGGTGGACGACCTCTACACGCAAGACATCGGGCCGCTGCTCGAAGGCCTGGGCGCCTACCCGAACGTGGAGGTGCGCATCTTCAATCCCTTTCCCACGCGCGGCGGCACGGCCATGCGCTTCGGCCTGGCCCTGTTCGATTTCGACCGCGTCAATCGCCGCATGCACAACAAGCTGTTCGTGGCCGATGGCGTGCTGGCCGTGGCCGGCGGGCGCAACCTGGGCGACATCTATTTCATGCGCGATGCCGACGCCAACTTCTTCGACTACGACGTGCTGGTGGCCGGCGCGGTGCTGCCGCAGATGGCGAGCCTCTTCGACGAATACTGGAACGCGCCGCAGGTGCGCACCGCGGCCTCGGTGCTGTCCCGCTCGGCCGATGCCCATACCGATACGGATGCCTTGCGCCGTGCTTTCAACGCGCGCGTGGATGGCGCCGATACGCCCGAGCCGGTGCCGTTTCGCACCGTCGATCCCACGGGCCGCGTCACCCTTGGCGACGAACTGGCGGCGGGCCGCGTGAAGCTCGCCTTCGGCACGGCGCAGGCCTTTGCCGATTCGCCGGCCAAGGCCTGGGGCCAGGCCGAGACGCGGCGCCTGCCCAGCGGCGCGCTCATCGACACCAGCAGGCGCCTGCTGGGCGAGGCGGCACAGCAGGCGCAGCTTGAAATCATCACTTCGTCGCCGTATTTCGTGCCCGGCCCCGCGGCACTCGAAGGCATGCGACGCAATGCGGTGCGCGGCATTCGCCAGACGCTCATCACCAACTCGCTGGCCGCCACCGACGAGCCCGTGGTCCACACCGGCTACCGCCGCTACCGGGCGCAACTGCTGCGGGGCGGCATGCAGATCCACGAGATCCACCCGAATGCTGGCCGGGCACTGTTCGTCGGCAGCATCGGCGCCGGCGCGCAGGTGCGGCTGCACACCAAGGCGCTGGTGATCGACCGCAAGACGCTGTTCCTGGGCTCGGTCAACATGGACCCGCGTTCGGACGCGCTGAACACCGAGTTCGGCCTGCGCATCGATTGCCCCGCGCTGGCCGAGGAGGCGCGCGCCTTCTTCGGCGAACTCATGCAACACGCGGCCTTCCAGGTCCGGCTGCAGCCGGGCAGCGACAGCGCGCTGCAATGGTGGCGCACCGACGGCGACGAGCCGGCCGTGGCGACCAGCGAAGAGCCGGGCGCGGACCTGGCGACCCGCGTCAAGCTGTACCTGCAATCGCTGGTGATTCCCGAGTCGATGCTGTAGGCAGCCGGCGCGCCGCGAACGACACCGGCGCAACGCTGCGGTACCCGGCCGGTGCGGATGCGGTCGCGCTTGCTTCGTGTGCCACGACGGTTTCAGCGATGTGCGTTGCCCCCGTCGGGTGAGTCCCGCCAAGTCTTTGCACCTTTTTTACGCGCCGCGAGATAGCCTCCCCGTTCATGAACCGAACCTTGTTCCATCCTGCGGCAATGCTCTGGTCCCGCTTCGGGGAATGGGTGCGCGCGCTCCGGCAGCCGCAGGACATGAGCCTGGAATGGAGTTGCTGCGGCACGCCCATGAGCGACGCCGCCGAGGCATACTTGGGCCGCATCGACTCGCACGAGTTGTCGGTTCACACATGCACCCATTGCGGCACGTTCTGGCTGGGCAGTTGCTCCCTGGCAACCCACGTGATGCGCTTCGAGCCCCTGGCTCTGGCGGAGGCGGAAGCCTTTCTTGCGGCAACGCCGGGCATCGAACGGCGCACGATGATGCGGGCATGGCTGGAGCGGCGCATGCACCGCACGGATCAACGCACGACATCCCCGGGGGCCGCCCCACATGAAAAGCACGGCCCCGCAACTCACCGTCGTTGAAGAGCGTCGCGCATTCGGCTGGGTCGACGCCCTGGTCATGCTGGTCTTGCTGGGGCTGCTGTGGAGTGCCTTGCACTTCGGCAAGGGCATGCTGGTGCATTTCGATCCGGCCGCGGTGCCGCAGGTCGACAACTCGCCAAGCCTGATTCCGTACTACGCGGGCCGCACGCTGATGCGCATGTGGATCGCCTTCGGCTTCTCGCTTTTCGTTGCCATTTCGGTGGGCTACCTCGCGGCAAAGAACCGGACCGCGCGTGCCTTCATTCTTCCGGCGCTCGACGTGCTGCAGTCGGTGCCGGTGCTGGGGTTCCTCTCGGCCACGGTGGCGGGGTTCATGGCGCTGTTTCCGGGCAGCCTGCTGGGCGTGGAGTGCGCGGCCATCTTCGCCATCTTCACCGGGCAGGTGTGGAACATGGCCTTCGGTTTCTATCACTCGATGGTCACGGTTCCCACCGACATGCAGGAGGCCGCGTCGACCTACGGCCTGACCCGCTGGCAGCGCTTCCGAACGGTCGAGCTGCCGGCGTCGGCCCACAGCCTGATCTGGAATTCGATGATGTCCTTCGGCGGCGGCTGGTTCTTCGTGGCGCAGAGCGAAGCCATCAGCGTGATGAACAAGGACATCAAGCTGCCTGGCCTGGGCTCGTACATGGTGCAGGCGATCTCGAACGGCGACAAGACGGCCGCGCTGTGGGCGGTGGTGGCCATGATCGTGCTGATCCTGGCCAGCGACCAGCTGGTGTGGCGCCCGCTGCTGGCATGGGCCGACAAATTCAAGATCGAGCTGACGGGCTCGACCACCCCGGCGACCTCGTGGGTCTACAACCTGCTGCGCGGCGCCTACCTGTTCACCTGGATCAGCGAGCGGCTCTGGCGCCCGCTGCTGGACAAGGTGTTCCAGGCGAGGGCGCCGATGGCGCGCGTGCGCGTGCGGCTGAAGCCGTCTTGGAAAAAGCTGCTCTGGCGGGTGGTGGGCATCGTGCTTTCCATCTGGATCGGCATCGAGCTGCTGAGGGCCGTGGCGGCGGCCACTGCGGCGCTGCACGGTGCGCTGACCCTGGCCGACCTCGGGCACATCGTGTGGCTCGGCTTCCTGACGGCCCTGCGAGTGGCGGCCATGACGGTGCTGGCCACGCTGGTCTGGACGCCCATCGGCGTGTGGATCGGGTTCCAGCCGCGCGTGGCACGGTTCGCCCAGCCGCTGGCGCAGATCGGTGCCTCGTTTCCCGTGAACATGACGTTTCCCATCGTCGTCGGTTTTTTCGTGGCCAGCCACATCAGCCTGAACTGGGGCAGCATCCTGCTCATTGCGATGGGCACGCAGTGGTACATCCTGTTCAACGTGATCGCCGGTGCGATGGCGATTCCGAACGACCTGAAAGAAGCAGGGCGCGTCTGCGGCCTGCGCGGCTGGAACCTGTGGCGCACCCTGATCCTGCCGGCGATCTTTCCGTTCTGGGTCACGGGGGCCTGCACGGCTGCCGGAGGCGCATGGAACGCGAGTATCGTCGCCGAGCTTGCCACGTGGGGCAGCACCAACCTGCAGGCAGAGGGCCTGGGCGCATACATCGCCACGGTCACCCGGACGGGCGACACGCCGCTGATCATCGCGAGCATCGGCGTGATGTCGATCTTCGTCGTGCTGATGAACAAGCTCATCTGGCGCCGGCTGTATGCCTTTGCCGAGCGCCGATTCAGACTGGACTGAACATGAACACTCCCACGACCTCGCCAACATCGACGTCGATGCCAACGCCCCCGTTGCAGGCGCCGGCCGTGCCGGTGGCCGAGCTCTGCGCGGTCACCAAGACCTTCATGACCGCGGGCAACCACGAGCTCAAGGTGCTCGACAACATCGACCTGGCGGTAAGCGAAGGCGAATTTCTTGCGCTGCTGGGGCAGTCCGGCTCGGGCAAGTCGACCATCCTGCGGTGCCTCACGGGGCTGATCGTGCCGAGCTCGGGCAGGGCGCTGGCCAACGGCAAGTCGCTCGACGGCGTGAATCCCGATGCCTCGGTGGTGTTCCAGACCTTCGCGCTCTACCCGTGGCTCACCGTCGAGCAGAACGTGGCCGTAGGCCTGATGTCCAGAAAAATCGGCCGCGCGGAGCGCGATGCGGCCGTCGACAGGGCCATCGAGCTGATCGGCCTGGGCAACTACCACTCGGCCTTTCCGCGCGAACTGTCGGGTGGCATGAGGCAGCGGGTGGGCATTGCGCGCGCGCTGGTTTCGCGGCCCAGGCTGCTGTGCCTGGACGAGGCCTTCAGCGCGCTGGACGTGCTCACGGCGGAAAACCTGCGGCAGGAACTGATCAACCTGTGGCGCGACCCCGATGGCGACCTCAGCTCGGTCTTCATGGTCACGCACAACATCGAAGAGGCCGTGGAGATGGCCACGCGCATCGTGGTCGTGTTTCCGCGCCCGGGCCGCATCGGCCTTGTGCTCGAAAACAAGCTGCCTTATCCGCGGGACACGCGGGACCCCGAGTTCCAGCGGCTGGTGAGCGTGATTCACGAGTGCATCACCACCATGACGCTGCCCGACCTGCCGCCCGAGACGCCCGTGAAGGGCCAGCCGGTTTCGCGTGCCCGCACCCGCATGGAGTCGATTCCGCTGGTGCCGGTGGGGCAGATCCTGGGGCTGATGAGCATCCTGAGCGACTCGCCGGACCTGTCGAACATCTACGACATTTCCGATGAGATCGGCAAGGAGTTCGGCGAGACGATCGCCATTCTCAAGGCGGCCGAAATTCTCGACCTGATCGACACGCCCCGGCAGGAAGTGCGCTTCACCGAACTGGGACGGAAGTTCGTTGCCGCCGACCGGCTCGGAAAGCGCGCGATCTTCGAGGAGCAGGTGTTCAAGCTGCGGCTGTTCCACATCATCATCGCGCTGCTCAAGGAATACGAAGAGGTCGAGGCCGAACGCGTGATCAAGGACATAGGCAGCGCCTTGCCGTACGACAACCCCGAGAAGATCTTCGAGACGATGATCGCCTGGGGGCGCTACGCAGGCCTGATGGACTACAACGCGAAGACCGGCATGGTGTTCGTGCCGGAAGACGGGGACTCGGTGGCCGACGTCCACATGTAGAGCGGGCAGGCAGGGCAGGGCGCGTGCCAGTGCCCCGGCCCTGGCGTCGCGGTCGAAGGACCAACCTTCGACCGCGAAAGCCGGCCAATTCTCAATGGCTGCCGGCGCTCGAGACCCGTACCGCTTCGATCCCGGCCGTGCGTGTGTCATAGCGCACGACAACCGACCTGACGGCCTGCACGGAAACGCCCAGGCGCTTCCTGGCAATGACAAGCGCGTAGGCCGTGATGGTGTCGGCGCTCAGGTGGGCCCCGGGTTCCGGCACATGCACGGTCAGCAGCCCGTTGGCGTGGCGCGTCGTGCGCAGCGAGAGCATCTCGCCGCCACTCATTGCGACCGACGCCAGCGCGGTCGCGAGGTCCGTCTGCCGGCCTTGCACTTCAGAGGGGCGCGATGCACCCACCAGCGTCAAGGACACGGTGTCGCCCTGGTCCGTTACCGCATAGTGACCTTCCGGCTGCAGCACGGTCTGTCCGATGCGCAGGCTGTAGACAGACATCGAGTTCGTCAGCGGCAATGCCAGGGCATCGTCGTTCGTCGCCAGGCTGAGGTGCCCGCCGCCGGTCAGGACATGATTGGAAAGGCTCAGGGCGGGCGGTGCGTCATTCTGTCCGGGCACTTCCGTTTGCGAATGCCCTGCAGTGCCGCTGCTGAGGTGGAACTGTAGCGTCGCAGGCACCAGGTTGCCGGCGGCATCCGGGGGCACGACATCGATGCTCCGCGCGGTGACGATGCGCGTTCCGTTGGTGGCCGCCGGTCCGTTGGCACCCACCGGTTCGTTCGTGTCGCGCGCAGTGTGCGCAACCGGGACGGTGGGCGCAGGCGTGACCTGTGCAACCGGTACAACTGGTACGGCGGGCGGCGGCGTCATTTGTGCAATAGGGACAACGGGCGGCGGCGTTATCTGTTCGATCAGAGCAGCCGGCGGCAACGTCACCTGTGCAATCGGGGG
>NZ_QAJK01000163.1:51646-59605 GCF_003852515.1 Variovorax sp. KBW07 | reverse complement strand
CATTCGCACGCGCCCCGAACGGACTGCGCATCAAGCAAGCGCAGCCGCCCGGCAAAGGCACTCACACGGCCCTGTGCAGACCGTGAAACAGACCAGGCAGAACGGAAGAGATCAGCCCCCCGCAGCCAGCACGCCCTGGAAGAACCCGCGCGCCGACGCCAGGCAGAACGGAGGCGCCAACGTGCCGTGGTACGCCAGCGTCACCGCCTGTGCCTTGTCGCTTGCGCTGCCCGGCGTGCTTTGCGCCAACAGGCTCTTCGCCTGCGCAAAGCCCGCCCGTGCGCTCGAATAGGCGTCCGTTGCGGCGCTGTCTTCCAGGTCGACCACGCTCAGCAACGCAGTCGGCATGCCCTTCGCGCGGAAGTAGCCCGACGTAACGCGGGTGCTGATGAAGTTCACCGTCGGGTCGTTCGCGCCGCCGCACATCAGCATCGGCTTCGCCGGCACCCAGTTGCGCAGGTCGTTCGCCAGTGCCGCCTTGCGGAAGCCGACCGCCGGCTTGCAATCCAGCGGCGTGGTGGTGCTCACCGAGGCGGCCGTCGGCAGCAGTGCGTTGCCGGGGCAGGCGTTCGACTGGATGTCTGTCGCCGCTTCCGTCAGGTAGCTCTGCTTGATCAGGTTGTTGGCGCCGTAGAAGATCGACAGCTGCGCGTTCAGCGGGCCCGGCGTCGCATTCGCCGGGAACAGCGCCAGCTGCGGCAGCTTGCCGCTCGAGAACAGCGTGCCGGGCGTCAGGCTCGGCAGCAGCGTGTCGATGCCGGTCGCGTACTGCGCTTCGTACACGTCGGTGGTGGCGTTGTAGACGTTGCCGAACTGCTGCTGCCAGCTGGTCGACAGCAGCGGCACGAAGAGGGTGCTGCCCAGCGCCGGCCAGCCCTGGAAGGTGTAGTCCGTCAGCAGGCTGATGGCCGAGGGCGCCGACAGCGGCGCCGAGGCCGTCACCGGCTTGCCCGTGGCCTGCATCTCGCGGTGCGCCGCCATCGCGACATAGCCGCCCTGCGAATAGCCGGTGATGAACAGCGAGCCCGCGTCGGTCGCGTTGATGTTCGAGAAGGTCTTGCGCGCGGCCGACAGCGCATCGACCATGTCCTTGCCCTGCTGGTCGCCGTTGAGGTACGGGTGGTAGGGCAGCGTCGACTTGTCGTACCCCGCATAGTTGGGCGCCACCACGATGAAGCCCTGCGCCGCGAACATGGCGGCGACCATCAGGCCCTCGCCGGCGGCCGGCTGGGTGCTGTCGGTCCACTTGGCCAGGTTGTAGTTCTTCGCGGCGGTGGTGCCGTGCGCATACAGCACCACCGGCCGTCCGCCCGAGCAGGCCACGTCGTTGCCCGTGGGCACCATCACCGCCGCCGTGGCGTTGGTGGCTTCGTTCTTCGCGCCGATGGTGCGGTATTCGAGGTAACGCACGTCCACGCCGCACTTGGGCGTGCCGGCCACCTGCAGCAGCGCCTTGCCCTGGTCGCTGCCCTGCAGGCTGGCCGTGAACTGGTCGGCCGTGAGCTTGCCCGACTGCTCGGGCGGGTTGGTGACCACCGAGCCCCGGCCGTTGTCGGCGACGGGCGGCAGGCCGAAACCGAAACCACCACCTCCGCCGTCACCGCCGCCCCCGCAGGCCGCGAGCAGCAGCGTGGTGGCGCCTGCGAGCACCGCCAATGCCGCGGGCTTGCGCGCCATCGGTGCGTTCGGGGTGGTGGACGGATGTTGTTGTGGTTTTTTCAAGGCATGTCTCCTGCGTTGGTGTGGGGCCGTGCACAAACAAAATAGAACGAGCGTCCGATTCTGTGCAGCGCCATGGCTGCGCGCAAGCGGCGTTTACCGTCAGAAGATTTCAGTACATGCCCTGTTGACAGGCGCGGCCACCGCCACGGCCACGGCCGTCTTGCCGCCCGTGCCCCCTTGCACTTGCGTGCCGGTGCCCCAGGTCAGTTGTCCTGCGAAGCCCAGTCGACCAGCGCGTCGAAGGCCGCGCGCGCCGCGCCCGCGTTCTCGCCGTTGGCAATCGCCACCAGCACGTAGCGCCGGCCGCTCGCGCCGTCCACGTAGCCGGCCACGCCGGAGGCATCGCGCAGGGTGCCGGTCTTCAGGTGGGCCGAGCCGCCCGAGCGCAGCGTGCGCCGCTTGAGCGTGCCGTCCACGCCCATGGCGGGCAGCGACGACATCAGCTCCGGCATCACCGGCGAGCGCCACGCCACCTGCAGCATCTTGCCGAGCGCGGCCGCGCTGATGCGCTCGTCGCGCGACAGGCCCGAGCCGTTCTCGAACACCGGCTGCGCCTCGCCGGTGCCGATGCGGTCGCGCCACCACTGGCCCAGCGCGGTGCGCGAGGCCTCGAAGGTGCCGCGGTTCTTCTGCGTCAGCCCGATGGTCAGGAACAGCTGCTGCGCCATCACGTTGTTGCTGTACTTGTTGATGTCGCGGATCACCTCGGCCAGCGGCGGCGACTCGAATTCGAAGGCCGGCTTCAGCCCGGCCGGCACGCGCCCTTCGCGCATCTGGCCGCCCACGCGTCCACCCATCTCGGCCCACATGCCGCCGATGGCGCGCAGGCTGTAGGTGCGCGGATCGCCGTAGGCCACGGCCCAGCTCTTTTCGCCGCAGGCGGCCGGAAAGGCGCCGTTGAAGCGGATGCGGTTGACGTCGCTGAAATCGGTCTTCAGCGCGGTGCGCCAGTCGCCGCATTCGCCGGGCGTCAGTGCCACGGTGGCGGGCATGGCCACGCTGGCCAGTGGCGGCTCGTAGCTCACGCGCGCGACCTGGCCGGCGCGGTCGGGCGCGAAGGTCATGTTGACCGACTTGAAGTTGACCAGCAGCGCATCGGGCGAGGCGTTGTAGGGCCGCAGCGGCTCGCCGTCGAAGGCGCCCGGGTCGCCCTCGACCGTGTTCTCGAAGGCGCTGCGGTCGATGACGATGTCGCCGCCCACGGTGGTGATGCCCAGCCCCTGCACGTGGCGCAGCAGCAGCCACACGCGCTCCAGCACCAGCTTGGGATCGCCCTGGCCCTTGATGTACAGGTTGCCGTTCAGCACGCCGTTGTTCACGGTGCCCTCGACATACACCGGCGTGGTCCAGTTGTAGGCCGCGCCCAGCAGGTCGAGCGCCGCGTAGGTGGTGACCAGCTTCATGATCGACGCCGGGTTCACCGGCACCTGCGTGCGCCAGGCCAGGCGCGGCTGCCGCGTGCCGTCGGCATCGGCCACCAGCATCGTCACCGCCTCGCGTGGCACCTTGGCGCGCGCCAGGGCGGCATCGACCTGGGTCGGCAGGGCCTGCTGTGCGAAGACGCTGGCCGACGCCAGCGCTGCAAGGGAGAAGAAAAGGGACGAGGGAATCAGGCGGGCGGCAAAAGGCATGCGGCCATTATCCCGGCGGGAAAACGTGCAGCTTCGCGTGGTAGAGCAGCATGACCGTCTTGGCGTCGGCGATGCGGCCGTCGGCCACCATGGCCAGCGCCTCGTCGATGTGCAGTTCGAGCACCTCGATGTCTTCGCCCTCTTCCGCCAGCCCGCCGCCCGCGCCGATGCGCATCGAGGGCTCGTACGGCGCCACGAAGAAGTGCAGCTTTTCGGTCACCGAGCCGGGGCTCATGAAGCTCTCGAAGATCTTCGTGACGGTGCCCAGCCGGTAACCGAGCTCTTCCTCGACCTCGGCGCGGATGCGCTCTTCGGGCGCCGCGTTGTCGAGCAGGCCTGCCGCGGCCTCGATCAGCAGGTCGTCGTGCCCGTTCACGAACACCGGGTAGCGGAATTGCCGCACCAGCAGCACCGTGCGCTGCGCCAGGTTGTAGGGAAGCAGCGTGGCGCCGTTGCCGCGGTCGTAGGTCTCGCGGTGCATGGGCTGCCACTGGCCGTCGCTGCGCCGCCAGTCGAGCCGGGTGGTCTTGAGCACGAACCAGTTGTCGGAAAGCAGGGTGACTTCGTGCACCCGGACGCGGTCTTGAAGGGTCATGGCGGCGAGCATATGTGCATATTCGTGCAATAACAAGAAAATTCGTGCAATCCACGGAAGAGCCCGATACCATCGGGCCATGCTCACCAGCCAGCGCAAGCAACACATCCTCTCGGCCCTGCAGCGCGACGGCAACGTCGTCGCCAAGACGCTCAGCGAAGCGCTGGGCCTGTCCGAAGACACCATCCGCCGCGACCTGCGCGAGATGGCCGCCGAGGGCCTGCTGCAGCGCGTGCACGGCGGCGCGCTGCCGCTGGCGCCGGCCGGCGCCGACTTCGCCAGCCGCCAGCAGCTGGCGTCCGAAGAAAAGGTGCTCATCGGCCGCGCCGCCGCGCGCCTGGTGCGGCCGGGGCAGGTGGTGTTCATCGATGGCGGCACCACCGCCGTGCAGCTGGCGCGCCACCTGCCGCGCACGCTGCAGGCCACGGTGGTCACGCACAGCCCGTCGGTGGCGGTGGAGCTGGCCGCGCACACGCAGCTCGAGGTGGTGCTGATCGGCGGGCGGCTGTTCAAGCATTCGGTGGTGGCGGTGGGCGCCGCCGCCATGGCGGCCATTGCGCGCATCCATGCCGACACCTACTTCATGGGCGTGACCGGCGTGCACGCCGAAGCCGGGCTGACCACGGGCGATCTGGAAGAGGCCGAGATCAAGCGCGCGCTCATGGCCTCGGCGGCCGAAACCGTCGTGCTGGCCTCGTCGGAAAAGCTCGGCGCGGCCTCGGCCTGGGTGGTCAATCCGGTCACGGCCGCGACCAGCCTGCTGGTATCGCCGGACGCCCCGGCCAAGGCGCTGGCGCCGCTGCGCAAGGCCGGGCTGACCATCTTGCGCAGCGACAACGCCGGCTGACCGACGGGATTCGCGGGATTTCCCCGCCCCTCGATAATCGGGAGATGCCTCTCGCCTTGCCCAAGCTGCTCGCCTTCGACACCAGCACCGAGCACCTGTCGGTGGCCGTGCGCCACGGCGACCGGCTGCTGGCGCACAGCGGCGCCGGCGGGGCGCAGGCCTCGACCACCCTGCTCCCGCTGATCCAGCAACTGCTGGCAGAGGCCGGGCTGGCGCTGGCCGAATTGGACGCCATCGTCTTCGGCCGCGGTCCCGGTTCGTTCACCGGCCTGCGCACGGCCTGCTCGGTGGCGCAGGGCCTGGCGTTCGGCGCCCGCGTGCCGCTGTTGCCGGTCGACACCCTGCTCGCCGTGGCCGAAGAGGCCCGCCATGCCTTCGGTGCGCGCCAGGTGGTGGCGGTGCTCGACGCCCGCATGGACCAGCTGTACGCCGCGCGCTACGACTTCGAGGCCGCCGGCCCGCTGGGTCTGGGTCTGCCCAGTGGCGACGACGAACCCCTGCTGCTGTCGCCCGAAGCGCTCGAAGTGCCCGCCGGCTGGGCGCTGGCCGGCAACGCCTTCGCTGCCTACGGCCCGCGCCTGGCGGCGGCCACCGCCCGCCACGAGGCGCTGCCAACCGCCACAGCCATGCTGCGGCTGGCGCCCGCGCTGCTGGCGGCCGGGCGCACCGTGCCCGCCGCGCAGGCCTGGCCGCTCTATGTTCGCGATAAAGTGGCGCAAACCACCGACGAGCGCGCCGCCATCAAGGCGGCCGCCGCCGCCGCATCCGCAGCAGCAGCAACAACCGAGGCCGCAGCAGCCGTTCCACCCAGCCACGCATGAGCGCCGTCCTCCAGCCCGTCGAAGCCCGCCTCGAACCGCTCACCATCGAGCGGATCGATGCGGTGTGCGCGGTCGAGCTGACGGCCTACAGCCACCCGTGGACGCGCGCCAACTTCACCGATTCCATGGCCGTGGGCTACCACTGCCAGTGCCTTCTGGCGCCAGTGTCCAGCCCCGGCCTGGACACGCCGGTCACCAGCCTGGGCGAAACGCTCATCGGCTACTTCGTCGCCATGAAGGGCGTCGACGAGGTGCACCTGCTCAACATCACCGTGGCGCCGGCCTTCCAGCGCCAGGGCTGGGCGCCGCTCATGCTGGAAGCGCTCACCGGATGGTCGCGCGGCGAGGGCGCGCAGTGGCTCTGGCTCGAAGTGCGCCAGAGCAACCAGCGCGCGCTCGACATCTACGCGCGGCAGGGTTTTCGCAGCGTCGGCGTGCGCAAGGGCTACTACCCGGCACATGACGGCAAGCGCGAAGACGCGGTCGTCATGAGCCTCCGATTGAATGAAACAGGCACTGCCTGGGGAGCCTTGCGATGAGCGCCGCGCCGGGCCGCCCCAAGCAGGCTTGCACCGCAGCGCGAAGCGCAGAGGTTTCCTTATGAACGCGGTACAGACCCTGAAGCTCGACGCCCGCCAGCGCGCGATGCTCGACGAAATGGGCGTGAAGGTCTGGTGGCCGATGCCCCAGGTGGTCGAGGAAGAGGTGCCCTTGGCTGTCGAAGCGGCAGCGGCCGTCGAAGAACAGATGCCCGCGAGCGAGCGGTACGTTGCCGAAACGCCTGTCGTCGCGGCACCTGCGCAGCCCCCCGCACCCGTCGCTCGAACAGCTGCCGCGCCTGTATCCGCGGCTCCGGTTGCGCGGCCCGCGCCCGCCGCCCCCGCGACGCATGGCGCCGCCGTGCTCATCGAGTCCCCGCGCCGCCTGTACGGCGAGGCGTCCGACCCCTTGGCGTCGGTGGAAGGCGGCTGGCTGGTCGTGGCCGACATGCCGCCCGAAGCCGATGGCCGCCATGGCGAGCCCTTCTCGGGCGATGCCGGCAAGCTGCTCGACAACATGCTGCGCGCCCTCAAGCTGCACGACGGCAAGACGCCCGTGCACCTGGTGCGCACCCACCGAGGCGTGGCCGCCGGCCAGCCCGGCAGCCCGCGCCCGATGGCCGAGGCTTTCGGCGAACACGCGGCGGCGTTGGCGCCCCGCGTCGTGCTGGCCATGGGCCCGTTGGCCGCCCAGAGCCTGATGCAAAGCGGCGACCCGCTCGGCAAGCTGCGCGGCCGTGTCGTGCCGCTGCCCACAGAGGGCAATGCGGCGACGGTGGTGGTGGCGACCTATCACCCGGCGTACCTGCTGCGCAACCCGGCCGACAAGGCCCGCGCCTGGGCCGACCTGTGCCTGGCGGCGGAACAGCAGCAAACAACGCCCGGCTGAGGCCCGTCAGGCGGGGTCCGTAAAATCGGGCCCCATGACTTTCCTCGACAAGCTGGCCGCCGCACAGCAAACAAACGGCTCGTTGCTCTGCGTGGGGCTCGACCCCGAGCCCGCCAAATTCCCGGGGCAGCTCAAGGGCGACGCCAGCCGCATCTATGACTTCTGCGCGCGCATCGTCGACGCGACGGCCGACCTGGTCATCGCCTTCAAGCCGCAGATCGCCTATTTCGCGGCCCACCGCGCCGAAGCCCAGCTCGAAAAGCTGATGGAACACATGCGCCGCAATGCGCCGCACGTGCCCACGATCCTGGACGCCAAGCGCGGCGACATCGGCTCCACCGCGGAGCAGTACGCGCTGGAAGCCTTCGAGCGCTACGGCGCGGACGCGGTGACGCTGTCGCCGTTCATGGGCTTCGATTCGGTGGCGCCGTACCTCAAGCACGAAGGCAAGGGCGCCTTTTTGCTGTGCCGCACGAGCAACCCGGGCGGTTCCGACCTGCAGGGCCAGCGGCTGGCGGACATCGAGGGCCAGCCGTTCCTGTACGAGCACGTGGCCAGGCTGGCGCAGGGACCCTGGAACCTGAACGGCCAGCTCGGACTGGTGGTGGGTGCAACCTACCCGGCCGAGATCGAGCGGGTGCGCGCGCTGGCGCCGACGGTGCCGCTGCTCATTCCGGGCGTCGGAGCCCAGGGCGGCGACGCGGTAGCGACGGTACGCGCGGGCTGGCGTGCCGATGCGCCGATCATCGTGAACTCGTCGCGGGCCATCATCTACGCGTCGTCTGGTGAAGACTTCGCCGAGGCTGCCAAGAACGCAGCCCGTACGACCCGCGACGCACTCGAAGCCGCCAAGGCCTGAGTCTCTCGGGGGCTGTTGTCGGGAGGCTGCTGCTCAGGTCATTCAGGGCGACGCTC
>NZ_QAJK01000163.1:0-51431 GCF_003852515.1 Variovorax sp. KBW07 | reverse complement strand
GCACGCGCCCTGAATGACCCCTGCGCTGAACTGCCCTCAAGCCCGACGCAGGCGCGTGAACAGCTCGAACTCCCAGTTGCGCATGCCAAGCAGCAGCGTGTACCCCTCGCGGTCCTTGGCCGACAGCTTCTGGTCCGTCTGGTGCTGCTGCGCAAAGTCTTGTGCCACGCGCTGCAGCCGCTCCAGGAAGGCCGGCGCCAGCGAGCGGCTGATCGAGCCGTGCACCAGCAGCAGACCTTCGGCCGGGCCGTCGAAACCGCCCCGGTAATAGTCCAGCACCACGTTCTCGCGGAAGAACTCCATCACCGGCCCGTGCGGGCGCCAGCGGAACGTCTTGGCCAGCTTCAGGCGATACCGGTTCAGCGGGCGCAGCTCGATGATGCCGATGCGGTCCAGCTGCGCCAGGCAGCCGATGCACTCGGCTTCGCTGATGCGGTAGGCCGCCACGATCTGCTCCAGCGTCCACTGGCTCAGCACGCTGATCGCCACCAGCAGCAGCTTCTTGTCCTTGACCACGGCTTTTTCCTGCTCGTGCGTCAGCTCCTTCAGCAACGGCTGGGCGTCGGCCACGCGGCGGGCCAGTTCGGCGAAATCGATCTTCAGCGCGCGGCAGATGGCGTCCACGCGCGACAGCGGCATGTCGCTCTTGGCCAGCATCCGCTTCACGCTGGATTCGGCCATGTCGAGCGACCGCGCCAGGTCGGCGTAGGTCATTCGGGCGCTTTTGAGTTCGTTCTTGAGGGCGAGTACGAGGTCGACGGTGGTGCTCATGGCTGAAGCGTACACGGGCGCCGGGAAGTATCGAAAGCGGATACCGAAAGGTGTGAATTAGTACCTCGTATCGATATTCGATGCCTGGGGAGCGTCCGGCCACTAAATTCCGCCGCTCGTCACCCACCACCGAGGACCGCCATGCTTCTGCCCTCTCTCAGCCGCCGCGAACGCGGGCTGCTTTTCACCTTCACGCTGCTCACGCTGATCGCCTTCTTCGGCCCCGCCCTGCCGGCGGCCGACGTCGCCATCGCCTCGGTGTTTGCCGACGATCGCGCCTGGCACGGCCTGCCCAATGCCATGGACGTGCTGAGCAACCTGCCGTTTCTGCTGATCGGCTTCTGGGGCCTGTACCGGCTGAACCGCATCGACCGCTCGCACCAGCAGGCGCTGGCCGTGTTTCCGCTGGCGCCGCCCGCCAGCGACCCGCCGGACAACACGCTCGACTGCGCCTGGCTGTTCTTCGCCGGGCTCATCGCGACGGCCGCCGGCTCGGCCTTCTATCACCTCGTGCCCGACGCGCCCCGGCTCGCGGCCGACCGCGCCGGCATGGCGGTGGCCTTCGCGGGGCTGATCGGCGTCGCGGTCTGCGAGCGGGTCAGCCAGCGCGCCGGCTGGCCAGCCGCGTGGTTCGTGCTCACTGCCGGCCTGCTGGCGGCCGAGGTGTTCCAGGAGTCGGGCAACGTGATGCCTTGGGCGCTGGTGCAGTTCGGCGGCATGGCGCTGGTGGTCACGCTGGCACTGGCCACGCCGATGCGCGGCGGCGTCGACCTCAAGCTGGGCTGGGTCATCGGCTTCTACGTGCTGGCCAAGGCCTTCGAGCTGGCCGACCACCAGATCTACGAGTTCACGCAGCACACGGTCTCGGGCCACACGCTGAAGCACCTCACGGCCTCGCTGGCCGGCCTGCCGGTCCTCATGGCACTGCACAAGCTGGAGATGCGCTGGCAGGCGGCGCTGCGGCACAATCCGGGCGCAGCCGCCGTGGCAGCCTGAGGAGAATTCTTCGAATGACAACCCCCGCCGCTGCCGCAGCCACGCCCGTGGCCCATGAAGCGAACGCCCACGCCAACCAGTTCGCTCTTCTGAAGCAGCGGCGCTTTGCGCCTTTCTTCTGGACCCAGTTCGCGGGCGCCGCGAACGACAACCTCTTCAAGTTCGCCTTCACCGTCATGGTGACCTACCAGCTGCAACTGAGCTGGATGCCGCCGGCCATGGCGGGCCTGGTGATCGGTGCGCTGTTCATCCTGCCCTTTCTGCTGTTCTCGGCTACGGCCGGGCAGCTGACCGACAAGTTCGACAAGACGAAGATGATCCGCTTCGTCAAGAACCTCGAAATCCTGATCATGCTGATCGCGGCCTGGGGCTTCGTGCGGGCCGACGCGGTGGTGCTGCTGGGCTGCGTGTTCCTCATGGGGCTGCATTCCACGCTGTTCGGGCCGGTCAAGTTCGCCTACCTGCCGCAGGTGCTCGACGCGCGCGAACTCACGGGCGGCAACGGCATGGTCGAGATGGGCACCTTCGTCGCCATCCTGCTGGGGCAGGTGGCCGGCGGCCTGCTGGTGGCGGTGCCGCAGGTCGGCCACATGAGCGTGGCGGTGGCCTGCGTGCTGCTGGCGCTGGCGGGGCGCGGCGTGGCGCAGGCCATTCCGCAGGCACCGGCCACCGACCCCAACCTGGTCATCAACTGGAACCCCATCAGCGAAACCTGGCGCAACCTGAAGCTGGCGCACGAGAACATCGTGGTGTTCCGCTCGCTGCTGGGCATTTCGTGGATGTGGTTCTTCGGCGCGGTGTTCCTGAGCCAGTTCCCCAGCTTCGCCAAGGAAGTGCTGCACGGCGACGAGCAGGTGGCCTCGCTGCTGCTGGTGGTGTTCTCGATCGGCATCGGCGTCGGTTCGCTGCTGTGCGAAACGCTGAGCCGCCGGCAGGTCGAGATCGGCCTGGTGCCGTTGGGCGCCATCGGCATGAGCGTGTTTGCCATCGACCTGTACTTTGCCTCGCGCGGCCTGCCGAAGGTCGACGAGATGCACATCGGCGTCTTCGTGCACCAGGCGGCCCACTGGCGCGTGATGGCCGACCTGGGGCTGCTGTCGCTGTTCGCGGGGCTGTACAGCGTGCCCATGTACGCGCTGATCCAGCTGCGCAGCCAGCCCACGCACCGCGCCCGCATCATCGCGGCCAACAACATCCTCAATGCGCTGTTCATGATCGGCAGCTCGATCCTGGCGGGCGCGCTGCTCGGCGCGGGCTTCACGATTCCGCAGATCTTCCTGTTCACCGGCATCGCCAACGCGGTGGTGGCGTTCTACATCTTCATGCTGGTGCCCGAGTACATGCTGCGCTTCGTGGCCTGGGTGCTGTCGCGCTTCGTGTACCGCTTCGACATCAAGGGTGACGAGCACATCCCGACCGAGGGCGCGGCGGTGCTGGTGTGCAACCACGTGAGCTTCATCGACGCGGTGCTGCTGATGGCCGCGAGCCCGCGCCCCATCCGCTTCATCATGGACCACCGCATCTTCAAGGTGCCGGTGCTGGGCTGGCTGTTCAAGCTGGCCAAGGCCATTCCCATCGCGCCGCAGAAGGAAGATCCGGCGGCCTACGAAGCGGCCTTTGCCAAGGCGCTGGACGTGCTGCGCGAGGGAGACCTGCTGGCCATCTTCCCCGAAGGCTCGATCACGCGCGACGGCACGCTGCAGCCCTTCAAGGGCGGCGTGATGAAGATCGTCGAAAGCGCGCGCGCCGAGGGCATCGAGCCGCCGGTGATCCCGATGGCGCTGACCAACCTCTGGGGCTCGTACTTCAGCCGCATCGAGCTGCGCGGTGGCGAGCAGGTCGCCATGGCCAAGCCGTTCCGCCGTGGCTTCTACAGCCGCGTGGGCCTGAATGTCGGCAGCGCCGTGCCGCCGGCCGAGGTGCAGCCCGAGGCGCTGCGCCAGCGCGTGAACGGCTTGCTGGGCGCCTGACGCGCTTCTTTTCCGGGGCGTTGCACCCCGGAAAGTATCGACTCCAGATACCGGTGGCGCCGCCAATCGGAACTGGTCGAAGCATTCGAGCCTCGCGGTGCGGGAGCGAACCATCATTCGCCCACCTTCACTACGCCGCGAGGCATTCATGCAACCCTTCTCATCCACGACCGTTTCCATCCAGCGCGATTCGCGGGCCTGGCAGTTCCAGACCTGGGCCTCCTTCGCGATCGCCGTCTTCCTGTGCGCCACCGGCTTGAGCTGGCTGCCGGGGCAGGCACTGGACCGGGCGTTCATGGTGATGGGCTACGTGTTCTGCCTGAGCACCGCCTTCATGCTGGCCAAGTTCGTGCGCGACAGCGAACAGGCCGCGGCGGCGGGCGCCGATGCCGGCCGCGACGTGCCCATGTGGCGCCTGGTCGTCTGGGGCAGCTTCTTCACCGCCATGGCCCTGACCGGCTGGGGCCTCGTGCGCATGGAGATCAACGACGCCTACAAGGCCTTCCTGGGCGTGAGCTGGTTGTTCCTGATCAGCTCGGCTTTCACGCTGGCCAAGACGCTGCGCGACCGCCACGAAGCCGACCTGACCGAAGCGCGCCTGCAAGGCCGCCGTTCGGCCCGCGCTGAAACCAGCGCCGCCACCGCCGCCGTGGCCGCCGCCGAATGACCGGCCGCGCCCTGTCTTTCCACACCCCTGAACAACCGAAGAGGCTCACCATGAAAAAGTCGATTGCCACCGTCCTGCTCGCCGCCTGCACCGCCTTCGCCGGCGTTGCGCTCCCCTTCAACGCCCAGGCGCAGAGCGATGCCTCGGTCGCGCTGTCGATGATGCCCGTGGCATCGGTGGTCGTCGGCGCCTCCGCCGTCGGGGCATCGGCCACCGCCGTGGTCGCCGTGCCCGCCGCGCTGTCGGTGGGCGGCTCGACGCTCACGGTGATTGCGGTCGAGGCCTCGGCCGACGGCACGGTGTACGTGCTCGAACGCGCCTCCGACGGCGCCCGCGCCAGCATCAAGGTGGCCGGCCGCGCGGCCAACGGTGTGTCGAACGCCGTGGGCACGACCGTGCTGGTCAGCGTGATCGGCAGCGGCGTCGTGCTGTCGGCCGCCGGCGAAGTGCTGGCCTTCGTGCCCAACGCCATCGGCCGCGCGCTGCTCTACAACGAAAGACTGTCATGAGATCCGCTGTTGCAGTCGTTCCCGCGCTTCTTCTCGCGCTCGTAGCGGCGCTGCCGCTGCAGGCGCAGGCCGGCCGCTCGTGCGAGCAGGTCAAGCCAACGCCCGCGGTGATCGTCAAGGGCATGCAGCTGGCCGAGCGCACCTCGCAGGCGCTCGACGCCAGCGGCGCACGCGTGGTCATCCTCGCGCGCGCCGGGCAGGACCTGAGCAAGTACGGCCTGCGCTATTCGCACCTGGGCATCGCCTACAAGACCGACGAAGGCCCGTGGCGCGTGGTGCACAAGCTCAACCAGTGCGGCACCGCCGTGGCCGCGGTGTATCGCCAGGGGCTCGGCGAATTCTTTCTCGACGACCTGTGGCGCTACGAAGCCGCCTGGGTCGTGCCCACGCCGCAGGTGCAGGCGCAGCTGATGGCGGCACTCGGCGAATCGTCTTCGCGCATCACGCGCATGAACGTCGCGCCGTACAGCATCGTGAGCTACGCCTGGGGCCAGAAGTACCAGCAGTCGAACCAGTGGGCCGTCGAGACGCTGGCCGCCGCCATGGAGCCCGCCACCATCGGCAACCGCGCGCAGGCGCAGGCCTGGATGCAGTTCAAGGGCTACGAGCCGACCACCCTCAGGCTGGGTCCGCTGACCCGCCTGGGCGGCCGCGTCGGCTCGGCCAACATCGCCTTCGACGACCACCCGAACGACAAGCGATTTTCGGACCGCATCGAGACCGTGACGGTCGACTCCGTGTTCGCCTGGCTGCCGCGCGCGGGGCTGGGCGCGGCGCCGGTGCAGCTCAGGCTGCAATGAAATGAAAAACAAGAAGGAAACGACATGAGCAAATCCCTGCGCCTCTCCGAAAAATGGTTCCGCCGCGGCCTCTGGCTGGTGGCACTGGTGTTCGCGAGCTTCCTCATCGGCCTGGGCAGCACCGTCGTGAGCGACCTGCCTCAGGTCGAGCGGCGGCTGCAGCTCGACGACTTCATCGACAAGCCGGCGGCCATGCCACTGCGCGACACCATCAAGGCCTCGCAGGCGACAGAGCTGCAGGCCGCGCGCGACCTCGACCAGATCCAGCTGCAGCTCAACGCCGCGCAGCAGGCCAGCGCCAACGCGCGGGAAACCTTCGGCAACTGGATCGCGACGCGGCGCGCCACCGCGCAGCCCGACCAGGACACCGAGCTCATCGCGCGCACCAAGGCGCTCGACGCCTTCAAGCAGAAGGAAGACGAAATCCAGCGCCAGGTGAACGCGCAACGGCAGATCGTGCTGGATGCGCGGCAGGCCGAGCAGCGCGCCGCCGCGTCGCTCGGCGAGCTGGAGCACGAGGCGCAGATCAAGCTGAATGCCGAGTACCGACGCGTCGAGCTGCGCGTGTTCCTGTACCGGCTGGCGCTCACGCTGCCGCTGCTGGTCGTTGCGGGCTGGCTCTTCGCGAAGAAGCGCAAGAGCACCTACTGGCCCTTCGTGTGGGGTTTCATCTTCTTTGCGCTGTTCGCCTTCTTCGTCGAACTGGTGCCCTACCTGCCGAGCTATGGCGGCTATGTGCGCTACGCGGTCGGCATCGTGCTCACGGTGCTGGTGGGGCGCTATGCCATCGTCGCGCTCAACCGCTACCTGGCGCGCCAGAAACTGGCCGAGCAGCAGCCCGACCAGGTGCGGCGCGAGGAACTGAGCTACGACGTCGCGCTGGCGCGGCTCGGCAAGAGCGTGTGCCCCGGCTGCGAGCGACCGGTGGACCTGAAGAACGACGAGATCGATTTCTGCCCGCACTGCGGCATCGGCCTGTTCGACCATTGCGACCAGTGCGAGACGCGCAAGAGCGCGTTCTCGAAGTTCTGCCATGCCTGCGGCACCTCGGCGCATGCGGAGCCCGGTGGCGCCGCGGCGCCGGCCTGAGGGGGCGGGGAGGCACCGCATCTTTTTATCGCAAGCGGGGTATTCCGCACGCTGCGCGGCCAACTTTGACCAAGCTGTCGCCGCAAAGTGTTAGAACCTTGGCCTGCGCTGCATTTCGCACGCAGCCGGCGTTCGCTTTCACGCGTCGCCCGGCCTCTGCCACCCCACGACGAGGACCTCCTTCCATGAGCTTTTTCGGCAAGATTTTTTCCAAGATTTTTCCGTCGGCCAACGCCGCTGAAGTCGTCGCCGCACCGCCGGCGCCTGCACCGGGCGCACCGGCCGTTGCGGCACCGCCGCCCTCGATCCCGCTGGGCGACGTGCCCGCCATCCTGGACGCCATGCCTGGTGCCGCCGGCCTGAACTGGCGCACCTCGATCGTCGACCTGCTCAAGTTGCTGGGCCTGGACAGCAGCCTTGCAGCGCGCAAGGAACTGGCCAGCGAAATTCTCTTCAGCGACGGCGAGCCGGGTTCGGCTGAATGGAACATCGGCCTGCACAAGCAGGTGATGACCCGCATCGCAGCCAATGGCGGCACGCTGCCGGCTGAACTGCGCGACTGACCTGGTCTCCTGACCACGCCAACGAAAAAGCCCGGCCATGCCGGGCTTTTTTGCGTCCTGCCTCTTTCCAGTTCCCTGTCTCGAGGAAGAGAAGAAAGGAAGGCGAAGGCTTCAGGTCCAGCCCGCGTCCACCACGTAGTCCTGCGCGGTGCACATCTTCGAATCGTCGGCCGCCAGGAACAGCGCCATGGCCGCGATGTCTTCCGCCATCACGCGGCCCGGCAGGCATTGCGCCGCGTCGATCTCGGCGCCCGATTCGGGCTTCACCCACAGCTTGATCTGCCGCTCGGTCATCACCCAGCCCGGCACGATCGAATTGACGCGGATGTTCTGCTTGCCCAGGTCGCGTGCCAGCGAACGCGTGAGGCCGCGCGCCGCCGCCTTGCAGGCCTGGTAGACCGGGTAGCCCTTGCCCTTGATCATCCAGCTGATCGAGCCGAAGTTGACGATCGAGCCGCCGCCCAGCGCGCGCATGTCGTCGGCCACGGCCTGCGCGGCAAAGAACTGGTGCTTGAAGTTGACGGCCACGAGGCGGTCGAAGTCTTCGCTGGTCACGTCGGCCATCTCGTGGCGGCGGTCGTTGGCGGCGTTGTTCAGCAGCACGGCGATCGGGCCGAAACGCGTGCGCACCGCACCGATGGCGGTGGCAAGGGCCTCGGTGTCGGTCACGTCGCAGGCGACGAACAGCGCCGGGTGCTCACCCCCCAGCTGGGCCGCCAGCGCATCGCCCGCGGCCGCGTCGAGATCGCAGAAGCCGACCTTCGCGCCCTGCGCGTGGAAGGCCCGCACCAGCGCCTCGCCGATGCCGCTGGCCCCGCCGGAAACGAAGACCGTGCGGCCGGCCAGCGAGGGGTAGCGGGCGGTATAGGCCGTGGGTTGGGAGGCGTTGGTCATGAGGGTGAGGACAACAGCAGTGAAGACAGGGCAAGCGTACCGGATGAATGCGCCCCTGGTGCCGGCCGGGCCTCCACCCGGCGTATGGCTTCCGGCCTGTGGGCAGGGCGCCGTTGCAGGAATACGCTTCGACCCATGAGCTCCTTCAACCGCCGCGCCGTCTTCTGCCTCGCGCTTCTTCCGGCCGCCTTCGCGGCGCGGCATGTCCGCGCGCAGGCGCAGGCACCGGCGCCCGTGCTGCTCTTCAAGGTGGTCTCGCCGCGCGACGACATCGTCGTGGGCATCGAGGCGGCCCAGTTGGGCGCCGGCGCGGCGCCGCCCGTGCAGCGGCTTGCCGCCATGCTGGCCGAGAAGGGTCAGCTCACGCTCTGGCAGTACGCCTCGCAAAAGGACGCGAGCGGGGCGCTGGTGCAGGCGCCGCTCAAGCAGATCGTGGTTTTCAGGAACGAGCTGCTGCGCATCGAGCCCTACGCGACGCCCCTGGCCATCAAGCCGCCGGGCGCCGCGAAGTCCTAGACGCCGCGTGCGCGCTCGGCCTTGAAGCGCGCGCGGAATTCCGTGAACGTGCCTGCGTCCAGCGACGCGCGGATCTCGGTCATCAGGTTCAGGTAGTAGTGCAGGTTGTGGATGGTGCACAGCATCGGCCCGAGCATTTCGCCGCAGCGGTCCAGGTGATGCAGGTAGGCGCGGCTGAAGCCTTCGCGCCCGCCGTCGTTCCACGACACGCCCGAGGTGCCGGCGCAGGCGTGGCAGGTGCAGCTCGGGTCCACCGGCTGCGGGTCGCTCTTGTGGCGCGCGTTGCGCATCTTCAGGTCGCCGAAGCGCGTGAACATCGTGCCGTTGCGCGCGTTGCGCGTGGGCATCACGCAGTCGAACATGTCCACGCCGTCGGCCACGCCCTGCACCAGGTCCTCGGGCGTGCCCACGCCCATCAGGTAGCGCGGCTTGTCGGCCGGCAGCCGGTGCGGCGTGTGGCCCATGATGTGCAGCATCTCTTCCTTGGGCTCGCCCACGCTCACGCCGCCGATGGCGTAGCCCGGAAAGTCCATGTCGACCAGCGCCGCCAGGGACTCTTCGCGCAGGTTCTCGAACATGCCGCCCTGCACGATGCCGAACAGCGCGTTCGGGTTTTCGAGCCGTGCGAATTCGCTCTGGCAGCGCTTGGCCCAGCGCAGGCTCAGCTCCATCGACGTGCGTGCCTCGGCCTCGGTCGTGATGTGGCCGTTGGTGTCGTAGGGCGTGCACTCGTCGAACTGCATCACGATGTCGCTGTTCAGCACCGTCTGGATCTGCATCGACACTTCGGGCGTGAGGAACAGCTTGTCGCCGTTCACGGGCGACGCGAACTTCACGCCCTCTTCGCTGATCTTGCGCATCGCGCCCAGCGACCACACCTGGAAGCCGCCCGAGTCGGTGAGGATGGGCTTGTCCCACTTCTCGAACTGGTGCAGCCCGCCGAAGCTGGCCATCACGTCGAGGCCGGGGCGCATCCACAGGTGGAAGGTGTTGCCCAGGATGATCTGCGCGCCCATCTCTTCAAGGCTGCGCGGCATCACGCCCTTGACGGTGCCGTAGGTGCCCACGGGCATGAAGATCGGCGTCTGCACCTTGCCGTGGTTGAGCGTGAGCGTGCCGCGGCGCGCGTGGCTGTCGGCGTCGGTCTTGAGAAGTTCGAAGTTCAGCATGTCGTTCAGTCCTTGGTCCGTGCGAGCAGCATGGCGTCGCCGTAGCTGAAGAAGCGGTAGCCGTTGGCGATGGCGTGGGCATACAGCGCCATCACGCGCTCGTAGCCCGCGAAGGCCGAGACCAGCATCATCAGCGTGCTCTTGGGCAAATGGAAGTTGGTCACCAGGACGTCGACGTGTTCGAAGGCGAAGCCCGGCGTGATGAAGATGCGCGTGTCGCCCGTGGCTTCGCCGCTCTTGGCCCACGATTCGAGCGTGCGCACGGTGGTCGTGCCCACGGCAACGACACGGCCGCCGCGCGCCTTGCATTCGGCAATCGCGCGCTGCGTGGCCTCGGGCACTTCATAACGCTCGGCGTGCATCGTGTGCTCTGAAATGTTCTCGGTCTTCACCGGCTGGAAGGTGCCGGCGCCCACGTGCAGCGTGACGTTGGCGCGCTGCACGCCGCGGGCTTCGAGTTCGGCCAGCAGGCCTTCGTCGAAATGCAGCGCGGCCGTGGGCGCGGCCACGGCACCGGGCACGCGCGCGAACACGGTCTGGTAGCGGCTCTCGTCGTCGGCCGAATCGGTGTGCGTGATGTAGGGCGGCAGCGGCACGTGGCCGCAGCGCTGCATCAGCGCATACGGGTCTTCGCCGGCATCGCTCTCGAAGCCGAAGCGGAACAGCGCGCCGTCTTCCTCGGGCCAGCGGCCCAGCAGCGTGGCGCGAAACCCTCCGACCATCTCCAGCGTGGTGCCCACGGGCGGCTTCTTGCTGACCTTCATGTGCGCGACCACCTCGTGGCCCTGCAGCACGCGCTCGACCAGCAGCTCGAGCTTGCCGCCGGTCGGCTTCTCGCCGAACAGGCGCGCCTTGACCACGCGCGTGTCGTTGAACACCAGCAGGTCGCCCGCGTGCAGCAGCGAAGGCAGGTTCTTGAAGATGCGGTCGGCCGGGGCGTCGCCTGTGCCGTCGAGCAGACGGGAGGATGTGCGTTCGGTGGCCGGGTGTTGTGCCACCAGCTCGGGTGGCAAGTCGAAATCGAAATCGGAAAGCGTGAAGGCGCGCATGTTGCTTGAGGGCCGGACGGGCCCGTGCCAAGGAGGCGTGGGGGAAAGGAAAGAGAAAACCGGAAGCGGGCAGGATTGTCCCATGGCCGGAAAACAGGGCATCGGCACGGGGGTATCGGGGCCGTGTCGCCAAGGCAGAATCGACGCATGTCCGATTCACATGCCGCGCGCGTTTCTTCCCAGCCCGGACCCTCCGAAGGCGAGCTCTTCAAGAAGATCCTCGGCAGCAAATGGCAGGGCCTGCACCCCGACATCCGCCGGCGCTTCGACAAGAATCCGTCGCCGGGCAAGGCGCTGCATTACCTGGGCGCGCTGAGCGAGCTGCGCTGCTCGCGCTTCGGCAAGCTGCTGGGCCACCTGACGCAGCCGATGATCCAGGGCGCGCTCATTCCCTACAGCGACACCAATTTTCCGGTCGAGATCCAGGTCTACGCCAAGCCGGATGACCCGGCCATCTACAAGCAGCGCATCTACCGCCTGCACGGCCGCAAGCCGATCCAGTTCACCAGCTTCATGCGCGAGAGCGAGCGCGGCGAAGTGCTGGAGTACGTGGGCATGGGCCTGGGCATGAAGCTGGTGCTGAGCGTGGAACCCGGCGGCAGCCTGCATTTCCAGAGCGACGGTTATTTCTGGGACGTGCTGGGCTGGCGCATTCCGCTGCCCGGGCTGTTCACGCCCGGCAAGACTTTCCTGTGGCACCACAACGAGACGCCCGAGCGCTTCAACATCCGCATCGAGATCCGGCACTGGCTGATGGGCACCACCTTCACGCAGGTCGGCGTGTTCGAGGAAGTGGCCGAGCCGCAGGCGGTGGCTGATGAACCCGAGGCGGTGGTCGCATGACCATCGACACGCACCTGCTGGCACTGCAGCTCATGGCGGCCCAGGGCCTGATGGGCGCGTTCGACACGCTGTATCACCACGAAGGCACCGAGGCGCTGGCGCAGCGCAACACCGCGCGGCGCGAGCTGGCCATTCATGCGGTGCGCTCGTCGATCTACTGCGCCATGTTCATCGGGCTGTCGTCGTGGGCATGGCACGGCGCCTGGGCCTGGGTGCTTCTGGCGGTGTTCGGCGTCGAGATCGTGCTCACGCTGTGGGACTTCGTGGTCGAAGACGGCAGCCGCCTGCTGCCGCCGACCGAGCGCGTCACGCACACGGTGCTGGCCATCAATGCCGGCGCCTTCATCGCGCTGCTGGCCATGAACGCGGGGGACTGGGCGGCACAGCCGACGGCGCTGGTGTGGCAGCCGCAGGGCTGGCTCGGCGCTTTCCTTGCGCTGTGCGGCGTGGGCGTGGGCATCTCGGGGCTGCGCGACGGGCTGGCGGCGCGTGCGCTGTTCCGCCGCACCGCGCAGGAAGAACAGCGCGCGGTCGATGCACCGGTGCGTTTCGGCCGCAAGCCGCAGCGCGTGCTGGTGACGGGCGGCACCGGCTTCATCGGCCAGATCCTGGTGCGTCACCTTGTGGCCGATGGCCATGCGGTGACGGTATGGACGCGCGACGCGCGCTCGGCCGCCTGGGGCTTCGGCGGCGCGGTGCGCTGCGTGCAGGCGCTCGAGCAGATTCCGGCAACGGATGATATCGACGTGGTCATCAACCTGGCGGGCGCGCGCATCCTCGGTCAGCGCTGGAGCGAACGGCGCCAGCGCCAGCTGATGCAGAGCCGCGCGGGCCTGACGAACACGCTGGTCGCGTGGATCGCCACGCGACCGCGCAAGCCGTGGCTGCTGCTGTCGGGCTCGGCCATCGGCTATTACGGCGTTCAGCCGCAGGGCGACACCACCGAGCTGGCCGAAGACGCGCCGCCGCAGGACATCTTCATGTCGACGCTGTGCCAGGGCTGGGAGCAGGCGGCGCGGGGTGCCGCGGCGCATGGCGTGCACGTGGCCTGCATGCGCTTCGGCTTCGTGCTGGGCCACCAGGGTTCGCTGCCGCAATTGCTGCTGCCCGTGGCGCTCGGCATGGGCGGGCGACTGGGCAGCGGACGGCAGTGGCTGTCGTGGGTGCACGTGCACGATGTGATCCGCGCCATGGCCCATGTGTGGAGCACCGCCGAGCAGGCCGGTGGCACCGCCACCGCGCAGGTCTTCAACTTCACCGCGCCCGGTGCGCTCACGCAGGAAGAATTCACCCGCGTGGCCGCCAGCGTGATGCACCGCCCCTGCTGGATGCCGACGCCCGCCGCGCCGGTCAAGCTGCTGTTGGGCGAACAGGCCGACCTGCTGCTCGAAGGGCAGCGCGTGGTGCCCGCGCGCCTGCTGCAAAGCGGGTTCCGCTTCGCGTTCCCCGATGCGCGCAGTGCCTTGACGGACCTTTGCCGCCCGCGCTAGAAACCCTGCCAGTGCCGCCCAAGAAAGCCCCGTCCCCTCCCGCCGCCGGCGCAGCGCCTGTAGCGCCTGTTCCTCCCGCGGCGCCGGCGCAGCCGCCCGGCGCCGGCCTGAGCCTGGTGCAGCGCGCGCTGCGCAAGCTCGGGCTGGTGCGCGACATCGACTTCGCGCTCTACCTGCCCATGCGCTACGAAGACGAGACGCGCATCGTGCGGCTGGCCGACACGCGCGACGGTGACATGGCGCAGGTCGAGGGCGTGGTGACCGAATGCGAGGTGGTGTTCCGCCCGCGCCGCCAGCTCATTGCCACCATCGACGACGGCAGCGACACCTGCCAGCTGCGCTTCTTCAACTTCTATCCCTCGCAGCAAAAGCAGCTCGCGGTCGGCGCGCGGGTGCGCGTGCGTGGCGAAATGCGTGGCGGCTTCGTCGGGCGGCAGATCATGCACCCCACGGTCAAGGCCGCGGGCACGGCGCTGCCGAACGCGCTCACGCCGGTGTACTCGACCGTCGCCGGCCTGGCGCAGCCGGTGCTGCGGCGCGAAGTGCGCTCGGGCCTTGCGCGTGCCGTGCTCGACGAAACGATCCCGGTGCAGATCGGCCTGCGCGGCGCGTGGGACCTGCGCGCCTCGCTGACCTTCCTGCACTACCCGACGCCCGACGTGGCCATGGCCACGCTGGAAGACCACAGCCATCCGGCGTGGCAGCGCATCAAGGCCGAAGAACTGCTGGCGCAGCAGCTCTCGCAGCTGCAGGCCCGGCTCGAGCGCGCGGCGCAGCGCGCGCCCGTGCTGCCTTCGTCCGCCGAGCCGGTGGCGAGTTCGCTGCATGCGCAACTGCTCGCGGTGCTGCCCTTCGGCTTGACCGGCGCGCAGCAGCGCGTGGGCGAAGAAATCACCCGCGACCTGGGCCGCGAGATCCCCATGCACCGGCTGCTGCAAGGCGACGTGGGCTCGGGCAAGACGGTGGTGGCCGCGCTCGCGGCGGCGCGCGCCATCGACGCGGGCTTCCAATGCGCGCTGATGGCGCCGACCGAAATCCTCGCGGCCCAGCACTTCGGCAAGCTGGTCGGCTGGCTCGATCCGCTGCTGGCCGCGCGGGGCCTGCGCGTGGCGTGGCTCACCGGCAGCCAGAAGAAGAAAGAGCGCGACGCCATGTCGGCCGCCGTCGAAAGCGGCGAGGCCGCGCTGGTCATCGGCACGCACGCGGTCATCTCGGAGAAGGTGCGCTTCAAGAACCTCGCACTGGCGATCATCGACGAGCAGCACCGCTTCGGCGTGGCGCAGCGTCTTGCATTGCGCGGCAAGGCCGTCGGCCATCTCGAGCCGCACCTGCTGATGATGAGTGCCACGCCCATTCCGCGCACGCTGGCGATGAGCTACTACGCCGACCTGGATGTGTCGACGCTCGACGAGCTGCCGCCGGGCCGTACGCCCATCGTCACCAAGCTGGTGGCCGACCACCGGCGCGACGAGGTCATCGACCGCATCCAGGCGCAGATTTCGCAGGGCCGGCAGGTCTACTGGGTCTGCCCGCTGATCGAGGAGAGCGAGGCGGTCGACCTGCGCAACGCCACCGAAACGCGCGACGAACTGGCCGGCACGCTGGGCGACGCCGTGCACGTCGGCCTGCTGCATTCGCGCATGCCCACGGCCGAGAAGCAGGCGGTCATGGCGGCCTTCACCGCCAACGAAATACAGGTGCTGGTGAGCACCACGGTGATCGAAGTGGGTGTCGATGTGCCCAATGCCTCGCTGATGGTCATCGAGCATGCCGAGCGCTTCGGCCTGTCGCAGCTGCACCAGTTGCGCGGCCGCGTGGGCCGTGGCGCGGCGGCCTCGGCCTGCGTGCTGCTCTATGCACCGGGCGACAGCGGGCGCGTGGGCGAGGCGGCGCGCGCGCGCCTGAAGGCCATGGCCGAGACCGGCGACGGCTTCGAGATCGCGCGGCGCGACCTGGAGATTCGCGGGCCCGGCGAGTTCCTGGGCGCGCGGCAGTCGGGTGCGCCGCTGCTGCGCTTTGCCGACCTGGCGACCGACATCCTGCTGCTCGACTGGGCGCGCGAGCTGGCGCCCGTCATGCTCCAGAAGCACCCCGAGCTTGCCCAGCGCCACATCGACCGCTGGCTCGGCACCAAGGCCGAATACCTGAAGGCCTGAGCGGGTTCAGGCGCCGGTGCGCGGGCCGGCGGGCAAGCCGTCGAGCAGGTCGAGCAACCGGTCGAGCCCGCCTTCGTCGATGGCCACCATGGCTTCCTCGCGCACCCTGGGCTTGGCGTGGTAGGCCACCGACAGCCCGGCCGCCCGCATCATCGGCAGGTCGTTGGCACCGTCGCCCACGGCAATCGCCTGGGCCGGCGAAATGTCCATCGCGCGGCAGCATTCGAGCAGCTTGTCTTTCTTGGCATCGCCGTCGCAGATGTCGCCCCATGGCTGGGCCAGCATGCGCCCGGTCAGGCGGCCGTCTTCGATTTCGAGCACGTTGGAGCGGGTGTCGTCCAGCTTCAACCTGTCCCGCAGGCGGTCGGTGAAGAACGTGAAGCCGCCGCTCAGCAGCACGACCCGCAAGCCGGCGCGCTTGCAGGCGTCGATCAGCGTTTCGGCGCCGGGGTTCAGGTGCAGGCGCTGGTCGTACACGGCCTGCAGCGCGGACAGCGGCACGCCGCGCAACAGGGCCACGCGCCGGCGCAGGCTTTCCTTGTAGTCGGCGATCTCGCCGCGCATCGTGGCGTCGGTGATGGCCGCGACCTCGGGGCCGCAGCCCGCGATGTCGGCGATTTCGTCGACCGTCTCGATGTCGATCAGCGTCGAGTCCATGTCGAAGGCGATCAGCCGGAAATCCGAAAGCCGCAAGGTGGGTGGGCGGTGCCCGGGTGTGTGGTTCATGGGTTGCTTCCCGCGGTCCAGTGCTGCGTGCCGAGCCAGTCGACGAACTGCCGCGCCAGCGCGGCCACCGGGCCTTCGGTGCGGTACAGCGCGTACACGCCCGAGGCCGTCAGGCGGGGCTCGGGGAACACAAGGCGCAGCCGGTCGGCGCGGATGTCTTCTTCGAGCAGGCACCAGGGCGCCAGGGCCAGGCCCAGGTCGTTCATGGCGGCCTGCATGCAGAGAAACTGGTGGTCGAACACGGGGCCCGGCAACTGGGGCGGCACGCGCACGCCGGCCAGCTCGAACCAGCGCGGCCAGTTCTCCAGCCCGCCGGTGGCCTGCAGCAGCGGGTGCCCCAGGCAGTCGGCAATGCTGGCAATGCGATGGCGCTCGATGAAGCGCGGCGACGCCACGGCCACCAGGTGGTCGTCCAGGCAGCGCACGCAGGTGTGGTCGGGGCGCTGCATGGGCATGCGGCGCACCAGCACGTCGCTGCTGGCCTCGGCCTGGCCGAAGAACTGCCGGCCCAGCGTCGACAGCTGCACGTCGGCCAGCGGCGCGAGCGCCTGGAACCCGGCCAGCCGCGGAATGAGCCACTTCATGGCCAGCGAAGGCGTGGTGCACACCCGCAGGCTGGTGCGCTGGTTGGGCGACTTCAGCGCCGCCGTGGCGCTGGCGATGCGGTCCAGGCTGGCCTGCACTTCGGCGAAGTAGTCGCGCGCATGCGGCAGCAGCGTCGCGCCGCGCGCCTCGCGCGCAAAGAGCGGCTGCCCCAGGTAGTCCTCCAGCAGGCGGATCTGCTGGCTGACTGCGCTGTGGGTGATGCTGAGTTCGTCGGCGGCCGCGGTGAAGTTGGCATGGCGCGCCGCCGCTTCGAAGGCGCGCAGCGCTTTCAAAGGGGGGAGGCGTCGGGTCACCACATGCGTACCTTGGCGAACAGGCTTGTCTTCCTCATGCGTTTTTATGTGTTCGGTTGCTTGCCGCCTTCGTTCGGGAGGCCGGCGGGCATCGTAGACCGGGAAGCCTGCAGAAAAACTAACAGGCAGCCTTAAAAAAAACGGCTGGTGGCACGCGGGGGCCGCACCTAGCATCGCGCTTCTTCTTTCCACCCTGAACAAGAGACATGGCTTCCATCACCATCGACAACGTCGTGAAGCAGTTCGCCAACCAGACGGTGCTGCAGAACCTGTCGCTGCATGTGCCCGATGGCGCCTTCTATACCCTGCTGGGCCCCAGCGGCTGCGGCAAGACCACGCTGCTGCGCTGCATTGCCGGCTTCAACGATCCCGACGGCGGCCGCATTCTTTTCGACAAGGACGACGTGACGCGCGTATCCACGCACCACCGCGACATCGGCATGGTGTTCCAGGACTACGCGCTGTTCCCCGACAAGACGGCCTTCGACAACGTGGCCTACGGGCTGCGCGCGCGCAAGGTGCCCAAGGCCGAAATTGCCCGGCGCGTCAACGAGGCGCTGGACAAGGTGAGCCTGCTGGCGCTGGCCGACCGCTACCCGGCGCAGATGAGCGGCGGCCAGCGGCAGCGCGTGGCGCTGGCCCGCGCGCTGGTGATTCGCCCGCGCGTGCTGCTGATGGACGAGCCGCTGTCGAACCTCGACGCCAAGATGCGCCTGCAGATGCGAGACGTGATTCTCGACCTGGTGCGCGAGGCCGGCATTACCACCGTGTTCGTCACGCACGACCAGGAAGAAGCACTGGCCATGTCGGACCGCATCGCCATCATGGACCGCGGCAGCATCGCGCAGCTGGGCACGCCCGAAGAGCTGTACGGCACGCCGGTCAATGCCTACGTGGCCGACTTCATCGGCTCGGCCAACGTGATCCCGGTGCCGGCCGAACGCGTGGGCACCGCGCCGGCCGGGTCCGCCGGCGGTGCTCCGCCGCATGTGCGCTACCAGCTGTGCGGCCAGCAGCTCGACGGCATGCAGGGCAGCGCCACGCTGGGCGCGCAGGGCATTCTCATTGCGCGCCCCGAGGCGTTGTCGTTGATGGCGCCGGCGCCGCATGTGCCGAACGCCATCGCGGGCGAAGTGCTGAGGCGCCAGTACCTGGGCTTCAAGACCGCCTACCGCATCCGGCTGCACGACAACTCCGAGATCCGTGTCGAGCTGCATGCCGGCAACATGGTGGCCGACTTCCAGGCCGGCGACGCGGTGCAAGTGCTGGTGCCCGCCGACAGCCGCATCGTCGGCGCCTGAGCAGGACATGCGCGCCATGAAAATCAACTGGTGGCCCTGGGGTTTTTTGACCCTGCTCAGCCTTGTGCTGCTCCTGTTCTTCGTGTTCTATCCATTGGGCACGCTGTTCGTCAACAGCGTGCGCGACGAGTCGGGCGCGTTCTCGCTGTCGGGCTTCATCACGCTGCTGCGCGACAGTGAATACCTGCTGGCGTTTCGCAACACGCTGGTGCTCGGCGTGGCGGTCACGGCCTGCACGGTGGCCGTGGGCGTGCCCTTCGCCTACATGGTGGCGCGCTACGACTTTCCGCTGAAGAACCTGGTGGCGGTGCTGCCGATCATGACCATCGTGATCCCCGAGATCATCGTCGGCCAGTCGTGGCTGCTGCTGCTCGGCAACAACGGGCTGGTGACCAACCTGCTGGCGGGCGTGGGCATCGAGCTGCCGACCTTCTACGGCTGGACGGGCATGGTCTTTTCCATGACCTTGGTCTACTACACCTACATCTACCTGGGTGTGCTGGCCGCGTTGCGCGGCTTCGACGGCCAGCTCGAAGAAGCCGGCCTGAGCCTGGGCACTTCGCCGCTGGTCACCAAGCTGCGCGTGCTGGTGCCGGTGATCCTGCCCGCGGTGCTGGTCAATGCGCTGGTGGTGTTCACGCTGGTGGTGGGCAACTTCGCGCTGTCGGTGGTGCTGGGCAACAGCGTGCCGCTGCTGTCGGTCATGACGTACAACGCCTTCGTCGGCGAGATGGGCGGCAGCCCGACGCTGCAAAGCGCGATGTCGGTGGTGTCCATCGGCATCGTGGCCATCGTGCTGTTCTTTCAGAAGCGTGTGGTCGAACGCAAGATCTACACGATGACGCAGGGCCGCGCGCCAGCCGTGGTGCGCGTGCGCTCGGGCGCGGCGGTGCTCTACACGCTCAGCGTGGGCGTGATCATCGTGCTGTCGATGCTGCCGCTGCTGATCGTCTTCGTGGGCGCCTTCACCGAGACCAGCGGGCCCGTGATGCGCTGGGGCCAGTGGTCGCTGTCGAGCCTGGAGCGCGCGCTGCGCGGCGCGCCCGAGCCGATCTTCAATTCATTGAAGTTCGCCTCGATGGCCACCGTGGTGGGCGTGGCCTTCGCGGTGCTGGTGAGCTACCTGACGATCAAGAAGCGCAACCCCTTCACGCAACTGCTCGACTACATCGTGGTGCTGCCGCTCACCATCTCGGGCACGGTGCTGGGCATTGCGCTGGTGCAGACCTTCAACACCGGCTGGCTGGTGCTGGCGGGCACGTCGGGAATCATGGTGCTGTGCTACACGGTGCGACGCCTGCCCTTTGCGGTGCGCAACGCGTCGTCGACGCTGTTCAACATCTCGGACTCCATCGAGGAGGCGTCGATCAGCCTGGGCGTGTCGCCGCTGAAGACCTTCTTCAAGGTGCTGCTGCCGGCCATGAAGGCCTCGATCATCTCGGCCGCCATCCTGATGTGGGTGACCACCATCTCGGAGCTGTCCGCGTCCATCGTGGTGTACACGGGCGGGCTGGAAACCATGCCCATCGCCATCTTCCGCCAGGTCGACGGCGGCCGCCTGGGGCTTGCATCGGCCTACGGCGCGGCGCTGGTCAGCGTGATCCTGCTGCCCATCGTCGTGTCGATCAAGGTGTTCCGCATCAATCTCTTCTCCAGCAAATAACCAACTTCAACCTGCGAGGTTTTCATGTCCTTCAAGTCCCTGGCGAAATACGCGGCCGCGACCCTGGCCCTCATGGCGGGCGTTGCCGGCGCGCAGACGGTGGTGCTCTATTCGTCCAACAACACGGAAACCGTCGAGACCGCGCTGGCGGTGGTCAAGAAGAAGGCGCCCGGGCTCACGGTGCAGCAGGTCACGGGCGGCACCGGCACGCTGATGAAGCGCATCCAGGCCGAAGCCAAGAGCCCGCGCGGCGACGTGCTGTGGAGCGGCGGCTTCGGCACGCTGGGCGCCTACAAGGACCAGATGGCGCCCTACAAGTCGCCCGACCTGGCGGCCGTGCCCGCCGCCTTCCGCGGACCGAACGACCTGTGGGTGGGCACCAACGTGCACGTGATGGTGATGATGGTCAACGAGCGCCAGCTCAAGGGCATGGCCGCGCCCAAGACGTGGTCGGACCTGATGCGCCCCGAGTGGAAGGGCAAGTTCGCCATCACCGATCCGAGCAAGAGTGCCACGGCCTATATGCTGGTGTACGGCCTGCTCAAGCAGTTCGGCCGCGACGGCCTGGCCAAGCTGGCGGCCAATGCGGTCATTACCGCGTCTTCGGGCAGCACCTACAAGGGCGTGGCCGCCGGCGAATATCCGGTGGGTCTGACCATCGAGTACGCGGCGCAGGAGTACGTGGCGGGCGGGCAGAAAGAGATCAAGCTGGTCTACCCCACCGAGGGCAGCTACCTGGCGCCCGAAGGCATGTTCATCGTGAAGGGCGCGAAGAACATGGACGCCGCCGTCGCGCTGTACAACGGCCTGCTGAGCAAGGAAACGCAGCAGGAGCTGCTGGTGAAGAACTTCCGCCGTCCGGTGCGCAGCGACATCGCCGTGTCCAAGCTCACCTCGCTGCCTGACCTGAGCGCCATCAAGATCTTCCCGCTCGACCAGGAAGCGGCCTCGGCCGAGTACGAACAGCTCGTGGCCCTGTGGAACCTGGCGGTGAAGGCGCGGTGAGCGACGTCACGAAGGCACAGTCGGGACGGTCGATGTCCACGCCCGTCAGCGCCTTCGATCTTTTCAAGATCGGCATCGGGCCGTCGAGCTCGCACACGGTCGGGCCGATGATCGCGGCCCGGCAGTTCGCCTGCCTGCTGCAATCGCAAGGCCTGCTGCCCAAGGTGACCGCGCTGGTGACGCAGCTGTACGGCTCGCTCAGCGCCACCGGCCGCGGCCATGGAACGGACCGCGCGGTGCTGCTCGGGCTCGAAGGCCATCGGCCGGACCTGATCGATCCCGACGCCATCGAGCCCGCCGTCGCGGCCATCCGCCAGGAGCGGCGCCTGCGCCTGCTCGGCGTGCATGCCGTGGCCTTCGACGAAAAAGAGCACCTGCTCTTCATGCGCAAGAGCCTGCCGTACCACCCGAACGGCATGCGCTTCATCGCGCTCGACGCGCAGGGATTGCCGCTGGCCGAGGCCGACTATTTTTCCGTGGGCGGCGGCTTCGTGGTCGACGCGGAAGGTGCCGGCGTGCGCAACGAAGAGGGCGTGCAGCGCCCGCCTCCCGCCGCGCTGCCCTTTGCCTTCGAAACCGGCGCGGACCTGCTGGCGCAATGCAAGGGGCACGGCAAATCGATTGCCGCGCTGATGATGGACAACGAAACGCAATGGCGCCCGCAGCCCGAAGTGCGGGCGCAACTGCTGCGCGTGTGGGAGACCATGGCCGGCGCCGTGCGGCGCGGTTGCGCGAGCACCGGCACCTTGCCCGGTCGCATGCAGGTGCGGCGGCGCGCGGCCGACCTGTTCCGGCAGCTCCAGGGCAACACGCCCGGCGCCGCGCCCGATCCGCTCGCGGCGATGGACTGGGTCAACCTGTACGCGATTGCCGTCAACGAAGAAAACGCGGTCGGCGGGCGCGTGGTCACCGCACCCACCAACGGCGCGGCGGGCGTGATTCCGGCGGTGCTGCACTACCACCAGCGCTTCTTTCCCGGCGCGGGCGACGATGCGGTGGTGGAGTTTCTGCTCACTGCGGCGGCCATCGGCATCATCTACAAGAAGAACGGCTCGCTCTCGGGTGCCGAGGTGGGGTGCCAGGGCGAAGTCGGCGTGGCCTGCTCGATGGCGGCGGGCGCGTTCGCCGCGGTGATGGGCGGCACGCCCGGGCAGATCGAGAATGCGGCCGAGATCGGCATGGAGCACAACCTGGGCATGACCTGCGACCCGATCAGCGGGCTGGTGCAGATCCCGTGCATCGAGCGCAACGCGATGGGGGCCGTGAAGGCCATCAATGCCGCGCGCATGGCCTTGCGCGGCGACGGCTCTCACTTCGTCTCGCTGGACAAGGTCATCCGCACCATGATGCAGACCGGTGCGGACATGAAGACCAAGTACAAGGAAACCTCGCGCGGCGGCCTGGCCGTGAACATCGTCGAGTGCTAGGCGCCGATGCGATGCCCGGGTGCCATGGCCACCCGCGTGGCTTGAAGCGCCTCAGGCCGCCGGCCGGCGCGTGAAGGCCAGGATCAGCCCGAAGCCGACCATCATGCTGCCGCTGATCCGGTTGAACCAGCGCATCGCGCGGCTGCCGTTGGCCAGCCGGCGCATGCGCGCGCCGAGCAGCGCGTAGAGCGCGATCGCGACCAGCTCGAACACCAGGAAGGTCACGCCCAGCAGCACGTAGCTCGACGCATAGGCGCCGGGCACCACGAACTGCGGAAAGAAGGCGGTGAACACCAGGATGGCTTTCGGGTTGCCGGCCGCCACGGTGAACTCCTGGCGCACCAGCGCGCGCATCGACGGCGGCGCCGACGCATCGCGCGCCTGCACTTCGGCCGTGGGCGCCGGAGCGCGCAGCAGGCGCACGCCGATCCACACCAGGTACGCGGCGCCGATGTACTTGATGATGTCGAAGGCCAGCTCCGAAGCCACCAGCACCGCGCCCATGCCCAGCCCCGCGATGGCGATCATGAGGGCAAAGGCCACGAGCCGCCCGCTGGCCGCGATGACGGCCGGCGACACGCCGTGGCGCGCCCCGTTGGTCACCGACAGCAGGTTGTTGGGGCCGAACGCCATGTTGATGGCGAAGCAGGCGGGCAGGAACAGCAGGTAGGCGGACAGGGTCATGGCGCATCCGGCGGCAAGGCATTGCAGGGCCGGTCATTATTTCAGTTCAACCCAGGCATGCAAGCAACGACGATGACGACGACGACGAACCCACCCCTGCACCTACGCACCGCCGCATTGGCGGACCTGCCCGCCATCGCGGCCATGCTGGCCGACGACGTGCTGGGCGCATCGCGCGAACACGCGGCCGATCTTTCCATCTACGAAAACGCCTGGCGGCAGATGCAGGCGCAGGGCGGCAACCAGGTGCTGGTCGCGGTGCTGGGGCAGGAGGTGGTGGGCTGCCTGCAGCTCGTGTTCATTCCGGGGCTGGCCCGGCAGGGTGCGTTGCGGGCGCAGATAGAAGGCGTGCGCGTGGCGTCGGCCCACCGCGGGCAGGACATCGGCGAGCGCATGTTCGCCTTCGCCATCGAGTTGGCCCGTGCCGCGGGCTGCCGGCTGGTGCAGCTCACCACCGACAAGCGCCGCACCGCCGCGCACCGCTTCTACGAGCGCCTTGGCTTCGAGGCCACGCACGAGGGCATGAAGCTGGAGCTGGACGCAGCGGCCTGACCCGGCCTGGGGGCGAGCCTAGTTGTCGATGCCGCCTTCGGGCATCTGCCGTGCGTAGACCGCGAGCACGATGCGCTCCGAGTGGATGAGGTAGTCGTTCAGCGCCACCGCGCCCTCGGCGAACTTGCCGGCCTCGATGAGCTCGAGCAGCTTGGTGTTCATGTCCACGTAGGGCGCGTGCAGGAACTCCGGGTCTTTCAGCAGGCCGAAGGCCAGCCGCAGCTCGACCAGGATGTGGGCGAACAGGATGTTCAGCCGCTCGCTGTCGGCCAGCTCCACGATGGCCATGTGGAACTCCATGTTGGCCGTGCCCACGCCCAGCCAGTCGCCGGCGTCGCGGCACCTCAGCGCCATCTCGACCGCATCGCGCATGTGCTTCTTGGCGGGGTGGCGCGGGTAGGCCTGCGCCAGCGCCTGGCATTCGATGAGGCGCCGCACCCGGTAGATGTCGATGATCGACGCGATGCTCGGCACCGCCACGAACACGCCCCGGTTGGGCGCGTGCTTGAGCAGCCCTTCCTTGGTCAGCGTGCGGAACACCTCGCGCAGGGTGTTGCGCGAAATTTCGAGGCTGTCGGCCAGCGCGGCTTCGGACAGCCGCTGCCCCGGCGAGAACTCGCCCTTCACGATCTTCTGGCGAATGCGCTCGGCCACCCGGTCGTTCAGGGTCTGCGCGCCGGCGGCCGGCGAGGCTGGGGAGGTGGGAGAGGCCTGTCGGTTCATGCCGGGTGGGATGGAAAAAGGGGGGGCGTGGATGCCTCGCGCTCACCGGCCGTGCGGGCCGGGCGACACCGTCCCAAAGGGGGAGAAGGGCGCGGCGTGCCTGCTTTGTAGCAGATTTTCCCTGTGCCAAGCCGCCAGGCAGGCGCTGCGGCATGTGCACCAAAGAATGCATTTTTCAGGGTTTTCACGGGGGTGCGGTGGCACTGTTGTTGGGCACACTGCACAAAATTGTTCAACAACTTGTTTGAAATGACTGATTCATAAGAAATGAATTGCTCATTCATTGGCACGGGGTTTGCATCAATCGACTCACCAGCGCACTCGCCCAGGGTGCTTCCGAGTTCAAACGAAAGACCAACATGACTCCTGATATTCCTCTGTGGCCGCTGATTGGCGTGGCCGTGATCATTGCGGGGTTCATCCTGCGCTTCAATCCGATGCTGGTGGTGATCGTCACGGCCATCGTCACGGCGTTTGCCGCCGGCTTCGGCCCGATGGCGGTGCTCACGGCCATAGGCACCGGGTTCATCAAGACGCGCAACCTGCCGCTGATCATTCTTCTGCCGCTCGCGGTGATCGGGCTGCTCGAGCGGCACGGCCTGCGCCAGCATGCGCAGAACTGGATCAGCCGCATCAAGTCGGCCACCGCCGGCCGCCTGCTGATCGTCTACCTGGCCGCGCGCGAACTCACTGCGGCCATGGGCCTGACCAGCCTGGGCGGCCATCCGCAGATGGTGCGTCCGCTGCTCGCGCCCATGGCCGAAGGCGCCACCGAAACCCGCTACGGCAAGCTGCCCGACCGCATCCGCCACAAGCTGCGCGCCTACGCCGCGGCCACCGACAACGTGGGCCTGTTCTTCGGCGAAGACATCTTCGTGGCCTTCGGCGCCATCGTGCTGATGACCACCTTCCTGCACGAGGCCGGCATCGACGTGGAGCCGCTGCACATCGCGATGTGGGGCATTCCCACGGCCATTGCCGCTTTCATCATCCATGCGTGGCGCCTGCGCCGGCTCGACCAGGCGCTGGCGCGTGAACTGGGCGGTGCCGCCGGCACGGCCGAGCTGCCGGTCGCCGTGCCCGCCAAGGAAGGACGCTGAGCATCATGATTCTCTCGATCCAGCACCTCTACATCCTGGTCGGCCTCATCCTCGCCATCACGGCGATCATGACGCTGACCGACACCAAGCATCCCAAGCGCTACACCAGCGGCCTGTTCTGGGCGCTCTATTCGATGGTGTTCCTGGTCGGCGACAAGCTGCCGCCCGCATGGGTCGGCGTCGGCGCCATCGCCATGGCCGTCATCGCAGGCATGCGCGGCGTGGGTGCGGGCAAGCACCGCGAGCCCACGCCCGAGCAATACCAGGCCAGCGCCACGCGCCTGGGCAACAAGCTGTTCATGCCGGCCCTGGCGATTCCGCTGGTCACCGTGATCGGCACCGTGCTGATGAGCAAGGTCAAGATCGGCGACGCCTTCCTGCTCGACCCCAAGAACACCACGCTGGTGAGCCTGGGCGTGGGCTGCGTGGTGGCGCTGGCGCTGGCCTGCTGGCTGACGCGCGAGACACCGGTGCAGGGCATGCGCGAGTCGCGCCGCCTGACCGACGCGCTGGGCTGGGCCGTGGTGCTGCCGCAGATGCTCGGCATGCTGGGCCTGGTGTTCTCCGACGCCGGCGTGGGCAAGGCGGTGGCGTACATCACCACCAGCTACATCAACATGGACATCCGCTTCGTCGCCGTGGTGGTGTACGTGCTGGGCATGGCGCTGTTCACCATCATCATGGGCAACGGCTTCGCGGCCTTCCCGGTCATGACGGGCGGTGTCGGCGTGCCGGTGCTGGTGGGCGTGTACCACGGCGACCCGGCGGTAATGGCGGCCATCGGCATGTTCTCGGGCTACTGCGGCACGCTCATGACGCCCATGGCGGCCAACTTCAACATCGTGCCCGCGGCGCTGCTGGAGCTGCCCGACAAGAACGCGGTGATCAAGGTGCAGATACCGACCGCGGCAGCGCTGCTGGTGGTCAACATCTTCCTGCTGTACTTCCTGATGTTCCGTTGATGGCCACGCGCAGCAAGACCCCGGAAGGCGAAGCCCTGCGCGTGCTGGTCGCGGGCTTCGAGCCCTTCGAGAACGACCCCGTCAACCCCGCGTGGGAAATTGCGCGCTCGCTCGACGGCTGGACCTGCGAAGGCGCCACGGTGCGGGCGCTGCAACTGCCCTGCGTGTTCGGCCGCGCGATCGAGCGGCTCGACGAGGCGCTGGCCGACGTTCGGCCGCAGCTGGTGCTGTGCCTCGGCGCGGCCGGCGGGCGCACCGAAATCTCGCTCGAGCGCGCCGCGCTGAACATCGACGACGCACGCATTCCCGACAACGCCGGCTTCCAGCCCATCGACACCGCGGTGATCGAGGGTGGGCCGGCGGCCTACTTCTCGACATTGCCGATCAAGGCCATGGTGCGCGACATGCGCGCGGCGGGGCTGCCGGCGGCGGTGTCCAACACCGCCGGCACCTTCGTGTGCAACCACATCTTCTACGCGCTGATGCACCGCCTGGCGACCGTGCCGGCGCTGGTGCAGTCGAAGGCACGCGGCGGTTTTCTCCACGTGCCCTACCTGCCCGAACAGGCCGCGTCCAAGCCCGGTGTGGCCAGCATGGCATTGGCCGCGCAGGTCGAAGCCCTGCGCGTGGCGATACGCACCGCGCTCGCGGTGCGCGACGACGTGCGCGAAACCGCCGGCCGCCTGCATTGACTACCAGGGCGTGAACAGCACGCCGGAGACCAACGATGAACATCGACTTGAACAGTGACCTCGGCGAGAGCCTCGGCGTGTGGCGCATGGGCGACGACGCCGCCATGCTGGGCATCGTGAGCAGCGCCAACGTGGCTTGCGGCTTTCACGCGGGCGACCCCGCGGGCATCTTGCGCACGCTGCGCCAGGCCAGGGAACGCGGCGTCGCGGTCGGCGCCCACGTGGCCTACCGCGACCTGGTCGGCTTCGGCCGCCGCAACATGGACGTCGACAGCGCCGACCTGCGCGCCGACGTGATCTACCAGATCGGCGCACTGAAAGGCCTGGCCGCAGCGGCCGGCACCGAGGTGCGCTATGTGAAGCCGCACGGTGCGCTGTACAACACCATCGCGCACGACGAGCGCCAGGCGCGCGACGTCATCGCCGCCATCCGCGAGATCGACCCCAGCCTGTGCCTCGTGGCGCTGGCGGGCTCGCCGCTGCTGGGCTGGGCCGAGGCGCAGGGCCTGCGCGCGGTGGCCGAGGCCTTTGCCGACCGCGCCTACACGCCGCAGGGCACGCTGGTGTCGCGCCGCGAACCCGGTGCCGTGCTGCACGACGCGCAGGACGTGGCCGAGCGCATGCTGCGGCTGGCCAGCGACGGCGTGGTCACGGCCATCGACGGCAGTGTGGTGCGCATCCGGGCCGACTCGGTCTGCGTGCATGGCGATAGCGCGGGTGCTGTTGAGATGGCGCGCCGCGTGCGCGAGCGGCTCGAGGCGGCCGGCGTGAAGATCAAGCCCTTCGTGGACGCCGTGCAGGTGGCGTTCGCATGACGGTGCGCGTTCTTTCCGTCAACCTGAATGCGGTGCTGGTCGAGCTGGACGACCTTGCGCAGACACTGGCGCTGCTGGCGTCGCTGCGGGCCGAGCCCATCGCGGGCATCGAAGAGCTGGTGCCGGCCGCGCGCACCATCCTCATCACCTTCCGTCCCGCGGCGGTGTCGGCGGCGGAACTCGCACGGCAGGTGCGGCTGCGCCCGCTCGACGCGCGCGAGACGCGTGTCGACAAGCGCATCGAAATTCCGGTTCGCTACACGGGCGAGGA
Organism: Variovorax sp. KBW07; assembly: GCF_003852515.1. Classification (GTDB taxonomy): domain Bacteria; phylum Pseudomonadota; class Gammaproteobacteria; order Burkholderiales; family Burkholderiaceae_C; genus Variovorax. The sequence continues at coordinate 23,129 of NZ_QAJK01000163.1, read as the reverse complement.
CCTGGCCGAAGTGGCCGGCCTGCTCGGCATCACGCCCGACGAAGTGGTGCGCCGCCACACGGGCAGCGACTACAAGGTCGCCTTCACCGGCTTCGCGCCCGGCTTCGCCTACCTGGCCGGCGGCCACCCGAGCCTGAACGTGCCCCGGCGCGCGGTGCCGCGCACCCGCATTCCGGCGGGCGCGGTCGGGCTGGCGGGCAGCTTCAGCGGCGTGTACCCGCAGGCCAGCCCCGGCGGCTGGCAGATCATCGGCGTGACCGATGCGCCGATGTGGGACCTGTCGCGCGAAACGCCGGCGCTGCTGCAGCCGGGCGATACGGTGCGCTTCGTGGATGTCACGGCGTCGCGGGCGGCGTTGCCCGTGGCCGAGCAGGTTGTCGCGGCGCCGCCGCCCGCTTTTGTAGAAGGCAGCAGCGCCTTCGAGGTTCGCGCCGCCGGCCTGCAGGCGCTGTGGCAAGACCGTGGCCGCCACGGGCAGGCAAAGCAGGGCGTGTCGGCGTCCGGCGCGATGGACCAGCGGGCGCTGCAGGCGGCCAATCGCCTGGTGGGCAATGCCTCCGACACCGCATGCATCGAGATCGCCTACGGCGGTTTCCAGTTCACCTGCCGCGGCGAGGCCGTGGTCGCCGTCACCGGTGCCGATGGCCCGCTCACGTTGACGCGAGCCGATGGCGCGCAGTGGCCGCTGCCGCGTTGCCAGCCGGTGGCGCTGGCCGATGGCGACACCGTGACGCTGGGCGAACCGGTCGCCGGCATTCGCAGCTACCTGGCCGTGCGCGGCGGCTTTGCCATCGCGCCGGTGCTCGGCAGCTGCGCGACCGACACGCTGGCCCGCATCGGTCCGCCCGCCATCGCCACGGGCGACGTGTTGCCGGTGCGTGCAGTCGCATCCGGCGCGGTCGTCGGCGCGCCCGAAGCCGCACCGGCCGGCCTGCCGACCGTGCAGGAAGAAGTCGTGCTCGACATCGTGCTCGGGCCGCGCACCGACTGGTTCACCGACGATGCGGTCGAGCGCCTGTGCAGCCAGCCGTGGCTGGTCACGCCGCAGTCGAACCGCGTCGGCATCCGGCTGGCCGGCGAGCAGCCGCTGGTGCGCGCCGATTCGTCGGAGTTGCCGAGCGAGGGCACGGCCCGGGGCTCGATACAGGTGCCGCCGAGCGGCCAGCCCGTGCTGTTCCTGGCCGACCACCCGCTGACCGGCGGCTACCCGGTGATCGCCTCCGTCGCCACCCACCACCTGGACCGTGCGGGGCAGATCCCCGTGAACGCCCGTGTCCGCTTCCAACCGATGGCTGGCCTTGGCCCCATCGAACTTTGAGATCGAGAGTCTTCCGATGAAAAAAGTCCTGATCGCCAACCGTGGCGAAATCACCGTGCGCATCGCGCGTGCCTGTGCCGACTACGGCGTGCAATCGGTCGCCGTGTATGCCGACGCCGATCTGGACGCGCTGCACGTGCGCATGGCCGACGAGGCCCACGGCCTGGACGGCAATCGCCCGGCCGACACCTACCTGAATATCGGCAAGCTGCTGGCGGTGGCCCAGCGCAGCGGCGCCGACGCGGTGCACCCCGGCTACGGCTTCCTGTCCGAGAGCGCGGCCTTCGCGCAAGCGGTCATCGACGCCGGCCTGGTCTGGATCGGCCCGTCGCCGGCGGCCATCGCCCGGCTGGGCGACAAGGTGCAGGCCCGCAAGCTCGCGATGCAGGTCGGCGCGCCGCTGGTCGCGGGCACGGCCGACCCGGTGAGCAGCGCAGAAGAGGTGCTGGCCTTTGCCGAGCAGCACGGCCTGCCGGTGGCCATCAAGGCTGCGTTCGGCGGTGGCGGCCGCGGCATCAAGGTCGCATGGCGCATGGACGAAGTGGCGGGGCTGTACGAGTCGGCGGTGCGCGAGGCCATCACGGCTTTCGGCCGCGGCGAGTGCTATGTCGAGCAGTTCCTGGACCGGCCTCGCCACGTCGAGGCGCAGGTGATTGCCGACACGCACGGCCAGGTCGTGGTGCTCGGCACGCGCGACTGCTCGCTGCAGCGGCGCAACCAGAAGCTGGTGGAAGAAGCGCCCGCGCCTTTCCTGAGCGACGCGCAGCGCGAGCGCATTCACCAGTCGGCACGCGACATCTGCGCGGCGGCCGGCTACACCGGTGCCGGCACGGTCGAGTTCATGCTCAGCGCGAGCGGTGCCATTTCTTTCCTCGAGGTCAACACGCGGCTGCAGGTCGAGCACCCGGTGACCGAGGAAACCACGGGCATCGACCTCGTGATCGAGCAGCTGCGCATTGCCGACGGCCTGCCGCTGTCGATCACGCAGACGCCGGTGCCGCGCGGCCATGCCTTCGAGTTCCGCATCAACGCCGAAGACGTGGGCCGCGGCTTTCTGCCTTCGCCGGGGCCCGTCAAGGTGTTCGATGCGCCTTCGGGGCCCGGTGTTCGCGTCGACACCGGCGTTGTCGCCGGCTCGGTGGTGCCGGGCACTTTCGATTCGCTGATGGCCAAGCTGATCGTCACCGGCGCCACGCGCGCGCAGGCCATTGCACGGGCGCGCCGCGCGCTGAAGGAATTCCGCATCGAAGGCCTGGCCACGGTGCTGCCGTTTCACCGCGCGGTGATGGCGCACCCGGACTTCGTTTCGGAAGATGCCTTCAAGGTGCACACGCGCTGGATCGAGACCGACTTTGCGAACGCCGAGAGCGCCGCCGAGCGGCCCGAGCCGATGCCGGACACCACGCTGTACCGCACGGCCATCGAAGTGGGCGGACGCCGGCTGTCGCTGGGCCTGCCGCCCGAGCTGCTGCGCGGGCTGTCTTCGGCGGCGAGCGGCGTGGGAGCCGCACCGGGTGCGCAAGCGTCGGTGGTGGCAGATGCCGCTGCCGTGGCCGCGCCGGTCTCCGGCACCCTGCAAGGCTGGAAGGTCGCCGATGGCGACGAGGTGGCGCAGGGCACGGTCATCGCCGTGATGGAGGCGATGAAGATGGAAATGCAGGTGGTTGCGCACCGTGCAGGGCGCATCGCCATGTCCGCCGCGGCGGGTGGCTACGTGGCGGCCGGCGTGGCGATCGCGACCATCGGCTGACGCGCGCTGTCGCCGGCTATCTGGCGACGGCGGCGTCGACCGCCGCTTGCCGGGCAAGCCACGCGCGCGGCGACACACCGACCTTCTGCGCGAACACGCGTGACAGCGCCGACGCATTGGCATAGCCTAGCGCGTCCGCGATCACCTTCACGGACGCGCCGCTCCTGAGCTCGGCCTGCGCAATGGTCATGCGCCATCGGGCCAGGTAATCGGCGGGCGTGGCGCCCACCCGGCTCTTGAATCTCGCGGCGAATGCGCTGCGGGACATGCCCGCCTCGCGGGCCAGTTGCTCCAGCGGCCAGGCTTCGCCGGGGCGCTCGTGAAGCGCCACCAGCACGGGGGCCAGTTGCGGGTCGCCCAGCCCTGTCAGCAGGCCCACCGGCAGCCCGCTTTCTTCCGGGTGGTCGAGCATCCAGCGCAGCAACTGGATCAGCAGCACTTCGAACAACCGGTCGGCCAGCAGGCGGTGCCCGCAGCGCACGCGCGTGGTCTCCGCGAACAGCAATGCCAGCGAATGCTCGAGCCCTTCGACCGCGCGCAGCGGCATCAGCAGCAGCGGCGGCAGCGCGCGTGCCAGCGGGTGCGTGTTGCCGCCATCGAAGTCGAGCGTGGCGCACACGAAGTCCGAGCCTTCGGTGGGTGCGTTGTGAAAGTCGTGCGCCAGCGGTCGCGGATACAGCAGCAGGCTGGGCTCCTTGACCACCACCTTGCGCGACACGCCGGCACGTGGCGAATGTGTGACGACCATTTCTCCACGGCGCAGCACATGGAGAAATCCGCGCCCTTCTTTCGCCGCGAAATGCGTGACGCCGCACAAGGGCCCCGCATGGAACAGGTGCGCCCGCACGCGAAAGCGGTCGAGCAGGGACGAAAGCCGGTCCAGCGGCGGCGTGTCGGTGGCCATTGGATGAATAGGTATGTATGTCGGACGAATCAATACCGATCATACGGCGCGCCGAAAGAAACTGGCCCCGTGCATGTCGCACCCACCGTTTTGCAACCCGACTTTCAAGGACTCACCATGACTCGCATCCATCTCGTTTCCGACGCTTCGGCACAAGGCGACAGCAAGGCGCTGCTCGCCCAGGTTCACGGCGCGTTCGGCGCCACGCCCAACATGTTCCGCGCCGTGGCCAACTCGCCCGCCGCGCTCAAGAGCATGTGGGGATTTTTCGGCGCCCTGGGCGGCGGCGTGCTTCCCGCGAAGCTCGGCGAGCAGATTGCCGTTGCGGTGGCCGACCGCAATGCCTGCAACTACTGCCTGGCCGCGCACACGGCGCTGGGCCGCAAGGCCGGTGCTTCCGCGCAAGAGATGACGGCCGCGCAGGCGGGCGAGTCGGCCGACCCGCAAACCGCGGCGGCGCTGCGCTTCGCGCTCAAGCTCGTCGATGCGCGCGGGCAACTCGCACAGGGCGACGTCGAGGCGCTGCGCGCGGCGGGCTTCGACGACGAGCACATCGTCGAGATCGTGGCGCACGTCGCGCTGAACCTGTTCACCAACTACGTGAACGTGGCCTTCGACGTGCCGGTCGATTTTCCCGCGGTGAAGCTGCGCGCCGCGGGCTGATTCGCGCGGCGGCCGGCGGCGCGGGCCGCTGGCTAAGACCCCGACCGAGCCGGGTCACATACCCTTGCGCATAATTGACGCAAGCTATGACTCTCACCGAACTCAAATACATCGTCGCAGTAGCCCGCGAACGGCACTTCGGCAAGGCGGCCGAGGCCTGCTACGTCTCCCAACCGACCCTGTCGGTGGCCATCAAGAAGCTCGAGGACGAGCTTGAAGTCAAGCTCTTCGAGCGCAGTGCCGGCGAAGTGACCGTCACGCCGCTCGGCGAGCAGATCGTGCAGCAGGCGCAGAGCGTGCTCGACCAGGCCGCCAGCATCAAGGAAATTGCCAAGCGTGGCAAAGACCCGCTGGCCGGTCCGCTGAACCTGGGCGTGATCTATACCATCGGGCCGTACCTGCTGCCCGACCTGGTACGCCAGGTGATCGCGCGCACGCCGCAGATGCCGCTGGTGCTGCAGGAGAACTTCACCGTCAAGCTGCTCGAGATGCTGCGTGCCGGCGAGATCGACTGCGCCATCATGGCCGAGCCCTTTCCCGACACCGGCCTGGCCATGGCGCCGCTGTACGACGAGCCCTTCATGGCGGCGCTGCCGACCAAGCACAAGTTCGCCGACCGCGAATCGATCACGTCCGAAGAACTGCAGAACGAGACCATGCTGCTGCTGGGCACGGGCCACTGCTTTCGCGACCACGTGCTCGAGGTGTGCCCCGAGTTCGCGCGCTTCTCCAGCAACGCCGAAGGCATCCGCAAGAGCTTCGAGGGCTCGTCGCTCGAAACCATCAAGCACATGGTGGCCTCGGGCATGGGCGTGACGCTGGTGCCGCGCCTGTCGGTGCCGGCCGATGCGCTCAAGCCGAAGGTCAAGGGGCGCAAGGAACCCGAGCAGATGGTGCGCTACCTGCCGGTGCGCGACGCGCACGACCGCGACCCGCCCACGCGCCGCGTGGTGCTGGCATGGCGCCGCACGTTCACGCGCTACGAAGCCATTGCAGCGCTGCGCAACGCGATCTATGCGTGCGAGCTGCCGGGCGTCAAGCGCCTGTCATAGAAATTCGAGGTCGATGCAATTCGGGGAATTGGCCTACGCGCCGGCTGTTTTGAATCATTCATCGCTGGGATAGAGTGACGCTGTTGCGAAGCCGCAGCCCGGCTTCGAGAATTGCGTTTGTTCCCCCCAACTTGAAGAAAGAGCTCTCGCCATGGCCAAAGCCTCGAAGAAATCATCGTCTCCTTCCTCCGCCGGCAAGGTGCCCAAGAAGGGCGGCAGCGTGGTCGCGCAGGAGTCCGGCAGCCGCAACGCGCCGATCATCAACATCGGCATCGAACGCCAGGACCGCGCGGCCATTGCCGAAGGCCTGAGCCGCGTGCTGGCCGACACCTACACGCTGTACCTCACCACGCACAACTTCCACTGGAACGTGACGGGCCCGCACTTCAACTCGCTGCACGCGATGTTCATGGGCCAGTACACCGAGCTGTGGGGCGCGACCGACGTGCTGGCCGAGCGCATTCGCGCACTGGGCCACTACGCGCCGGGCTCGTACGCCGAGTTCAGCAAGATCGCCACCGTGCCCGACGTGCCGCAGACCCCGCCCAAGGCGATGGAGATGGTGCGCATTCTTGTGAAGGGCCATGAAACCGTGTCGCGCATCGCGCGCGAATTCATTCCCGTGGCCGAGGAAGCCGGCGACGATCCGACGGCCGACATGCTGACCGCGCGTTGCACCGTGCACGACCAGACGGCGTGGATGCTGCGCTCGCTGCTGGAAGACTGAGCACCACGCAGGTTCTTGCGCAAACCAAGGAGCGGCACAATGGCCGCTCTTTTTTTGTCTGTCAGTTCCGTTCAGTCCCTGTTCTGTCCTGCCCCCTGCCCCGTCACTCGCATGCTTGCCCGTCGTTTTGCGCTCTACCTCGACCTGATCCGCTGGAACCGCCCCGCGGGCTGGCTGTTGCTGCTGTGGCCCACGCTGGGCGCGCTCTGGTTCGCCGCCGATGGCTGGCCGGGCTGGCACCTGGTCGTGGTGTTCACGCTCGGCACTTTCCTGATGCGCAGCGCGGGCTGCTGCGTGAACGACGTGGCCGACCGCGAGTTCGACCGCCATGTGAAGCGCACGGCCCAGCGCCCGGTGACCAGCGGCGCGATGTCCGTGAAGGAAGCGCTGGGGCTCGGCGTGGTGCTGGCGCTGGCGTCCTTCGGGCTGGTGCTGACGACCAACCGCACCACGGTGCTGTGGTCGTTCGCGGCACTGGCCATCACGCTGATCTACCCCTTCGCCAAGCGCTTCGTGTCGATCCCGCAGGCGGTGCTGGGCATTGCCTTCAGCTTCGGCATTCCGATGGCCTTTGCGGCCGTGCAGTCGACGGTGCCGTGGTTTGCCTGGCTCTTGCTCGCGGGCAACCTGTTCTGGGTGCTGGCCTACGACACCGAGTACGCGATGGTCGACCGCGACGACGACCTGCGGATCGGCATGAAGACCTCGGCCATCACCTTCGGCCGCTTCGACGTGGCGGCGGTGATGCTGAGCTACGCGATCTTCCTGGCGGTGTGGACCTGGGCCGGTGCCAGCCGCTCGCTGGGCGCGCTGTTCTACGTGGGCATCGCCGTGGCGGCGGCGCAGGCCTTGTGGCACTGGCGCCTGATTCGCGAGCGCACGCGCGAAGGCTGCTTCAACGCCTTCCGCGAGAACCACTGGCTGGGCTTCGCGATATTCGCCGGCATCGTGGCCGGCTACGCCATTCACTGACTGACTGGTGGCTGGCTGGCCGGCGGTCAGCCGCGCGGCGCTGCCTGCAGCCGCTCGAGTTCGTCGAGGATGAGCTGGCGCTGCAGCCGGGTCGGCATGGCGCGCGGCCGCAGCGCATAGGTGGCGCCGATGCCCTCCACCAGCGCGATCAGCCGGGACAACGCGAACGCGAGGTCGGTGGTGGCGGCAATTTGCCCGTCGGCCTGCAGCTGCACCAGCTCCCGCATCATGTCGTCTTCATACACGCGGTAGTGGCGCTGCTGCATCTTCGCGATGGCGGGTGAACGCAGCGCCTCGCTCTGCAGCACGATCGACAGCTTCCAGCCGAAGGCGGTGTGGGGCTTGAGCGGCAGGCAGGACAGCAGCATGCGCTCCAGCCGCCGGCCGGCCGGCGCGCGCGCCAGGGCGGCGCGATAGTCGTCGAACAGGCCGCGGTACAGGCGCTCGATCATCTCTTCCAGGATCGCTTCCTTCGTGGGGAAGTGATGCATCACGATGCCCGTGGTGAAGCCGATCTCGCCTGCAATCGAACGGATGGTGACGGCGGCCAGCCCGCCCGTGGCGGCCATGCGCCAGGCGGCATGCACGATGGCTTCGCGCCTGTCGGCCTGCGGCTTCGGTGTCTTTGCTTGTGCTGTCTTTCCCAAGGTAACGCTCTCCGGTGTGCGACGACTCTACAGGAGGACGGCCGCCCGTCGAACCCCTATTGCGCATCCACATAACGCTTGTTATATTTTCCACGAAACATAACAAGTGTTATGTGAAAGCCGAAAAACCCAGGAGACGACGACCCATGCAGACTGCCGAAACATCGCCATCGATTGCCACTGCGCTGGCCCGTATGAAACAGAAGATCGGCCAGGAAGGCGTGTCCGAATGGCACCGCATCACGCAGGACATGGTCGACCGCTATGCGGAACTGTCGGGCGACGGCGCCGGTGAATGGATTCATCTCGAGCCCGAACGCGCGGCCCGCGAGGCGCCGTACGGCGGCACCATCGTGCAGGGCTTCTTCCAGGTGTCGCACCTCATCAGGCTGAGCGGCGAGGCCATGCGCACGCTGGTGTCCTTCGACATGAACCACGCGCTGAACTACGGCTTCGACCGGCTGCGCTTCGTGCGTCCGATGCCGGTGGGCGTGCGCTTCCGGGCACGCCTGCGCCTGGCGGAAGTCACGCCGAAGCCCAATGACAGCGCTTTGCTGAAGCAGGACGTGCTGCTCGAGCTCGAAGACGGCACGGTCACGCTGGCGGCCGGCTGGCTGTTCTTTCTCGGGCCGCGTGCGCTGACCGAAAGCGGGGAGCAGGACCATGGCGCTGCCTGAACCGCTTGCCCTGCCCGACCTGCCAGACTTGCCCCGTGCCGACGCCTGGCTGGCGCACCACGCGCGCACCCGCGCCGACACCGACGCCTGGATCGAAGGCGACCGGCGCATCTCGTTCGCCGAAGCACAGGCGTGGGTCGACGCACTGGCCAGTGCCCTGCTGGCGCATGGGCTCGCACCGGGCCAGCGCGTCGCGGTCCATGCCAAGCCTTGCCCCGCGTTCATGGCGCTATTTCTTGCCATCTCCAGCGTCGGCGGCATCTACGTGGGCCTGAACCCCAGGTACACCGAAGCCGAGCTGGCGGTGGTCATGGCCGACTGCAGGCCCACGCTGCTGTTCAACCTGCTCGATGGCGAACCGGCGCAAGTGCGCAAGATCGAGGCACTGGCCGACCGCGCGGACGGCAGCTGCTGGGTGGTGTCGGGCCGCCGGCTCGAAGCCTTCGCGAAGACCGGCGCCGACGTGGCGCCCGAGCGGCTGCAGGCGGCGCGCGATGCCGTGCGCGGGCACGACACGGCGCTGCTGGTCTACACCTCGGGCACGACCGGCACGCCGAAGGGCGCGCAGCTCACGCACCGCGGCATCGTGTTCATTGCGCCGATCACCAATGACCCGGCGCACTTCGGGGTCGAGGGGCAGGGACGCACGCTGTGCAACCTGCCGGTGAACCATGTCGGCTGCGTGGTCGACCTGTGCACCAACTGCCTGGTGACGGGCACGACGGTGGTGTTCCAGCCCGACTTCGACCCCGACGCGATGCTGCAGGCCATCGAGACGCACCGCCTGACCATGGTCGGCGGCGTGCCTGCGATGTTTCTCGCCGTCAGCCGCTCGCCGCGTTTTCACAGCACCGATTATTCGAGCCTGCAGAAGATCATTCTTGCGGGCAACCAGCCGCCGTTGCCGCTGGTGCGCCTGCTGCAAGAGGTGACGGGCCGGCCCGTGATGAACGGCTACGGGCTGACCGAGGCCATGGGCTTCTCGACCTTCACCGACGTGGACGACGACGCCGAGACCATCGCCGGCACCGTGGGCCGGTTCGACCCGCGCATCGGATGGCGCCTGGCCGACGGCGCAGGGCGTCCCTGTCCCAAGGGCACCGCGGGCGAACTGCAGCTGCATGGCGACTGGCTGTTCACCGGCTACTTCCAGCGGCCCGACGCCACCGCCGAAGCCTTTGCGGAAGGCGGGTGGTTTCGCACCGGCGACATCGCCGTCGTGACGCCCGAAGGCCGCGTGCAGCTGGTGGGGCGCAGCAAGGAGATGTTCAAGTCGGGCGGCTACAACGTCTATCCGCTGGAGATAGAGCAGGCCCTGGAAGCGCTGGCGCCGGTCACGATGGCCGTGGTGGTGCCGGTGCCCGACGACGAGTACGTCGAGGTGGGCTACGCCTTCGTCGTCACGCAGAAGCCCGACGACAGTCCCGCCGCGCTGAAGGCCGCATTGCGCGAGCGACTGGCCAACTACAAGCTGCCCAAGCACATCGAGGTCGTGCGCGACCTGCCGATGCTGCCCATCGGCAAGGTCGACCGGCTGGCGCTCAAGGCGCGTGCCTGCGCGGCCATTGCCAGGCGCGCCGCGCCCTCCCCGCTTTCTTCTGCTTCACTGCCGAGGCTCGCATGACCCACACGACACCGATCGCGGCCACGCAGCCGCTGGCCTTGCGCGTGCGCGTCGCCTATGGATTCGCGACGCTGGGCACGGGCAGCTTCCTGGTGGTGCCGCAGCTCTTCCTGCTGTTCTTCATGACCGACCACCTGGGCATCGCGGCGGCGTGGGCGTCGTTCACGCTGCTGCTGCCCAAGCTGTGGGAGTTCCTGACCGATCCGTACATCGGGCTGCGCTCCGATCGCGCCCAAACCCGCTGGGGCCGGCGCCATCCTTTCATGCTGTTGGGCGCGGTGCTGCTGTCGAGCGGCATCGCGCTGGTGTTCAACGTGCCGGCGCTCGACACGCCGCAGGCCCGCTGGGCCTACGTGACGCTGATGTTCGTGCTGGCGACGACGGGCTATGCGCTGTTCAGCGTGCCGTACACGGCATTGCTCGGCGAGATCACCAACGACCGGCACGAGCGCACGCGCCTGGTGGCGCTGCGCATGGGTTTTCTCGGCCTGAGCTTGCTGATCGCCGCAGTGGGCTGGCCCGAGGTGCTGAAGGCGCTGGGCGGCAATGCGCGGGCCTACGGCGTGGTCGGCTGGGGCGTGGGCGCGCTGTGCCTTGTCGCCATGCTGGTCACGGTGCTGGGCACGCGCCGCATGCCGCTGCTGCAGGGCGAGACGGACGCCACGGGCCTGTCGGCGCAACTGCGCACCGTGCTGGGCGAGCGGGCCTTCGTGATGCTGGCGCTGGCGTACGGGCTGCAGATGCTGGCGCAGAGCGCCAACTCGACCATGCTGGCCTACGTGGGCAAGTACCTGAGCCCGCTGGGCGGCAACTTCCTGGCGCTGTACTTCGGCGTGATGACGCTGGCCAGCGTGGTTGCGATGCTGTTCTGGCCGATGGTGGCGCGGCGCCTTCCGAAGCGCAGCTGTTTCGTGCTGGGCACCTGCGTCGGCGTGGTCGGCTTCCTGGTGTCGGTGTGGGGCCTGTCCACGTCGGTGGCCGTGCTGGTCGCCGGCGCGGTGCTGGCGGGCATCGGCTTTTCGGCGGGGCAGGTCTTCGGCTTTTCGCTGCTGCCGGACGTGATCGACGTGCACCGCCGCCGCAGCGGCAAGAACCGCGACGGCGCGTTCACGGGCGTGTGGGTCGGCTGGGAAAAGATCGGGCTGGCGCTGGGCGCCATGCTGTCGGGGTTGGTGCTGGGCTGGAGCGGCTTCATTCCCTCGACGGGCGAAGCGGTTGCGCAGCCGGCGTCGGCGCTGGCCGCGATGATGTGGCTGTTCGGCATCGTGCCCGCGCTGCTGATGGCGGCTTCATTGCTGCCGCTGTTCTCGCGCAGCCTGCGGGTGGTGGAGGCCGTCGTCCCGGTGCCGGCCTGAGGAGCGGCTTGCGCGCTCAGCCGCGGCCGAATTCCTCGCCCAGCTCGGCTGCGCGCTTCTGCGCCGCGCGGATCGCGGTCTTGAACTGCGCCTTGACGTCGGCGCCCTGCAGCGAGGAGATTGCCGCGTAGGTGGTGCCACCCTTGGAGGTCACGCGCTCGCGCAGCACGGAGGGCGGCTCGGTTGCGCTGTGCGCCAGCGCCGAGGCGCCGGTGAAGGTGCCGATGGCCAGCCGCTGGGCCTGGTCGGGCGTCAGGCCCATCTCGACGCCGGCCTCGGTCATGGCCTCGATGAAATAGAACACGTAGGCCGGGCCCGAGCCCGACATGGCGGTCACCGCGTCGAGCGCGGGCTCGGCGTCGACCCAGATCAGTTCGCCGGTGGGCGACAGCAATTGGGCGACCAGTGCGCGGTCGGCGCCCGAGACGTCCGGCCGCGCAAAGAGGCCGGTCATGCCCTTGCCCACCAGCGCGGGCGTATTGGGCATGGCGCGCACCACGCGCTCGGTGCCGAGCCAGCGGGCGATGCTGTCCGACGGAATGCCCGCGGCCACGCTCAGGTGCAAGGCGTTCGCGGCGAATGCGCGCACGGGCCTGGCCGCTTCGGCAAAGGCCTGGGGCTTCACGGCCCACACCACGACGGCGCAGCGCGACAGGCTTTCGCCGGCCTCGGCCTTGGCGATGACGCCGAAGGACTGCGCGAGCTTGGCGCGGGCCTCTTCGAAGGGCTCGACCACCTCGAACGCATCCGCCGGGGCGCCTTGCTGGATCAATCCGCCGATGATGGCGCTGGCCATGTTGCCGCCGCCGATGAAGGCGACGGGCGGCAGCGGCGCGGGGGCGGTGCGGGGCAGGAAGGTCACGGCGATGGTCATGGTCGGTCGGTGTATTCGAAGGCGGCGAACTGGGTGACTTGCAGGGGATTGAAATTGTCGTCGCTCACGACCACCAGCATGCGCTTGCCGTTGGGCAGCGGTGGCCCCCAGCACATGCCCTCGGTGTTGTCGAGGCGAGACAGGCCGAGTGCGCCGAAGTCGGCCACCAGGGTCTTGGGGGCGGGACGGTGGTTGCCGGGCGCCAGCGCGTCGATGGCCAGCACGTCGCTGGCGGCGCGGGTGTCTATTTCATACAGGCGCAGCGAATTGCCCGTGCCGGCGGCGTAGGCGCGCTCCAGCACCAGCATGCGGTGGGCGTCGAGCATGAGGATCTCGCTCACGCCGTTGTCGGCATAGGTACCCGGTACCAGCGGCCGCAGCGGGATGGCATCGGGAACGTAGGCGATCTGCCGGGCGGCCTTGCCGGTTTCCAGGTCGACCTGGGTGAAGCGGCAGGGGCCGCCGGGCGCGCTTGTGGTGGGCACGGGGCCGTCCTGGACCAGGGCGTTTTCCATGCCCAGCCAGGCGAAGCGGCCGTCTGGCGTGAGGGCCAGGCCCTCGAAGCTCAGGTTGTCGCGCGGGCCACGGCGCTGCGCGGCATCGGGCGCGAACATGGTCGGCAGGGCAAATTCGCGCAGGAAGCGGCCGTCGCGCGCCGATTCATACAGCGCGGGGCCGAAGCCGCGGGCGACGTCGCCTTCGCTGGTCCAGAGCAGGGTGCCGGTGGCCGGGCGCAGCCGCAGGGCTTCGGGGTCGGGAACCGGGAGCTCGTCGATGGCCTGGCGCCGGTTGGGCCAGGGGCCGCCGCCGGGGCGTTGCAGCAACACCACGCCGGTGGGAGCGGGCGGTGCGGCATCGGGCTGAGGCCAGCGGGCGGTGTAGAAGCGAACGGGCGCGTGATCTGACCGGTCATCGCTGATAAGCAGGTACTCACCTCGCGCCGGGTCGTAGTCGATGCCCGAGAGGCCGCCTGCCGGGGTGCCTTCTATATGAAGCCTGTGCGGCCACCGTGCTTCGGCGATGCGCCGCAGCCGGCCGGGGTCGGCGAGGTCGGGATTCGGGGTCGCGCTCCTGCAGCCCGCAAGGCCCAGCGCCAGCAGGCCAGCCCCGCCCGCCAGCAAGCGGCGGCGCAGGGGTTGCTGCGGAGGGCGCGAGAGCGGCAGGAGAGCCGGCCGGGAGGAATTCGCGAGGTTGCGCACGCCCTGAAGTCTAGTGCCAGCGCGTGATGGTGTAATGGGGTTGTTGACATCGGCACAAGTGCCTGCAATAATCGCGGGCTTCGCTTCCAAAAGGCGAAGCTTTCAGCCCAAAGCGGAAGTGTCTCGAGTGGTTCGAGGCATGGACGACGGGCCCAAGACTGACCGCGGTGTCTCCCTCCTGGAGGCTCATCGGTACAAGTTGGGAATATCAAGAAATGATCCAAACTGAATCCCGGCTCGAAGTGGCCGACAACACAGGCGCGAAATCCGTCCTGTGTATCAAGGTGCTCGGTGGCTCCAAGCGGCGTTACGCCAGCGTGGGCGACGTCATCAAGGTCAGCATCAAGGAAGCCGCTCCCCGTGGTCGCGTCAAGAAGGGCGAGATCTACAGTGCAGTGGTGGTCCGTACCGCCAAGGGCATTCGTCGCGCTGACGGCTCGCTCGTGAAATTCGACGGCAACGCAGCAGTGTTGCTCAACGCCAAGCTGGAGCCTATCGGCACCCGCATCTTCGGACCGGTGACGCGCGAGCTGCGCACCGAAAAGTTCATGAAGATCGTGTCGCTGGCCCCTGAAGTTCTGTAAGGACAACAACGCCATGAACAAGATTCGCAAAGGCGACCAGGTCATCGTGTTGGCCGGTCGTGACAAGGGCAAGCGCGGCACCGTCTCGCTTCGCAAGGACGATTCGCACGTCATCATCGACGGCCTGAACCTCGTCAAGAAGCACACCAAGCCGAACCCGCTCAAGGGTACGACCGGTGGCATCGTCGAGAAGTCCATGCCCATCCACCAATCCAACGTGGCGATCTTCAATGCCGCGACCGGCAAGGCCGACCGCGTGGGCATCAAGATCACCCAGGGTGCCGACGGCAAGCGCGTGGCTGTTCGCGTCTTCAAGTCGAGCGGCGACGAAATCAAGTTCGCCTAAGAGGTACTCACATGGCACGTCTCCAACAACACTATCGCGAAAAGATCGCGAAAGACCTGACGGAAAAGTTCGGCTACAAGTCGCCGATGCAGGTCCCCCGCCTCACCAAGATCACCCTGAACATGGGTGTGGGTGAAGCAGTCGCCGACAAGAAGGTTCTCGACAACGCTGTCGCCGACCTGACCAAGATCGCCGGCCAGAAGCCCGTGGTCACCAAGTCGAAGAAGGCCATCGCCGGTTTCAAGATCCGCGAAAACCAGCCTATCGGTTGCATGGTCACGCTGCGTGGCGTGCAGATGTATGAGTTCCTGGACCGTTTCGTGACCATCGCGCTGCCGCGTGTTCGCGACTTCCGCGGCATCTCCGGCCGTGCGTTCGATGGCCGTGGCAACTACAACATCGGCGTCAAGGAACAGATCATTTTCCCTGAGATCGAGTACGACAAGGTCGATGCCCTGCGCGGTCTCAATATCAGCATCACGACGACGGCCAAGACCGACGAAGAAGCCAAGGCGCTTCTCGCTGGCTTCCGTTTCCCGTTCAAGAACTGAGGCGAACCATGGCTAAACAATCTTTGATCCAGCGCGAACTCAAGCGCGACAAGCTGGTTGCCAAGTTCGCTGCGAAGCACGCCGAACTGAAGGCAGCTTCCAACGACCTGAAGAAGAGCGAAGAAGAACGCGCAGCTGCCCGCCTGGGCCTGCAAAAGCTTCCGCGCAACGCGAACCCGACCCGTCAGCGCAACCGTTGCGCCATCACCGGTCGTCCGCGTGGCACCTTCCGTCAATTCGGTCTGGCTCGCGCCAAGATCCGTGAACTGGCTTTCGCTGGCGACATCCCCGGTGTCACCAAGGCCAGCTGGTAAGCCAGGCAGGAGCAAACAACATGAGCATGAGTGATCCCATTGCCGACCTGCTGACGCGTATCCGTAACGCGCAGATGGTGGCGAAGCCCACCGTGTCGGTCCCGTCTTCCAAGGTGAAGGTCGCGATCGCACAAGTCCTGAAGGACGAGGGCTACATCGACGGCTTCCAGGTCAAGACCGAAGCCGGCAAGAGCGAACTTGAAATTGTCCTGAAGTACTACGCTGGCCGTCCGGTCATCGAGCGCATCGAACGCGTGAGCCGCCCCGGCCTGCGCGTGTACAAGGCAAGTTCTTCCATTCCGCAAGTCCAGAACGGCCTCGGCGTTGCGATCGTCACGACCCCCCAGGGCGTGATGACCGACCGCAAGGCTCGCGCTACCGGTGTCGGTGGCGAAGTTCTGTGCTACGTCGCCTAACCGAGACATCGAGGAGTTACTGAAATGTCCCGAGTAGGAAAAATGCCGGTCGTCATCCCCGCAGGCGTGGATGTGTCGATCAAGGAAGACCAGATCAGCGTCAAGGGCACGGGCGGCACGCTCAACCTCGCACGCAATGCACTGGTCAAGATCGTCAGCAATGACGGCAAGCTGAGCTTCGAGCCCGCCAACGAATCGCGTGAAGCGAATGCGATGAGCGGCACGATTCGCCAGCTGGTGAACAACATGGTGGTTGGCGTGACCAAGGGCTTCGAGAAGAAGCTCAACCTGGTCGGCGTCGGCTACAAGGCCGCAGCGTCCAACAACAAGTTGAACCTGCAAGTCGGTTACTCGCACCCGGTCAACATCGACATGCCCCAGGGCATCACGGTGGCCACCGCGACCCCGACCGAAATCGTGATCAAGGGTGCTGACCGTCAGCGCGTTGGTCAAATCGCCGCTGAGATCCGCGCTGTTCGTCCGCCTGAGCCTTACAAGGGCAAGGGCATCCGTTATTCGGACGAGAAGATCGTGATCAAAGAGACCAAGAAGAAGTAAGGGGCAGCAAAATGATGTTGACCAAAAAAGCACAGCGTCTTCGCCGCTCGCGCCAGACCCGCATTCGCATCGCGACGCAGGGCGTGGCCCGTCTGACGGTGAACCGCACCAACCTGCACATCTATGCCACCGTCATCTCCGACGACGGCACCAAGGTGATCGCAACCGCATCGACGGCAGAAGCCGAAATGCGTACCTCGCTCGGCGGTTCGGGCAAGGGCGGCAATGCCGCTGCTGCCACCGCCGTCGGCAAGCGCATCGCTGAAAAGGCGAAGGCTGCCGGCGTCGAGAAGGTCGCCTTCGACCGCGCAGGTTTCGCATACCACGGCCGCGTCAAGGCGCTGGCCGAGGCGGCTCGCGAAGCCGGTCTGCAGTTCTAACCGGACACGAGATTCAAAATGGCAAAGATTCAAGCAAGAACGCAGAACGAAGGCCCTGAAGACGGTTTGCGCGAGAAGATGATCGCGATCAACCGCGTCACCAAGGTGGTGAAGGGTGGTCGTATCCTCGGTTTCGCAGCACTCACCGTGGTGGGCGATGGCGAAGGCCGCGTCGGCATGGGCAAGGGCAAGTCGAAGGAAGTGCCTGCTGCCGTGCAGAAGGCAATGGAAGAAGCCCGTCGCAACCTGGCCAAGATCTCGATCAAGAACGGCACGCTGCATCACCGCGTGACGGGTCACCATGGCGCCGCTTCGGTCGTCATGATCCCCGCCCCGAAGGGTACCGGCATCATCGCTGGCGGCCCGATGCGCGCTGTGTTCGAAGTCATGGGCATCACCGACATCGTGGCCAAGAGCCATGGTTCGTCGAACCCCTACAACATGGTTCGCGCCACGCTCGACGGGTTGAAGAACTCGACGACCGCGTCCGCGGTGGCTGCCAAGCGTGGCCTGACCGTCGAAGAAATCTTCGCCTGAGCGCAAGCAATCGGAAGAGCATTCAAATGACGACGCAACAACAAACCCTCAAGGTGCAATTGGTCAAGAGCCCGATTGGCACCAAGGAATCGCATCGCGCGACCGTGCGTGGCCTCGGCCTGCGCAAGATCAACAGCGTGAGCGAGCTGCAAGACACCCCGGCGGTGCGCGGCATGATCAACAAGATCAGTTATCTGGTCAAAGTTCTGTAAGAGAGACTGATATGGAACTCAATGGCATCAAGCCGGCAGCCGGCGCCAAGCACGCGAAGCGTCGCGTCGGCCGCGGTATCGGCTCCGGCATCGGCAAGACCGCAGGTCGCGGTCACAAGGGTCAGAAGTCGCGCGCTGGCGGTTTCCACAAGGTTGGTTTCGAAGGCGGCCAAATGCCGCTGCAACGTCGCCTGCCCAAGCGTGGTTTCAAGTCGCACCTGCTGAAGTTCAACGCCGAAGTCACGCTGACTGCCCTCGAGCAGCTCGGCCTGGCCGAAGTGGACATCCTGGCATTGAAGCAAGCTGGCCTCGTTGGCCAGCTCGCCAAGGTCGTCAAGATCATCAAGACCGGTGAACTCACCAAGGCCGTCAAGCTGACGGGCGTGGGTGCAACGGCTGGCGCCAAGGCTGCTATCGAAGCAGCCGGCGGCAGCATCGCCTGATCACCTTCGGACTGAAAGAAGTTCTTCGTGGCAACTAACGCGGCAACGATCGCAAAAACAGGCAAATTCGGCGACCTCCGTCGTCGGCTCGTCTTTTTGCTGCTCGCGCTCGTGGTCTATCGGGTCGGCGCGCACATTCCTGTGCCGGGTATCAACCCGGACCAGCTGGCAGCGTTGTTCCAGGGCCAGCAGGGCGGCATTCTGAGCCTGTTCAACATGTTCTCGGGCGGGGCGCTGTCGCGCTTCACCGTGTTCGCGTTGGGGATCATGCCGTACATCTCGGCGTCGATCATCATGCAGTTGATGACCTACGTGCTTCCGACCTTCGAGCAATTGAAGAAGGAAGGCGAGGCCGGTCGCCGCAAGATCACGCAGTACACGCGCTATGGCGCGCTGGGTCTGGCCCTGTTCCAGTCGTTCAGCATCGCAGTGGCCCTCGAATCGTCGGCCGGCCTGGTCATCGCCCCCGGTTTCGGCTTCCGCCTGACCGCCATGGTGAGCCTGA
Organism: Variovorax sp. KBW07; assembly: GCF_003852515.1. Lineage (GTDB taxonomy): Bacteria > Pseudomonadota > Gammaproteobacteria > Burkholderiales > Burkholderiaceae_C > Variovorax. Next base: position 4,521 of record NZ_QAJK01000163.1, on the reverse strand, counting down.
CGGCTGGTTCGATGTTCCTGATGTGGCTCGGCGAGCAGATCACCGAACGCGGCCTGGGCAACGGCATCTCGATCCTGATCTTTGCAGGTATCGCGGCTGGCCTTCCCAACGCCATCGGCGGACTGCTGGAGCTGGTGCGTACTGGTGCCATGAACGTCCTGATCGCGCTCTTCATCGTCGCGGTTGTGGTGCTGGTCACCTACTTCGTGGTGTTCGTCGAACGCGGCCAGCGCAAGATCCTCGTGAACTATGCGCGGCGCCAGGTCGGCAACAAGGTCTATGGCGGCCAGTCGTCGCACCTGCCCTTGAAGCTGAACATGGCTGGCGTGATCCCGCCGATCTTCGCCTCGTCGATCATCCTGCTGCCTGCAACGGTGGTTGGCTGGTTCAGCACCGGTGAAGGTGGCTTCCGCTGGATCAAGGACATTGCCGGCGCTCTGCGTCCGGGCGAGCCGATCTACGTGCTGCTGTATGCCGCTGCGATCGTTTTCTTCTGCTTCTTCTACACGGCACTCGTGTTCAACAGCAAGGAAACGGCCGACAACCTGAAGAAGAGTGGTGCGTTCATTCCTGGCATTCGCCCGGGTGACCAGACCGCTCGCTATATCGACAAGATTCTGGTTCGCCTGACGTTGGCCGGCGCGGTGTACATCACCTTCGTCTGCCTGCTGCCCGAGTTCCTGATCCTGAAGTACAACGTGCCGTTCTACTTCGGTGGTACCTCCCTGCTGATCATCGTGGTCGTCACGATGGACTTCATGGCCCAGGTGCAAAACTACATGATGTCTCAGCAGTACGAATCGCTGCTGAAGAAGGCCAACTTCAAGACATCGTAGGGCTGTGATTCAGTATCGAGATCGGGCGGTAGACCGCCACGTTAAACAGTTTTAGGAGAATGAAATGAGAGTTTCGGCTTCGGTCAAAACCATCTGCCGTAATTGCAAGGTCATCCGCCGTAAAGGTGTGGTGCGTGTGATTTGCACCGACCCGCGCCACAAGCAGCGCCAGGGTTGATTGAAGAGTATTAGAGGACGCACATGGCACGTATTGCTGGCATCAACATCCCGCCGCACAAGCACACTGAAATCGGCCTGACCGCCATTTTCGGTATCGGTCGCACCCGCGCCCGTCAAATCTGCGAAGCGAGCGGCATCGAATATTCGAAGAAGATCAAGGATCTGACCGACGCCGATCTCGAGAAGATCCGCGATCAGATCGCTCTGTTCACGATCGAAGGCGATCTGCGTCGCGAGACGACGATGAACATCAAGCGTTTGATGGACATCGGCTGCTATCGCGGCTTCCGTCACCGTCGCGGCCTGCCGATGCGCGGCCAGCGCACGCGCACCAATGCCCGCACCCGCAAGGGTCCGCGCAAGGCTGCGCAGTCCCTGAAGAAATAAGGATAGACCAGCATGGCTAAAGCACCTGCAAACAACGCCGCACAGCGCGTTCGCAAGAAGGTTCGCAAGAACGTTGCGGACGGTATCGCCCACGTGCATGCCTCGTTCAACAACACCATCATCACGATCACCGATCGCCAGGGCAACGCCCTGTCGTGGGCTTCGTCGGGTGGCCAGGGCTTCAAGGGCTCGCGCAAGTCGACCCCGTTCGCTGCGCAGGTGGCTTCCGAAGTTGCCGGCCGTGCTGCTGTCGAACAAGGTATCAAGAACCTCGACGTCGAGATCAAGGGCCCCGGCCCCGGTCGCGAATCGTCGGTGCGCGCACTGGCTGCGCTCGGCATCCGGATCAATTCCATTGCCGACGTGACGCCCGTTCCGCACAACGGCTGCCGTCCCCAGAAGCGTCGCCGCATCTGATCGTCAGTCCGCAAGGCGCAGCCAGCTTTCGAGCGGCTGCGCATTTGTTTTTTAACTAAGCCCACCGCCATTCGCATCTCGCAGATGGCTCCCGCAGGCAACTGCGGCAGATGACACAAAGGAAAACTCGTGGCACGCTACCTCGGCCCCAAGGCCAAACTTTCTCGCCGTGAAGGCACCGACCTGTTCCTGAAGAGCGCTCGCCGTTCCATTCAAGACAAGGCCAAGTTCGACTCCAAGCCCGGCCAGCACGGTCGCACTTCGGGTCAGCGCACGTCGGACTACGGTCTGCAACTGCGCGAAAAGCAGAAGGTCAAGCGCATGTACGGCGTGCTGGAAAAGCAATTCCGCCGCTACTTCGAAGAAGCCGACCGCCGCCGTGGCAACACCGGCGCCAACCTGCTGTTCATTCTCGAATCGCGCCTGGACAACGTCGTCTACCGCATGGGCTTCGGCTCGACCCGCGCTGAAGCTCGCCAACTCGTGTCGCACAAGGCGATCACGGTGAACGGCCAGTCGGTCAACATCCCGTCGTACCTGGTCAAGACCGGCGACGTGATCGCCGTGCGCGACAAGTCGAAGAAGCAGACCCGCATTGCCGAAGCGCTCCAGCTCGCCCAACAAGTCGGTATCCCGGCTTGGGTCGAAGTGAACGCCGACAAGGCCGAAGGCACCTTCAAGAAGGTCCCCGATCGCGACGAATTCGCAGCCGACATCAACGAATCGCTGATCGTCGAACTGTATTCGCGTTGATTTTTTCTACCCGCACCCGCCCTGTGGCGCGTGCGGGAGATTGTTATTGTTGTTCACGTTCCTGCTCCGCGCTTTGCCGCGGGTCAGGTGCTTCACCAGCCTTACCGGTGTAACGAGCCGGGGGTATTGAGAGGAAGTCTGCATGCAAACCACCCTGCTGAAACCCAAGACCATCCAGGTCGAGCAACTTGCCGCCAACAAGGCCAAGGTCACGCTCGAGCCTTTCGAGCGCGGCTACGGCCACACGCTCGGCAACGCGCTGCGTCGCGTTCTGCTGTCGTCCATGGTGGGCTACTCGGCCACCGAAGTCACGATCGCTGGCGTTCTGCATGAGTACTCGTCGATCGACGGCGTGCAGGAAGATGTCGTCAACATCCTTCTGAACCTCAAGGGCGTGGTGTTCAAGCTCCACAACCGCGACGAAGTCACGCTGAGCCTGCGCAAGGACGGCGAAGGCCCGGTGCTGGCATCGGACATCCAGACCCCGCACGACGTCGAGATCATCAACCCCGACCACGTGATCGCGCATCTGTCGCAAGGCGGCAAGCTTGACATGCAGATCAAGGTTGAAAAGGGTCGCGGCTACGTGCCCGGCACGATGCGCCGCTACGCCGACGAGCCGACCAAGTCGATTGGCCGCATCGTCCTGGACGCGTCGTTCTCGCCCGTCAAGCGCGTGAGCTACACGGTCGAAAGCGCCCGTGTCGAACAGCGTACCGACCTGGACAAGCTGCTGGTTGAAATCGAAACCAACGGCGCGATCACGGCTGAAGACGCAGTTCGCGCTTCGGCTAAAATCCTGGTTGAACAGCTCGCCGTGTTTGCGCAGCTCGAAGGCGGCGAACTGGCTGCATTCGATGCACCGGCACCGCGCAGCGCTCAGCAATTCGATCCGATCCTGCTGCGCCCTGTCGACGAGCTCGAACTCACCGTGCGTTCGGCCAACTGCCTGAAGGCCGAAAACATCTACTACATCGGTGACCTGATCCAGCGCACCGAGAACGAGTTGCTCAAGACCCCGAACCTGGGTCGCAAGTCGCTCAACGAAATCAAGGAAGTCCTCGCTTCGCGCGGCCTGACCTTGGGTATGAAGCTTGAAAGCTGGCCGCCGGCCGGCCTCGACAAGCGTTGATTTTGGTTTTTTGAATTGAGCCCATGAGGGCTCGTGCCCGGGCAGTACCTGATACGGCTGCCTGTTTAATAAAGTAAAGGAAAGCACCATGCGTCACGGACACGGACTTCGCAAACTCAACCGCACCAGCTCGCACCGCCTTGCGATGCTGCAGAACATGATGAACTCGCTCATCGAGCACGAAGTCATCAAGACCACGGTCCCCAAGGCCAAGGAACTGCGCCGCGTCATCGAACCGATGATCACGCTCGCCAAGAAGCCCACGCTGGCCAACAAGCGCCTGGCTTTCGACCGCCTGCGCGACCGCGACAGCGTCGTCAAGCTCTTCGCCGATCTGGGCCCGCGTTTCGCGGCTCGTCCGGGCGGCTACACGCGCATCCTGAAAATGGGTTTCCGCGTGGGCGACAACGCGCCGATGGCTCTGGTCGAATTGGTGGACCGTCCTGAAATTAAAGAAGCAGATGCCGCCCAAGGCGCTGCAGAATAAGTTATAATTCCATCTTGCCGCGCGATGGAGCAGCCTGGTAGCTCGTTGGGCTCATAACCCAAAGGTCGCAAGTTCAAATCTTGCTCGCGCAACCAATTTAAAAGGCCCTTTGAGAAATCAAAGGGCCTTTTTTCTTTGGTCGTTGAATTGACTGTTTGAAGCCCTCTTTGCGAGGGCTTTGTTGTTTTGGCTGCAGTGTTTTGGATCGGGAGCGGGCTCATTCAGGGCGCGTGCGACTGACATCGGGTACTCCCCTCCGCGAATGTCCCCCGCTTCGCTCCTCCTTTATTTCGCTGCGGGGAGCACACGATGTCATTCCCACGTTGGGC
>NZ_QAJK01000162.1 GCF_003852515.1 Variovorax sp. KBW07 | reverse complement strand
TGCAGCGATATCAGCCGAGCCTTCGATTATGCACCGCTTTTTCGAGCTTGGTCAACTTTGCGTGACTTTTTCTCTCGTGGCGCCGCTTAGCAGTCACTGCCCCCACCTGATCACCACTACTTCCCTCCAGTGGGAGCACTCGTACGCCCTCCGTGTACCGGGCCGCCGGAGTGCAGAGCACGAGAAAAGAACATGAGCCCAAAGACGTGCTCAACAAAGCCACCATCTCATGAGGAAGCGATTCACTCGGGCCGGGGGCGGTCTCCTCTAATAGAAGAGGCTGACGCCTCCCCAGAGAAAGGAGGCAGCCCAGCAGCCTCGTACGTCGACAACGCAAGGCACACGACACCTTGTGTCCGCGGCGCTCGCCTCCTCTCTCTATTAGAGAGGCCTCGCCCAACGCCTGGCCCAGCAGCCATGTTCTCCACAAAGACCTGTCCCCAGCTGCATTCAAGGCAACACGATCAACACCCAATAAAAAAGCCGCCCAAAGGCGGCTTTCTCGATCAGCACGTCGCTGCTTAGTAATAGCGCGAGCTGTTCATACGGCGCATTGCTTCATACAGCGTAGGCATGCGCACTTCCTGCGAACGGTTGCTCATGCGGGCCAGCGCGTCGACCTTGGCGACTTCAGCGGCGGAGACAGTGCCTTCCGATTGCTGGCGCCACACGGCGGCTTGCAGTTCCTGCATGACGCGCGGGTCGTTCTGCGCGGTTTCCAGGAAACGGGCGTCAGCACGGGCCGACGCACGGCGCTGGGCGGCAGCGCGCCACGAAGCTGCAAGGCCGGTCTTGCTCACCGAGCTGGCGAACACCGCGAACAGGGCAATGGCGGCGACACAGAACAGGGTCCAGGCAGCAAGCAGGCCGCCTTCGCTCCAGTTCGACACGAGCGAGTCGGTCACCACCAGCACGGCCGCCGCAATGGCGACGATCAGCAGGGCGATGAGCGGACGTGCGCCATTGGCGCCGGCGCGAGCGGCCTGGATCTGGCCGAACAGGACTTCGGCGCGACGCACGCCGGGGTGGACAGTAGGTTGGTCAACGTGAACGAAGCTGGTCATGATGCATCCCTCCTGGGGATAGTGAAAATCAGTGGCGGCAAACGATGCCGATGCAGTGATATTAGGGGTTACCCTAGTGCTTTGCCACTTTATCTTTCTGATGTTTATCATTCACAGCACTGATGGACGTCAACTTTCGCACGCTCGACCTCAACCTGCTCCGCGTCTTCGACGAGGTGATGGCAGAGCGCAATCTCACGCGCGCCGCCCGCAACCTCTCCATTACGCAACCCGCGGTCAGCAATGCGCTGCGGCGCTTGCGCGAGGTGCTGGGCGACGAGCTGGTGCGTCGCTCGGGCGCTGGCGTGGAGCCGACGCCGCGCGCGCTCGCCCTCTGGCCGACCGTGCGCGACGCCCTGCGCCAACTGCAGCACACGCTGGCGCCCGGTGAATTCGATGCCGGCACCGCCGACACCACGTTCCTGCTGGCCATGGCCGACGCCACCGCGGCCGAACTCATTCCGGGCTTGGTGCAGATCGCCGAAAAGGAAGCGCCCGCCATTTCGCTGCGCGTGCTCCCGCTGACCACGCGCGACCCGCGCCGCATGCTGGAACAGGAAGAAGTCGACATGGCCGTCGGCTATTTCCCGGCCGTGATCGCCAGCCTGGCAGCGCGCGGGCAGTCCGGCGTAGGCGTGGCGTTCGAGACCCAGCGGCTCTACCTGGGCCAATATGTATGTGTGATGCGCCGCGACCACCCGCTGGCCAGCGCACCGTTGACGCTCGACAGCTACTGCGCCGCACGGCATCTGCTGGTGAGTTTTTCAGGCCGGCCTTACGGCTTCATCGACCAGACGCTGGGCGCCATGGGGCGCGAGCGGCGCATCGTGGTGACAGTAAACCAGTTCTTCACGGCCGGCCGCGTGGTGGCCAATTCAGATTTGCTGACCGTGCTGCCGCGCCACTTCGTGACCGTGACCGGCATCGACGAACAACTGGTGCTGCGCGACCTGCCCTTCGACCAGCCGCCGGTGCACGTGGATGCCGTCTGGCACCGCCGCGCCCAGCACGGGCATGCGCACGAGTGGCTGCGCACCGCGCTGTTGCGCTCGGCAGCGGCGGCTTTCGCCGGTTCGGTGCTCGGGCAGAAAATCCCGCAATAGCCCGGCCGCTATTCGTGAAACACCGCGGAACCGGCTCTGCCGGGCCGCTGGTATTGCCCCCGGTAGGGGGTTGGCGTAGCGACACGAAGTGCGCGCAGCCTGGGGGCGAGCCAATTACCTGACGACGCTGAGCCAGGCGCTGGCTGCGGCGCGCAGTTCCTGCGCGTGGTGGGCTCCACGGCCGGCGCGAACGTCGGCGCTTTCCATCAGGGCGGCCGCGTGGCTGGCGGGGGCGTTGACGGGCGTGGAACGGAAGAAACGGGCCACTTGGGCGATGAGGCTGAACATGACAGTGCGCTGCTTTTGGCTGCGCTGGAGTGGTTGATGCCCCAAGATTAAGGGTTATCCCTAACAAAACAAGCCCCACCTTATGCACTTCACGCATGGGGCAATTCACCTAGACTGGCCGGACGATGAAGCTGCAACTGCTCTCCGACCTGCACCTGGAGTCCCATCCGAACTTCCGTGCCGAGCCCGTTCCGGGCGCCGACATGCTGATCCTGGCGGGCGATATCGGCTCCTACCAACAAGGCTCCCGCCTGACCGACACCGACTTCGGCCTGGGCCGCTTTTCGCCCCGCAACGGCTGGCCGGTGCCCGTCGTCTATGTGCCAGGCAACCACGAATACGACAACGTCGACTTCGACGAAACCCATGAGCGGCTGCGCGCACTCTGCCAAGAGCTCGACATTCTCTGGCTGGAGCGCGAAACCCGCGTGATCGATGGCATCCGCTTCGTCGGCACCACGCTCTGGGCCGACTTCGACGCCCTGGTCGAACCGACCGACGGCCTGGCCGACGCACTCAAGAAACGCGGCAAGGCGATGCGCGCGGCCGATTTCTACCTTGAAAAAGCGGCCACCATGCGTAACGGCGAGCTCTTCCTGGCCGCGCAGATGCGCGAACAGGCGCTTGTCTGCCAGGCCTGGCTGCAGCAAGCGCTGGCCGAGCCTTTCGACGGCACCACCGTCGCCATCACCCATTTCGCGCCCAGCCTCGCGAGCGCCGATCCACGCTACGGCCTGACGCCGGGCACGGCCGGCTTCTGCAATGCACTCGACGAACTGCTGCCGCACGCCCAACTCTGGCTGCACGGCCACCTGCACAGCCCCTTCGACTACATGAAGAACGGCTGCCGCGTGGTGGCCAACCCGCTGGGCTACAAGCGCAACGGCGAGCAGGAAGGCTTTCGCCCCGGCCTCCTGATCGACGTGCGCTGAGCCCCGCCGTAACGGCCGGCAACGCTCACGCCATGACGGCTGTGTAGACTGCTGCCGCGAGCCCATCCACCCCGAGGAGAAGCGCCATGCAGCAGCCACAACGACAACAACGCCGCACCTTCCTGCAACACACCGCCGGCGCGGCCGCGGCGGCCGGCATGCTCTCCCTGCTGCCCACCAGGGCGCTGGCGCAGACACCGCCGCCCGATACCGCCGGCAAGGCGATGGGCCAGTTGTCGATGGCCGAAATGTCCCGCCGCCTCGCGGCCGGCACGCTCACCAGCAGCCAGTTGGTCGAAGAAGCACTGGCCGCCATCCAGAACCCCGCGGGCGAAGGCGCGCGCACCTTCATCCAGGTGCACGCCGAATCCGCCCGCACCGCCGCGGCTCGCCTCGATGCCGACCGCAAGAGCGGCCGCCCGGCCGCCTCGCCGCTCGCAGGCATCCCGATCTCATTGAAAGACCTGTTCGACGAAGCCGGCATCACCACGCTCGGTGGCTCGAAGGTGCTGGTCGGCCAGCCGCCGGCGACGCGCGATGCGCTGGTGGTCGAGCGCCTGCGCCGCGCCGGCGCGATCATCGTCGGGCGCACCAACACGGTCGAGTTCGCCTACACCGGCCTGGGCATCAATCCGCACTACGGCACGCCGAAGAACATCTACGACCGCGCGACCGGCCGCATTCCGGGCGGCTCGACCTCGGGCGGTGCCATCTCGGTGACCGACGGCATGGCGGCCGGCGCCATCGGCACCGACACCGGCGGCTCGCTGCGCATTCCGGCGGCGCTGAACGGGCTGGTCGGCTTCAAGCCCACGCAGCGCCGCATTCCGCTCGACGGCGTGATGCCGCTGTCGACCTCCTTCGATTCCGCCGGGCCGATGGCCTGGACGGTGGAAGACTGCGCGCTGCTCGACGCGGTGCTGGCCGGCGAAGTGCCGCGCGCGCCCAAGGTGCTGCCGCTGCGCGGCATGCGCTTCGCGGTGCCCAAGACCTTCTTCCAGGACGAGCTCTCACCCCAGGTGGCGGCGGCTTTTGCCACCGCGCTGTCCAAGATCTCCGCCGCCGGCGCCACGGTCACCGAGCTTGCGATGCTCGAGTTCGCGAAGGCGCCGAGCATCAACCCGCGGGGCATGATCACCGCGGCCGAGGCCTTCACCTGGCACCGCGAGTTCATCAAGGCCGCGGCCGCCAAATACGATCCGCGCGTGCTGGCGCGCATCAAGACCGGCGAAACCATCACCGCGCCCGACTACCTGCAGCTGCAGTCGCTGCGCCGCCAGTTCATCCGCTCGATCAACACCGCGGCCGCCGGCTACGACGCGATGCTGATGCCCACCACGCCCGACATCGCGCCGCCCATCGCCGAAGTGCTGAAGGACGACGACACCTATTACCGGATCAATGGCCGCATGCTGCGCAATCCGTCCGTGGTGAACCTGTTCGATGGCTGCGCGCTGTCGGTGCCCTGCCATGACGCGGGCACCGCGCCGGTCGGCCTGATGGTGGCCGGCATCGGCAACACCGATCACCGGCTGCTGGCGGTCGGCGCGGCGGTGGAAGCCGTGGTCACGCCCCGGCGCACTCTCGCCAACTGAGACGCGAAAAACGCCCGAAGTACCCGAAGCGCTTCAGCGCGTCGCCAGCCCGTCGAAGCAGGTCGCAAGCACCAGCTCGACGATCTGCTCGTCGCTCTGCAGGCCGCCCGCCTTGAGAAAACCCAGCACCGGATCGCAGGCCCGCGCGAACAGCGTGTAGAGCACGGCGATGGCCGGCAGCTTCGGGTTCAGCGTGCCGTCGGCCTGCGCGGCCTGGATCCAGCCACCGAGCTTGTCGCTGATGGTCACCAGGCGGTCGAGGTAGCCGCGGTTGTTCATGAGCGCGGCACGCAAGGTCGAGTTCTGGTGCGGCAGCGAAGGCATCTCGCCGGCCAGCTGGACCTCCATCGACCAGCGCACCACGGCGCGCAGCTTGGCGATCGGCTGGCCCTCGGCCGGCACCGACGCCAAAAAATCCAGCGTGCGCTGCATGATGCGCACCATGGCCGCGGCGGCCAGGTCTTCCTTGCTCGGAAAGTGCTTGTAGAGGCTGGCCTTGGCAATGCCCACCGAGGCCGCGACCTCGTCGACCGTCATCGACTCGAAGCCTTTTTCGGCCAGCAGGCGGCTCGCGGTCTGCACGATGGCCTCTTCGCGGGCCTGCAGCATCTGTTCCTTGAACGAAGTCTTGGCGGGGGCGGCAGCAACGGCATTCATGCGGAAATTCTAGTCTCGGCCGTCGCCGACCAGACGGTGCGGATGCCGAAATACCGCCCGGTCTTTTGCAGACCCGACAGTTGCATCGGCCCGGCTCAGGCGTTGCGGCCCTTGGAAACCAGGCGAATGCCCGGCATCAGCTCGGCCGCCAGCTCCGGCCGCTCCAGCGCGTAGTCGAGGTTCATGCGCGCGATTTCGACGTGCTCCTCGCCCAGCGCCTGCGCACGCGAGCCCTGGCCGCGCTCGATGGCCTGCACCATCGCGTGGTGCGTGCGGTGCGCCTGCCGCATCCATTGCTGGCCTTCTTCCATCGACGACTGCATCGGCAGCATCGCGCTCGGCGCGGCAAAGGGCTGGCCGCCCAGCATGTCCATCACGCGCTTGAGCGCCAGGTTGCCGCAGCCTTCGAGAATCAGCTTGTGGAAGCGATCATTCATCTCGACGTAGGCCGCGTAGTCGTCGATCTCCATGCTGGGCTTGTTGACCGCCCGGTCGCCGTCTTCCAGGCATTCCTTCAGGTCGCGCAGCAGCTGGCGCGAGGCGCCGTCTTCCGCCAGCAGGCGGGCGGCAAAGCCTTCGATCACGCCGCGCACGCGAATGGCGTCGGCCACCTCCTGCGAGGTGAAGCGGCGCATCTGGTAGCCGCCGCTGGGCGATTGTTCGATCAGGCCTTCGTGCTCCAGGCTGGCCAGCGCCAGCCGCACCGGCGTGCGCGAGGCGTCGAGTTTCTCGGCCAGCGGAATCTCGGCCAGCCGCTCTCCGGGCACGAATTCGCCCTTGAGGATCATGTCGCGCAACTGCACGAGCACGCGAGATTGTTGGGAGTCCATCGGGAGGCGCCAGGGGAAGAGGAATGAGCGGATTCTAGGAGACGCGTCCGCCCCTGCACACAGCATATGTACCTTGGCTCGGTTGTTGCATGCACTTCTGCGCAACAAGTGTCAAAAACACACGCTACGCTCAGCGTTTACCCGTATTTTTGCCCTTCCAGGCCCCAATCAGGGGCGAAATGACCGACGAAAGTTTGACCAGGATCAAGGATCACCAAGACAATGCATACAGTTGCATGCAATGCCTGCAGACCCCTTTCCAAAGAACCCACGATGGAGCCCGCACGATGATCAGCGCAGAGCAAAACGATTTCATCACCCGCGTCGGACGCGACGCCCCCGCCGGCAAGCTGCTGCGCCGCTACTGGCAGCCGGTGGCCCTGGCCGACGAACTGGCGGGCCCGCGCCCGGTCAAGCCCGTGAAGCTCATGGGGCAGGACTTCGTCCTGTTCCGTGACGAAAGCGGCCAGCTCGGCATGCTCGACCGCGACTGCCCGCACCGCGGCGCCGACCTGGCCTTCGGCCGGCTCGAAAACGGCGGCATCCGCTGTGCCTTCCACGGCTGGCTGTTCGACGCCAAGGGCAACTGCCTGGAAACCCCCGCCGAGCCGCCCACCAGCAAGCTGTGCAGCCGCATCAAGCAGTCGGCCTATCCGGTGGTCGAAAAAAGCGGCGTGGTGTTCGCATACATCGGCGAGGGCGAGCCCCCCGCCTTCCCCGAGTTCGACTGCTTCGTGGCGCCCGACAGCCACACCTTCGCGTTCAAGGGCCTGTTCGAATGCAACTGGCTGCAGGCGCTCGAAGTGGGCATCGACCCCGCGCACGCCTCGTACCTGCACCGCTTCTTCGAAGACGCCGACACCTCCGAAAGCTACGGCAAGCAGTTCCGCGGCGCCTCGGCTGACTCCGACATGCCCATCACCAAGGTGCTGCGCGAGTACGACCGCCCCGACATCAGCGTCGAGCCCACCGACTACGGCTTCCGCCTGAAGGCACTGCGCAAGCTCTCTGAAGAAACCACCCACGTGCGCGTGACCAACGTGGTGTTCCCGCAGGCCTTCGTGATTCCCATGAGCGCCGAGATGACCATCTCGCAATGGCATGTGCCGGTCGACGACACGCACTGCTACTGGTACGCCATCTTCACCAGCTTCACCGGCCCGGTCGACAAGCAGCAGATGCGCGACCAGCGCCTGAAGCTCTACGAGCTGCCCGACTACACCTCGCGCAAGAACAAGCGCAACAACTACGGCTTCAGCATCGAGGAACAGCTGACCGAAACCTACACCGGCATGGGCGACGACATCAACGTGCACGACCAGTGGGCGGTGGAGTCGCAGGGCGCCATCCAGGACCGCACCCGCGAGCACCTGGGCAGCACCGACAAGGGAATCATTGCCTACCGGCGCCTGCTGGTGAAGGCCATCGACGCCACGCTGGCCGGCGAGAGCGCGCCCATGCTCATCGACGCCACGCAAGCCAGCGCCATGACCGGGCCGCCGTCCATCGACGGCATCGGCAACGTGGTCGACGAAGCCGCCACCGAGACCTACTGGCAAGAGGCCGACCGCGCGCGCCGCCTCAAGTCCGATTGGGCTTCCGCACGGCTGGCCGCCTGAGCACGCACGCCATGAGCAGCAGCAATAACAACAGCAACAAGTTCGTCGACCGCTTCGGCCTCTGGTCCGACGACCAGCATGCGCAGGCGCGGGAACTGGTGCGCCGCATCGACAGCGGCGAAGTCGACGTGGTCCGCTTCGCCTGGCCCGACCAGCACGGCCTTCTGCGCGGCAAGACGCTGGTTGCCAGCGAGGCGCGCTCGGCCCTGTGGGAAGGCGTGAACCTCACCTCCACGCTGCTGGCCAAGGACACCTCGCACAAGACCGTGTTCCCGGTGTTCAGCGCCAACGGCGGTTTTGCCATCGAGGGCCTGCAGGGCGGTGCCGACTTCACCATCGTGGCCGACCCCGCCACCTTCAAGGTGCTGCCGTGGGCACCCCGCACCGGCTGGGTGCTGTGCGATGCCTACATGGCCGACGGCAAGCCCTGCCCCTTCGCGACGCGGCAGATCCTGCAGCGCGCGGTGGGCCAGCTCGACGAACTGGGGCTGGACTTCATTGCCGGCCTCGAGGTCGAGTTCCATGTCTTCAAGCTCGAAGACGCACGCATGGGCCTGGCCGATTCGGGCCAGCCCGGCGAGCCGCCACGCGTGTCGCTGCTCTCGCACGGCCACCAGTACCTGACCGAGCTGCGCTACGACCGCGTCGACGAACTGATGGAGCTGCTGCGCTCCAACCTCATCGCGCTCGGCCTGCCGCTGCGTTCGCTCGAGATCGAATTCGGCCCGAGCCAGTTCGAGCTGACCTTCGGTCCCACCGCGGGCGTGATGCCGGCCGACACCATGGTGCTGCTGCGCAGCGCCATCAAGCAGATCTGCCAGCGCGCCGGGCTGCACGCCACCTTCATGTGCCGCCCGAAAATTCCGAACGTCATGTCCAGCGGCTGGCACCTTCACCAGTCGCTGCGGCGCAAGAGCGATGGCGTCAACGCCTTCATGCCCGAGGCCGGCGGCCGCGACCTGAGCGAGATCGGCATGCACTACCTGGGCGGCCTGAAGGCGCACGCCTGCGGTGCCGCCGCGCTGGCCAGCCCGACCCTCAACGGCTACCGCCGCTACCGCCCCTTCTCGCTCGCGCCCGACCGCGCGATCTGGGCGCGGGACAACCGCGGCGCCATGCTGCGCGTGCTCGGCGGCGTGGGGCAGAACGCCTCGCGCATCGAGAACCGCGTGGGCGAGCCGACGGCCAACCCGTACCTGTACCTCGCGTCGCAACTGTTCTCGGGACTCGACGGCATCCGCAACAAGACCGACCCCGGTCCTTCGGCCGACGCGCCGTACGAAACGCCGGCGGAGCAACTGCCGCGTTCGTTGAGCGACGCCCTCGCCTGCCTGCGAAAAGACGAGATGCTCAACGCGCAGATGGGCAAGGTCTTCATCGACTACCTGTGCCACATCAAGGAAGCGGAAATCGCCCGCTTCAACCTCGAAGTATCCGAGTGGGAACACCGCGAGTACTTCGACATGTTCTGAACATTTCTCCCGACGACATGCCCACGATCCACTACATCCTCAAGGACGGAACCACGCGCGAGGTCGACGCCAAGATCGGCGCCAGCGTGATGGAAACCGCCATCCGCGGCAACGTGCGCGGCATCGACGCCGAATGCGGCGGCTGCTGTTCCTGTGCCACCTGCCACGTCTACGTGGACGACGCCTTCATCGACCTGCTGCCACCGCCGGACGACATGGAAAGCGCCCTGCTCGACGCCGTGGCTTCCGAGCGAAAGCCCGGCAGCCGGCTGAGCTGCCAGCTCAACGTGACCGCGGCCTTCGATGGCCTCACGGTGCGCGTGCCCGATACACAGGTTTGAAGGGTGCTTCGGGCATCATCGCCCGCTTACCGCACATCCGGTTACAAGACAGCGGCGCCCGACGGGGCGCATTTCATTCCACCTGAAAGGCCTTTTTCAATGACGCCAATGACGATGACCAAGAGAACCATCCTCTCGACCCTGCTGCTGGCAAGCTTCGGCGTGCTGGGCATGTCGACCGCGCAGGCCGCCGACGAGCCCCTGCGCATCGGCCTGATCGCGACCTACTCGGGCCCCTACGCCGACTACGGCCGCCAGTTCGACGCCGGCATCGCGCTCTACCTGAAGGAGCACGGCGGCAAGGTGGGTGGCCGCACCGTCGAGATCATCAAGAAAGACACCGCCGGCCCCGCGCCCGACGCCGCCAAGCGCATTGCGCAAGAGTTGATCGTGCGCGACAAGGTGAGCGTGCTCACCGGCCTGGACTTCAGCCCCAACGCGTACGCCGTGGGCGCCATCGCCACGCAGGCCAAGATCCCGACCATCGTGATGAACGCCGCCTCGTCGGCCATCACCACCAGCTCGCCCTACGTGGCGCGCCTGTCGTTCACCGTGCAGCAGGTCACCGACCCGATGGCACGCTACATGCTCAAGCAGGGCGTCAAGGACGCCTACACCGTGGTCGCCGACTACGCCTCGGGCGTCGATGCCGAAACCGCCTTCAAGAAGACCTTCACCGCCGGCGGCGGCAAGGTCTCGGGCGAAGTGCGCACGCCGATGAACAACCCCGACTTCTCGGCCTACGTCCAGCGCATCAAGGACGCCAAGCCGCAGGCCGTGTTCTTCTTCTTCCCCTCGGGCGTGATGCCGCCGGCCTTCCTGAAGGTGTGGAAGGAACGCGGCATGGAGCAGGCCGGCATCAAGCTCTTCGCCACCGGCGAAGCCACCGACGACAGCTACCTCGACGCCACCGGCGACGTGGCGCTCGGCCTCGTCACCAGCCACCACTACTCGTTCGCGCACAACTCGCCCAAGAACCAGAAGTTCGTGAAGGACTTCGCCGCCGACAACGGCGCCAAGTTGCGCCCGAGCTACTTCGCGGTGACCGCGTACGACGCCATGGCCGCCATCGATCTGGCGCTGGCCAAGACCAAGGGCGACACCGGCGGCGACAAGTTCATGGAAGCCCTGAAGGGCCTGAGCTTCGAGAGCCCGCGCGGCCCCATCGAGATCGATCCGGTCACGCGCGACATCGTGCAGACCGTCTACATCCGCAAGACCGAGCGCGTGAACGGCCAGCTGGTGAACGTCGAGTTCGACAAGTTCGATCGCGTCAAGGACCCGGCCAAGGAAGCCGCCAAGTAACCAGCCAGCAAGCAACAAGCTAGCAACCCGGGCCGCGAGGCCCTGGCAGCGACGGGAAATCCATGGGAATCGTGATCTTCGACGGGGTGGCCTACGGCATGCTCCTGTTCCTCATCGGGGTGGGCTTGTCCATCACGATGGGGCTCATGAACTTCGTCAACCTCGCGCACGGCAGTTTCGCGATGGTGGGCGGCTACGCCGCGAGCGTGCTGATGAACCAGTGGGGCGTGGGCTTCGGCCTCTCGCTGCTGGCGGCCTTCGTGGCGGCGGCGCTGGTGGGCGCGGCGCTGGAGTTCGTGTTCTACCGGCGCCTGTACCGCGCGCACCCGCTCGACCAGGTGCTCCTGTCGATCGGCGTGGTGTTCGTCTCGATCGCAGCCTTCACGTATTTCTTCGGCCCGACGATGCAGCCCTTCACGCTGCCGCCGGCACTCGACGGACAGGTGTCGCTGCTGGGCCTGGAAGTGGGCCGCTACCGCCTGTTCCTGATCGGCTGCGGCGTGGCGGTGCTGGTGGCGTTGCTGCTGGGCCTGGGCAAGACGCGCTACGGCGCGATGGTGCGCGCGGCGGTCGACAACCAGCGCGTGGCGGGCGGCACGGGCATCAATGTGCAGCGGCTGTTCTTCCTGACCTTCTCGCTGGGCTGCGGCCTTGCGGGCCTCGGCGGTGCGTTGAGCCTGGGCATGCTGGGGCTGGAGCCGTCGTTCCCGCTGAAGTACCTCGTCTACTTTTTGATGGTGGTGTGCGTGGGCGGCGCGGGCACGGTCACGGGGCCATTCATCGCAGCGCTGCTGGTCGGCATCGTGGACGTGGCGGGCAAGTACTACCTGCCTGAAGCGGGCGCCTTTCTCATCTACGTCTTCATGATCGTCATGCTGCTGGTGCGGCCGAACGGCATCGTCGCGAAGAAGGGGCTGGCATGACTCGCGCTTTTTGGCTTCGCGGTGGTCAGGGTGTTCGCCGTCGTTCAGGGCGCGCCC
>NZ_QAJK01000161.1 GCF_003852515.1 Variovorax sp. KBW07 | reverse complement strand
AGCACACCGTCGGCGTGAGCGGCGCCCCGAACAAGCAGCGCAAAACGCGGACCCGACAGCAGGCATTCAAACGATCCCGCGTCCGCCCATGCGTACAGGCCACTTGGCGACGGTCCCGCGTTGCATCGACTCGAGCACGGTCTGAGTGAACACGTTGATGCTCACGTGGCGCGCCAAGTAGTGCTCCAGCACCAGCCCCAACAGGTACGGGCTCGTGCCCGAAAAGCCCTCTTCGTCGACGCTCAACGTGCATTGCACACCACGCCCATAGATCAGCGGTCCCGCGCCCGGCAAACGCCGCGTCACCGGCTCGATGCGCGAGCCGATCAGGCTGTCGATCTGACGGCCCAACACGTCGTTGTCCACCGTCACGAACAACCGCAGCATGTCGCGCAACGCCTGTGCGCCCTCGCGGTGCGGCATGTCGGCCAGCGGCAGGTGGTTGAAGCCCAGTTGGCGGATCAGGCGCCACGCAATTTCGCGCTGCGCGAACGGCGACTTGGGCGTGCTCGGGGGGCGGATCAGCCCCACGGCCGACACCGGGACCGAATCGGCCACCGCCAGGTCGGCATGGCCGTTGCGTGGCACCAGGCACGGCAGGTCACGGTTCGTCAGCATCGCCTTCACCGACAGGTAGCGCAGGCTGTCGGGGTACGGCGCTTCGTGCTGGTCGACCAGCGACAGGAACACCTCGGTGCCGATGTACGGCGTGCGCGTGCCGTACTTGCGCGCTGTGTCCGACACCAGCCGCGGCTCGCGGCGCACCGAAAAATAGCGGCCGTAGTTGCCCTCGTCTTCGTTCAGCGTCTGGTAGAGCGGCCGGAACTCCAGTTCCGCCGTGGTCTGCGCCTGCTGGCCCGCGATGCGCTGGACCGAATAGACCTCGAAGTCCAACGGCCGCGAGCGGTCGGGCACCAGGTGGAACTCGGGCTGCGCCGCGTTCAGCTCGATGCGGTCGGTGCGCCGCTCGAACAGGTTGACCACCGGCGTGCTGAACAGCGCGAACTGGCCCGCGTCGACCAGCGAACCGAGCGCGCCCGGCGGCTTGCTCAGCAGCACGACGATCTCGACCTCCTTGCCGGGCACGCGCGCCAGGCCGGGCGCCAGTTGCGTGAGCGTGAAGAAATAGAAGCGCTCGGGGCACGCGAAGTATTCGTGCAGCAGGTTGTGGCCATGCAGGGTGTTCCAGGCCAGCGGCAAGAGGCCTTCGCCCGGCGCCAGCCCCTCGTGCACCAGCGCGCCCTGCGTGACCACGTGCGGCCGGTCCATCAGCTTGCCGGGTTCGCCGACGAAGGTGGCCACGGCGGAGGTGTGCAGCAGTTCGAACAGGTGCGAGGCGACCTGCTCGTTGCCGCGCAGGTAGATGGGCAGGCGGTCGAGGCCCACCAGCGCGCCGAAACCCATTTCGCCGACGATGCGCAGGCGCAAGCGCAGCGCGCCCGTTACCTGCACGTGCGGCGGCACATAGCGCTCCAGCGCCGGAATATCGGGCGGCGCGCCGGTGAGCCGGGCGTCGACGATCTCGAAGGGCCAGAGGGTCACGTCCTGGCTGGAGCGGAATTCGCACGGCGTTTCTTCGCCCGGCGGCACCCGCGCATGAAAGGCCGTGCCGCGCGGCACCACGAAGCCCCGCGTGAAGTCGCCCTCTTTCACGCTGGGGTGCAACTGCGCCACCGCCATCGATGGCGTGGGGCTCAGGTAGTTGGGGTACAGCACCTCCAGCAGCCGCTGCGTGAAGCGCGGAAACTCCGCGTCCAGCTTGATCTGCATGCGCGCCGACAGGAAGCTGAACGACTCGATCAGCCGCTCCACATACGGATCGGCCACCTCGATGCCGTGCATGCCCAGGCGGCGCGCGATCTTGGGATGCGAGCTGGCGAACTCGCTGGCCGCCTCGCGCATGTAGACCAGTTCCTTGTTGTAGTAGTCCAGCAGTCGGGGGTCCATGGATGCGTCGATTCCCTGATGAAGAAGAAGAGGAAGAAAAGAGAGTGCGTGAAGGGCGAGGCGCAAGCGAGGCGCAATGGCTGCGCCGGCGCGTCAGCGCGCCGTGCTCACCACGCGCATGCGGTTGGTTTCAAGATCGACCGCGCTCTGCACGGTGAAGGCCAGCGGATAGGGCCGCAGATTGATCATGGCGCGTATCTCGAACAGCAGGACGTTGTATTCCTCGGCCGCCCCGCCCTCCTTCATGAGCGGCACCACCGTGACGGTTTCGGGGATCAGGCGCGGTTCGTAGTCCTGGATGGCGCGGCGGATGATGCGTTCGATGTCCGCCCACTTGCGCTCCGACAGGTAGCTGCCCGCCAGCGGCGGCACGCCGAAGTTGATGGTGGACGCAGCCGCCTCGGCATGGCGCGTGCGGTCGATCAGGTCTTCGGCGTTGGTGGTGTTGAGCAGGTAGGCCAGGTCGCGCTGCACGATGTCGCGCATCTGCACGGGCGTGACGGCGTAGTCCGAAGGCGACTCCGAGCCGCGGCTGGGTGCATCGTCGCGCAGCCGGTCGAACAGCGTGGGCAGCAACTGCGCGTTGGCGCGTGCGGCGGTGGCATCGGCCGGGCGCGGGGAACGGGCGCCGGGGTGAGCCGGGTGGGACCCGGTGAACGGAGACTGATCGGTAAGGCGCATCTGAAAAAGACCGGTCTGGCTGAAGAGGCCAGAGTCTTGCGTGGATGCTGGTTGCGCATTGCAAACAATCGTCACACGTGTGAGGCCACAGGCGAGAAAGGCGCGCAAAACGGGGATATGTCATGGGTAACTGCTTCGCACGCGCCTACATCACACGCCGCCCCTTGCCGACACCCGCGGCGGCGCCGCGGCGCGAAGCTGAAGCTGTCGTCAACAACGGAGTCCTCGCGTGAATTCCATCATCTACATCGTCGGTCTGGTCGTGGTCGTTGTGGCCGTGCTTTCGTTCTTCGGCCTTCGCTGAGACCGGGCACGCGCCAACGACTCCCACGCCATGCAGAACGGGGCCGCTTGCGGCCCCGTTTCTCGTGGCCGCCCGCAGTGCGCCGGGCATAATTCGCGCGCCCCGCCGCCGCGCCGGGCTTCACTTGCCTGCTTGCGAATTTGCGAATGCGAAGGGACCCTGTTGACCAACAACACCGCGCTGCGCGAACCTGTTTTTCCGGACGCGGTCATTACCGAAGCGATCCGATGGACCGAACAGAACGGTCCGCTCGACGACGCCCAGGCCATGCGCACCGCCGCCACGCGCGCAACCGACGGCCCCACGCAAATCACCCAACGCGCACTTCAGCTGGGCGAACGCATCGGCCTGCAGCCTGAACTGGCGCGCGCCCGCCAATGGGCACCCTGGGTACTGCTGGCCCTGGTGGCGCTGATCGTGGTCGCGGGCCTCGGCCTCGCGGGCAATGTGGTCGGCGGCGGCGAACGCCACATCAACGTGATCGTCGCGCTGGTCAGCCTGCTGGGCCTGCATGCGCTGACGCTGCTGCTCTGGCTGGTCGGCCTGTGGCTTCCCCTCGGCTCCTTCAACACCGCCTCGCTCGGCTGGATCTGGCTGTCGCTGACCGCGCGCGTGGCCGGCGGCAAGCGGGGCCAGGCGCCGGTGCTGGTGCGCGCCACCACCGGCCTGCTGGCCCGCGCGCGGCTGCTGCCCTGGGCCTTCGGGCTGGTGAGCCATGGCATCTGGTCGCTGTCTTTCCTGGTCGTGCTGGCGGCGATGCTGTTCGCCCTCGCCTTTCGCAGCTACACGCTGAGCTGGGAAACGACGATCCTCGACCCCGCCTTCTTCGTGCGCGCGGTGCAGGTGCTGGGCTGGGCGCCGGCGCAACTCGGCTTTCCGGTGCCCGATGCCGCAACCGTGCTGGCCACCGCGCCCGGCAGCACGGCCAGCGCCGGCGGCCAGCGCAGCTGGGCGATGTGGCTGACCGGCTGCATCGTGGTCTACGGGCTGCTGCCGCGCCTGCTGCTGGTGCTGCTGAGCGCCGCCATCTGGAAGCGCCGCCGCAAGGCGCTGCAGCCCGACTGGCACGAGCCCTACTACCGCAAGCTGCTGGCCCGCTTTGCAGCGCTTGCGCCGGCCGCCATCGTCGACGCCGACCCGGGCCGCGTTCGCGGTGAAGTACCCGTCGGGCTGTCGGCCGCCGAGCTGAGCGATGCACTGTTCGTCATCGGCTTCGAGCTGCCACCGGACATGCCGTGGCCGCCTCCCGCCCTGCCCGCGCATGCCCCCCAGGTGCAGCGCATCGACGGCAGCGCGCCCGCGCGCCGCGCCGTGCTCGACCAGTTGGCGCAGGCCCGCCCGCGCACCGTGCTGCTGGTGTGCCATGCCGCATCGAGCCCCGACCGCGGCACCGAGCGCTTCGTGCGCGAGGTGCTGGCCCATTGCGGCGAATGCCGCCTGTGGCTGGCCGATTCGCCCGGCGCCACGGCCACGCAACGCTGGCTCGACTGGCTGCGCGACACCGGGCTGCAGCGCATCGCGGCCAGCGACACGCTCGCCAGCGCATTGCAAGGCACCCCTCAAGGCCTGACGGCATGACTACACCCATCCGCATCGCCGTCGTCGGCCACACCAACGCGGGCAAGACCTCGCTGCTGCGCACGCTGACGCGTCGCGTCAATTTCGGCGAAGTGTCGCAGCGGCCCGGCACGACGCGCCATGTCGAATCGGTCGACCTCGACGTGAACGGAGAAGCCGCCGTGCGCTTCTTCGACACACCGGGCCTCGAAGATGCCGTCGCCCTGCGCGAGCACCTCGCGGGCTTCGATGCGCAAGCCACGCCGCCCGAGCGCATCCGCCAGTTCTTGCAGGGCCCCGAGGCCCATGGCGTGTTCGAGCAAGAGGCCAAGGTGCTGCGCACCATGCTCGACATCGACGCTGCCTTCCTGGTGATCGACGTGCGCGAACCGGTGCTGCCCAAATTCCGCGACGAGATCGAACTGCTCAACTCCTGCGCGCGCCCCGTGCTGCCGGTGCTGAACTTCGTGCGCGACGCCGCCAGCCGCGAGCCGGCCTGGAAGGAACTGCTCTCGGCGTATGGCCTGCACGTGCAGGTGCGCTTCGACGCGGCGGCCCCTTTCGTCGGCGCCGAGCAAGACCTGTACAACGACCTCGCCACGCTGCTGCGCGACCGCCGCGACCAGCTGCACGGCGTGGTCGATGCGCTCCAGGCCGAAGCCGGGCAACGCCGCCAATCCGCCTGCGCGCGCATCGCGGCCTTGCTGGTCGATGCGGCCGCGGTTCGCCGCACCGTCCCGGCCACCGAATTTGCCGACGCCACCCGCAGGCAGGCATTGGTCGCGGCACTGCAGAAGGCCGTGTTCGACAAGGCCCAGCGCTGCACCGACGACCTGCTGGCGCTCTACGGCTTTCGCCAGGGCGATGCCGACGAAGCGCCGCTTCCGATGATCGAAGGCCGCTGGACGCTCGACTTCTTCAGCCCCGAAGCCATGAAAGACGCGGGCCTGCGGCTCGGCAAGGGCGCGGTCATCGGCGCGACCGTGGGCATGGTGGCCGACCTGGCCGTGGCCGGCATCTCGCTCGGCGCAGGCGCCGCGTTGGGCGGTGCCATCGGCGGTGCCGTATCGCAAGGCTGGGGCCCGCTGGGCCGCAAGATCGCCAACAAGCTGCGCGACGTGCACGAGCTCACGGTGGAAGACGGCGTGCTGTTCGCGCTGGTCGCATGGCAGCTGAAGCTCGCGCAGGCGCTGGAGCAGCGCGGCCATGCGGCCACGCAGCGCATCAGCGCGGAGAAGCCCGAAAACGGCGATGCGCCCACGCGCGCCGCAGCGGCTGCCGTGCGTGCCGCGCAGCCGGCGCGCAATCACCCCGACTGGGAATCGACCGGCGTGGCCACGCGCAGCTTCTGGCGCCCCTCGCCCCAACGCGAAGCGCTGGTGGCCGAGCTCGGGCACCAGTTGCAGCGCGCCTTCGACAACAGCACAAGCAACGGCAGCGGCAGCGGTAGCAGCGAATCGGCCTGAGCCGCGAGCTTCTCAGCCTGCGCTCGCGCCCGCGGCGACAGCCCCCGCTGCCGCGTGCTGCGGCGTGACCTTGGCCAGCGACTTGTCGACGAACGCGCCGAGCCGGCTCTGCACTTCGCCGCCGGTCTGCACCACCGCCGCCATCAGCGACTCGGCGAACATGCCGTCGGTGGCCGACATGTCGGCGATGCGGCTGATCGACGTCACCATCGCGTAGTTGGACAGCGCCGCGTTCTTCGCCACCCGCTTGGCCAGCGTGAGCGCCGCGCGCAGGCTTTCGCCGGGCACGGAAATCTCGTGCGCCAGGCCTAGCGCCATGCCGGCCTTGGCGGTCAGCACGCGGCCGGTGAGCATCATCTCGACCATGCGGCCCGGCGTGATGATGCGTGCCACGCGCACCGTGGCGCCGCCGCCGGTGAAGATGCCTTTCTGCCCCTCGGGCAGCGCGAAATATGTGCTGGGGTCGGCCACGCGCACATGCGTCGCGGCCGCCAGTTCGAGCCCGCCGCCGACCACTGCGCCATGCAGTGCCGCGACGACCGGAATGCCGCCGTACTGGATCTTGTCGAAGGTGCTGTGCCAGCGTTGGCACACGCGCATGAAGTCGACCGCCGTGCGCTCCTTGTCGTGGTGTTCCTTCAGGTCCAGCCCCGCGCAGAAATGCGGGCCAGCCCCGGTCAGCACCACCGCTTTCGCCTCGCGCGGCAGCGAAGAAAAAATGCCGTCCAGCTCGGCCAGCGTGGCCTCGTCGATGGCATTGCGCTTGGCGGGGCGGTTCAGGGTGACGACGGCCACCTCTTCGTCCATGTGAACGGTGACGTTTTTCTGGCTCACGGCAAAGCTCCTTGAATATTGCGGATTCCGCCAACGGCGTGGGCGGCGCTTCAGGGCTACGATAGCGCCGCGTTCGCCAGCCTTGCTTGCAGATCGCGCCCATTTATTTGCAGAATCCGCCAGACCGATGGTCACCCAGAAAATGCCCCGGCAGAACCCGGCGACGGCTTCGGAAGAGCGCTCCACCGTCCCCATCAGCTTCCTGCAGAACATGCTCAGCGGCGCCCGCCGGCACCTGAGCGCTCACGACATCGACACGCTGGCCGCGCAGGCCGGCATTTCGCCGCTGTTGCTGCGGCAAGGCGGCGCGCGCGTGACGCGCGAGCAGTTCGTGAAGATGTACGAACGCGTGGCGCTGTTCATGGGCGACGAAATGCTCGGCCTGTGGTCGCGGCCCATTCGTGCGGGCGCGCTCAAGTACCTGGGGCTGAGCCTGCTCGATGCGCCATCGCTGATGGTGGCGATGTACCGCTTCACGCGCTTCTGGAACCTGCTGCTGGACGACTACCGGCTGCGCATGGCACGGGCCCACGGCGTGGCGACGATCACCATTGCGCCGAGGCACGACAGCACCACGCCGACGCCGTTCGGCCACGAGCTGATGGTCAAGCTGATCCACGGCGTGGCCTCGTGGTTGCTGGGGCGGCAGTTGCCGGTGCAGGGTGTGGGCTTTGCGTTTGCCCGCCCCGCGAAGTTCGACGAGTACGCCAAGCTGTTCCCGGGGCCGGTGCTGTTCGGGCAGGAGGCCAGCTCGGTGAGCTTTTCGGAAGCGGTGTTGCGCCAGACGTTCCAGCGAACGCGCGGCGAGCTGCTCGACTTCGTGCGCCGCGCACCCGACGACTGGATATTCGTGACCTTCGACCACGACACGACGACATCGCAAGTGCGCGATTTCGTGGCGGCCCACCTGGCGAGCGGCGCCTCATTGGACGAAGCGGCTGGGTCGCTGCACATGTCGGACCGGGCGCTGTCACGCAAGCTCGCGGCGGAGGGAACGAGTTTTCGCGCGGTGAAGGAAGAAGTGCGGCGCGACCTCGCGATCCAGCGGCTGGTGAAGACGCGCGAGCCGATCGACCGGATCGCGGCGTCGGTCGGGTTCGACAACACGCCGGCGTTTCATCGCGCTTTTCGCACGTGGACTGGAAGTACGCCGCGTGGGTACCGGCGCAGGGCGTCGCCTGGCTGAGGTGTTCGGGTGCTTGGGAGCGGGTACGGGGTCATTCTTTGGCTTGT
>NZ_QAJK01000160.1 GCF_003852515.1 Variovorax sp. KBW07 | reverse complement strand
ACCTATGGCAGGACGGGTCAGCGCGCCGGTGGCAATTTCACATGGCGCGAAACAGATGGGCATAGAGGCGGCTGACCGGAATCTTCTCGGCCCGGCCGCGCAGCATCAGGTGCAGTTTGCCGGCGTCGTCGCGGTGCACCGACTCGATGGCCGCGCTGCGCACCACCACCGCCCGGTGCACCTGCCAGAAGGTGTCGGCATCGAGCTGCGGCAGCAATTGCTTCAGCGGCGTGCGGATCAGGTATTCGTGCGGGGCGGTCAGCACGCGCAGGTATTTGTCGGCCGCCTCGAAATACAGCACTTCGTCGATGGGCACCATGCGCACGGTGCTGCCGCCGGCGTCGCTCGCGGCAATCATGCGCAGCGGGGCGGCAGCCGGGGCGGTGGCACCGGCTCCGCCGCCATTTCCGGCACCGGCGGCCGTCAAGACCTGGCGCCACTGCGCGAGCGTTCGTTCGAGCGCTTCATCAGGCACGGCCGGCGTGGCGGAAGGCTGCTGCGCGGCCAGCGCCTGTTGCAGCCGGGCGACGGTCTTGCGCAGCCGCTCGGGCTGCACGGGCTTGAGCACGTAGTCGATGGCCTGGGCCTCGAAGGCGCGCGCGGCGTATTCGTCGTAGGCGGTCACGAACACCAGTTGCGGCATCGGTGCCTCGTCGGTGGGCCAGGTGTCGGCCAACTCGGCGGCGGCACCCAGGCCGTCGAGGCCGGGCATGCGGATGTCGAAGAACAGCACCTGCGGCAACAGGCGCAAGGCTTCGCGCACGGCGCTGCGGCCGTCGCCGGCGGTGGCGATGACCTGCAGCCCGGGCCAGGCGGTGGCCAGTTCGGCCTTGAGGGCTTGTGCGAGCAGGGGCTCGTCTTCGGCAATGAGTGCTGTGGCCATCGTCTTGTCGTCGTGCAAGGAAGAAATATTCATTCAGGCGGGCAAGGGGAGATTCAGGGTCACGCATGTACCGCCGGTGGGCGCGGCGGACAGGTTCAGCCGCCCTTGCTCACCGTACACGGTGGCCAGCCGCTCGCGCACCTGTTCGAGCCCGAAGCCCCCCCCTTCCGACGGTTGTTGTTGCTGCTGCTCTGCAGCATCGGGCCCGACGCCGGTGTCGCTCACCTCGATGACCAGTTGCCCCTGGGCGTCGCGGCGCGCGCGCACGGTGATCTCGCCGCCCTCGACCTTGGGCTCCAGCCCGTGGCGGATGCTGTTTTCCACCAGCGGCTGCAGCAGCAGCGGCGGCACCGGCGTCTCGCGCAGGTCGTCGGGCAGGTCGAGCGTGTAGCGCAGGCGTTCGCCCATGCGCACCGACATCAGTTCGAGGTAGTCGCCCAGCCGGTCGAACTCGGCCGACAGCGGATGCGCCAGCGCACGCGAGCCGCTGAGCGTCATGCGCAGGTAGCTGTTGAGGCGGTCGAGCATGGCCACGGCACGCGGCGGGTCGACGGTGATCAGCACGCGCAGGTTGGCCAGCGTGTTGAACAGCATGTGCGGCTCGAGCTGGGTTTCGAGCAGCTTGAGCCGTGCCTCGGTGGCATTGCGCTGCGCCAGTTCGATCTGGCGCTGCATGTGCTTGCTCTTGCCCAGGCTGAAGAAGAAGAAGCTCATGCCGATGGTGGCAACCAGCGTGATGACGATGGTCGAGGTCATCTTGCGCGCGGCGAGGTTGCGGAACTCGAGCGGCGGCGCGCCGACCCAGGCGTCGCCGATGGCGTTGCCGCCCAGAAAGCCGACGATGACACCCAGCGCTATCAGCCCATAGCCCCAGAAGCCGTGCGGCCACAGCACCTCCTTGTGACCACTCAGAAGCAGCCGGCCGAGATCGATGAAGAGCCAGCAGATCATTCCGATCGACAGGGAATACACCATCTGGGATTCCCAGCTGCCGTTGCCGGAGATGGCCAGCGCCGAAGCGATGAAGCAGCAGAAGGCGGCGGTGATCAGGCCATGCCGCAGCATGTTGCGGAAGTTCTCCGCACGAAATCGCGGTAGCGTTTCAGGAGTCACCCACGGTCCCCGGAGCCCAGCGTGCGGCGCTCGCGTTCCAGCAGCCTGTCGTACAGGCCGCCGCCGGGTGCAATCAGCCACACCACGGCGCCGTGAATCAGCAGGCCCAGGCCCCAGCCCATGAGCGGGTACATGGCCCAGTTGCTGCCGCGCGAGGCCGCGAGCACGACCAGCCCGATGTTGACCAGCACGTAGACGAAGGCGTGGATGAACCAGCCCATCTTGGCGCCGGCGCGGCGGCGTGCGATCCGCTCGATGTCGGCGGGAGTGGAGGTTGAAGACCTGTGGTTCATGACAGCTCCTTGGAAGTGATGTGAGTGAAAGCTGGAGCAGGGGATTGTGGCGACGATGCCGGCTGCAACGCCGCGCGCTGCCGCAACTCTTCCGTCGTCTCGCCCGGCCCATCGGGCTGCCAGCCAGGCGGCTTGAAGATGTAGCCGGCAAAAGCGCGCACCGAGCGGGCCGAGCGCAGGTCGCGCAACAGCGCGCGCCAGTGCATGAACTCGATCTCGAATAGGTTGTACGAGGTGACCGGCTTCACCAGCCCGTAGCGGCAGGGCAGGTCGGCGCGCTCGGGAATGTAGGTGCCGAACAGGCGGTCGAACACGATCAGCACGCCGCCGTAGTTGCCGTCCAGGTATTCGATGTTCGAGGCGTGGTGCACGCGGTGGGCCGAGGGCGTGTTCAGGAACCATTCGAGCGGCCCGAGGCGCGGAATCCAGGTCGCATGAATCCAGAACTGGTACAGCAGGTTCAGCGTGAGCATCAGCAAGATCACCTTCGGCGGCATGCCCAGCAGCGGCGCCAGCATGAAGAACAGCAGCGTGCCCGTGAGGCGGCCGGTCCAGCCGAAGCGGTAGGCGGCCGACAGGTTGAGCTGGTTCGGCGAATGGTGAATGGCATGGGTGCACCAGAACCAGCGCACCCGGTGCGCCGCGCGGTGGTACCAGTAGTAGCAGAACTCCTGGCCGATGAAGCAGGCGACCCAGCCGCTCCAGTGGTCCATCGGCAGGGTAAAGAGGCGGTGGGCGTAGAACCAGTCCATGGCGCCGGTCCAGAAGGCCAGGGGCAGCAGCCAGCGCAGCGGGTATTCGCGCACCAGGAAGTCCACCACCGAAATGCCGGCCGCCTTCCAGTCGTAGCTGCGCCAGCCCTGGCGCCATGAGAGCACCAGCGCCTCGGCAATCGAGGCGACCAGCACCACCGTGACTGAAATCTTGAGGATCAGAAAGAGCACGGACATGGTGTGGTTCCTGGAGGCCGGGGCCGGTCAGGATGAATCTTAGGCCGCGCGGGCGCCGGCCGCCATCGAATCGGTGGCGATGGCCAGCTTCCACAGGCGCAGGGCACGGCCCGCGAAGACACCGGTGAAGGCGCCGTACACCACCGGCACCAGCACGGTGAAGGTGGCCTGGTGGCGCAGCTCGGGGTGCATGGCCAGGGCGGCGCCCACCACGTACTTGGTCAGGAAGATGCCCATCATCAGCATCAGCGGAACGGCGCTGCCGGCCACCTGGAAGCTGCGCGCCGCCGCGTCGTAGCGGGTGGTGGCGGGCAGCGGGCGTTGCAGCACCAGTGCCAGCAGCACGGCGGCCGCCACGGCCCAGCCGAGCAGGGCGCCGAAGGAATCGCCAAAGGCCGAGATCACGCCGAACAGCGACAGGCCGCCCATGGCGACGGGCATCAGCGTGACACGGCTGAGGCTCACGTTGTTGGCCAGCAGCTGCTTGGCGCCGAGCCAGACCAGCAGCACGAAAACGGCGAACACCCACTTCGGGGTATGGAGGATGACTTGCATCAGCATGGTGGCACTCCGTTGAAAAGAAGGATGAAGGAACGATGAAAGAGAGAAAAGAGAGGCGGGAGGGAATCGATGGAGCGGACTGTGCCGTTGCCCGCCCGCACCCGCCATCGGCGTGCGACGGAATGCCCGGTGGCGGCGCGAATTGCAGCCAGCGGGCGCGAACGGCGGGCCCGGCGCATGAGCTTTACCGCCGCTTTACGGCGCAGCAAACAGCGCGACTACCATTCGGCGCTGTACTCTAGGCCGCACCCCTGCACCCTCTGCACGCACCGTCATGGATCCCCAAAAAAATACCGAACCCCTGCCTGCCACCGTGTCGCCCACACATCCTCCGGTGCGCAGGCGCCGCTGGCTGGGCGCGCTGCTGACCTTGCTGCTGCTCGTGGCGCTGGGAGGCGGGGCCTGGTACCTGATCCAGCGTTCGAAGACGCCCGTGGCCGGGCCGGGCGCGGGCCCCGGGGGCGGTGGAGGGGCCCGGCCGGGCGGGCCCGGTGGCCCCGGCGGTCCGGGCGGGCGCGGGGGCGGTGGAGGCGGCGCCTCCAGCACCGTCGGCGTCGCCACGGCGAAGCAGGCCGACATTCCGGTGCAGCTCGAAGCGCTGGGCACGGTCACGCCGGTGGCCAACGTCACGGTGCAGCCGCAGGTGTCGGGCGTGCTCACGGCCGTGCTGTTCCAGGAAGGGCAGATGGTCAAGAAGGGCGACGTGCTGGCCACCATCGACCCGCAGCCCTTCCAGAATGCGCTGGCCCAGGCCGCGGGCGCCCGCCAGCGCGACGAGGCGCAGCTGGCGGCGGCGCGCGTCACCCTGCAGCGCTACCAGACCCTGCTCGGGCAGGACTCCATCGCGCGGCAGGATGTGGACACGCAGGCCGCGCTGGTCAAGCAGCTCGAAGGCACGGTGGCCATCGACCGCGCCAATGAAAACACCGCCAAGCTCAACCTCGCCTGGAGCCGCATCACCGCGCCGGTGAGCGGGCGCATCGGCCTGCGGCCGGTGGACGCTGGCAACTACATTTCGAACGGCGCCACCGGCGGCGTGGCGACCATCACGCAGATCGCGCCCATCGACGTCGAGTTCTCCATTCCGCAAGACCGCGTGCCCGAAGTGCAGGAGCGGCTGGCCCAGGGCGCCAAGCTCGACGCCACGGCCTTCGACCGCACGCGCACGCGCCGGCTGGCCGACGGCTTGTTCTCCACGCTCGACAACCTGGTCGACACGCAGACCGGCACCGTCAAGGCCAAGGCCCGTTTCTCGAACACCGACAACGCGCTGTTCCCGAACCAGTTCGTCAACCTGAAGCTGCTGTTGCGCACGATGAGCAGCGCGGTGGTGGTGCCGGTGACGGCGCTGCGCCACGGCCCCAACGGCGACTACGTGTATGTGGTGAACAGCGACAACACGGTGTCGCAGCGCCCCGTGACGCGCGGCGAGTCGAGCGTGGACAACGTGGCGATCATGTCGGGCCTGAAGACCGGCGAGCAGGTCGTGACCGAGGGCGGCGACCGCCTGAAAGACGGTGCGCGCGTGCAGACCACGGTCGACCGGCCGGCCGCGCCGCCGGCGGGCGCGGCTTCGGGCGCGCACCGCGGCGGACGGCGGCAGGGCGGTGGCGCCGGTGGGCCGAAGGCCGACGCG
Organism: Variovorax sp. KBW07; assembly: GCF_003852515.1. Taxonomy (GTDB): domain Bacteria; phylum Pseudomonadota; class Gammaproteobacteria; order Burkholderiales; family Burkholderiaceae_C; genus Variovorax. The sequence continues at coordinate 27,950 of NZ_QAJK01000160.1, read as the reverse complement.
CCGGCACCCGCGGGCACTGCGGCTCCGGCCACGCCTTCCGCGACACCAGGCGCCGCCACGCCGCCGGCCGCAGCCCCAGCCGCCGCAGCGCCCGCCGCCCGTCCGCTCCCCACCGCCGAGCAGCGCCAGCGCATGCTCGACTCGGCCAAGGACAACCCCGAGCAGCTTGAGCGCCGCAAGCGTTTCCTCGAAGCGCTCGACAAGGGCGAGCCGGCGGCGCTGGAACGCTGGCAGCGCATGTCGGAGGGCCGGGGCGAAGGCCGGCAAGGCCAATGAACTGCCGGCCCGCTCCCAAGAAGAAGCCGACCAAGGCGAACGCCGCAGCCGCGTTGCCTGGCGCGGAGGCTCTTGAATGAGCCCGTCGCGTCCCTTCATCCTGCGGCCGGTGGCGACTTCGCTGCTGATGGTCGCCATCGTGCTGGCCGGCCTGGTGGCGTTCCGCTTCCTGCCGCTGTCGGCATTGCCGCAGGTCGACTACCCGACCATCCAGGTGCAGACGCTCTACCCGGGCGGCAGCCCCGAGGTCATGAGCAACACCGTCACCGCGCCGCTGGAACGCCAGTTCGGCCAGATGTCGGGGCTCGACCGCATGAGCTCGACCAGCGCGGCCGGCGTTTCGATCATCACGCTGCAGTTCTCGCTCGGCCAGACGCTCGACGTGGCCGAGCAGGAAGTGCAGGCCGCCATCAACGCGGGCGGCTCGCTGCTGCCCGCCGACCTGCCGGCGCCGCCGGTGTATGCCAAGGTCAACCCGGCCGACGCGCCGGTACTCACGCTGGCCATCACGTCGGACACGCTGCCGCTGACCGAGGTGCAGAACCTCGTCAACACGCGGCTCGCGCAGAAGATCAGCCAGGTCTCGGGCGTGGGGCTGGTGTCGCTCAGCGGCGGGCAGCGCCCGGCCGTTCGCATCCAGGCCAACACGCAGGCGCTGGCCGCCAACGGCATCGGGCTGGACACGCTGCGCACCGCCATCGCCGCGGCCAATTCCAACGGTGCCAAGGGCAGCTTCGACGGCCCCAAGCGGGCCTACACCATCAACTCGAACGACCAGTTGCTCACGGTCGACGACTACAAGAACCTGATCGTCAGCTACAAGAACGGTGCGCCGATCCGCATGGTCGACGTGGCGCAGGTGGTCAACAGCGCAGAGAACACGCAGCTCGGCGCCTGGGCCGGAACCAAGCCCGCCAAGACTGACAAGACAAACGATACCGCGCAGGAAGACGCCGAGGGCAAGCTCACGCCCGCCATCATCCTGAACGTGCAGCGCCAGCCCGGCGCCAACGTGATCGCCACCGTCAACGCCATCAAGGCCCAGCTGCCCGAACTGCAGGCGGGCTTTCCCGCGGGCCTGAAGATCGAGGTGCTGAGCGACCGCACCGCCGGCATCCGCGCCTCGGTGCAGCACGTCGAGATGGAACTGGTGCTGGCCGTGGTGCTGGTGGTGCTGGTGATCTTCGCCTTCCTGGGCAGCCTGCGCGCCACCGTCATCGCCAGCATTGCCGTGCCCATTTCGCTCATCGGCACGCTCGGCCTGATGTACCTGCTGGGCTACAGCCTCAACAACCTGAGCCTGATGGCGCTGACCATTGCCACCGGCTTCGTGGTGGACGACGCGATCGTGATGATCGAGAACATCGCGCGCTACATCGAGGAGGGCGAAAAGCCGTTGCAGGCCGCCTTCAAGGGCGCGACGCAGATCGGCTTCACCATCATCTCGCTGACCGTCTCGCTCATTGCGGTGCTGATTCCGCTGCTCTTCATGGGCGACGTGGTGGGCCGCCTGTTCCGCGAGTTCGCGGTGACGCTGGCCATCACCATTCTGATTTCGGCGGTGGTGTCGCTCACGCTGGTGCCGATGATGTCGGCGCGCTGGCTCAAGCACGAAGAAAAGAAGAACCCGTCGGGCACCGGCTTCGGCGCGCGCGCCCAGCGTTTCTTCGACGGCGTGATGGTGCGCTACGACCGCTCGCTGCACTGGGTCATCGCGCACCAACCGCTCACGCTGCTGGTCGCCCTGCTCACCATGGTGCTGACCGTGGTGCTGTACCTCACCATTCCCAAGGGCCTGTTCCCCACGCAGGACACCGGCCAGCTGCAGGCCCGCATCCAGGCGGCGCAAGACGTGTCGTTCGACCGCATGGCACAGCTGCAACTGCAGGCGGCGCGCGCGATTCTTGCCGACCCCGACGTGCAGAACCTCAGCTCGTTCGTGGGCGTGGACGCCGCCAACAACACCATGCTGCACACCGGCAGCATGCTCATCAACATGAGGTCCGGCCACGACAACCAGCAGGTCGTGATGGAGCGGCTGCGCGAGCGCGTGCGGCAGGTGGCCGGCGTCACGCTGTACCTGCAGCCCACGCAAGACCTGACCATCGACGCCGAGACCGGCCCGACCGAGTACCGCGTGTCGCTCGAGGGCGTCGACAGCGCCGCCATCACTTCGTGGATGAAGAAGCTGGTGGCCAGGCTGCAAGACTCGGACAAGGTGCGCAACGTGAGCAGCGACGCCGGCGCGCAAGGCCTGGCCGCCTACGTGAACGTGAACCGCGACACCGCGGCGCGCCTGTCGATCACCGCGAGCACGGTGGACGACGCGCTCTACAGCGCCTTCGGCCAGCGCATCGTCTCGACCATCTTCACCGAGACCAACCAGTACCGCGTGATTCTCGAAGCCCGGCCGGGCATGGTGAACACACCGCAGACGCTGGGCCAGCTGAACCTGATCGCCGGCTCGGGCACGGCCACGCCGCTTTCGGCCATTGCCGACATCACCGAGCAGCAGGCGCCGCTGCAGATCACGCACGTGGCGCAGTACCCGGCGAGCACGCTGAACTTCGACACCGCGCCGGGTGTGTCGCTCGGCTCGTCGGTCGATGCGATCCGCGCGGCGGCCAAGGAAATCGGCATGCCCAACAGCGTGACCATGACCTTCCTGGGCGCCTCGGGCGCCTACGAGCGTTCGCTGTCGAACCAGCTGTGGCTGATTCTTGCGGCCGTGGTCTGCGTGTACATCGTGCTGGGCGTGCTGTACGAAAGCTACGTGCACCCGCTGACGATCTTGTCGACGCTGCCGTCCGCGGGCGTGGGCGCGCTGCTGGCGCTGATGGTTACCGGCAACGACCTGGGCGTGATCGGCATCATCGGCATCATCCTGCTGATCGGCATCGTGAAGAAGAACGCGATCATGATGATCGACTTCGCGATCGATGCCGAGCGCACGCAGGGCAAGTCGGCCCGCGAGGCAATTCACCAGGCCGCGCTGCTGCGGTTCCGGCCGATCTTGATGACCACGCTGGCCGCGTTGTTCGCGGCGGTGCCGCTGATGCTGAGCTTCGGCGAAGGCGCCGAACTGCGGCGCCCTCTGGGCCTGGCAATCTTCGGCGGGCTGGTCGTCAGCCAGTTGCTCACGCTGTTCACCACGCCGGTGATCTACCTGGCGTTCGACCGGCTGGGCGGCGGAAGCACCCGGCGCACCGAAGTCGGGGAGGAGGCCGCGGGATGAATCTCTCGCTGCCCTTCGTTCGCCGTCCCATCGGCACGGTACTGCTGACCATCGGCATCGCGCTGGCCGGCATTGCCGCGTTCTTCGTGCTGCCGGTGTCGCCGCTGCCGCAGGTCGACTACCCCGTCATCTCGGTGCGCGCATCGATTCCCGGCGCCAGCCCGGAGACGATGGCCACCAGCGTGGCGACGCCGCTGGAGCGCCACCTGGGCACCATCGCGGGCGTCAACGAAATGACGTCCACCAGCTCGGTGGGCTCGGCCCGCGTCACGCTGCAGTTCGACCTGAGCCGCAACATCGACGGCGCCGCCCGCGAGGTGCAGGCCGCCATCAATGCCAGCCGCGTCGACCTGCCCGCCACGCTGCGCAGCAACCCGACCTATCGCAAGGCCAACCCGGCGGCGTCGCCGGTCATCATCCTGGCGCTCACGTCCAAGACCAAGACGCCGGGCCAGATCTACGACGCGGTGTCGAACATCGTGAGCCAGCGGCTGTCGCAGGTCGATGGCGTGGGCGACGTCGAAATCGGCGGCGGCTCGCTGCCGGCGGTGCGCATCGAGCTGCTGCCGTTCGCGCTCAACCGCTACGGCATCAGCACCGACGACGTGCGTGCCGCGATCCAGGCCTCGAACGCCAATCGGCCCAAGGGCACGGTGCAGGGCGACGGCCGCAAGCTGCAGATCTACACGCAGACCCCGGCCCTGCGCGCCAGCGACTACGCCTCGATGGTGGTGGCCTGGCGCAACGGCGCGGCGGTGCGGCTGCAAGACGTGGCCGAGGTGGTCGATGGCGTGGAAGATACGCGCACGCTGGGCCTGTTCAATGGCGAGCCGGCCATCATCGTGCTGATCACGCGGCAGCCCTCGGCCAACATCATCGAGACGGTCGACAGCGTGCGCGCGCTGCTGCCCGAGCTGCAGGCGCAATTGCCGCCCGACGTGACGCTGCAGGTGGCGTCGGACAGCACCAACTCGATCCGCAGCTCGCTGCGCGAGGTCGAGTTCACGCTGGTCGTCTCGGTGCTGCTGGTGGTGCTGGTGGTCAGCCTGTTCCTGCGCAGCGTGCGCGCCACCATCGTGCCGGCCGTGGCCACGGTGGCGGCGCTGCTGGGCACCTTCGGGGTGATGTACCTGCTGGGCTTCAGCCTGAACAACCTGAGCCTGATGGCGCTCACCGTGGCCACCGGCTTCGTGGTCGACGACGCCATCGTGGTGCTGGAAAACACCAGCCGCCACATCGAGTCGGGCATGTCGCGCATGAAGGCGGCGCTGCTGGGCGCGAAAGAGGTGGGCTTCACCGTGCTGTCGATCAGCGTGTCGCTGGTGGCGGTGTTCATTCCGCTGCTGTTCATGGGCGGGCAGGTGGGCCGGCTGTTCCGCGAATTCGCGGTCACGCTGTCGGCGGCCGTGCTGATCTCGCTGGTCATTTCGCTGACGACCACGCCCATGATGTGCGCGTGGCTGCTCAAGCCCGGCGGCGAGCACGACAAGAACAAACCGCAGGGCCGCCTGGGCCGCATGGCCGCGCGCGGCTACGACTGGGTGCTCAAGCGCTACGAGCACAGCCTCGACTGGGCGCTCGACAGCAAGGCGCTGGTCATGCTGATCCTGGTGGCGGTGGTGGGGCTGAACGTCTACCTGTTCAGCGCCGCGCCCAAGGGCTTCTTTCCGCAGCAGGACAGCGGTCAGCTCAATGGCGGCCTGCGCGCCGACCAGAGCATTTCTTCGCAGGCGCTGGCCGAGAAGCTGCGCCAGGTGATCGACATCATCCGCAAGGACCCGGCGGTCGACACGGTGATCGGCTTTACCGGCGGCTCGCGCGCGGGCGGCGGCTTCATGTTCGTCAACCTGAAGCCGGCCAACCAGCGCACCGAGAGCGGCCTGGCCGTGATCGCGCGGCTGCGTCCGCAGCTCAACGAGGTGACGGGCCTGCGCGTGTTCCTGGGCACGGTGCAAGACGTGCGCTCGGGTGGCCGCGCCAGCAACTCGACCTACCAGTACACGCTCAAGAGCGACAGCCTGGCCGACCTGCGCACCTGGGCCGTCAAGCTGTCCGACGAGCTCAAGCTGCAGCCGCTGCTGACCGACGTCGACACCGACCAGGACCAGAACGGCGTGGAAACGGTGGCGAAGGTCGACCCCGACAGCGCGCGCCGGCTCGGCCTGACGTCCACCGCCATCGACAACGCGCTGTACAACGCCTTCGGCCAGCGGCAGGTGGCAACCATCTACACCGAGCTGAACCAGTACCACGTGGTGATGGAGTGGGCGCAGCGCTACACGCGCAGCCCCAATGCGCTGAGCGACGTGTACGTGCCCGCCACCAAGACGTCCATCGTGGCCGGCCAGGCCGTGACCACGCAGGTGGCCGCCTCGACGGCGGGCACGGGCACCGGAACGTCGTCCACCGGCAAGGCGGGAGGCACAGCGTCGGCGTCGTCCGCGGCCAGTGCCTCGGTGCCAGTGTCGGCCAACCCGGGCCTGCGCAACGCCTCGTCGGGCAATGTGCTGAGCAACACGGCGACCGCGCTGGTGCCGCTGTCGGCGGTGGCGAAGTTCGAAGAGCAGTCGGTGGCCACCTCGGTGAGCCACGAAGACGGCGAGCTTGCCACCACCATCTCGTTCAACCTCGCCGAAGGCGCCAACCTGGGCGACGCGCGCGAGGCCATCGCCAAGGCCGAGGCCAACATCGCCATGCCGACCAACGTGCGCGGCGCCTTTGCGGGCACCGCGCTGAGCGCACAGCAGTCGCAGGGTCAGCAGCTCATGCTTATTCTTGCGGCGCTGGTGGTGATCTACATCGTGCTCGGCATCCTCTACGAAAGCCTGGTGCATCCCATTACCGTGCTGTCGACCTTGCCGTCGGCCGGGGTGGGCGCGGTGCTGGCGCTGCTGATGTTCCGCATGGAGTTCTCGATCATTGCGCTGATCGGCGTGTTCCTGCTGATCGGCATCGTGAAGAAGAACGCCATCTTGATCATCGACTTCGCGCTGGAGGCCGAACGCTCGCGCGGCCTCACGCCGCTGGAGGCGGTGCGTGAAGCGTGCCTGCTGCGCTTTCGCCCGATCCTGATGACCACCATGGCCGCCGCGCTGGGCGCGCTGCCGCTGGCCATCGGCTTCGGCGAAGGCGCCGAGTTGCGCCGGCCGCTGGGCGTGGCCATCATCGGTGGGCTGATCGCCAGCCAGTTGCTGACGCTGCTGACCACGCCCGTGGTGTACCTGCTGCTCGACAAGCTGCGCCGCCGTGGCAAGAACGAACACGAACTGAGCCGTGTTGTATGAGTACACCCCCAGGCTTGCCCACTTCGTGTGGCCTCCAACCCCCTTGCAGGGGGCAACACCAGCGGCCCGGCAAAGCCGGTTCCGCGGTGTTCCCGGAACGCTTTCGCCTGTCGGCGAAAGTCAAAGCGGAGCATTCCTCATGAAACAAAAACTTCCTTTCCTCCGCCTTGGAAAACTCACGTCGCTCGCGCTGGCCGCTCTGCTGGCCGGCTGCGCCGTCGGCCCGCGCTACGAACGGCCGGCCACCGTGTCGCCCGCCGGCTGGAAGGAGCAGCAGACCGCCGAAGGCTGGCTGCCCGCCGCGCCGGCCGATGCGCTGGACCGCGGCGAATGGTGGAAGCTGTTCGGCGACGCCACGCTCGACGAACTGGCCAGCCGCGTGCAGGTGTCGAACCAGAACATCGCGGCGGCGGTGGCCAACTACACGCAGGCCCAGGCGCTGGTGCGCGGCGAACGCGCGGCTCTGTTTCCCTCGGTGTCGTTCAGCGGCAGCGGTAAGCGCACCGGCAACGTGAACGGCGGCAGCGGCGTGGCCGCCCCGTCGAACGCTTTCTCGGCTTCGCTGGGCGCCAGCTGGACGCCCGATGTGTGGGGCCGCCTGCGCGAGGCGGTGGGCAGCGCGCAGGCCAATGCGCAGGCCAGCGAGGCCGACCTGGCCTCGGCACGCCTGTCGGCCATCGGCGACCTGGCGACCAACTACTTCTCGCTGCGCGAGGCCGATGCCGAAATCGGGCTGCTCGACGAAACCATCCAGGGCTACCAGCGCGCCTTCGAGATCACCAGCAACCGCTACGCGGCGGGCATTGCCGCGCAGACCGACGTGCTGCAGGCCCAAACCCAGCTGGTGAACGCCAAGGCCGACCGCGTCGGCCTGCAGCGCACCCGCGCCACGCTGGAGCACGCCATTGCCATGCTGGTGGGCGTGGCGCCGGCCGACTTCAGCCTGCCGGTCGCGCAATGGAAACCCACCGTGCCGGGCGTGCCGACCGGCGTGCCCTCGACCCTGCTGCAGCGCCGCCCCGACATCGCGGCGGCCGAGCGCTCCATGGCGTCGGCCAATGCGCAGATCGGCATTGCACGCGCGGCGTACTTCCCGAACATCCCGCTGACGGCCTCGGTCGGCAGCAGCAACGCGAGCCGCGTGAAAGACCTGTTCGGCTCGGCCAACACGCTGTGGTCGTTCGGCTTCTCGGTGGCGCAGGTGGTGTTCGACGCGGGCGCGATTGCCGCCAACGTCGATTCCGCCAAGGCCGGCTACGAGTCGAGCGTGGCGCGCTACCGCCAGACCGTGCTCACGGCTTTCCAGGCGGTGGAAGACCAGCTCACGGCCAGCGCCGCGCTGGCGCAGCAGGAGGGGTTCCGCCGCGAGGCCTCGGCCGCCGCCGACAAGACCGAGCAGCAGTTGCTGAACCGCTACCGCGCCGCGCAGGTGAGCTACACCGACGTGGTCACGGCGCAGGCGGCCGCGTTGAGCGCGCGGCGCACGCTGGTGCAACTGCAGGTCAACCGCCAGAACACCGCCATCGCGCTGATCCAGGCGATGGGCGGCGGCTGGCAGGCCGGATGGATGGGCGAGGGCAGTGCCAATGCGGAAGCCGCAACGCCACCCACTGCCTCCCGCGTGCAGTGAGAGGCTAGGTTCGCGGATGGGCGCGGCATGCCGCCCATCCAGTCGGCCCGGCGATCAGCGCAACAACACGCGCCGTGCCGGGCTTCGTGGCTTCACCACCGCGGCGCCGCGTTCAATGCGCCGGACGGTCGACGGTGTGGCCCAGGTAGTCCTTGTCGGTCACCAGCACCCAGAGTGCCAGCACCATGATCACCGCGGCCACGAGCACCGCGTTGACCAGCGCCGCTTCCGTTCCGCGGAAGCCCAGCACCCAGGGCGAGACCGCCAGGCAGGCGGCCAGCGCGACCTCGGTCCACTCTTCCCATTGGCGCGGCACGAAGGTCGCACCCAGCGCCACCGCGCCGAGCAGGATGCCGATCGCCACCATGGTCCACATCGCGGGCGTCACGCCCTGGAAACCCAGGACCCAGGGCGAGACGACGAGCCACACGCCTGCCACTGCGTTGACGGGGTCTTGCCAGTGCTTCACTTGCTTCATGGTCATAACCTCCTGTCGCGACAAGGCGCCGCGACACCGGTTGGACACCGGGCGATGGGCCGGGGTTCCGGAAGGCCGGCCCCCTTCGCCCCTGTTTGCACCACGCCGGGGCGTCGTTGTAAGACGACTACAGTGTTTTGGCTTACACGTGTGAGCAAATGTTAAGAAATTTTCCCTAATGCTCGAAAAAGTCCGAAAACGCGGTTTTACGGAAATTGGGGATATGACGCGCCGTTCTTGAGCCGTAACATCCGCGCGGCCTGATTCCGGCCGCCCCCGTTCCCGACCTCCGATGAACCCCCCAGACCCCTCCCGGACACGCGCGCTGTCCGTGGCCGACATGTTGCGCGCCCGCATATTCGACGGCGTCATTGCGCCCGGCGCCCACCTGATGGAGATCACGCTGGCCAACGAGTTCGGCGTGTCGCGCACGCCCGTGCGCGGCGCGATGGCGCGGCTGGCCGACGAGGGGTTGCTGGTCTATCACCCGCAGCGGGGTTTCCAGGTGCGCCGCTTCGACGCCAAGGACGTGTTCGACGCCTTCAGCGTGCGCGCCACGCTCGAAGGCATGGGCTGCCGCCTGCTCGGGGAGCGCGGGCTCGAAGCCGACGCCCGGCAGCGGCTGGCGCAAATGCTCGAAGAGCAGCACGCGCTGCTGCATGGCGACGAGTGGAGCGACGGCCACGCCAGGCGCTGGCACGACCTGAACCTCGACTTCCACCGCCAGCTGCTGAAGCTGGCCGACAACCGCTGGCTGACCGAGGCGGTGCGCCGGGCCTGCCAGCTGCCGATCATCTTCGACAGCAACCTGCGCCCGCACAACCGCGACGCCGCGTTGCTGCTCTACCGGCGCGACCAGGCCCAGAACGCGCTGGCCGAGCACCGGCGCATCGTCGAGGCGCTGGGGCTGCAAGAGGCGGCCGTCGCCGAATCGGTCATGCGCGAGCACATCACCGCCAACCGCGACCTGCTGGTGCACAACCTGCGCCAGAAGGCCGGGCGCACGCGCGCGCTGGTCTGAGCGGCCCCGCCGCGAACCTGCCGGCCGCTAGCCGCCGCGCGCCACCGGCGCCATCAGGTAGGCGCCCGACTCGAACAGCTGCGCCTCGGCCTGGTCAATGCGCCGTATCACCGGCTTGCCCGCGCGGCTGGCCAGCAGTTCGACCAGCGCTTCGGTCACCGCCACGCCGGCCGCGACCGACGGAAAGAACGACGGGCTGTGGATGGTGAAGAGCAGCGTCTCGTCCGCCAGCAACGACAAAGGCGAAGTCACGCTGTCGGTAATGGCGACGATGCGGCAGCCCGCTGCCTTCGCAGCCTCCGCCACCTGAAGCGCCTCGCGCGAGTAGGGCGCAAAGCTCGCCACCACCAGCGCATCGCCCTTGGCGAAGGCGCGCTGCTGCATTTCGAGCGAGCCGCCCTGGCCGTCGACAAGGTGCACGCTGGCGCGGAACAGCCGGTACACGTACACGAATGAAAAAGCGATGGGAAAGCAGGCCCTGAAACCCGCCGCATGCACGGCCGGCGCCTTCTCGATCAGCGCGCAGGCTTTCTGCAGCGCCTGTTCGCTTTGCCGGTGCGTGGCTTCGAGGTTGCGGCGCTGCACCTCGAACATTTCGCCGGTCAGGGTCTGGTCTTTGGCGCGGCCGACCAGCTGCTTGGCGCGCACGCCGTAGGTCTCCGGGCCCAGGCCCATGTCCGCGGCAAAAGATTCCTTCAGCTGCGGCCAGCCCTCGTAGCCCAGGTACTGCGCAAAACGCACCAGCGTGGCGGGCGTGCTCTGCGCGCGCGTGCCCACGTTGCGCATCGAGCCCGTGACCACCTCGTTCGGGTGGTCGAGCACGTAGCGCGCCACCTGCTGCAGCGCGGGGCTCAGTTCATTGAAACGCTGGCGGATCTGCTCTTTGGCGCCCATGGCGGTGTCTCTTTTCTGTAGCTCGTTGGAACGAATGTACCGGAGCGGCGGCAACGGAACAGTTGACGGAACAAATGTTCCAAACAATAATTCGATGGAAACGTTAGTTCCAGAGCCAGCCAAGAGATCCCGCCGCCATGACGCATGTCTTTCACCGCCACCTTCGCCAGACCCCACCGGTTGCCGCCGGCTCCCACGGCATGTTCATTCGCGACGCCGAGGGCCGCGAATACCTCGATGCCTCGGGCGGTGCGGCCGTGTCGTCGCTCGGCCATGCGCACCCGGAGGTGCTGGCCGCCATGCATGCCCAGCTCGACCGGCTGGCCTACGCGCACACCAGCTTTTTCACCAGCGAAGTGGCCGAGCAATTGGCCGACGAACTGATCGGCTCGGCGCCCGAAGGCATGAGCCACGTGTACCTGGTGAGCGGCGGCTCCGAGGCGGTGGAGGCGGCGCTGAAGATGGCGCGCCAGTACTTCGTCGAGATCGGCCAGCCGCGGCGCACGCACTTCATCGCGCGGCGCCAGAGCTACCACGGCAACACGCTGGGCGCGCTGGCGGTGGGCGGCAACGCATGGCGGCGCGAGCCCTTCGCGCCGATCCTCGTGCCGGCCACGCACGTGTCGCCGTGCTACCCGTACCGCGAGCAGCGGGCCGACGAAAGCGCCGAGCAATACGGCCTGCGCCTGGCGGCCGAGCTCGAAGCCGCCATCGTCGCGCAGGGTGCCGACCGGGTGATCGCCTTCGTGGCCGAAACCGTCGGCGGCGCCACCGCCGGCGTGCTGACGCCGGTGCCCGGGTACTTCAAGGCGGTGCGCGCGGTGTGCGACAAGTACGGCGTGCTGCTGATCCTCGACGAGGTGATGTGCGGCATGGGCCGCACCGGCTCGCTGCATGCCTGCGAGCAGGAGGGCGTGGTGCCCGACCTCATGACCATCGCCAAGGGGCTGGGCGGCGGCTACCAGCCGGTGGGCGCGGTGCTGGCGCAGCGCAAGATCGTCGAGGCCATGTCGAAGGGCAGCGGCTTCTTCCAGCACGGCCACACCTACCTGGGCCACCCGATGGCCTGCGCCGCGGCGCTGGCGGTGCAGCAGGTGATCCGGCGCGACGCCCTCGTGGCCAAGGTGCGCGAAGACGGCGCTGCCTTCGGCGCGATGCTGCAAGAGGCGCTGGGCGTGCATCCGCATGTGGGCGACGTTCGCGGCCGTGGCTTTTTCTGGGGCATCGAGCTGGTGGCCGACCGCGCGGGCAAGGCGCCGTTCGATCCCGCGCTGAAGGTGCACGCACTCGTCAAGAAGGATGCCATGGCGCGCGGCCTGCTCTGCTACCCCTTCGGCGGCACCGTCGATGGCCGGCAGGGCGACCACGTGCTGCTCGCGCCGCCCTTCATTGCCACGCGGCAGGACCTGCGGGAAATCGCCTCCCGCCTGGCGGCCTCCGTCGATGCGGTCACGCGGGCCGCCGCGCGCTGAGCACGCTCCGATTTTTCTCGTCATTTTTCTTCAACCCGCCACCCTCCAGGAGCGCCTCCATGCCCAAGCTTCGTCCGCCGGTTTCCTTCGGTGCTGCCGCCTTCGCGGTGGCCTTCGCCCTGTTGCTGCCGCACGCGGCAGCGCAGGCCCAGGAGAACGACACGCTCGCCAAGATCAAGGCCAGCGGCGCCATCACCTTCGGCTACCGCGAGTCGTCGTTCGGCTTCTCTTACCTCGACGGCAACCTGAAGCCGGTGGGCTACAGCATCGAGATCTGCAACCGCATCGTCGAGGCGGTGAAGACCGAGCTCAAGCTGCCGGCCATCGAGATCAAGTACCAGGCCGTGACCTCGGCCAACCGCATGCCGCTGGTGCAGAACGGCACGGTCGACATCGAGTGCGGCTCCACCACCAACCTGGTCGAGCGGCAGAAGCAGGTGGCGTTTTCGCCCGACATCTTTCGCTACAACGTGCGCATGCTGGTGAAGGCCGATTCAGGCATAAAGAGCATTGCCGACCTGCAGGGCAAGACGGTGGCCACGACCAGCGGCACCACCTCGTTCCGCCTGCTGCGCGAGGCCGACCGGGGCCGAAGCCTGGAGGTGAACAACCTGGCCGGCAAGGACCACAGCGATTCGTTCTTGCTGGTGGAGACGGGCCGCGCGCAGGCCTTCGTGCTCGACGACATTTTGCTGGCCGGGCAGATTGCCAATGCGCGCAACCCGAAAGATTTCATCATCACCGGCGAGAGCCTGCGCACCGAGAACCAGTCGCTCATGTTCCGCAAGGACGACCCGGCCTTCAAGGCGCTGGTCGACCGCGTGGTGTCGGGCATGATGAAGTCGGGCGAGATGGAAAAGCTCTATGCCAAGTGGTTCATGTCGCCGATTCCGCCGAAGGGCATCAACATCAACTACCCGCTCAATGCCGAGACGAAAGAGGCGTTTGCCAACCCGTCGTCCAAGGGCATCTGACTTTTTGACTTCATGACACGCATCGCCCTGATCCACGCGCTTTCGCATTCCGTCGCGCCCATCAACGACGCCTTTGCGCGCGACTGGCCCGAGGCGCTGCGCATGAACCTGCTGGACGACAGCCTCTCGGCCGACCTGGCGCGCAACGGGCAGGGGCTCGACGCGGCAATGCACGAGCGCTTCCAGCGGCTGGCGCAGTACGCGGTGGATACCGGCGCGCAGGGCATCTTGTTCACCTGCTCGGCCTTCGGTCCGTGCATCGAGGCGGTGGCGCGGCGGCATGCGGGCATTCCGGTGCTCAAGCCCAACGAGGCGATGGTCGAGGAAGCCGTGCACGCAACACAAGCAGTGCAAGGAGCACAGGGGCAGGGCAGGCTGGGCCTGATCGCCACGTTCGCGCCCACGCTGGCGTCGATGCCGCCCGAGTTTCCGGCCGGCGTGCAGCTCGAGCTGGCCCTGGCCGAAGGCGCGCTCGATGCGTTGAACGCCGGCGACACGCAGCGGCACGACGCGTTGATCGCTGCTCAGGCCGTGGCGCTGCGCGAGCGCGGCTGCACGCGTATCGTGCTGGCCCAGTTCAGCATGGCGCGGGCAAAGGGGGCTTGCGAGCAGGCCAGCGGCCTGCCGGTGCTGACCACGGTCGACAGCGCCGTGCGCGCACTGCGCCGGCGAACCGGACAGGGTTCAGCGGGCGCCTGACGGGGCCGGGCTTTCGATGATCGAGAACAGGGCCGTCATGGCAATCTGCGCCGCGTCGCTGCGGCCCAGCATGCGCGTGAGGCCGGTCTCGCGGTCGGTGGCTTCCAGGCCCTGCGACAGGCGCCGGTAGATGTCCGACGAAGGCAGGGTGGCCGACGTGCCGAGTGCGTCGCAGTAGGTGCCGGCCAGGATGCCGGTGAGCTGTTCGCTCTGCGCGTTCGACAGCTTCATGGTGTCGCCGCCGAACACGGCCGCGATGCAGTGCAGCAGGTAGGCCTGCGTTTCGAGCGAGAACGCGTGCTGCCGCACATAGCATTCGACGGCGGCCCAGAACAGCGGGTCGGAGGTGCGGCGCCAGCTTTCCAGCACCTTGCGCGCCTTGGCCACCAGGTCGGCATGCGCGTCGCCGGGCTCGCTGGGCCGCAGCGCCAGGCCCTGCAGGGTGAGCGAGGCCTCGGGGCCGGCCGCACCCAGGATGAAGCTCCAGAATTTCCAGCGGGCGTACCACTTCTTGTCGTGCGCCGGGTCGAGCGGCTCCAGCAGCCAGAAGTCGATGCTCTGCACCGCGTCGGACCGCTGCCCGGCCACGCTGCCGTCGCCCAGGTCGAGCACCTGCATGCCCGACTCCATGCGGTCGGCGGCAATGTGGCCCTGCGCCACGATGCCGGCGCTGGTGCCCGAGCGGTCGATGTCGAGCAGGCGCTGCATCAGCTGCTGAAGCTCGTGCGCCGAGGCGCCGGTGGCCTCGGCAACGCGCTTCATGGAAGCGCGCTGCTCGGTTTCCATCTCGACGGCGTTCTTGCGGCGGTCCTTGCCGTGGTCCTGGGCCGTCGACACATGCTCTTCATGCCCATCCCCGGGGGTGAACGTTTGCATTGCAGAACTCCTTCGGGCGCGGATGAATGAATGGCCAGCTTCAAATATGTGCCAATGCGCGGCGCGCGAACATCACCTGAATACGGTATGTTGCCGGCCGCATGTGTCGATGCGTGGCCGCTACCTGAACGCGACCTGACCAGTGCCCTCGCGATAATTGCGGCTCTTTCAAGGAGTACGCGTGGACATCGTTTTGCTGGTCAAGGCCGCCATCATGGGCATCGTGGAGGGGCTGACCGAATTTCTGCCGATCTCGTCGACCGGCCACCTGATTCTTGCGGGGTCGCTGCTGGGCTTCGACGACGACAAGGCCAAGGTGTTCGACATCGCCATCCAGACCGGCGCGATCTTTGCCGTGATCCTGGTCTATTGGCAGAAGATCAAGTCGACCGTGGTCGCGCTGCCGCGGCAGCCGAAGGCGCGCCGGCTGGCGCTGAACATCTTCATCGGCTTCCTGCCGGCGGTGGTGCTGGGCCTGCTGTTCGGCAAGGTGATCAAGGCGCACCTGTTCATACCGACCGTGGTGGCAAGCACCTTCATCATCGGCGGCTTCATCATCCTGTGGGCCGAGAAGCGGCCGCCGGGCTCGGTGCGCGTCGAGCACGTGGACGACATGACGCCGTGGGACGCGCTCAAGGTGGGCCTGGTGCAGTGCTTCGCGATGATCCCGGGCACCAGCCGCAGCGGCTCGACCATCATCGGCGGCATGCTGCTGGGCCTGTCGCGCCAGGCGGCGACCGATTTCTCGTTCTTCCTGGCCATCCCGACGCTCATCGGCGCCGGCGTGTACAGCCTCTACAAGGAGCGCGCGCTGCTGTCGGTGGCCGACATTCCGCTGTTCGCGGTGGGCCTGGTGTTCTCGTTCATCAGCGCCTGGCTGTGCGTGCGCTGGCTGCTGAAGTACATCAGCACCCACAACTTCATTCCGTTCGCCTGGTACCGCATTGCCTTCGGCGTCGTGGTGCTGGCCACGGCGTGGACCGGCGTGGTGGTCTGGGCCGACTGACCGGGCCGAACCGGATGACCCGCGATCAGGCGGGTCAGGCGGGTCAGGCGCGGGCGCCCAGGATGGCGCTCGTGGCCGCGGCCTCCCGCCGCACGGCCATGGCGATCGGCCCGTCGATGGCCGGATCGAAACCGCCCGTGGCCCCCAGCGCCGTCAGCACGGCGCACACGCGGCCCGCATAGTCGTACACCGGCGCCGCCACGGCGCTGATGCCGCGCAGGTAGGTGTCTTTCACGCTGGCGCAGCGCGCCTCCCGCACCTCGCGGCGCAACTGCCCGATGGGGTCGGCCGCGTCGAGCGTGGCGCGCATGTCCGGCGTGGCGGCCGACAACTCCTGCTCCGCCAGCGCCAGCACGCGCGATTCGTCGAGCAGCCCCAGGAATGCACGGCCGGTGGCCGACCACAGGATCGACATGACCGAGCCGGCCCGCACGTTCACCGTGACGGGCAGCCCCGGCTCTTCGAAACGCACGATGGTCGGGCCCTTGTTGCCCATGACCGCGATGAAGCAGGTCACCTCCATCGATTCGCGCAGCCGGACCAGGCAGGGCTCGGACGCGCGAATGGGGTCGGCCTGCCGCATGGCCGCCAGCCCTATCTGGATGGCTTCGTTGCCCAGGTAGTAGTGCTGCGAGCCGGCGTCCTGCAGCACCAGGCCTTCTTCCATCAGGCTGGCCAGGTAGCGGTGCACCTTGGCCGGGCTTTCGCCCACGTGGGCGGAAAGCGCGGTCAGGCTGCTGCGCCCGCCCAGGTGCGCCAGCCCTTTCAGCACGGCCATGCCGGTTTCGGCGGCCTGCACGCGCTGGCGCCGCTCGCGGGGCGCCGTGGCGGGCGAGGGAGATTCGTCGGGAGAAGAAGGGGAAGGGGTCATGTCGCCTGCATGTTAGGGGCTCGAACCGGGTGCTTCGGGGCGCCGCCGCGGCAGGGTAAACCCGAAATTAGAGATTACGCAATGCGTATGATACTTACGCAATACACAACATTCGATCCGGAGACACCCCATGAAGAAGCACATCGCCAGCGGCCTCGCGGTCCTGTCCCTCGTCGTTGCCGCGAGCGCCGGCGCGCAGACCGCCCAGCCCGCCTACCCGGCCAAGCCGATCCGCTGGATCGTTCCCTACGCGGCCGGCGGCGGCTCCGACTTCCTGGCGCGCACCGTTGCCCAGACGCTGTCCACCCAGGTCGCGCAGCCGGTGCTGGTCGACAACAAGCCGGGCGGCAACACCGCGCTGGCCGCCGCCGAAACCGCGCGTTCGCCGGCCGATGGCTACACCGTGCTGTCGGCCGACAACGGCACGCTGGTCTTCAACCCCGCGCTCTACAAGTCGCTCAGCTACAGCCCCACCAAGGACCTGGCGCCCGTCACGCTGATGGGCAAGTTCCCGATGATCCTGGTGGTCGGCACCAACTCCGGCTTTGCCACGGCCAAGGACTTCATCGCCAAGGCGAAGGCCAAGCCGGGCGGCATCAACTACGCCTCGGCCGGAGCGGGCAGCCCGCACCACCTGGCGATGGAACTGCTGAAGGTGGAGGCGGGCCTGTTCATGGTCCACGTGCCGTACCGCGGCGCGGCGCCGGCCCTGGCCGACGTGGTGGGCGGCCAGCTGCCGGCCATGATGGTCGACCTGGCGGCGGGCGCCGGCTTCATCAAGGGCAACAAGGTGCGCGCGCTGGCGGTGGCCAACCCCACGCGCCTGCCGCAACTGCCCGACGTGCCGACCTTCGCCGAGCTGGGCTACAAGAACGTCGAGGCCGCCGCGCTGGTCGGCGTGGTGGTGCCCTCGGCCACGTCGCCGGAGGTGGTGAACACGCTCAACCGCCAGATCGTTGCGGCCATCAACGAGCCCTCGGTGCGCACGCGCATGGTCGACTTCGGCGTGGAGCCCGTGGGCAACACGCCCGCGCAATACGCCGAGTTGCTGAAGAACGAAACCACGCGCTGGCACAAGCTGATCCGCGACCTGAAGATCACGCTCGACTGACCCTGATCGCCCTGACTGCCATGTCCGATACCGCCACCCCTTCGCGCACTTCCGGCTGCCCCGTCGCGCACGGGCCGCTCTCCGCCGAGCGCACGCCCACCGGTTGCCCGGTGAGCCAGCGTGCCGCCGGCTTCGACCCCTTCGAGGACGGCTACCAGCAAGACCCGCCCGAGTACGTGCGCTGGGCGCGCGAGCAGGAGCCGATCTTCTACAGCCCGAAGCTGGGCTACTGGGTGATCACGCGGTATGCCGACATCAAGGCGGTGTTTCGCGACAACATCACCTTCAGCCCGTCGAACGCGCTGGAGAAGATCACGCCCACCGGCGACGAAGCCAACGCCGTGCTCGCAAGCTACGGCTTTGCGCTGAACCGCACGCTGGTGAACGAAGACGAACCGGCCCACATGCCGCGCCGCCGCGCGCTGATGGACCCGTTCACGCCCGAAGAGCTCAAGCACCACGAGCCGATGGTGCGCGAGCTGGCCCGCGCGTATGTCGACCGCTTCATCGACGACGGCAAGGCCGACCTCGTCGACCAGATGCTGTGGGAAATTCCACTCACCGTGGCGCTGCATTTTCTCGGCGTGCCCGAGGAAGACATGGACACGCTGCGCAAGTACTCCATTGCGCACACCGTCAACACCTGGGGCCGTCCCAAGCCCGAAGAGCAGGTGGCCGTGGCGCACGCCGTCGGCAACTTCTGGCAGTACGCCGGCAAGGTGCTCGACAAGATGCGGCAAGACCCCGACGCGCCCGGCTGGATGCAGTACGGCATCCGCAAGCAGATGCTGCAGCCCGACGTGGTGACCGATTCGTACCTGCACTCGATGATGATGGCCGGCATCGTGGCCGCGCACGAGACCACCGCCAATGCCACCGCCAACGCGATGAAGCTGCTGCTGCAGCACCCGCAGGTGTGGCGCGAGCTGTGCGAAGACCCGGGGCTCATTCCCAACGCCGTTGAAGAGTGCCTGCGCCACAACGGCTCGGTGGCCGCATGGCGCCGGCTCGTGACCACCGACACGCAGGTGGGCGGCGTCGACCTGCCGGCCGGCTCGCGGCTGCTGATCGTCACCTCGTCGGCCAACCACGACGAAGGGCACTTTGCCGATGCCGACCTGTTCGACATTCGCCGCGACAACGCCAGCGACCACCTGACCTTCGGCTACGGGTCGCACCAGTGCATGGGCAAGAACCTGGCGCGCATGGAAATGCAGATCTTCCTGGAGGAGTTCACGCGGCGCCTGCCGCACATGCGCCTGTCGGAACAGCGCTTCAGCTACGTGCCCAACACCTCGTTCCGCGGGCCCGAGCACCTGTGGGTCGAGTGGGACCCGGCGGCCAACCCCGAGCGCGACAACCCGGGCCTGCGCGACGTGCAGGTGCCCGTGCGCATCGGCGAGCCGTCGCGCCACGCCATTGCGCGGCCGGTGCGGGTCGAGCGCGTGACGCCGGTGGCCGAAGGCATCGTCAGGCTGCGCCTGGTGTCGCCCGACGGCAAGCCGCTGCCGCGCTGGACGCCGGGCTCGCACATCGACGTGGAATGCGGCACGCCCGAGCTGTCGCGCCAGTACTCGCTGTGCGGCGACCCCGACGAAGCGGGCGTGCTCGAAATCGCGGTGCTGCACGAGCCCGAAGGGCGGGGTGGCTCGGCCTGGGTGCATGCCAATGCGAAGGTGGGCGACAGGCTGCGCATTCGCGGCCCGCGCAATCACTTCAGGCTCGACGAGTCGCTGAAGAAAGCCATCTTCATCGCCGGCGGCATCGGCATCACGCCGGTGAGCGCGATGGCACGCCGCGCCAAGGCACTGGGCATGGACTACGAACTGCACTACAGCGGACGCAGCCGCGCGAGCATGGCGCTGCTCGACGAACTGGCCGCGCTGCACGGCGACCGCCTGCACGTGCATGCGGGCGACGAGGGCAAGCGCAACGACCTGCAGGCCTTGCTCGGCCAGCCGGTGCCCGGTGCGCAGGTGTATGCCTGCGGCCCGCTGCGCATGCTCGAGGCACTGGAGGCCTGCTGCGCGGCATGGCCCGAAGGCGCCTTGCGCGTCGAGCATTTCGAATCGACCCTGGCGACGCTCGATCCGTCGAAGGAGCAGGCCTTCGAGGTGGAACTGAAAGACTCCGGCCTCGTCGTCACCGTGCCGCCCGACCAGACATTGCTGTCGGCATTGCGCGCCGCGAACGTCGATGTGCAGAGCGACTGCGAGGAAGGCCTGTGCGGTTCGTGCGAAGTGCGCGTGCTGTCGGGCAAGGTCGACCACCGAGATGTGGTGCTGACGCGCATGGAGCGCGATGCCAACAGCAAGATGATGGCCTGCTGTTCACGCGCCTGCGAAGGCGGGCGGCTGGTGCTCGAGCTCTAGCCAAGGTCCCGGGGGCGGCTTCCTTTTCTTGCCGGCTACCGGCAATCGCTCTGCCGCAGCAAGGCCGGAACCTCGCTGCGGCCGATGCCGAGATCGCACAGGTCGCGCTCACTCATGCCGACGAGTTGCGATGCATCGACGCGCATGCGGCGGCGCTGTGCCGCTCGATGGCGCCAGCCGCGAAAGGCACTGATGAAGCGCTGGTAGAAAAACAGGATCGTCGGCGTGGTCACGATGGACTCCCGGGTGCGGGATGCCTATCTTCCGGCGATGCGTGTTACCGTGGAAGTTGAGATTCCTGACCTTCCGATCAGCATTTCTGATGCGCCAGCTCAACCTCGACCAACTACGCACGTTGATCGCCATCGTCGACCTCGGCAGCTTCGCCGCCGCGGCGAAGGCGTTGCATCTTGCGCAACCCACCGTGAGCCTGCACATCAGCGAACTGGAGTCGCGACTGGATGCGCCGCTCGTGGTTCGCGGCAACCGGCGCATCACGCCCACGGCCGCGGGTGCGGTGCTGGTCGAGGGAGGGCGCAAGCTGCTGCGCGATGCCGATGAAGTCGTCGAGGCGACGCGGCGGCGCAGCGAGGGGCGCACCGGCCGGGTTCGCTTGAGCGCTTCGACCGGCGTGGTTGTCGACATGCTCACGCAGGTGCTCGAAGCGCTTGAAGCCAAGCATTCGGACATCGAGGTAGAGGTCAGCATTCTCGTCACGAGCGAAGCCGTTGCACGGCTCGCCGCCGGCACGCTGGACATCGGGTTGGTGGCAATGCCGCCGCCCGTGGCGCCCGGCCTGGTCATCACGCCATGGCGCGAGCAGCAGTTGGTGGCCTTCGTGCCGCAACGCTGGAAAGCGCCGAAGCGCATCACGCCTGCGTGGCTGGCCGAGAAGCCGCTGATCTTCAACGAAGCCAACACCCACATGCATCGGCTCACCGTGGAGTGGTTCGCCGCGGCCGGCTTCGCGCCGCGCGCGCGGCTTGAACTCAACTACGACGCGGCGATACGCAGCCTGGTCGCGGCCGGCTATGGTGCCGCCGTGTTGCCGCTGCAGTCGAACCCGGAGGCCGTGCCGAACGAACGCGTTCAGGTGCTGCCGCTGATGCCCAAACTTGCCTGGCGGCTCGGCATGGCGCACAGGCCGCGCGCCATGCTCGATGGCGCGACGCTGAACGTGCTGGACGTTCTCACGGGCTTCGGGCGGGGCTGAGGGCTCGGTCCAGCGAGCAGCACGCAAACGAAGCGGCGAATGGGCGGTCAGGCCGCCGGAGCGAGCGGCACGCGCAGCGCCACGTGCGTGTCGCCCGGCCGGGAGTCGAGTTGCAGCTCGGCGCCGAGCCGCCGTGCCCGGGCGCGCAGGCTTCGAAGGCCCGTGCCGGCCGCCTTGCCGCCCGCTTCGTCCACGACAAAGCCGCGCCCGTCGTCGCGCACGCTGAGGTGCAGTTCGTGGCCCGCGCGCTGCACCGCCACGTCGACGCGCTGGCTGGCGCTGTGCTTCAGCACGTTCGTCAGCGCCTCCTGCAGAAAGCGCAACAACTCCAGGCTGTGCGAGGGCGGCAGCTCGAGCGTGTCGATGCCCGACACCTGCCAGCGGCAGTCGATGCCGTTGGCGTCCAGCAACTGCGAGATGCGGTGGCGCAGCGGCACCAGCAGCTCGCCGAAGGCCCGCGCGCCATCGCCATCGCCTTCGCCACGCCCGGTGGCGTCGATGATCAGCCGCAGGTCGTCACGCAGGCTCTTGAGCATGGCAAGCAGTTGCGGGGCCGTCAGCTCTTCGGGCCGG
The DNA here is from genome assembly GCF_003852515.1 of Variovorax sp. KBW07. GTDB lineage: Bacteria > Pseudomonadota > Gammaproteobacteria > Burkholderiales > Burkholderiaceae_C > Variovorax. The sequence continues at coordinate 5,965 of NZ_QAJK01000160.1, read as the reverse complement.
CGCTCCAGCGTCGCGATGCTGCCGACCAGCATGCCGCCGAGCCCGTCGTGCAGGTCGCTCACCAGGTTGACGCGCTCGCCGATGCGCGCATGCGTCAGCTCCAGCGCATGCTGCTGCGCGAGCGTGGCGGCCAGCTCGGCCTTGGCGGCGTTCACTTCCTCGATCAGCTCGTTGTTGAAGTTCTCGATGCGCTTCAGGCTCTGCACGAAGCGCGCGGCCTGCGTCAGGGCCATGCCGAGCAGCAGCACGTAGGACGACATGGTCGTGTAGTAGGTGTTGCTGTCGATCACCTGCGTGAACACCAGCAGGTCGTGCCCCGCCGTCAGGGCCGACACCGCCATGAAGGGCGCAAGCGAGCGCATCGGGCTGTCGCGATGGCGCAGCGCATGCACGATCGAGCTGCTGTTCACCACGATCACCGTGAGGCCCCCCACCAGTGTCCAGATGGCGCGGTGCGCGGTCAGGTCGGGGCCGCTTGCGATCCACAGGTCGACCACGCCGGCCGCGGCAACCAGAAGCGCCACAGCCTCCAGGCGCGGCATGCGCCGCTGGCAGAAGCGCAGCGCAAACACGATGTAGGCCACGCCGAAGAGCAACAGCAGCGTGGTGTTCATCGCCTGCCAGCTGTGGTTGCTGGCAAAGGGCCACGGGCTGGTGGCGATCTGGTTGTAGCCGAACAGCAGCCACAGCACCGACATGGCCGCGAACCAGCCGTAGGCGGTTTCGCGGCGGCGCAGCAGCCACAGCGCCGCGAAGAAGGCCGAGACCGCCGCGCTCACCGCCAGGCCCAGCACCTGCAGGTCGCGTCGCACGATGCGTTCGCGATCGAACTCGGCCTGCATTGCCGCCGGCGTGCCCAGGCTGACCGGCCCCAGCCCCGCCTGGTAGGCGAACAGGCCCGACACGCGCACCAGCAGCGTGTTGCGGCCGGGCTTGAGCAGTGGCGGCGCCAGCAGCCAGTAGCGCGGCGTGTTCCAGGCGCGCGTGAGCGGCTCCACCAGGCTGTCGTCGCGCGAAATCGGCACGCCATTGAGCGACACCTCGCCGGCCATGTTCAGGTAGTGCAGCAGCAGGCCCGATTCGGCCATTTGCGCCGGCTGCTCCCAGGTGAGCCTGTACCAGACCACGCCGTCGAAGTCGGGCCAGCGCGTGGCCCAGCTGTCGGGCAGCGAGACCGGCACCCAGCCTTCGGCGGGCGGCGCGGTGTCGTTCCAGCCAGTGCCGCGCACGGCTTCCACATGCAGTTCAGGCGCGGTGGCTTGCGCACGCGCCGTGCCGGCGGCAAGAAGAAAAAAGAAGAGAAAGAAGAGAACGAAGAAGCAGGCGCCGGTCAGCGCAGCAAGCCGTGCCTTCGGCCCTGGAACACGGCCTCGGTGCGCGAGTTGACGGCCAGCTTGCGGTAGATGTTCTTGGTATGGCATTCGACGGTCAGCCTGGAAATCGACAGCGTCTCGGCCATGTCGCGGTTGCTCAGCCCTTGCGCCACCAGTTCGAGAATCTTGCGTTCGCGTGGCGTCAGGGCCGCGGCCGGTGCCGAAGCGGGCACGGCGCCGGCTTCGTCCGGCAACTCCGTGGCTGCGCTCGCCGGGACCTGCGCGGCCGCCAGCCACGCGATGATGCGGCGCGCAATGGACGGGTCGATCGACGCGCCCCCCTGCTCGATGCTGCGCAGCGCGATGCTCAGCTCGAGGTCGTCGCGCTCCTTGAGCAGGTAGCCGATGGCGCCCGCGCGCAGTGCCGCAAAAATGATCTCCTCGGTCCGCCAGGCCGAGATCACCACCGCCGGAATGCCGGGGCGGCGGCTCTGCAGCCAGCTGATCAGCTCCACGCCGCTGCCATCGGGCAGGCCGATGTCGACCAGCACCACGCCGTAGTGATGTTCTTCCAGCAGCAGCTTGGCGCCGGCCACGCTGTCCGCCACGGCAATCAGATGGTCGTCGCAGCCGAGTGTCGACAGCACGTAGCGCAGGCGTTCCTGCATTGCCGGATCGTCCTCGACCACGAGCGCGGGACTGAGCGAAACAGGGTCAGCGTCTTCGATCTGGAGAAGGGACATGTGTCGGCATTTTGAGTCGGTCGGTCCAGGCGCTTGGGACGTTTCTACTTATTTTCAGTGATTGTTGCCGGTTATTGCCAGTTGTGTCTTTGATTGCCACATTTGCAAACTGGAGGCTCCCCGCCGAATGAACAAAAACTATCGGCCTGTGTGGAATGGTCGCGCTTCAGACCGGCTTCGATGCGCTGAAACCGCGCGTTCGCGGGGTCAGGCGGTGGTTGGCGTGGTCGGCTTGGTCGTCGGCGCCGAAGCGGGCCGGCACATGATTTCGTACACCGAGTTCGTGACCGGCTCCAGGTGGCGGGGCCCGCGCCGGAAGCCCATGCGCTCGTAGAACGGCACGCTGGGCGGCGTGAAGGTTTCCAGGTAGCACGGCACGCCCGCCGCATCGGCTTCGGCCAGCGTGGGCGCCAGCAGCCGCGCGCCCAGGCCGCGGCCCTGCATGGCCGGCGAGATGCCGAGGATCGACAGGTACCAGGCCTGCGCCGGCACGGCAGCGCTCGCGTGCGGGCCCATGAAGCCGACGATGCGGTGGTAGTTGTCGTGGCCGCGCGGGCCCAGCGTGCGCGCCAGGAACGCGTTCTTGGCCACCGACTCCTGCGCATCCACCTGTGCGGTGCGCGGCAGTAGCCATGCCGCCGCGCCCAGTTCGCGGTCTTCCGGTGTCTCGCAGCGCCCGGTGCGCCGGGCCTCGGCCAGCGAGTACGCGAAGTACGCCGCCAGGACCGCCTTGCGGGCCGGCAGGTCGTTCTCGAAATCGACGGAAATTGCCAGGTAGAACGGATCGACGATCAGTGCGTCGGCCAGGGCGGGCGTGGACAGGGAATCGGGCAAAAGCATGCGGCTTGGCGGGATCTTTTTCTGGATGACCCGCGCGATTCTAGGGAGGCCCTGTGGTCCCCGCCTCTGCCCTGCCTTTGCCTCTGTTTCCGCTCAGTCCAGCGTAACGCCGCCGCTCAGGTTCAGCACCGCGCCGGTCATTGCGCCCGCTCCGTCGGAGGCCGCAAAAACCGCTGCCGCCGCCATCTGCTCGAGCGAGGGCAGCCGCGCCACCAGCAGGCCGGCCGGCTTGGCCGCCAGCATCTGCTCGACCGTGAGCCCCATGCTTTCGGCGACGGGGCGGAACACCGCGTGGCTGTGCGAGCCGCCTGCCGCCGCCTCGGGAATGGCGTGCGAGCGGATGCACACGGTGCGGATGTTGAAGGCCGCCAGTTCGCCGGCCATGTGGCGCGACAGCGCCTCCACGCCCGCGCAGGCCACCGCATGGCCCAGGTAGCCCGGCCCCGGCAGGCGCGAAGCCGGCGTCGACACCGAGAGGATCACGCCGCCGCCGCGCTTCGCCATGTGTGGCGCCACCGCTTTCGCGGTGAGGAACGGGCTGCGCGTGTAGGCATGCACGGGCACAAAGTAGTCTTCCAGCGGCAGCACCGACAGCGGCGTGCCCTGCACGTGCATCACGCCGATGGCGTTCAGCGCAATGTCGATGCCGCCCGCGCGCTCGGCAACTTCGTTGGCGTGGCGCAGCATTACTTCTTCGTCGAGCGCATCGACCACGGCCACTTCGGCCCGGCCGCCCGAGGCCGTGATGTCTTTCGCCACCGCATCGAGCCTGGCGCGCGTGCGGCCGGTGATGAACACCCTGGCGCCTTCCGCCGCGAAGGCACGGGCCACCGCGCCGCCGATGGCGCCACCGCCGCCGTGGATCACGGCGCAGCGGCCGTCGAGTGAATGGGGCATGAAACTCTCCTGGGTTGGGCACCCGCGAGATGCGGGTGTTCGAACCAAGGACGCGCGGCGGCGGCGCGATCCGACAACGCCGCCGGATTTTTTCTTCGCAATTGTTCTTTTTTCAGACCTGCGGGATGCGCGCCGGAATCACGCCCGGGTCGTACCAGGTGACGGGCCGGATCTCGAACACGCCCGTCTCGAAGGCCAGCCGGTGCGCGGCCTGCGTGGCTTCTTCGATCGTCTCGCACTCGACGATGTAGATGCCCATCAGCTGTTCCTTGGTTTCGGCGAACGGCCCGTCGGTCACCAGCGGGTGGGTGTCGCCGGCGCGGCGCACCGTGGTGGCCGTGTCGGGCATCAGCCGCAGCACCATGCCGAGCCGCCCCTGCGCCTGCAGGTCTTCGCGCAGGTCGGTGTGGCGCTCGAGCATGTCTTCTTCGACACCGGGCTCCCACGCGGCCACCGCGGATTCGGAACCGTAGATCAGGATGGAATAGAGCATGTCTGTCTTTCTTTCTTGCTTTGGCTGGGTCGTGGGAAAGGGGAGATGGCGATCAGGTGACTCCGGTGTTGGCGGTGGCCGCAATGCGGTCGAGCATCGCGCGAATGTGCGCGGCCTCCGCGGCAGTGCGGGCCAGTGCCAGCGCGCTGGCAAAGGCGGCCTGCGCTTCTTCCGCGCGGCCAAGCTGCATCAGCAATGCACCCTTCAGCCCGTGAAAGTGAAAGTAGCCCGCCAGCGCATCGCCCAGCGGTTCGACCAGCGACAGCGCCGCTTGGGGTCCGCGCAGCTTGCTCACCGCCACCGCCCGGTTCAGCGTGACGACCGGCGATGGCTGCACGGCTTCGAGCGCGGCATAGAGCCGGTCGATCTCTGTCCAGTTGGTGTCGGCGGCGCGAGCGGCCTGCGCATGCGTGGCCGCAATGGCCGCCTGCAACTGATAGGGGCCGGGCCGTCGCTGCCGCAACGCGCCTTCGACCAGCGCCAGGCCTTCGGCGATGCGCTCGGGGTTCCACAGCGAGCGGTCCTGGTCTTCGAGCAGCACGACCATGCCGTCGGCATCGAGCCGCGCGTCGGCGCGCGCGTGCTGCAGCAGGAGCAGGGCGGCCAGGCCCATCAGCTCGGGCTCGTCGGGGAACAGCGCCAGCAGCAAGCGCGCGAGCCGTATCGCTTCGTCGCACAACGCGGTGCGCACGTGCGCGGCACCGCCGCTGGCCGCATAGCCTTCGTTGAACAGCAGGTAGACGGTGGTGCACACGGCCGCCAGCCGTTCATCGCGTTCGCGCCGGCCCGGCGTATCGAACGGAATGCCGGCAGTGGCCACGCGTTTCCGCGCCCGCGTGATGCGTTGTTCCATCGCGCTTTCGCCGACCAGGAAGGCCCGCGCAATCTCCTGCACCGACAGCCCGCAGACGATGCGCAGCGCCAGCGCAATCTGCTGTGTCAGCGGCAGCTCGGGGTGGCAGCAGACGAACAGCAGCCGCAGCACGTCGTCGCGGTAGCGCGCTTGGTCGAGCTGCTCGACGAGGCGGGCCTCGGTGTCTTCGAGGTCGCTAACCAGGCCGCTACCGGCGTCGTCATCGGGCAGCGATTCATGCAGGTTGCGGCGCCGCACTTCGTCCAGCGCCGCGTTGCGCCCCACGAAGATGAGCCAGGCCAGCGGGTCGCGCGGCGGGCCGTTGCCGGGCCAGTGCTGCAGGGCGCGCAGGCAGGCTTCCTGGAACGCTTCCTCGGCGGTGTCCAGGTCACGAAAGTAGCGCAGCAGCGCCGCCACGGCGCGGGGGCGCGAAGCGGTCAGCGTGGCGGCAATCCAGTCGGTATCGGCAATGTCGGGCATGAGGCCGGGCGGCATCCTTCGTTGTCTTTGCCAAGGACGAACGAGTATGCGTCGTACCGACATGTCCGGCAAAAAAGTCTGCGCGTTGTTGGTGTATTGACCGACTGCGGTGGTGCGGTGTCCTGGCTTCTTCGGGACTGTTTCTCTTGACGCAGGTAGGCTCGTTCTGCTGAGCGTGTGGGGCTCGGTGGGGGCGCTGTCGTTCGGTTCATTCAGGGCGACGCCCACGCCGACGGTGTGCTCTGCTCCGCGAATGTCCCCCGCTTCGCTCCTCCTTTATTTCGCTGCGCAGAGCACACCATCCGCGTGAGCGTCATCAGAGTGGTCGTTGATCAGCGGTACACCA
>NZ_QAJK01000016.1 GCF_003852515.1 Variovorax sp. KBW07 | reverse complement strand
TGGTGTACCGCTGATCAACGACCACTCTGATGACGCTCACGCGGATGGTGTGCTCTGCGCAGCGAAATAAAGGAGGAGCGAAGCGGGGGACATTCGCGGAGCAGAGCACACCGTCGGCGTGGGCGTCGCCCTGAACAGCAGCAGTCTTCGAACCAACCACAACGCAAAGAACAGAAAAGCAAGGTTCCATCCTATCCAGACGGCCAAGCCCCGTGCCCTGTGACAGGCGGCATAAAAAAAGCCCCGACGAGCGGGGCTTTGTTCAGGCGCCTTGATATTCAGGCTTGGGGCCGAGTGACGCGGCCAGTTCCTTGCGGTAGCGGTTCAGCTCCTGAACCGTCTTGAAACTGCGGTTCATCAGCAGGCTCAGGTTGTGCAGGATTCGCTCGCCCACCTTCGACTCCCAGACCGCGTCGAACTTGATCTGCTTGTCCAGCCAGTGCTCCAGCCAGTCAGGGTCGGGCATGCGGCTCTGGATCGTGTCGTTCGGGAACAGCGCCTTGTTCACGTGCAGGTTCGTCGGATGCAACGCCTGGGCCGTGCGGCGCGCGCTGGCCATCAGCACGCCGACCTTCGTGAACGCGGCACGGGCCTCGTCGCCGAACTTTTCCATCGCGCGCTTCATGTAGCGCAGGTAGGCGCCGCCGTGGCGGGCTTCGTCCTGGCTCAGCGTCGTGTAGATGTGCTTGATGACCGGCTCGGTGTGCCACTGGGCGGCACGGCGATACCAGTGGTTCAGGCGGATTTCGCCGCAGAAATGCAGCATCAGGGTCTCGAGCGGCGGGGCCGGGTCGAAATCGAAGCGCACTTCGTGCAGTTCCTGCTCGGTGGGCGCGTGCTTCGGGCTGAAGCGCTTCAGGTACTCCATCAGTACCAGCGAGTGCTTCTGCTCTTCAAAGAACCAGATCGACATGAAAGCCGAAAAATCGCTATCGTGGCGGTTGTCGCGCAGGAACATCTCGGTGGCCGGCAACGCCGCCCACTCGGTGATGGCATTCATCTTGATGGTCTGCGCTTGCTCTTCCGTCAGCAAAGAAGCGTCGAACGACTGCCAGGGAATGTCCTTGTCCATGTCCCAGCGGACGGATTCGAGTTGTCTGAAGAGTTCCGGATAGAGCATCGATGTCTTTCTATGGCCGCCGATTTTAGTCGGCCCGTTTGGCGCGACCATGACAGACGCGCGATGATGCGAATACGCGCGCCGTTGCGGCACGGATGCACACCCCCCTTTTTGAACCAGGAGTCCGCCATGCGAACCCTCACCCGATTGTCGATGCTCTTTCGCTGTGTTCCGGCTTTCTCCCTCGTGGCGGGCCTGTTTGGCGCCCTGCCGGCCAGCGCCCAGAACACCCCCGCGACACCCGCTCCGGCAGAGGCCGCCGGGTGTCCGGCCATCCTGCAACACACCTTCCCGCGGCTGCAGGATGAAAAGCCCCAGACTCTGTGCCAGTACTCCGGCAAAGTGGTTCTGGTGGTCAATACGGCCAGTTTTTGCGGTTTTACGCCGCAATACAAGGGCCTGGAAGCGCTGGACATGAAATACCGCGCCCGCGGCCTCGTGGTGCTGGGCTTCCCGTCGAACGACTTCTCCCAGGAATCGGGCTCCAACAAGGAAATTGCCGACTTCTGCGAAAGCACCTTCGGCGTGAAATTCCCCATGTTCGCCAAGTCGTCGGTGCGCGGCACCGACGCCAACCCGCTGTTCAAGCAACTGGCGCAAGCCTCCGGCACCACGCCGAAATGGAACTTCTACAAGTACCTGATCGGCCGTGACGGCAAGGTCGTGCAGGCGTGGTCGAGCATGACTGCACCCGACGAAAACGGCTTCGTGAACGTCATCGAGAAGCAGCTCGGGACAAATTGAGACTGAGCAGTTCACAAAAATACGGATCGGTAATATTATTTACCGATGCGTCCAGACCTTCGTAAACCCACAGAAACAAACGTTTACCTTTTCAGAGGGAACCGTGCTGCGGAGGTCGCGCTCCTAACTTGCGTGGGCAGTAGCTGCCCAGCAGTTTTCATGTTGCGAGGTCTTCCGGGCGCTTGCCGTTCGGTCGAAATCCCGAGGCGATTCTTCTCCTCCTCCCTCCCTCCCTCCTTCGCGTCGGGGCGCCTCGCAGCATTTTTATATTCCCGCCGGGCGGGGGTTTCGCGATGACGCAGCCCCCACGCATCGCCGTCATCGGCGCCGGCATCTCGGGACTGGCCGCCGCGCATTCGCTGCGCGACACGGCCCATGTGACCCTCTTCGAAGCCAGTGACTACTTCGGTGGCCACGCCCATACGGCAACGATCAAACTCCCGCGCTCCGCCACCGACGCCACGCGCGTCGCCCATGGCGTCGACACCGGCTTCCTGGTCTACAACGACCGCACCTACCCAAACCTGATCCGCCTTTTCTCGGAGCTGGGCGTCGACACCGCCCTGTCGGAGATGTCGTTCTCGGTCCAGGCCACGCGCGACGACGGCGGCGGCCCGCTCGAGTGGAGCGGCAACAACCTCGGCACCGTGTTCGCCCAGCGGCGCAACCTGCTCGACGGCCGCTTCCTGGGCATGCTGCGCGACCTGCTGCGCTTCAACCGGCTGACCACGCGCATTGCCCAGGCCGGCACCGAAGGCGAACTGGCCCAGCCACTGGGCGAGTTCCTCGACGCTCACCGCTTCGGCGCGGCATTCCGCGACTGGTACTTCCTGCCGATGATGGGCTGCATCTGGAGCTGCTCGACCACGCAGATGCTGGCGTTCCCGGTCGCGACCATGATCCGTTTCTGCCACAACCACGGCCTGATCCAGATCGCCAACCGGCCGCAGTGGCGCACGGTGCGCGGCGGCTCGCGCCACTATGTGGAGAAGATCGTCGCGGGCCTGGCCGACAAGCGCCTGAACACGCCGGTCCGCCGCATCGTCCGCACCGCCGACGGCAGCGGCGGCGTGCATGTGAGCACCGACAGCGGCGGCACCGAGCACTTCGACCATGTGGTGCTGGCCACCCATTCCGACCAGTCGCTCGCCATGCTCGGCGACGCCAGCCCGGCCGAGGCCGCGGTGCTGGGCGCGATCCGCTACCAGGCGAACCACGCCGTGCTCCACACCGACGCCACCGTGCTGCCGCAACGCCGCTCGGCCTGGGCCGCCTGGAACTACGAACGCGCGGCAGCCGGCGAGCGCGAATCGGGCCGCGTCTGCCTGCACTACCTGCTGAACAAGCTGCAACCGCTGCCCTGGGAACAACCGGTCGTCGTTTCGTTGAATCCGGTGCGCGAGATCCAGCGTAGTCAGGTCATGGCCGAATACGACTACGACCACCCGGTGCTCGACCTTGCCGCGATCCGCGCGCAGGCCGAGGTGCCCGCCTTGCAAGGCCAGCGCAACACCTGGTTCGCGGGCGCGTGGATGGGCTATGGCTTCCACGAAGACGGCCTGAAGGCCGGCCTGGCCGTTGCCCAGGGCCTGCGCACCCGCATCGCCAGGCAGGACGCGGGCATCGACGGGATCGACGCAATCGACGCCATGGCAAGGGCCCTGGTATGAACCCGCAACAGGCGTTGGCGCTGCCGCTGATGGGCTTCGGCGAAGTCCGCCACACGCGCCTTCGCCCGGCCCGCAACGCCTTCGTCTACCCGACCTACTTCCTGATGCTGCCGATGCGCACCCTGCGCGCGCAGGGCAGCGACCGGCTGGCGTTCAACCGCCGGGCCGCGCTGTCGTTCTTCGACATCGACCACGGCGATGGGCGCACGCCCGACAACGGCGGCGCGCTGGCCTGGCTCGACGAACTGCTGGCCGCCCACCAGATCCACGACGCCGACGGCGAGGCCTGGCTGCACTGCTACCCGCGCGTGTTCGGCTACACCTTCAAGCCCGTGAGCTTCTGGTATTGCCACACGGCGGAAGGCGTGCTGCGGGCCATCGTGGTCGAGGTCAACAACACCTTCGGCGAGCGCCACTGCTACCTGCTGGACCGGCCCGTGTACGGCGCGGAACTGCGCGCCACCAAGGTCTTTCATGTCTCGCCGTTCTGCCAGGTCAGCGGCAGCTACCGCTTTCGCTTCTTCGTTGATGCCGGGCTCGCGTACACCGTGGCGCGCATCGACCACGACGACGACGACGGCCCGCTGCTGCAGACCAGCGTGAGCGGCGAACTCGCCCCGATGACGGCCGCCAGCGTGCGGCGCGCCCTGTGGCGCTATCCCGCCATGACCTTCGGGCTGATCGCGCGCATTCATTGGCAGGCCGCCAGGCTGTGGCTCAAGCGCGTGCCTTTCGTCGCCAAGCCGGCGCCGCCCACCCACTTCGTTTCACGCGACAACCAGCAGCAGGCGAATTCATGAACTCAACCACCACCGCCTCCCGTTTTTCGCTGCCGCAAGACGCGCCCGGCGCCGCGCGCACGGTGCTCGACCTGCTGCAGCGGCTGGCCTACGGCTCGCTCACGGTGCGCCTGCCCGACGACTCGGTGCGGCATTTCGGCGCCACGCCGGGCAGCGGCCCCACGGCCTCGCTCACGCTGCGCAACTGGAACGTCTGCAAGGCCGCGCTGAAGTCGGGCGACATCGGCTTTGCCGAAAGCTACATCGCGGGCGACTGGACCACGCCCAACCTCACCGAGCTGATCAAGGTGTTCATTGCCAATCGCCGCGCCATCGAGGACGTGGTGTACGGCAGCTGGTTCGGCCGCCTGCTCTACCGCGTGCGGCACGTCATGAACCGCAACAGCAAGACCGGCAGCTCGCGCAACATCCACGCGCACTACGACCTGGGCAACGCGTTCTACAAGCTCTGGCTCGACGAGACGATGAACTATTCGTCGGCCTGGTTCGAGGGCAGGTTCGACAGGCCGATGCCCGAGGCGCAACGCGCCAAGGTGCGCCGCGCGCTCGAGCTGGCGGCCGTGAAGCCCGGCGACCGGGTGCTGGAGATCGGCTGCGGCTGGGGCGCGCTGGCCGAAATGGCGGCCTTCGATTTCGGCGCCTCGGTGACCGGCGTCACGCTCTCGACCGAGCAACTGGCCTTTGCCCGGCAACGCACCGCGGGCCTTGCAGCCGACCTGCGGCTGCAGGACTACCGCGACATCGATGACGCCCCGTTCGACGCCATCTGCTCCATCGAGATGGTGGAGGCCGTGGGCCGCGAATACTGGTCGACCTACTTCGCCAGCGTGAGCCGCCTGCTCAAGCCGGGCGGCCGCGCCTGCGTGCAGAGCATCGTCATCGACGACCAGCTGTTCGACCGCTACATCGACTCAACCGACTTCATCCAGCAGTACATTTTTCCGGGCGGCTGCCTGCCGTGCCCGCGCGAGTTCCGCCGCGAGGCCGAGGCCGCGGGGCTGGAAGTGGTGGACGAATTCGCGTTCGGCGCCGACTACGCCGAGACACTGCGGCGCTGGCGCGAGAGCTTCCTGGGGCAGCGCGGCCACATCCTGCAGCTGGGCTTCGACGAGCGCTTCATGCGCATCTGGGAGTTCTACCTTGCCTACTGCGAGGCCGCGTTCTCGCAGGCCAACATCGACGTGGTCCAGTACACGCTGCGCAAGCGATAAATAGACAGACAGATCGCGCGGCCCTTCGTGTCGTCCTCCTTCGGCCCTCTCGACGGCTTGCGCTACGGACTGCTCGGGCTGCCGCTCGCCTTCGTCGCGCTGCCGCTCTACGTGCTGCTGCCCAACCACTACGCGCGTGCCTTCGGCGTGCCGCTGGCAACGCTGGGCGCGGTGCTGCTCGGCGCGCGCCTGCTCGATGCGCTGATCGATCCGCTGCTCGGGAGGCTCGGCGACCGGCTGCACGCGCGTTCGCCACAAGCGGTGCTGGGCGCGGGCGCCATCGCGGCGGCGGTGCTGCTGCTCGGCTTCGGCCTGCTGTTCTTTCCGCAACTGCTGGTCGACCCAACGCGGCACGGCGCGCTGCTCGCGGCGGCGGCCGTGCTGCTGGCCGTGACCTATGCGGGCTACAGCATGCTCAGCATCTCGCACCAGTCGTGGGGCGCGATGCTGGGCGGCGACGCCTTGCAGCGCGGCCGCATCGTGGGCTGGCGCGAAGGCATGGGGCTGCTGGGCGTGGTGCTCGCGTCGGTGGTGCCGACACTGGCCGGGCTGCCCGCGATGGTCGGGTTGTTCGGCCTGCTGCTGGCCATCGGGTGGATGTTCTGGACGCGGGCGCCACGGCCGGTGCGCGCCCATGCCGGAGCCGGTGCCACAGTCACCATCGCGCCGCATGCGGCGGTTGACCTGCGGCTGCCTTTGCGCCGACCGGCGTTTCGCCGCCTGCTGGCGGTGTTCGTGCTCAACGGCATCGCGAGCGCGGTGCCGGCAACGCTGGTGCTGTTCTTCGTGCAAGACCGCCTGCGCGCGTCCGCCGCGTTGGAGCCGGCGTTCCTGGGGCTGTACTTCGTCGTGGCGGCGGCGTCGATTCCGGCGTGGCTGCGCATCGTGCGCCGCTGGGGACTGGCGCGCAGCTGGCTGGGCGGCATGTGCATGTCGGTCGCGGTGTTCGCATGGGCCGGCGCCATGGGCGCGGGCGACGCGGTGCCGTTCCTGGTGGTGTGCGCGCTGTCGGGCTTTGCGATCGGCTCCGACCTGGTGCTGCCGGGCGCCCTGCTGGCCGGGATCATTGCCGAAGCCGGCGACCAGCCATATGCCGGCGCCTACTTCGGCTGGTGGAATTTCGCGACCAAGCTGAACCTGGCGGTGGCCGCGGGCCTGGCCCTGCCGCTGCTCGGGCTGGCGGGCTACGTGCCCGGCGCGCGCGAACCGGGGGCGCTGCAGGCGCTGTCGCTGGCCTACTGCCTGTTGCCTTGCGTGCTCAAGGTGATCGCGGGCGTGTCGCTCTGGGTGCTGGTGATACGGCCGGCGTCCGGTGCTGCATCGCCAGCGCCTGTTCCAAAGGCGGTGCCGTGAAGCCGTTCAATCCGCCGCTGGCCGACTGGCACGGCAAGACGGCATGGATCGTCGGCGCGTCATCGGGCATCGGCCGCGCGACGGTGCTGGCGCTGCTCGCGCGTGGCGCGCGGGTCGCGGTGTCGGCGCGCAACCGCGAGGCGCTTGAAGAACTCGCGGCGATGCACAACGACACCGGCCGGCCACCGAGCGTGATCGTGCTGCCGCTCGACGTGCGCGACGCCGCCGCGGTGGCCGAGGCGCATGCGCGGCTGCAAGCCATCGTGGGGCGGATCGACTTCGTGCTCTACAACGTCGCCACCTACGACGCGATGCGCGCCGACGCATTCGCACTCGATGCGATGCTGGCGCACCAGCAGATCAACTACGTGGGGGCCCTGCATGTGCTGGCGGCGGTGCTGCCCGACTTCGTGGCCCGTGGCGCGGGCCATGTCTCGATCACGGGCAGCGTGGCCGGTTTTCGCGGGCTCCCGCAAAGCCTGGCCTACGGCCCGACCAAGGCGGCGCTGACGAACCTGGCCGAGGTGCTGTACATCGACCTGCACGCGCGCGGCATCGGCGTCAGCCTGGTCCAGCCGGGGTTCGTGCAGACGCTGCTGACGGCAAAGAACGACTTCAGGATGCCGGCGCTGATCACGCCCGCCGAAGCCGCCGAGGCCATGCTCGACGGCTGGCGCCGCGGCGCCTTCGAGATTCACTTTCCGCGCCGCTTCACCTTCTGGATGAAGCTGATGCGGCTGCTGCCGTACCGGCTCTACTTTCCGGCGGTGGCGCGCTTCACGGGCTTGTGAAACGAAGCGACAAGAAAGAAAAGAACGGTTTTTTCGTGGGACACCGCGGAACCGGCTTTGCCGGGCCGCTGGTGTTGCCCCCGGCGAGGGGGTTGGCGTAGCGACACGAAGTGCGCGAAGCCTGGGGGAGAGTCAAGGTTTTGTGTCGATGAAGCTGGGGCGCAGCATCAGCTTGTCGTACAGCTTGGCGAGGTTGCTGTAGTCGGCGCGCCAGTCGATCTCGGGGAAGCGCAGGTTCAGCCAGCCCAGCGTGCAGCCGACAGCGATGTCCGACAAGCTCAGGTGAATACCGCTGCAGAAAGGCTTGTCGCCCAGGCCCTTGGCCATGGCGGCAACGCCGTCCTCGACCTTGGTGCGCTGACGTTCGATCCAGGCCGCGCTGCGCTCGCCGTCGGCACGGCCGGTCCAGGTGGCCTCGAGGCGCCAGAGCACGCCGGCGTCCATGACGCCATCGGCCAGCGCTTCCCAGGTCTTGACCTCGGCGCGTTCGCGGCTTTGCTGCGGAATGAGCTTGCCGACCGGCGACAGGGTGTCCAGGTATTCGACGATCACGCGCGAGTCGAACATCGCCTCGCCGCCTTCCATGATCAGGCAGGGCACCTTGCCGAGCGGGTTGGAACTGGCGATGGTGGTGTCGGCAGCCCAGACATCTTCGATCACGAACTGGTAATCGAGCCGTTTTTCGGCCAGCACCACGCGCACCTTGCGCACATAAGGGCTGGCGGCCGATCCGATCAGTTTCATGAAGGCTCTCTCCCTTTGCTTTGATGACATTTGTTCATAATCATTTTAGGTGAACGGGAAAACCAGCGGTCCGAATCCACCCCAATGTGTCGGGGCCGCCCCACGGACCGCCGGCCGCCTAAAATTCGGGCATGAGCTTTTCCACCGTTTCCGCCCTTTCCCCCCTTGACGGTCGCTACGCGACCAAACTCGCGGCGTTGCGCCCGCTGATGAGCGAACAGGGCTATATGCACCGGCGCGTGCAGGTCGAAGTGGCGTGGTTCATTGCGCTGTCGGACTGCGGCTTCGCTGAATTCAAGCCCCTGACGGGCGGCGCCCGCAAGTACCTGCTGGGGCTGGTGGCGCATTTCTCCGAGGCCGACGCACTGGCCATCAAGGAAATCGAAAAGACCACCAACCACGACGTGAAGGCGGTCGAGTACTGGATCAAGTCCAAGTTCGAAGCCCGGCCCGAGCTGCTGGCCGCCGCTGAATTCGTGCACTTTGCCTGCACCAGCGAAGACATCAACAACACCAGCCACGCGCTGCAGATCCAGGCGGCCCGCGACAAGGTGGTGCTTCCCGCCATCGACGGCCTGATCGCCAAGCTGCGCGAAATGGCGCACCAGTTCGCCGGCGTGTCGATGCTCTCGCGCACGCACGGCCAGACGGCCAGCCCGACCACCGTGGGCAAGGAAATCGCCAACGTGGCGGTGCGCCTGTCGAAGGCCCGCGCGCAGATTGCCTCGGTGCAACTGCTGGGCAAGATGAACGGCGCAGTGGGCAACTACAACGCCCACCTGGCCGCGTGGCCCGACTTCGACTGGGAAGCCTTCAGCCGCAAGGTGATCGAAACGCCGGCACCGCTGGGCCTGGGCCTGAGCTTCCAGCCGTACAGCATCCAGATCGAGCCGCACGACTACATGGCCGAGCTGTTCGATGCCGTGGCGCGCGCCGACACCATCCTGATCGATTTTTCGCGCGACATCTGGGGCTACGTGAGCCTGGGCTACTTCAAGCAGCGCCTGAAGAAGGGCGAGATCGGCTCGTCGACCATGCCGCACAAGGTCAACCCGATCGATTTCGAGAACGCCGAAGGCAACCTGGGCCTGGCCAACGCGGTGCTGCGCCACCTGAGCGAAAAGCTGCCCATCAGCCGCTGGCAGCGCGACCTGACCGACAGCACGGTGCTGCGCAACATCGGCGTGGCCTTCGGCTACGCCACGCTGGCCTATGCGAGCCTGGCCACCGGCCTGGGCAAGCTGGAACTGAACGAAGAAGCGCTGGCCGAAGACCTCGACGCTTCGTGGGAAGTGCTGGCCGAACCGATCCAGACCGTGATGCGCCGCTTCGGCGTGCAGGGCGCCTACGAGCAGTTGAAGGAAGTGACGCGCGGCAAGACGGTCACGGCCGAGGCGCTGCACGGACTGATTCGCTCGCTGGCCATCCCGGAAGAGGAAAAAGCTCGCCTTCTGGCCATAACGCCCGCCAGCTACGTGGGCAAGGCAGCGGAACTCGCCAGTAGAATTTAAGCTTTCGTGTACCGATACACCAGCCGCCCCAGGGCGGCTGTTTTGCCGTATCGGCACCACATTTCCAGCCAACGCACCCCGGTGCGCCAGCCAACAACCGTGATGGGACTCGCCGTCCCCGTTGTTCATGCTGCGCGCTCCGCTGAGACGTCTCTGGCTGAAGATCCACCGCTGGATCGGGCTCACCCTCGGCCCCATCCTGGCCCTTACCGCGCTGCTCGGCGCGGTGCTGGTGGTGGCCCTGCCGATCGACCGCCAGGTTCATTCCAACCTCTTCGTCGCGCGCACCCCGGGTGACACGATCGCGGCCACGGCCGCACTGCCGCTCGAACCGCTGCGCCAGCGCATCGTGGCCGAGTTCGGCGCCGACACCAACTTCACGCTGCGCCCGCCGCACCATGCCGACGAAACACTCTGGGTGCTGGTGCGCGGCAAGTGGGACGGCACGCTGTACCTCGATCCCGCCACCGGCGCCGAGCAGGGCCGGCGCGGCACCGACGAGGGGTTCTACAACTTCTCCTACAAGCTGCACAACAGCCTGCTGCTGGGCAGCGACGGCAAGGCGATCCTGGCCTTCGTGGCGCTGGCCTACCTGTTCCTGTTGGTGACGGGCCTGGTGCTGTGGTGGCCCACGCGCTGGCCGCCGTCGCTGCGCATCGTGCTGAACCGGGGCTTGCTGCGCGGCCTGTTCGACCTGCACCGCACCGGCGGCGCGGTGCTCGGCCTGCTGATCGCAGTGTCGGTGGCCACGGGCGCCTACATGGCGTGGCGGCCGCTGGGCGACTTCATCTCCACCGCCATGGGGCAGCAGCCGGTCAAGCCGCCGACGATCGCCAAGGGCAGCGTCAATGGCAATGGCCCGCGCCTGCCGCTGGACGAACTCGTGGCGCGGGCCCAGGCGGTCTTCCCGGGCCAGCCGATCGGCTACGCGATGGTGCCCGGCAAGGCCGACCGGCCGATGCGCGTGCGCTTCCGCCTGGCGGACGACCCGCACCCCAACGGCATCAGTTCCGTATGGCTGAACCCGGTGAGCGGCGAGGTGCTGGCCGTGCGCAAGTGGCAGGACCTGGACGCCGGCAACGGCGTGGTGGCGGTGATCTTTCCGCTGCACACGGGCGAGCTGGGCGGCGTGGCCCACCAGATCGTCACCGCGCTGCTCGGCCTGGCGCTCGGCGGCCTGGGCTTCAGCGGCATCTGGCTCTGGTGGCGTCGGCGCGCCATGGCTGCGGCAGCGCGCGGCAACGCGCTGTCCAGCAGCACGACGTCCTGAAGAAAAACACCGGCGCGCCGCGCCACCCAGTCATCGTTTCCATATCCGGAGGAGTTCCCCTTGTTCCCGCACAAACGTACCGCCATTGCGATGGCACTGCTGCCCCTGAGCCTGCAGAGCTTTGCCGCCGACGGCGCGCCCGGCACCGAACCATCGAAGTCGCTGGAGGCCATCACCGTCACCGGTGACTGGCTCGGCACGCCCAGCGAAACCAAGGTGCTCGAGCACCCCGGCGCGCGCAGCATCATCGAGCGCAAGCAGATCCAGGAAAGCGGCTCGGCCAGCGTGCGCGACGTGCTGCGGCAGGTACCGGGCGTGCAGGTGCAGGAGAGCAACGGCACCGGCGGCAGCGACATCTCGCTGAACGTGGGCGTGCGCGGCCTGACCTCGCGGCTGTCGCCGCGCTCGACCATCCTGCTGGACGGCGTGCCGCTGGCCTATGCGCCCTACGGCCAGCCGCAGCTGTCGCTGGCGCCGGTGTCGCTCGGCAGCCTGGAGGCGGTCGACGTGGTGCGTGGCGCGGGCTCGGTGCGCTATGGCCCGCAGAACGTGGGCGGCATCATCAACTTCGTGACGCGCTCCATTCCCAAGCAGTTCGCGGGCGAAGTGGGCGTGGGCGTCGAAAGCGCCAGCCATGGCGGCGGCACCAAGACCACGCCCAGCCTGTTCATCGGCGGCACCAACGAGAACGGCCTGGGGCTGGCGCTGCTGTACTCGGGCACGCATGGCAAAGGCTTTCGCCAGGACAACGACCGCACCAGCATCGACGACCTGATGCTCAAGGGCGCCTACCGGCTGTCGAACACCGACGACATCGCGGTCACGCTGCATCACTTCGAAGGCAGCGGACGCATGCCGGGCGGGTTGACCACCAGCCAGTTCGCGGCCAACCCGTTCCAGTCGGACCGCCCCTTCGACGAGTTCACCGGCCGCCGCACCGACGGCTCGATCAAGTACACGCACAACGACGGCGTGAACAAGTTCGAGATGCTGACCTACTACACGGACTCGTTCCGCGGCAGCCACCTGGAGCAGGAAGGCACCGGCGCCAACGCCGGCAAGCGGCGCCTGACCAGCGCGCCGCGCAACTACAAGACCTATGCCTTCGAGCCGCGCTACTCGCGCCTGATCGACTCCGGCAGCGTGGTGCAGGAAGTCAGCGTCGGCTTCCGCTACCTCAAGGAAGATGCCTCCGAGGTGGCAACACGCAGCGCCTACTACACGCCGCGCCCGGGCTTCGATGCCTACGGCCTGGCCAACCCCGCCTACCAGACCAGCAAGGGCGGCACGACCGCGCACGCGTTCTACATCGACGACCGCATCGACTTCGGCAACTGGACGATCACGCCAGGCGTGCGCTACGAATCCTTCCGCACGCACAACGACGTGTTCACCGTGGCGAACAGCCGCATCACCAACGCGATCTATCCGAAGATCGACTCCAACGAAGTGCTGCCGACGCTGTCGGTGCTCTATCGCATGAGCGAGCGCTGGTCGGTGTTCGCCAACGCCGGCGTGTCGTTCGGCCCGCAGCAGTACGCCCAGCTCGCGCAGTCCACCACCAGCCTGCACCCCGAGAAGGCCAAGACCTACGAGGTCGGCACGCACTACAAGGGCGAGGCCTGGAGCGGCGAGCTGACGCTGTTCAACATCAACTTCGACAAGGAGCTGCAACTGGCGCGCTCCATCACCGGCGACGTCGGCCAGTGGACCGACCTGGGCGCCACTAGGCACCGCGGCCTGGAGTCGGCCCTGCGCTACGACCTGGGCAACCTGAGCGAATCGCTCAAGGGGCTGTCGGTGTCGGGCACCTACACGTACACGCAGGCCACCTCGAAGGCCGGCAACTTCGCCGGCCGCGACCTGCCGTTCTATTCGCGCCAGGTGGCAACGCTCGGTGCGCGCTACGAGCGCGGGCCGTGGACGCTGAATGCCGACCTCTACGCGCAATCGAAGCAGCGTTCGCCGGGTTCGCCGGACGACGGCACCAGATACGTCACGCTCGAAGACGCGACCGGCCGGCTCGGCAACATTCCGGGCTACACCACCATGAACCTGCGCGCCGCGTACGACTTCGGCCCGTCGATGAGCCACCTGAAGCTGGCCATCGGCATCAAGAACCTGTTCGACCGCCGCTACTACAACCGCTCGGTGGACAACAACGGCGGCAAATACGTGGGGCAGCCGCGCACGCTGTACGCGCAAGCCTCGGTGGCGTTCTGAGCCCGCGGTTGCGCGCGCATACACTCGCGCACCCATGGCCCTCAAATCCACCATCTTCAAGGTCACCCTCGCGGTGGCCGACATCGACCACGGCTACTACGCCGACCATGCGCTGACCCTGGCGCGCCACCCGAGCGAAACCGACGAGCGGATGATGATCCGGCTCGTGGCGCTCGCGCTCAACGCGCACCAGCTGCAGGACATCTGCCAGGGCGACGGCACGCTGGCCTTCGGCGCCGGCCTGTCGAACGTCGACGAGCCCGACGTCTGGCTGCGCGACTTCACGGGCGAGATCAAGATCTGGATCGAGGTCGGCCAGCCCGAGGACAAGCCCATCATCAAGGCCTGCGGCAAGGCCGACGAAGTGATCGTCTATTGCTTCAACCACGCCGCCGAGATCTGGTGGCGCGGCATCGAGAACAAGCTCACGCGGCCGCAAAACCTGAAGGTCTACCGCGTGCCGACCGACGCCTCGCAGGCCCTGGCCGCGCTGGCGCAGCGCAGCATGCAGCTGCAGGCGACCATTCAGGAAAACACGCTGACGCTGGGCGACGGCACGAACAGCATCGACATCGAACTGCTGCGCTGGAAATAGGGCACCCCCCAGGCTACGCAGCCGGCATCATTTCGCCGCACTGCCAGCACTGCTCGAAGCCGCCTTCGACCTGCTCCCCGCACACGCATTGCCAGCTGCGCTGGGGGCGGTGCTGCACGGCGTGCAGCAGCTCTTTCGCCCGGTCGAACTGGGTGTCGTCGTCGATCCAGATTTCGGGCAGGCACTGGTCGGGCGGCAGCTGGCCCATCACGGCGCCGAGAAACTCGCGCTGCACGGTGGCATCGACGCCCTCCTCGCGCAGGGCGTGCACCCACAGCGTCGCTATCGCGAGATTCGGGGCCTGGGCAAGGCGGCGCATGCGGTGGTGGTGGCGTTGCCTGCGTTCAGGGCGTGTCGTCGGGGCCGAGCGGCTCGGCCGGGTCGTCGGGCCATTGCGGCGGCTCGGCTTCGCGGGCGCGCTCGGCATAGCGGTTGAAGCGCCAGGCCGAGTCTTCCATGGTGATGCGGCGCCACGTGGCGCGCTTCTCGACCGGCGTCATGGCCGGCCAGAACTGGACCTCGTCGAAACTGCGGCCGCAGCCCTTGCATTCGTCGTCGCCCTGGCTGGTGGAACAGATGGCAATGCACGGCGTGTCCGGCGTGCTCTCGTACCAGGCCATCCAGGCGGCCCAGGCCTTGGGCGGGAAGCCGACCTCGTCGACCTCGTCCTCGTGATGAAAAACCATGAGCGCGTAGACCTCGGCCAGCGCGCGCAATTCGGGTCCGAGCGTGACCCCGTCGGGCGAGGGGGTTCTCTCGCGCCAGTGATTGATGGCGGCCTCGATGTCGGTGATGTGTATGGCGGCCATGAAGAGTGGAAAAAGCAGCGAGCGGCGATCATAGTCCGCCAATTCCCCGCGATCTCAAAGGGCCATGGGTGCTACAAATAACGGAGCGCCATTCGCCCTGTTCATGCGCGTTTCGAAGCATTTCCTTTTAAATCGGTGAAAACTTTCGGTTGCCACGCCGAGGCCTTCGATGCTCTAATTCCGCCCACGAAGGGGAGTAGCTCCCGACCGCTGCCCCAGGCAGCGCGAATCGCCAGGTCGTCAATACGAAGCAAAACACTTCCGGCCTGTCGGACAACACACGCGCACTGGTGCGCGCGCGCTGTCGAGCAAGACCTTCGATTTGAACCTGTGCAGGTTTGGTCGAAGCGTTCGCGAGTCCCCGGTTCCATCCGGATTCCTCATTCCCTCGCTTTCGACCAGCCCCGTGCGGGATGAATCGAAACGCATCGGAATGCGCCTGCCCGTCATCGTCCAACCCAGGAGAGACAGGCGGAGCGCAAAGACAAAGAGGAATTTATGGAATTGTTCATGGCCCCGGAGTTCTGGGTCGCTGTCGGTCAGATCATCATGATCGACATCCTGCTCGGTGGCGACAACGCCGTCGTGATCGCGCTGGCCTGCCGCAAGCTGCCGCCCGCACAACGCACCAAGGGCATTCTTTGGGGCACCGCCGGCGCCATCATCCTGCGCGTCATATTGATCTTCTTCGCGCTGACGCTGCTGGCCATTCCGTTCCTGAAGCTGGTCGGTGCCATCCTGCTGGTGTGGATCGGCATCAAGCTGCTGGCCCCCGAGCATGACGACGCGCACGGCAACATCACCGGCAGTGACAAGCTGTGGGGCGCCGTCAAGACCGTGATCATTGCCGACCTGGTGATGAGCGTGGACAACGTGATCGCCATTGCCGGCGCCGCCCAAGGCGCGGGCGAAGGCCACCAGATGCCGCTCGTGATCTTCGGCCTGCTCGTGAGCATCCCGATCATCGTCTGGGGCAGCCAGCTGGTCATCAAGCTGATGGACCGCTTCCCCATGATCATCACGGCCGGCGGCATGCTGCTGGGCTGGATCGCAGGCACGATGGCCGTGTCGGACCCGGCGCTCGCGAACACCGCGGCCTGGACCTGGGTGCCGAAGGTGCCGCAGACCGATGTGATCAAGTACGCAGCCGGTATCGGCGGTGCGCTGCTGGTGCTGGTCATTGGCAAGTGGGTCGCCATGCGGCAGGCCCGCAACAAGGCGGCAACGCCTGCCGCGAGCCACTGAGCGATATTTTCTCGGGACCCGCAGGAATTTCCCCGTCTCTGCCACTCTAACTATCTGAAGGAGCACTCATGGAAAAGATCATTCTTTATGTCGACGACATCACCTACGCCTGTGAACAGTTCGCCGAACTCGCACCCGACGCGAACAGCGTCGTGGCGCGCCATTGGGTGCTCGTGGCCTGCGCGCCGCGCATGACGCATCGCATCAGCAAGTGGGTGAGCCACAGCGCCCGCGAAAACTGGCGCGCCAAGTGGTTCAGCAAGGTGCAGGCACAGATGCTGCCGCTGCTGGAGCGCAACGGTGGCCAGGTGACGCCGGTGCTGGCCAAGGGCCCGCTGGCCGAGCTGACGCTGCAACTGAAGCGCGAGCATTCGGCCACCCACGTGGTCGATGCGCGCCGCCCGAAGATCGGCGTCGACCTCGAGCCCGTGACGCCCGACCAGAAGCCCGCGCACCAGACCGGCTGGGCCTTTCCCGGCGCCGTGATGGGCATGGGTGCGCTGCTGGTGCTGGCGAACGAGCTGGCCGAGTAAGCGGCAAGAGACACGGCCCGGACAGACAGGCGACACGCAACGCCTTTCCGTATCCCCGACGAGCCCCGGCGCGGCAACGCTCCGGGGCTCGTTGTTTGTGGGGCTCTGGGGTATCCTGCGCCGCATGCGCATCATCATCAAATGGCTGCTCAGCGCTGTCGCGCTGCTCGCGGTCGCCTATCTCTACAGCGGCGTCCAGGTCAACAGCTTCGGCTCCGCGCTGATCGCGGCCGCGGTGATCGGCCTGCTCAACATGATCGTGCGGCCGATCCTCGTCGTGCTGACGCTGCCGGTCACCATCGTCACGCTCGGGCTGTTCCTGTTCGTGATCAATGCACTGCTGTTCTGGGCTGCTTCAGGGCTGCTCAGCGGGTTTCACGTCAACGGCTTCCTGGCCGCACTGCTGGGCTCGCTGATCTACTCGCTGCTGGGGCTGCTCATCGAATCCGCACTGGGCGGGCTTCTTTCGCGACGCTGAGCCGTCGCTACTTCAGCGGCGGCTCTTCGGCCTGCTGCTTCACCAGCACGTCCACCGCCCGCGCGCGGGTGTCGACGATCGATGCCTCGTAGTGGTCGATCGGCTTTCCCGGTTGCCGCATCAGCTCCTGCGCCGCCTTGAAACGGTCGCGGGCCGCCGGGTAGT
The DNA here is from genome assembly GCF_003852515.1 of Variovorax sp. KBW07. Lineage (GTDB taxonomy): Bacteria > Pseudomonadota > Gammaproteobacteria > Burkholderiales > Burkholderiaceae_C > Variovorax. Next base: position 48,706 of record NZ_QAJK01000016.1, on the reverse strand, counting down.
CGAGGATCGCCACATTGGCTTCGGCATCGGCGCGCACCGCGTGCACCGTGTCGTTCTGGGCGCCGTACAGATTGGCCAGCGTGCGCCACGCCGTCGCATCACGCGGATTCACCGCCACCCAGTCGCGCAGCACCGGAATCATCGGCGCGGGCTGGCGCATCGCCGTCGCGGCCTCGGCCGAGAGCATCATCTCTGGCCGCTCCTTCGACTTGGCATCCAGCAGCGTGGCCGCCTTGGGCGCCGCGCCCGCCGCCAGCTCGATCTCGGCGCTCAGCCAGCGCGCCAGCTTCGCCGCCGGCGCGTTGTCCGCCGTGCGCGCCGACAGCCGCTCGGCCAGCGCGCGCGCCGTCTTGTAGTCGCGCATTTCCTTGGCCGAGAGCGCGGCGGCGTAGAGCGTGCCGGCCTGTTGCGCCGGCGAGGTTTTCGCGAACTCGCCGCTCGACGCCGAATCGACCCAGAGCCGCAGCACATCGACACCGGGCCGCGTCAGCACGCGGGCACGCGAAGCGATCATCGCGTGGTCCATTTCCAGCGGGAGCTGTGGTGCCACGTCCATGCGGAACTGGAAGCGGCCCTGCATGTCCGAGATGCGCTCGGTCGTCAGCGGATGGCTGCGCAGGTACGGGTACGAGCCGTTGTCGTTCAGGCGCGAGGCGTACTGCAGCTTCTCGAACATCGCGGCCGCGCCTTGCGGCGCAAAGCCCGCCTGCGTCATCACGCCGAAGCCGATGCGGTCGGCCTCGCGCTCCATGTCGCGCGAGAAGTTCAGCTGGTTCTGTGCGAACAGCGCCTGGCTGCCCATGATCACCGCCTGGCCGGCGTCGCCGCTGCGGCTTTTGCTCGCCGCGATCATCCCGAGAATCAGGCCCGCCAGCATCAGCGGCATCTGCTTGCCCTGCTTGTCCATGATCCGCGCGATGTGGCGCTGCGTGACGTGCGACAGCTCGTGCCCCAGCACCGTTGCCAGTTCGTCGCGGCTGCCGACCACGGCCACCAGGCCGAGGTTCAGCCCCAGGTAGCCGCCCGGCAACGCGAAGGCATTGATGTTGCGGTCGCGCCCGAGAAGAATCGTCCAGGCGAAGCGCTCGTCGAGCTCGGGTGTCAGTTCGCCGCGCGCGCGGGCCGCCGTCAGCAGCCGCTGCCAGATCTCCTGGACGTAGGCGGCGATCACCGGGTCGTCGACATAGTCTGTGTCGCGGTACAACTCGCGGGCGATCTGGTCGCCCAGATGGCGCTCGGCACTCGCCGTCATCTCGCCGCCGTCGCCCATGCCCGGCAGGATCTGCTGCATCTGGGCCAGCGCGGGCACTGGCAGCAGCGCCTGGGACGCTATCAAGAAAGTAGCGCACAACGACCGCAGGGTGGACACAAGCGGCCTTTTTGGGTGGAGTTCAGGAGTCAAGCGCGGCATTCCTCGTCTGTGGCTCGGGCTCGTATGATGCACCTCATAACCGAACGTTCACCCATGAACTCGTCTCCTCTTCCTTCTTCCTCTTCTTCTGCCCTTACCCACTTCGACGCTCAGGGCCAGGCCCACATGGTCGATGTCGCCGGTAAGCCCGCTACCCACCGCGTCGCCGTGGCCACGGGGCGCATCGAGATGCAGCCGGCAACGCTGGCGCTGATCGAATCAGGGACGGCGAAGAAGGGCGATGTGCTGGGGATCGCGCGGATTGCCGGTATCCAGGCGGCCAAGAAGACAAGCGACCTGATTCCGCTGTGCCATCCGCTGGCGCTGACGCGGGTCGCCGTGGCTTTTGCGTTGGCCGAGGGCGGGGAGGTGCCGCAAGTGGCGTGCACCGCGACAGTCGAGACCGTGGGGCCGACAGGCGTGGAGATGGAGGCGCTGACGGCAGTGCAGGTGGCGCTGCTCACCATCTACGACATGTGCAAGGCGGTGGACCGGGGGATGCGGATCACCGATGTGCATGTGTTGGAGAAGCATGGGGGGAAGTCGGGGAGTTGGGTGGCGGAGTGAGTGCGCTCCTCCGTCGCCTCGACTGGCCGATCATTTGACTGCTACGGCAGCGGCGCGTTGCCCGGCTTGTCGTTCAGCCATCGGGTGAATTCTGCGGGGAACGCGATCCTGAAACGCTCCGCTTGGGTTCGGGCCTCGTCTTCGCGCCCCGACAGCTCGGCGCTTTCGATCAGCTTGATGATGACGCGCGGCTCGGGCGAGAAATGCAATGTGCGTTCTGCAAGGGCGTGCATTCTGGCTGCATTTGCTGGCGTCACTGTGGTCAGTGTCAGCTCGGCAAAGGCTACCTGCCGCGCGAAAAGCCAGGAACCTTTCGCCTTGGCGAGGGTGTCGTCTTCGTACATCGGCAAGCGTTCGGCACGAGGCAGATAGATCTGGCTGATGCGAATGTAGTCCCAGCTTGCATAGCCGACGATGGCGATCAGGCCGGCCGCGATGAAAGGGCCTCGTACACGGGTATTCAACCACCCAGGGACGGCGTATGTGGATCTGGACGGCCACAGGATGCCGAGGCACAGCCCGAACACCAACTGGAATGGCCCGTACCACAGCGGGTATTCGAGCAAGCTGTGCAGGATGCTCGCGCCGAGCATGCCCCACGCCATGAGGCGTGTCGGATCACGTTCGCGCCAAGGCTGTGCGGCGATCACCATCCACACGAACCCACCGCAGATCAGCACCGCGGCGGGCACGCCCAATTCGACGGCGAGATGGAGAGGGAGGTTGTGAGCGTTGTCGAGAATTTCGGCAAATCGCGGGCCCAAGTACAGCGTGCTGTAGTGCGCAAAGCTCAGTTCACCCCAGCCCCATCCGGTCCAAGGACGCTCTGAAATCAAGGCCAACACGTTGCGCCACAGAATGAGCCGGCTGTGATCGTCTGACGCACCAGTCTGCAGGCGCTGGAGCATGCCTTCTACCCCGCCTCCCGCAAGACGAGGCAGGACCAACGCCATGGCGAAGTAGAGCGGGATCATGGCGAGCAGCACATGAGGCGGCGGCAGGCTCGGCCGAGAAATTTCAGCGTCGAATACGCAACGGCGCTCGCGCCGCGCGACGACGCTTGCCACACCCACGATCAACAACAGTTGCAGCAAGCCCGTCCGGGAAGTCGATGCCGCCAAGGCGGCCAGAAGCAGCACGCCCGCCAGCATCAGCCCGCACCGCATGCGAGGCGATGCACGGACGGCGTAAAGCCACAGCGCGGCAACGAGCGCCATGCTGATCAGCGTGGCGAACTGATTGCGTTGGCGGAGGTTGCCGTAAGCCTGGCCGAGGGCAGGTGAGGTAGTCCAAGGAACAAGCCATTCGGCAAGGCCGTAGTACTGAAGCAGCCCAAGGACAGCGCTCAGGAGACCGGCAATCAAGATGCCGCAGGGCAGCGCCAACACGGCAGTAGGCCCGCTGACCGCAATGCTCGATCCAACGCAGGCCATAGCCGCCATGCCGGCTATGGCCATGCAAGTCGGAAGCCATGCCGTAGAAACGCTGCTCGCGCCGGACAACGCAACGATGGCTGCACCCAATGTCAGCCAGACCGACAAGCCATGCGCCGGAATAGTCTTCGGGCCTATGAGGAAGAGGGTGGCAAGACAAGTCCAGGCGACAAGCAACTGCCACACGTTGACGGATGGGCCCGCCACGAAGGGACACAAGAATGGCAGCGCGATCAGTCCTGCACGAACTACGAGATTCGCAGGTTCAGCCGGAGCCTTTTGAGCACGGGCAAGAGTGTCAGCGATCATCCGCCGGCATTGTGCCCCCTGTCGGAACTCAAGCGCAGGCGCTGTCAATCACGGCACCAGTGCCGGGAATTTCGCAGGTTCTGCCGACCCGTGCCATAGCAGGCAGAACCGCGTGCATCAGGACCTCAGAACGGCGGTGAGACCACCGAACGCCAGCTGCGGCGCCATCCCTTTGCCGGGCAGCCGTCACCGGCCTTCTGCGTGCCGCCCACGCCGGTCAGGAAGCCGACCTCGTTGGTGCAGTCGGCATCGGGCTTCAGGTCCGGCCGACCTTCATTGGGTTGGCCGACCATGTTGCGCGAACTCACGTTGCCACGCGTGAACCCCCCAGAGGGAATCGAGACGATGGAATAAAGGTCGAAAACGCCATTCGAGTCGATGTCGAAGGAAGACTTGTTCTTGCCCGTCAAGGCGTCCAGCACATAGATGATGTTGGGCAGGCTGCCGGTGGCCGTACACGACTCGATGCCCAGGTTGCGGTCCTCCGGCAGGAAAGACGTGATCACGACGCTGCTGCCCAGGTTAGCCAGGTCGCCCACCACCCGTTCACCATTCGCCATGGCACCGGTATAGAGAATCGCACCAAGGTTCAGCACCCATCCTTTCTTCGTTCTCCAATCCACGGGGTTGCTGCTGACCTGGTAGAACTTCTTGCCGGTCTCGATGCCCGATCCGTCTTTTGCCGAGGCCAGGGCGATGGTTTGTTCCACCAGGTCCGTGGCTGCGACTTTGCCAAAGCCTGCCTTGTCGCCGCTTCCGATCGGTGTCTGGTCCCAGATGCCGTAGATGGCCTGCTTCGTCGCGGGTGTCTGCAGGTCGTCCTCGTCCAACAGGATGCCGGTGCCCACCACCACGATGGCGCCGCACTGCGTGGAAGTGCTGTACGTGCACGCAGTTGCGTCGCCGGGGTGCGTCTGCCATGTCGGCGTGGCGTAGATCGGCTGGTTCTTGCCGCCCGGGGTCGTGAACAACGGCCTGTTGTAGGACACCGAGAAACTGGCGGTGCGCAAGTCGAAACGCCACAGGTTGCCGTTGGCATCGCCCGCATAGGCAGCCACGATCCTGCGGCTGGTGTCACGCACAGCGACCACACCACCCAGGCCGCGGTTGCCACCGTTGACCGTATCGTCGTTACCGAAGCCCGCCGGCAGGGGAATGAATGCCCTCAGTTTGCCGGTGACCGCCTCCACCACGTACAGGCCCACTTTCTTGCCCGCGCCCGCGTAATGCCCGCTGCCCGTCAGCATGACCCAGGTGCCGTCGTTCAATTGGCCTGCGGTGGGGTTGTTGGTCACATTGGCCAGATCGCCGTACCCCGTGGTCTTGTTGTCGAGCTCCCAGAGAAAGTGATTCTTGGTCGGTGTCCGGTTGGCCGTGTTCATCGGCGACTCCAGGCCGTACATGAAGCTGCCCGCGCGCCCACCGGTGCCCAGCACCAACTGGCGCCACGCGGCCGCCCCGCCTGCGGGGGTCTGGCTGTTTCTGTCGTAGATGTCCTGTTCCACCAGCGGACCATCCAGGGTGTAGCGGAAGCGGAAATTCGAATTCGCCAGATCAATCTGCGAGGCCATCGCGCCCTTGGGCATGAACTCGGCCAATTCCGCACCGGCCGGGGTACCCGTCAGCGTGGTGTCGTCCTTGGCAGCGTTGAACACATGCACTTTGCCGTTGTTGGTCGCGGCAAAGATGGTGGGCGGTAGCGCGGACTTGCGCGCCTTGTAGGCGGCATAGAGGTCCTTGCCATCCACGGAACCGTAGATGCTGTAACCCATGTCGATGCGTCCGCCGACGAACACCGGCGGCGAGTTGACCGAAGCGCCAATCGGCTGCTTGCGCGAGCGATAGATGGTGCCGTTGATGTCCGTCTGCGGGTCTTCGCCCAGCATGTAGCGGATGAAGCTGTTGTCGAGCCTCTGCAGGTTGTCTGCGTTCAGCAGTGCCGTGAAGTCCGTCGGCAGGCTGTCCAGTCTTGTGGTGGGGGTCAGTTCCTTGCGCTTGGCAGCCCCCCAATCGGGGGCATTGGCGTCATAGGCCGACAGGGCAAAGATCTTCCGGTTTGCCAAGGCTGGCATCTTCGTATTGGCAGACCATGCCGGTATCGCTTTGCCGCTCCCATCCACATTGAGGTAGCCGCCATCGGCATTCAATCGGAATGCCTTGATGTCACCGCTGTTGTCTGCCGTCTGGTACTCGGTCGTGTACTTGTATTGGTTCTCCAGCGTCTGGAATTCGCTGCTATTGCCCGACACCGCCACGCCGGCATCATTGCCGGAGCCCACCATGCCGCTCAAGGCATTGTCGAGGGCGCGACGAACGTCTTCACCCGAATAGACGCTGTAAGAGCGACCGCCACCTGTAAAGCCCGCACGAATGAAGTCATTGACGCGCAGCGAATCGCTGGTGTTCGAACTGTTCAAATTGACACTTGATCTGTTGTCGGCCCATTTGGGTTGTGTAGCAGCCCGTCCCGCGAGCCAATCGTTGTTGTATGCATTGATCTGATCCCACGTCAAACCACCCGACGTTCCGGAATCGCCCGATGGCGTCAGCCCCCAACCAATGGTGTAGGTGGTCATGTTCTGCCAGAACGTCGGGTTGTGCTGCCCGTCGATGGCCGGAACATTATTGGGCAGGCTGGAAAAATCGGTATTCCAGAAATAACGAGCGGTCAAATCGGCGAAGCCATTGCTGCTGATTCCCCCGTCGCTGTAGGGGATGTAGAGATTTCGGGCCGCCAGCTTGGTTGTCAAAGTTCCGCTGTTGTACCCAGCAGCTCCATTGGGGTCGTATTGGAGCGTGGCCGGATTTCCCGAGGGATTTCCGCTGTAGTTGGTCGCCCCTGCCGTGCTGGCATATTTGGTGCCGGCTCCTTTAGTGGTACCGGAATTCCAAGCACCATCGGACAATACGATTGCATAAGCGCGCCTGCAACTCAAGTCCGTGTTGTTTACGGCACCCGAGCTCGTGGGGTCGTTCTTCCAGGGGTTGGTAGGTGTAGCGCCAGAGGAAGTTTGTGTTTCGTTGCCGGCAAAATAGTCGGCAGCAAGCATCAAGGCGTTGTGGCTAGGAGTGCCTCCGCTGGGATTAATGCCATAAATCCAGTCATAGAATTTTGTTTTCCAATTGTTTGCCGTGACATTGGGGTCGTCCTTGAAATAATTGACACCCCTCACGATGTGGTCCGCGGCATTTCCACCAGCGTTGTATTGAGCGTATCCCACCCTGAATTTATTTTCATAGCTCTGCATCGCCTGGCCCAGCGCCGTGCTGACTGCAAGCGTACGAGTTCGGTACCATTGATACCAATTCACAATATTCTGGCGCTCCAGATCGGCCGTGCAAGAAGTGGCATTTTTTCCGCACTCGGTTCGCTTGTGCCCGGCGGGAAGATCAACGGTGCCGGATCCTGGTGGATAATTTATATCGACCACAGTCCTGGTGCCGGAACTGGAACAATCATTTCCTGCGCATAGAACGTAGGTGAATTTTTTTCCACTTGCACCCGTTGCCGTTGTATAAGTCGAATGACTTGGCGCACTGTTGCCGGACGATTGGTTGTCTACGAAAACAATTGGATTTACCAGCTTGACGCCGCCCGAATTGACGCGGGCGGCATAGGTAATGGATGGGTTGTAGTATTGGGTATTGATGTCGCTGGACCGCATCGAATACCAGCCATATTTTCTATAGCAATCCGACCACCAATCCGTTGATCCCTTGCAATTGTCATTGACCGAATAACCGTCCTGGGCTTCGAAATCCATTGACCCAGAGTTGTCCAGCACGAACATCAAATTGGGCTTGGCGCCTGGCACAGCGCTGTACAGAGGCGCCTGGCTCGGCGTAGTAGCGGCGAATGCGTCACCTACAGGCAAGGCGGCGGCCAACCAGATGGCGGCAAGTCCGATAGCCGTGAACAGCAGATTCATGCGCGCACGCGCGCCTCTAGCAGGTGTCGGAACAGGAATTTGGGTCGTGGCGGTCATGCGGTCTTCCCTCTCGAACGGAGCTTCATGGAGTTGTCGTGTGTGTTCGGCTGGCCCATGGGCCATGCCGTCCGCGGAGTCATGTCGGTGTGCGCCGTCTTGGCAGTTGCTCAGACAAGCAGCGCAAGGGCCATGGGAACTACTGTCTCCAGCAATCTGCAACGTTGACGCCTGTCGCATCGATGGTTTTGGCGCCCAGGCTGTTCAGCATGAGCGTGCCGCACTTGTCGCTGGCCATGCTGCCAGCACGCGTGGCCCGAATGGTGTAGCTGGGTGGGACGTCACGGGCAAAGACAGCGATGTCGTAGTTGGCGGTGCCAGATTTGGGCGACTGGCGCAAGGTCTCGGGCAGCACGCTGACGTTGGCGACTTTTTGTTCGACTTCGGCGGTGGTGTTGCCCGCCGTGACGGTGTAGCGGTCGTTGGCCGAGTAGTAGCGCTGCATGTACTGGGCAGCTTCCATCAGGATGCCCTGGGCTTCGGCGCGTTTAGACCGCCGCATGTATTCCTGGTAGCTGGGCATGGCGACCATCGCCAGGATGCCGATGATCGCGACGACGATCATGACTTCGATCAACGTGAAGCCGCGGCCGGATCGACGGGAGTCGAGGGATTGACGTGTCATGGCGATGATGGACTTGTGCATGGTGGTCAACTGCCGCGCGTCAGCACGGACTGCATCCACGATTCGGCGCCCTGGGCGGACTTGCCTGTCGAGGACGTGAACTTGGCGTTGTTGGCAAAACCCCGGGCGGTGATCAGATAGCCAGTCAGCTTCGGAGTCGAGGTGGATTCGATCTTCTGGATTAGGCACAGCGGCGCATTTGTCAGCGGCGCGGTTCCGCCGGAATCCTTCTTGTAATAGGCTTCCGGGACTGCGATGGCGTTGGCGTTTTCCTTCCAGTTGGCCTCGAGGCGCCATACGGCCGCAGGGTCTGATTCCGAGCCGATGGTGGTTGAGACGATCTGGCCGCGCGGGCTGGGAGTCCCGTACTCGGTGTAGTCCTTGCCCTCACTATCGAAGATGGCGACCTGCTCGCAGAAACGCAGGGCTGTTTCGGCGGCCTCGCGCGCCACTTCCGCCGAACGAATGCCATTGATGCTGCGCTCGCTCTGGGTGGCATTGCGAATGGCGAAGGTGCCAAGCAGCGAGAGGATCACGATCAGGATGAGGGTGATGACCAACACGACGCCGCGTTGTCGACGGCAAGGGTTGCCCTGCTCCGTAGTAGCGGGGCTATCGAAGGCGCGACGCGAAACGGCGCACAAACCAAGGTTGGCGTTGAGGTTCTTGCTCATTGGACAATCACGCGATTTCTCAACAGAACCGTGGTGGTGTAGGTCCTGCGCAGGTAGCCATCCGTGCCGGAGGCATCGATGTTGTTGCAGTCCTTGTAGGCCATGCCACCCGTAGGCGCATCTTTCACAGGCTGGTCGCTGCGCATGAGCAAGCACACACGCACGCTCAGGACCCGGCCCCACCGGTCTTCGGTGACATTGGGCAACACACCTGTGCTGGTCAGGGCGTCGACACCGCTCGCGCTCAGATAGCTGATGATCTGGTGTCGCATGGGGTCGTAGGTGGCAGCCAGTTCGGCGCTGGGACGGCTGGCCACGCCGTAGAGGATCTGCATGCTTTCGACGTTGGCCAGTAGTGGCAGCCAAGACGTGCCGATGACGTTGTCAGTGCTGCTGGAACCGTTCTTCTCCGATCCACGGCACGACAACATGGGTTGCGTGTTCGCGTTTGTGACTGAATAGCGGTTGTCGGCCAGGGCGTAGCTTCCAGCCGCGCTCGCGGGCGTGGGTGGGGGACTCACCTGGGATGCGGTCACGGGGTTGATGCCATTCCCCACGCAATTCGTCGCCAGGGGAGTGGCGTCGTTCGTAGGCGTCGTGTTGTCGGAGGTAGCCTCGTAGCGGATGGCGATGGCATCGCTGCCAGCGCCCGTAGTGCAAGCCAGATCGCCGAAAGCAACGCTGGAATCGGTGAAGCCACCATCGCATCCGCGCACGGCGGGACCCGCGTAGTTGCCCATCACGGCGGCGCCACTGGCCGGGATGATCTGCCGGGAATAGCCCGCCTGCTTCAGTTGCTGCTGGATCAGGTTGAGCGCCAGGATTCCGTCCTCGTTCAGCTGTGTTTCGACCTGGGACATCTGGCTACCGCGACTGGACGCGACATACAGGGACAAGCTGGACGCCAGGATCACCAGTCCTATCGTCATGGCGATCAGCAATTCGAGCAGGGTGAAGCCGCCGACGTTGCGGCGCAGGCGCGGCAAAAAGAGGCGTGCCGTTCTCATAGCGTGATCCGGAAGTACATGCAGTTCACGGAAGTGCCCGCAGCGATGTTGGCCCCGGTGGGGCAAGGCTGTTGCTGCTGGAAAAAGCCTCCGGCCTCCTCGATGGCCGTCCAGATCAGCCAGATATTCAGCACGCGCGTGGCCGGCAGTCCGTTCACGCCGGGCGGTGCGGGGGTCAGGTCGGCTGTGACATAAGCCGTGCCGCCCGGCAGCCGGTTGGCGACATTGGTGAGCCACTGGGACTTGTCGTAGTTCGCGATGGCCGCGCCGCAGGTGTTGATCGGAGCGGTGGGATTGGAGGTGTCGACCTGGCAAGTCGCCGGTGCCTCCGTGGGGTCCGAAGTGGCTGCCGACCGCGAGCTGGCGTTGTAGGCGTCGGTGTAGGCGTAGTTCGCGAAGCCCGAAACATTGGCGCGGGCGCGCTCCGTGTAGTCGGCAACCAGGCTCAAGCCAGTGGCGCGCATGCGAGAGAACTGGTTGTACTTGACAGCCGAGGAAGTCAGCCCCGCCATGCCGAACAATGCAACGGCCAGGATGACGATGGCCACCAGCACCTCGATGAGGGTGGCGCCTCGCTGCGTGTTGTGGGTTTTCATGTTCATGAAAAGAGGTCGGGGCCGCGCCGAAGCGGCCGGGCGTGGCGATCTCATTTTTCGGTGGCGTTGTCGCAGCTGGTCGAATCCGCGACCGAACGGACGCGGCCGGGCTTGGTGATGCAGAGGCCCTTGCGCGCCCACGGGGTGGCGCTGGCGCTGGTGAAGCCGCTGGCTTCGATGTTGATGCCGTTGGCATTGGCCTGCAGCAGGCCGTTCGGAAGAAAAACGAAACGGCCCGCATTGCCGGAGTTGACGGTCGTCAGGGCGATCTTCGCGATGCCAGCCGGCGCTTCCTGGCGCAGCAGCAGTTCGTCATTCGCTGACGAAAAGTCGGAGCTGGCATCGCGATCGTTGTTGACGAACACGATCCAGCCGCTGGCGAAACCGTTGGCGCCCGCAGTGGACAGGCATGTCGTGGAACTGCTGGAGGCCACGCGACATACGACGACCGGACGCGCGCGGGCAATGGCTTCGGTTCGAGCGATGCGCAGGGAGCCGGTCAGGGCATTGACGGTATTGGAGGCGCGCCACTGAGTGATGAAGCGCGACATAGAAGGAGCGGCGATGCCCATGAGGATCGCCAGGATGGCAAGCGTGACGAGCAGCTCGATGGCCGTCAGGCCACGCTGCCCATGCGGCTGTCGAGAATCGAGGCGAATCGTGCGCATAGGGCCAAGCTAGTTTGAGCCGGTGTCATTGCAGCCAACTGCAGCCAGGCCACTCAACGCGCTGAGCGTGAGGCCACCAGCGTGCTGCACTGCACCTGACATCCCGATAGAAGTCGTTTGCACTTTTTGATAAATGTGTCTGTATGTGACTTTCGATGCTATTTTGTGGCGCCCATCCAGCAAGCACCATTTGTCGCCCGATGACAACCGTTCGGCGGAGGTGATCCGGCAGATTGATGCAACGCAACGGGTGCCCATTGCCGCTGAAAGCGAGGGAACGGAGGGCGAATGACGATCTGACGGGCCCCCAAGAAGAGGAAAACCGATGGATCGCGACACGGCGTTCAGCCCTATACCGCGCCTTCGCACCTAAAGGATTTTTCTCCCGGCGAAGTCGATGGCGGCGCCGTCAAGTCGAATCAGCAGGGAAGTGCTACTCGACAGCACGCCGCTGCCAACACGTCGAAGAACAGGCGCTATGGCTCGCACGCCGGGTGTTTCCGGCGAGCCACGATTGCGCCAGCAGTGCGCAGGACGATCCTGATGTCTCCTAGCAGGCTGCGCGTCGCCACGTACTGCGCCGCATGCTCAAGCTTGGCAGGCATCACCTCGGTCACGTAGAAGTTCTCCGGGTCATCCGCCTTGGCAAGCAACGTGGATTCATCCTTGAAAACCAGCGACGCGGGATCTGTAATGCCGGGCCGCACGCTCAGCACGATATCCCTCTGTGCCTGCGTGTAGAGAGCCACATAGTGCGGCACTTCGGGCCTCGGGCCCACCACGCTCATCTCGCCGCGCAACACGTTGATAAACTGCGGAAACTCGTCGATCTTGTGTCGGCGCAGAAAAACGCCCGCTCGCGTGATCCTCGGGTCGGCGCCTACGGTAATCCTGAGCCCGTCGCCCGTCGCCGCATGACGCATCGTCCGAAACTTGAGGATGGCAAACGGCCGCCCGCGCCAACCCACGCGCTGCTGGCGAAACAGCACCGGTCCCGGCGAATCGAGCTTGATCCAGAGGGCGGCCGCGACCAGCAAGGGAGACAACACGAGCAGGACGCCGAGCGCCACGCACAGGTCGAATACCCGCTTGCCCATCACCGCCCCAGTATCTCGCGCAATGCCGAAATCACCCGGTCCTGGTCGGCGTCGCTCATGGCCGTGAACAAAGGAATGCTCAGCATCCGCTGGTAGGCAGCCTCCGAGTGGGGAAACATTTCAGCAGTGAGTTGATAACGGTCGCGCCAGTAAGGCTGCCGGTGCAGCGGAATGTAGTGCACGCTGGTGCCAATACCCAGGTCCGACAGCGCCTGGATCAGCGCGTCGCGTGAAGTGATTTCCACAGCCCTGTCGTCGAGCCGGATCACGTACAGGTGCCAGGCATGCACTTCGCCGGGCTGCGGCTCAGGCGGCAGCAGCAGCGGAAGCCCGTGCAACTGTTCGCGATAGCGACCCGCCAAATGCTGCCGACGCGCCAGAAAACGAGGGAGTTTCGCCAGCTGTGCCAGCCCCATGGCCGCGGCAACGTCGGTCAGGTTGTACTTGAAGCCCGGCGCAACCACCTCGTAGTACCAGGCCGGGGTGGTCGAGCGAAAGCGGTCGAAGGCATCCCGGTTGATGCCATGCAACCGCATGATCCTGACCCGCTCGGCCAACGCCGCATCACGCGTTACCACCATGCCCCCCTCTCCAGTCGAGATGGTCTTGTTGGCATAGAAGCTGAACACGGTGAAATCGGACTCCAGGGTTCCAACCAATTGGCCACCGGAGGTCGTGGGCAGCGCATGTGCTGCGTCTTCCACCACCTTCAGCCCATGCTTGCGAGCAATGGCCAGCAAGGCGGGCATGTCGGCGGCAAGCCCCGCATAGTGGACCGGGATGATGGCCTTGGTACGCGCTGTGATCGCGGCTTCGACCTGTTGCGCATCGATGCAGAGCGTGGCGGGGTCTATGTCGACCAGCACCACATCCGCGCCCAGGTAGCGTGCCACTTCGGCCGTAGCCGTGAAGGTATGCGTGGTCGTGATGACCTCGTCGCCCGGCCCTATGCCGAGCGCTTCGAGCGCCAGGTGAAGACCCGCTGTGGCGGAATTGACGGCCATGCAGTGCAACTGCGGGGCGCCGAGAAAGGCCGCGAAGTCTTCCTCGAAAAGCTTGGCTCGGGGTCCCGTGGTGACCCAGCCCGAACGGATAGCGGCGGAAACCTCTGCGATCTCCTCTTCACCGGTGTCCGGCAATGCAAAGGGCAGGAAGGTAGGAGGTGACGACATGGGAGGGATCAATCAGAACGGTGGCTTCTCGATCCATGCGAGCACATGTGTGCGCAGCAGGGGAGTCATGTTGAACAAGGTGTAGAGCGAAGGGTGAAGCCGCACGACCTGGCGCGCGACAGGCGGCGCCAGCGTGACGCGCCGGGCATGCACCCGCCCCCCGGGAAAGAGCGCGCACACACGTTGCAGCGGTACGCCGCGCACATCGGCATTGCGCGGATTGTTGACTGTAAAGTCATACCAGAGCACGCCGCCGCCGGGCTTGACCCAGCGCCACATGGCGTCGGCCAGGCGCTGCTGGAAGGCATCGTCGAGAAGCGAAGAAAAGACGGTGGATTGAAAAACTATGTCTTGGCTGCCAGGCTGAACCTGCGCCTCGCAAGCATCGCCAAGGCTCAGTTGCAACTCCAAAGGCAGCGCGCGCCGGGCCTCGGCGTAGCGCTCTTCCAGCAATTCCACGCCTTGCAAATTCCGGGCATCGAAGCCGAAGCGCAGCATTTCCAGAAGGTTGCCTCCGCTTCCGCATCCAACTTCGAGGAGCGTCTTTTGCGCCAAGTCTTCTCCGCCCAAACGATGCAACAGCTGCAGCAAGGCTCGCTGCCGTTCGTGCACCATTTGCCAGACGGCCGGATTCAACAGGTTGTACCGCCAGTCGATGCCTTGGGTGCGCCGACGCTCATAGCGCTTGCGCACCGCGTCCACCTCGCCCGCGGCATCCGGTGGCGTGAGGCCGGTCCTCACGACACCGCCTCCACGAATCGCCGGGCCAGCACCGGCCAAGCATGGCGCTCGCGCACATACTCGCGCCCGCGCAGTCCCATGGCCTGACGGCTATCGATACTCATCCCCGCAAGCATGCGCAGTCCGCCTGCGATCGCGGGCGCCGACTCCGCCTGCACGGACACCCCGCAGCCCGCCTCAGTGACCGGGTCGTTGCCCGCCTCGATGGCACTGAGTACTGCGCAGCCGGCCATCATGTAGTCCATCAATTTGTTCGGGGCGATGCCGAACCTGAAAAGCGGCACACGCTGCAAGCCGATGTACGCCACGTCTACCGCTGACAGCAGGGTTGGAATCTGGCGCTTCGGAATGGCATCGAACATTGCCACGTTGCCCAGGCCGTCCGAGGCAACCCTCTGCTTCAGCCTCTCCCGCTCCGTACCCGAGCCGACCAGGACGAAGCTGAACGGCTCTGAACGCAGCATCGCCGCGGCATCGAGCAACGAGTCCAGTGCATTGGCCAGGCCATGTGCGCCGGCATAGGTCACGATCACGCGCCCTTCGCTGCGGGCTTGGTCGATATGCCGAGCAAGCGCCGGTGACAAGGCATCTCCCGGGTGATCCCATTCTTCGCTCAGCACGCCATTTGGCACGATGTGCAGCCGGGACAGATCCAGTCCGTGCGCCGCCATGTGGTCATGCACCTTGGGCAGCATGGAGATCACGATGTCGGCTCGCTTGCAGGCGAAGTTTTCCGCCATCTGGCACACAGCAATGAACGGATGCCGCGCCGACATGCCGTTGAGTTCCATCGGCGACAGAGGCCACAGGTCATGCACCTCGTGCACCAGCTTGGCCGCGCTCAGTCGCGCGATGCGGTGTGCCGGCCAGATGTCCATTGGATAGGTGCTGGAGGCCACCACGACATCGGGTTGGAACTCGCGCGCGAGCCGTTTCGCATCCCCCATCAACTGCGCGCAGAACGCCGCGATGTTCAATGCACGCCCGCCCCCGTTCCCCTGATAGCGAGGTGTGCGATACCAAAGGTAGTCGATGCCATCGATCGTCTCTTCATGCCGGCGACCGGTGAACGCGGGCTGAATACTGCGCACGTGCGATTGCGACGCCGCGACGATTCGTACCATATGGCCGGCGCGAACCCATTCGCGCGCCAGGTAATACGGGCGGTACTCCATGCCATGCCGAATTGAGCCGGCATAGTGATTGATCAATAGGATCTTCACACCCGCGATCCCTGCAGGATGTCCGCGATGCGCCGCCCGGCATCGCCTCGCCCATACGGCTCGATCGGCTGGCCCGATGTGCCCAAAGCGGCGCGAAAGGCCTTCAGCAATGCTTTCGCCGAGCTAGGCGGTGCAAGGCGATTCCAGCCAGCTTCGACCAGCTCAACCCACTCGGTCTCATCGCGCAGCGTGACGCAGGGCTTGCCGAAAAAGAAAGCCTCCTTCTGCACGCCGCCCGAATCGGTCACGACCAATTGCGCGGCCTGCTCCATCTCGATCATGTCGAGGTAACCGAGCGGTTCGGTGCAGTGCAAGCCTTTCGTTGCAGTCACATCGAGGTCCAGCTTGGCGAGGGCGCCTCGGGTTCGGGGGTGCACAGGCCAAACCACATTGATGTCGTTCGCCAAGCCACTCAATGCCTGTACGATCGCTTGCAGGCATTCAGCGCTTTCGGTGTTCTCGGCGCGGTGAACGGTTGCCAGCACGAATGGGCGCCCTGAGAGCTGTTCGAGCACGAGTGGCCGTTCGCTACGGCCTCTGGCCACTTCGGCAAAGTGCAATGCGGCGTCGAACATCACGTCGCCTACCTGGTGGACATCTGGGCCGGCGATCCCTTCACGCTCCAGATTGCGCACTGCGGCTTGAGTCGGCGCGAACAGCCAACGCGACATGTGGTCGGTCAAGACTCGATTGACCTCCTCGGGCATTCTTCGATTGAATGACCGCAGCCCTGCTTCGACGTGCGCGACCGGGATGTGGAGCTTGGCTGCGGCCAGCGCGCCCGCCAACGTGGAGTTGGTGTCGCCATAGACCAGCACGACATCAGGCCTCTCTTGCATCAGTATGTCCTCGATGCCTTGGAGTTGCGCGCCTGTCATCGCCCCATGGGCACCGCCGTTTACACCCAGATTCCAATGGGGCGCGGGAATACCTAGCTCTCGAAAAAATACATCCGACATGTTGTCATCGAAATGCTGGCCGGTGTGAAGCAAGCGCTCCTGCACACCGCAGATCTTTCGAAACATGGCGCTAAGAACCACGGCCTTGATGAATTGAGGGCGAGCACCAACGACGGTAATTATTTTCATATCAACTGACTCAAAGCATCGCTAGAAAAGACTGCTTGCTGACTCATTCGCACCTCACCCCTCGAGATGCAGAGTGCATGTTCGAATTGACGAATTTCTGCTCAGAACGGAGTCGGGTCAATTCACGCCATTGAAACAAGCCAAGGCAATTGAAAATTACAGCCATTGAGCCAATGGCCAAGAGCTTCAATATGACAGAGACATTGATGGTCGAAGCGAGATGATCCCCCCACGACACCAAGCAGACCATGGCAATGTAGATGGCAGTCGCCGACGCCAGAGCTCGCCAACGAAGCGGCAAAGCATATAGGCGCTGACTGGCTGCACACCAAAGCAGCAGGAATACAGCAGAGGTCATGCAACTTGCAATGGCCGCGCCTAGTGCACCCCATTTTGGGATCAGCCACAGATTCAAGCCGATGGCCAGCGCAGCGCTCAGGCTGGTGAGAGATAGCTGCCACAGCGTTTTGCGGGCGATCGCAATTCCAGGCATAAAAATGTACATTTGACTCAGTAGTGCCGCGGGCGCCAACCAAGGCAAAAGCGCCGCCGAAGCCTGAAATTCATCCGATGCCACCCAGCCAATCAAGTCCCGCGAAAACGCGCTAAGCAGCAGACATACCAGCATCGCGACCCCGACAAATACCTCAAAAATACGCGCCAGTTGCGCCGGCACACCAGGCTCACGATGGTGTCGATAAATAAGGGGAGTCAATGCCCCCTGCAACCCCACAATGAGCAGCAAAGTCAATCCCGCGATTCGCTGTCCAACGCTGAAAATCCCAACCTCCGCCAATGACGAAGCCATCGAAAGAATCCATCGATTGACATAAAAACTCGCGAATATTGCTACGCCGCTTGGCACCAACGGTAATGAATAGCGCAGCATGCGAAGCAGATCTGGTCTGGCAAGAGTCAGACCGATCCGCCCTCGCAGCAATACGGCACTGACTACGCAGCCGATTGCAGCAGCCAGCGCTTGGCCCCAGAAGATTCCTTGCAGCCCGTAGATCCAACCCAGTCCCGCGCCAAAACAGAGAGTAAGTACACCGTAAAGGATGCTGACTGCAGCATAGCTGCGCGCGCGCAAGTTCCAGCGAAATTGATTCTGCAATTGCAGGAAAACCGCATTCGCAGCGATGAAGATCAGGCCGACACGGAATTCGGATAAGAACTCCGTTGAACCCAAGAGCGCTTGTGTCAACGCCGGCGACATCAAAAGCGCCAATGCCAGAAACCCGAGATGCGCGAACAAAGTGAATGTGACTGCCGTGCTGGCCAGACTACGGCCATGCGCTGCTCCTGGCTGCTCCGCCCACTCTCGTGCGAGCCCCTGCCCAACCTCCAAGGCTACGACCAGATTTATCAACAAGCCGGCCGTCAGGATAAGGTCAAGCGCGCCATAGCTCTGTGGATTGAGCAGGCGGGTGTAGATCGGAACGATAAGGAACGTCACACCGCGAGAGAACACGGCTGCGATGGCATACACCATGCCATCTCGCAATAGCCGCTCCATCACGGTGCAGCCCCATCATCGGCTGGCGCCCCCGCAGACTGCACTTTGGCCCAACTTGCAAACGCCGTTTCGAGCCCAGGCTTGTCCTTGACTTGCAACGCGCCGATGCCTGCGTGATTGATGAGTTGACGCACGCGCTCTTGAGCGGCGCTTTCCGATAGACCACAGCCTGCAAGATAGGTGACATCAGCTGGGTCGTACCACCAAGTGGCTGGTGCTTCGCCACGAATGATCCGAAGCAGTCGTCCAGCGACCTCTTGGCAAGACCATTCGGATTGAACGAAATGCCGAGCTGCATCTGCCAGTTCCGCGCGGGCGGCGGCGGAGCACACCAGTTCATCCAGCGCCTGCTCGAGGAGGTCGGGCGCGACAAATCGCGTCGGTGGCACGGGCATGCCCGTCAATGCACTCGGCATGTCACGCGCGAAGTAGCCCCCCACGAGGGTCGGCTTGCCGAACAACGCAGCCTCGGCAGCAAAGCCAGCCATGGGCGTGTCTGAATACATCTGATCGATGACCAGATCACAGCGTTGCAGCGCGGTGAGCACGGCCTCGTTCGACAGGCCCTTGAGTGTGACCAGTTCGATCTGTACGCCGCGCCGCTGCAAACGCTCGACAGCGGCTTGAATCAGGGCCGTCCCCTTGACGGCGGAATTGGAAGGACTGTGAATGATCCGCAGCGGCGTTGTTGATAATTTCTTGGTATCTACGACGGTCTGTGCCACAGCCGAAACGTCACGCGGCAGCCCGAGAGCGAACCAATTTATGACCGGACGCTCGTGGAAATGAGAGGTCCCAGGGGCGTTGACGCATACCGTCGCTTGACGTTCGATTCGGCGCACCTTGCGCTTCTGACGAAGAGTCGCACGGCACATGGCGGCAACCGTTGACATGGGCCACGCCCCATTGATGTAGGGCGGACGCGAATCCGAACCAAGAAAAATAACGACCACCGGCTTGCGCAGCACGCGCAACAGCAAGAGCTCAAGCGATGTGTTGGTCAGGGTTTTTCCCGCCAGAAATACAAAGGCATCGTAGCGAAAGAGCGCCCAAAGCAATACTGGCCAGCACAACACGAGGTGGCACGCATAGGCAAGCCCCTTCAGCGGAAGCAACCGCATGGGGATCTTTCGCGCCTGTGTACCCGCCCACTTCCACACTTTCACCAGCAGGGACGCGGGCTCCTGAGCTGCGTAGCCAAAGGGATGTTGGCACTCCAATACCAGATCCGAAGAGATGTTGAGTTGCGCCAACCCCTTCTGTAATCCCTGCGCCACGCCAGCAACTTCGACTGGTCCGATCAAAACCCTGGAGAAATTTCGAGGAACCATGTTCTTCGAGCTCACCCGCTTCGCTGGGCAAGTAGCTCATCGCTCAGACGTTGCCTGAATGCGTCCGAGACCTGCGCAATGGTGCTGGCCGAAGAGCTGGCGACAATTGCACAGGGTGCGTCCAGCACCTCGCGCATCAGTGCTTCGATGTCTGGCTCGAGGGATTTCAAGAATTCAAACATGCGAGCCCTGCAACACCGACTCGAGCATCGCAGATACCCGAACAACATCGGCGTTGTTGTACTGTTCGCAGAACGGCAGCGCCAACCCCTGACGGT
Organism: Variovorax sp. KBW07; assembly: GCF_003852515.1. Taxonomy (GTDB): domain Bacteria; phylum Pseudomonadota; class Gammaproteobacteria; order Burkholderiales; family Burkholderiaceae_C; genus Variovorax. The sequence continues at coordinate 28,984 of NZ_QAJK01000016.1, read as the reverse complement.
ACAGACGCGCTGAAACTGCCTGGGGATCAGTCGCAACAAATTTTTCGAATGATTGCTGCATCGACAGGCACTGGGCGCCGACGTTCACCTCAATCCCGGCCTCGGCCAGCCGCAGAATCACCGCTGCGCGGTCGATTCCATCGGCCAACACCACCATGAAGGTTTGCCAGCTATGGCCAGGACTGTCGATCGGCAGATCGATCAGGCCGCGTCGCGCAAGCGGCGCCAACGCCAAGAGATAAGTCTGAGCCAGCACACGACGCGCTTCTATCCATCCCTGCAGGCGCGGTAGTTGAGACCGCCCCAGCGCCGACTGGATATCGGTCAATCGATAGTTGAAACCCGCCTCGTGAAACTGCATGCCCACAGCACCGCGTTCCATGCCGTGATTGCGCAGACGGCGCAGACGGTGTGCGAGCGTCGCATCATCGGTAACGAGAATGCCCCCTTCACCAGTGGTCAACGTCTTGCGTGGGTGCAGCGAGAAACAGCCGATGTCGCCAAACGTACCGACCTTGCGCCCTTCGTGCACAGCACCGATAGCACAAGCGGCATCCTCAACCACGTGCAGTGAATGATGCCGAGCCACCGCCCGTAGCCCCGTCATATCAACCGGACTGCCGAACTCGTGCACCGGCATTACCGCTCGCAAGCGTTCGGGACCATGCCAGCTCTCGACGGCTGCGGCTATCGCATTCGGCGTAACACAGTAGCTGCCTGGATCTACATCCACAAAAACCGGTTTGGCGCCTGCCAAGAGCACCACGTTCGCGGTTGCCGGGAACGTGAAATCGGGCACCAGCACGGCATCTCCGGGTCCCACACCCAAAGCCACGAGTGAAAGGTGAAGGGCGGCTGTGCCCGAAGAAACGAGGACCGCATGTGAACAGCCGAGCCAAGCCTCGAGTTCGCGCTCGAACGCATGCCCTTGAGCACCGTATACCAATTGGCCGGACCGAAGAACTTCCACAACTGCGGCGATTCCCTCATCGTCGATGTGCGGTCGCGACAAACGAAGCATGGCTCAGGTCCTGAAGATCGGTGCCAGCGCCGGTAGCGTGTGCTCGTTCTCGGCAATCCATTTCACCGTACGACGCAGTCCCTCTTCAAGATCGACAGCGGCGCTGAATCCGATGTGCTCGGTCGCCTTGTCGACGTTCGGAATGCGCAGTTCGATATCCGCAGACAGCGCCGGTCGGAACAAGATGCGCGATTTTGTTCCCACCACGCGGCATACGGCCTCGGCCAGACCATAGATGGTGGTCACAGCACGTGCATTGCCTATGTTGAACGACTCACCGATTGCGTTGGGGTGCTCAAGCGCACACATCACGCCGTCGACCATGTCATCGACGAAACACCATGCGCGAATCTGCGTACCGTCGCCAAAGATCAATAGATCTTCTCCTTTCAGCGCCTTGCGGATGAAAATCGACAGGGCTCCTTCGCCGGTCTGCCCGGGGCCATAGACATTGAAGGGCCGAAGTGTCACTGTTGGCAGCCCGAACTGCTTGAAGTACGCGTGCGTAAGATGCTCTCCCGCGAGTTTGCTCACTGCATAGGTCCAGCGTGCTTCGCCAACCGCGCCTGTGACAGCCTGTGAACCCTCATTGACCTTGAAGGCCTGCGAGCCAAATACCTCGGAGGTCGAAAACTCCAGGAAACGCTCGACGCTGCCGATCTGATGCGCCGCCTCTAGTGCGTTTGCAGTGCCAAGCATGTTCACACGCATGGTCTGTACGGGGTTGCGAACCGTGCTTTCGATGCCGGCAATTGCGGCGGCATGAACCACCACATGCGCACCCTGCATGTGTTTCTTCAAGTGCTCGACATCCAGCACATCGCCCTCCACTTGCACGACGTTCGGATGCTTGTCAAAGGGCGTCGAAGCCAAGGTGTTGCGCGTGTAGTTGTCGTACACCACGATACGGTTCCGATCGGCCAGTCGCGCAATCAACGTGCTGGCGATAAAGCCGGCGCCGCCAGTAATAAAGATGGTCTTACCTTGGATCATTGAATTTTCGAATTAGGTCTTGGCAGAGCCGACTTGGCCCAGGGTCGCACGCAGCCTGTGGACCACATTCTCTTGCTGCGTCGTTGTCAGATCCGGGCTCATCGGCAAGCTAATCACCAGTTCACCAGCGAGTTGGCTTTGGGGGCAGCACTCAGGAAGGCCGTGCTGCGCGTAAGCGGGCTGATGGTGTATCGGCTTTGGATAGTGCACCATGGTCGGGATACCCGCTGCATGGAGCGCAGCCTGAACAGACGCGCGTTGCGTCGTAAATACGGTGTACTGAGCCCAAACGCAATCGCGGTCGGAACGCACGGCAAGCAGGCGGATGCCGGGCACATTTCGGAGCAGCGCTCCATAGCGATCACCGATCGATTTACGCGTCGTCAGCTCCCAGTCGAAACGATTCAACTTTGCCAGCACGATCGCGCACTGCAGCGTATCCATTCGCCCCCCGACACCGACACGGGTGTGCGTATATCGCGCGCTCTGCCCATGCACGCGAATTTCCCGGCAGGCCTGTGCCAATGCATCGTCGCTCGTGAAAATTGCCCCGCCATCGCCATAGCAACCCAACGGTTTGCTGGGAAAGAAGCTGGTGCAACCAAAGGTGCTGAGATTGCAGCTCCGCCTGTCCTTGTAGGTTGCCCCAAAGCTCTGGGCCGCATCCTCGATCACGAGCAAGCCGTGCCGTGCTGCGATGGCATTGATCTCGTCCATATCAGCACACTGGCCATACAGACTCACCGGCATGATGGCGCGTGTTCGAGCACTGATCTTTGCTTCGATCAAGTTTGCATCAATGTTGCAGGTGTCGGGTTCGATATCCACGAACACCGGCTTCCCGCCCAGCAGCACGATCATTTCAGCGGTGGCTGCAAAGGTGAACGGCGTCGTGATGACCTCGTCGCCAGGCTTCAAGCCCATGGCCATCAATGAAACAAGCAGTGCTTCCGTCCCGCTCGCAACCGTGATGCAGTGCTTGGCGCCGGTGAATGCAACCAGTTTTTCCTCAAGCTCTGCCACCTCGGGGCCCATGATGTATTGACCATGGTCGAGCACCCGCTGAATGCGCTCGTCGATTTGCACCTTCAAGGCCCGGTACTGAGCCTTCAGGTCCACGAACTCCATCTTGTCACTCATGACGCTGTCTCGATGGCCGGTGCACAGCGGCCGCCGCGCAGTACGTATTTCTCCCCGGTGGCCGGGCAAGTCGCGAACTCGCCGACAAACATCAACCGCTCGCCATGCCTGCTCATCCAACCCGCGTGTCGCGCCGGTACACCGAGCATCAACGCAAAATCGGGCACATCGCGATTCACCACGGCACCCGCCCCGACGAAAGCATGGCGGCCGATAGTGACGCCGCAAACGATGGTGCTGTTGGCGCCCAACGTCGCGCCTTCCCGCACCAGGGTACGTCGGTACTCCCCTTTGCGACTCACAGCCGAGCGAGGGTTGTAGACATTGGTGAAGACCATGCTTGGGCCACAGAATACGTCGTCTTCGAGCGTGACCGCGTCATAGACGCTGACATTGTTCTGGATCTTGACGTTGTTGCCGATGCGCACGTCATTGCCCACATAGACGCTCTGTCCCAGCGAGCAGCCATCGCCGATGACCGCGCCCGCGCTCACGTGCACCCAGTGCCAGATGCGCGTGCCTGCGCCCACCGCAGCGCCCGCGTCCACGATAGCCGTCTCGTGAATCGTCGCGCTCATGCCAGCAACCTTCTGGTGAACGGATGCTGTTCGGAATGCGACGGATTGATTCGCGCCGTGCGAATGACGTGCACGGCCTCTACAGCCTGCCTCGCCTCCTGGAGGCCGTAGCCGCGCCCAGCGAGAATTTCGCTGTAGCTCGTCGTGTGCAGATCGGTAAAGCCCTCGGAAAATTCGAGCTCCTCACCGTCTACCGTGATGGAACGGTACGTTGTCTTCTTGCCTTTGACTTCCGCGGGCAGATCGTCCGCATCTATGGAAAGAAACCATCGCACCCGGGCACGCTCATATTCAAGGAAACCTGCCGCCTTGTGTTCTGCACTGTGGTGAACCACATTGGCCTGAAGTCTGCCGAAGATGAAGTGCAGCATGTCGAAGAAATGCACGCCGATATTGGTGGCCACGCCGAACGACTTGCGCGGATCACCCTTCCAGCTGGCCGAGTACCACTTGCCACGCGATGTGATGTAGCTCAGATCGACGTCGAATTTGGTGTCCGCAGGCGCTGCGGCCACCTTGTCGCGCAGCCTGAGAATGGCTTCGTGGTGGCGCAACTGCAGGATAGTGAAAACGCGCCGGCCCGCCTCGCCTTCAACCCGTGCCAGTTCGTCAAGTGCATCCGGCGAGGGCACGAGCGGCTTCTCGCAGATCACATTACAGCCGAGCCTCAGCCCGGCCGCGCTGTGCGCATGGTGCAGATGGTTGGGCGAGCAGATCGATACGAAATGCAGTGCGGTGGCCTGCGAACGCCTGAGTCGATGCGCGTGTTCGTAAAACGATTCGAATTCGGTGAAAAATGACGCGTCGGGTGACAGGCTGTCGATGATGCCGACGGAGTCGTTGATGTCGTACGCCACGGCAAGCGTGTTGCCCGTGTCCTTGATAGCGCGCATATGCCGTGGCGCGATGTAGCCGGCAGCACCGATCAATGCGAAGTTCTTGCTCATGGTCGTCATCAAAGCCTGAACACGGCAAAGCCCGCGCTCGCCGCATCATGTCGGTCGTAGAGCGATTTGACGTCGGTGAGCACAGGCGTGGCATGACGACAGTAGCGTCGCAGCACCAAGGGTGAGAGGGTTCGGTACTCGGTATGCCCCACCGCCACAACCAGTGAATCGACCGGATTGTCTTCATCAATGGTACCGAGCGTCAGACCATATTCGTGCTGCACTTCTTCCGCATCGGCCCATGGATCTGCCACGACCACTTGTGCACCCCATGCCTGAAGCTCGCGCACCAGGTCTACCACCTTGCTATTCCGTATGTCGGGACAATTCTCCTTGAAGGTGATGCCCAGCACGCCTATCTTGCAACGCGGTACATCCATGCCGGCTTGCAGCATCAGCTTGATGGTGTTGCGCGCTGCATAGCGGGCCATGTTGTCGTTGATGCGTCGACCCGCCAGAATGATCTGAGGGATGTAGCCGACCTGCTCTGCTTTGTAGGTGAGGTAGTAGGGGTCGACGCCGATGCAATGCCCACCAACGAGTCCTGGTCGGAACGGCAGGAAATTCCACTTGCTGCCAGCGGCCTCGAGCACTTCGAGCGTGTCGATGCCCAGCCTGTCAAAGAGCACGGCGAATTCGTTCATCAGCGCGATGTTCAGATCACGCTGCGTGTTTTCAATAACCTTGGCGGCTTCCGCAACCTTGATGCTGCTGGCTTTGTACGTCCCCGCAGTGATGATCGTGTTGTAGAGCCGATCGACTACATCAGCAACCTCCGGGGTGCTCCCGCTCGTGATTTTTTTTATCTGGGTGACCGTATTGACCTTGTCACCCGGATTCGCTCGCTCGGGACTGTAGCCACAAAAGAAATCTTTGTTGAAAACTTTGTTTGAGAATTTCTCAAGCACCGGCACACAGACTTCCTCGGTCGCACCAGGGTAGACCGTCGATTCGTAGATCACGATCGCACCTTTCGGCAGGACCTTCCCTATTACTTCACTGGCGTTTAGCAAATACGAGAAATCAGGGCGATTGGCGCTGTCGACTGGGGTTGGCACTGTCACAATAAAAACATTGCAACCGTGCAGGTCATCGGGATCAGAAGTTAGCGTTAAGAATGAAGCCTCTTGAAGATCCGCAGCGCACACTTCGAGGGTCCTGTCATTTCCAGCACCGAGTTCTTGAATGCGGCGAGAGTTTGTATCGAATCCGACAACCGAAACCAACTTAGCAAATGCTACAGCCAAAGGCAAGCCAACGTAGCCAAGCCCGATTATGGCCAATTTAATTTCCGTGTACATTATATTATTGGATTACAACCGTCTTCGGCTTAAAGCCGGGGATCAATTTGCACATTGTTTCTTGCATCAAATGTGAATTTCCACAATGCGCGGCACTTAAAAGTTCCTGGAGGTACCCAGAAAACTCAGGCCAGCGCACAAAATCCTCTCTCGCTCGAATGATTCGAGGATGATCGGTCGGCAATGGATTTTCACCGATCAACAGCTCTTCAAACAGCTTTTCACCGGGGCGCAGTCCGGTGAAAGTGATTTGAATGTCGCCAGCAGGATTTTCGGCGTCCCGAACGGTATGCCCGGATAACGCAATCATTTGTTTGGCCAAATCAATGATTTTCACCGGACTCCCCATATCGAGCACGAATAAGTCCCCTTCCTCAGCCATTGCACCGGCGTGCAAGACCAGCTGGGCCGCCTCGGGAATTGTCATGAAGTAGCGCGTAATCCCAGGATGAGTGACCGTGAGCGGTCCGCCTGCTGCAATCTGTGATCTAAAAAGTGGAACAACGCTTCCGCTGGAGCCGAGAACGTTGCCGAAGCGAACCATGGAGAAGCACGTTCTTCGGGTGCCCTCGCTTGCTCTGATACTGCAATCACTTTTGCCGAATGGATATTCGTTATTGGCGGCCAGAGATTGCAAAATCATTTCAGCAATTCGTTTGCTTCCCCCCATGATATTGGTGGGCCGAACAGCTTTGTCTGTAGAAATCAACACAAATCGATCTACTCTCCCCTCAATGGCTACGCGCGCCATAGTCAAGGTTCCGAGTACGTTATTGATGACTCCTTCTTCAGAATTCTGCTCGACCAACGGAACATGTTTGTACGCAGCCGCGTGATAAATAACCGCTGGCTTGTGCAACCGACATATTGCATGAATGCGCTCGAAATTACAGACATTGGCGAGCCGCGGCGTGAGTCGCACAGTCAAATCGGCATGCGCGATTAATTGCAGTAATTCCTGATGAATTCGATAAAGCAAAAACTCACTGTGATCGATAAGAACTAGTTCTTTCGGCTTCTGCAGAATAATTTGGCGACAGAGCTCACTTCCGATACTTCCACCTGCACCAGTTACCATGACGACATGTCCTGCAAGACCGCGCGCAAGAAGTTCGGGGTCAGAAGTCACTGGCTCGCGTCCAAGCAAATCTTCTATATCTAGATCCCGAAAATCACTGACTGTGATGCGGCCACTTGCGAGATCAGTCAAGCTGGGCAACGAACGAATACGAGCAGATGAGTGTTGCAGCTGTCCAATAATTTGATTTCGTCTCTTCCGACTTACACTCGGCATTGCGAGCAGTACATCTGTAATCGAGAGGCGCTTTATCGTTTCCGGAATTTCTGTTGCCAAAAAAACAGGCACGCCATTGATTGACTGCCCGTTCTTTGAATGATCATCATCAATGAAACCAAGCAACGCATAGTGATCTACGCCTGAAAGCGCCGCGGCCGTTTGAGCTCCAGCGGTGCCTGCCCCATAGATGAGAAGACGTCTGGCCGCGCTGCCACTATTACTTCCTGCGAGCCAATGCCATCCCAAGGTGCGGCTTGAGCTTACAAATAGCAGAAAAATTACCGGCTGCAGAATAATCAGGCTGCGAGGGATTCCCTCCCAATGATAAAGACCCCAAATGAAGGGAAATAAAGCTATTCCATATACGGCAACCGCCTTGCCAGTAGCAAGAATTGCGGCCATGCCGGTGTAGCGAAAAATCGCGCGGTAGAGGCCGAATTTTATGAAAACCGGAATAGCCAGCGCGGGAGCGACTGCATAGAGCAGCCACTCAACCCCTTCCGGCCGATGAAAAGCATCGAGTCGAAGCGTGAAGGCCAGCCATACCGAAAAAAGCGACAGCCCGATGTCGAGACATACGACGATCAATTGCTTCTTCGCGCGCGGCCAACCAAGAATAGATTTCTGCATCTGCGCTTCTATCAATAAGTTGCATCTATCAAGCAGTGCTTGAGGGACACGCTAATTACCTAGCTCTGGCAACTTGATTTTGCCGAGCTCGGGATATTTCTCTGTGGCCAACTCAAGCCAGGTTTCTCGGGCCTCGCGGCAGTTTCTCTCTGTGTGCATTTTGCACAGCCGAGCCAATGCGTCTTCGGCCTCTTTGGGCTCGCCATTCAACCCCATTACAAGCGCATACTTGAACAGATTGTTGGCCCATCCAAATCTTTCGACAACACGTCGCATTTCATTAATATCCTCGGCTTGCATGTCGCGCGTCGGATCTGTTCGTGCAAACTTCAGGACCGCCGGAAATTCCGTCAGAATGAACGCTCTCGGCGGTGCGGTTGTTTCGCGCGTGCCAATTCTTGCCTTTTCAAACCTCACGCGCTGCCACTCTTGCTCCCAGCCAGGGTATTCCGAGACTATCGCAAAAAATAGCGCAAATACCGCACCTCCTCCGGCCCACAACACAGGGTTAGGAAATTTAATATTCCAACACTGTGTTCTTGGCAAATTCACTTGGAGCGCGCCCATTAAGAGTCCAACTGGCAATAAAAAATAGGCGTAATACAATGGAAATTCAACCAAAGAATGCCCAAACACCAAGAGCACTGCGACCAGTGCGCACCAAGACAACGGGTCTCGGCAATATTTTATTTGTGCAATAAACCATGCCACAAGGCCCGCCGAGATGAAGACTGCAATAGGCAGGCCACACCAGATGGCAAGATCGACGAGAAAATTGTGAGCAGATGTGAAATAATGATGTGTCGCAGGATGATCCAATGCCGTTAATTTTTGTGCAATTGGAACTTGATTCCATCCATATCCCAGCCACGGGGCGCGAGTTATTGCATCCAGCATCTGCCCCCATATCGTGATTCGTAGATCCTGATTCAAACGCTCTGCCAGTGATGTGCCACCAGAGAGAAGTAATTTCTCATTGATAGCCAACCACTTCCAGGCTATGCAAGCGTAGAAGGCCGTTACGATTGACAAAGGCAAAAGCCGCGTTCGCAGAGATGCGCGCGCTCTCAACCCCAGAAATGCAATCCAAAAGAAAAGCAGCGCCATCAAGACGGAACGCGATTGTGTCATTGCCAATCCGAAGGCCAGCATCATTGCACCGACGAATGCAATTGGGGCGCGGATGAACCGCATCTCGAACATGAATATCAATCCAAGTTCACCTAGGAGAAGAAGGGTTGCCAGTTGATTAGGCTGGGCAAGATTCGCATAGGGTCGCCCGCCAAAACGCATATCTACCACGTACAGGCCTAGAATTCCCAGATCAAGCCATTGATGAATTGCGACAGCTACCGATAGCAATCCTGAAAATATAAAGCACGCAAACAAGGGAGCTAGCCCCGCCAACGCCAGATTCTGCTGCGGAGCTGGTTCCGACGTAATGCGAGTGCCCGCAAGTATCGAATAAGCAAAACCCATCAGATACAAGGCGGCAAGCCAGCTATCGCTGGCAAAAAGAACTTGCCCACTCAGAAGCTGGGCTATGGGGACAAGGGCCAGAAAGAAAACACCAAGCATTATTGTCGGCTTGGTTTTTCTTAATCCCACCCCCCAGACCATCAGCGGCAGAAAGGCTACGGCGGCAATTGTGTCTTCGTGAAAAACGACCCAGGGCGGAGAATGATTGGGAATCAAATAGGCAAGGCCCAACACAATTCCGACAAACAGAATGAGGCGTCGCTTCAAGCGAACTCCGAAGATTATCAACAAAAAAAAGGCGACGCGTTTTATTGCGTCGCCTGACTAAACCCAGGACTTGAGGTCCTGGATCGTAAACAACTTATGCTCCGCGGCAAGAGCCAGGAAGGTACTTAGGTGGCATCGAGGCGCTGCCGCCGGGACCGCAAACCCACTTGAACACCGTTTTTGCAGTCGTAGTGTTGGTGAACGGCGTCGAAGCGTCCGAATACGGCGTCAACTGGAATGTCTTGCTTGCAGCACCACCCAAATCCGTGGCTGCGGTGGTGGCGACGGTAACCTGACCGCCGTTAGAGGTATTGATGGTATTCACATACTTGCTTGCAGGAGCGCTTGCCGTCAGAACCTCGCACCCCCAGTTATCAGCCGCCGGAAGAGTCGCACCCGAATTCGATTGAATCGTTTCGGTGATGCTGGTGCGGCACGACGATGCCGCCAGAATGGCTTCAGACACCTTCGCACGAATGGTGTAGTCCTGATACGCCGGCAGAGCCACAGCAGCCAAGATACCAATGATCGCCACAACGATCATCAATTCAATAAGGGTGAAACCCTTTTGCACATTGCGTGCGATAGAACGACGGTTCATTCATTAACTCCAGGTTGGTTGTAGAGCCCGGGAACCAGCCCGGAGCGCACTACCTTCCGCAGCATCCGTGCCACCCGCCATTGGCACTCCACGCCGCCCAAACCCGTCACCTTGGCCCACTTTGGCGTTACACCAAGTGACACAATTTGCGTCAAGATGCTACAAGCGGTGACAAATTTGTCATGCCAACGCGTCGCCATGCTCAGAAGGTCAAGATGCCATCCGCCTTCAGCCAGCGTATATCCCGCTGCGCCAACCCGGCCACCTGATGGTCCGCCAGCAGCTCGATCTGGCTCATGATCTCGTCGGTTTCCGCCGGCTTGGTGTGGGTGATGTAGATCGGGTACTGCTTGCCCGGATCGATATGCGCCAACTCATCGGCCAGCACCGCCGGCGACAGGTGCAGGCTGCGTTCGGCCAGCGCCTGCTCGCGGCTGCTGAAGGCCGTTTCGATCACGAGCATGGCCACCTCGATCGCATTGACCCGGTCCCAGAACGGCGCGTTGCGCTCGGTGTCGCCGCTGAAAACCCAATGTGCCCCGCCGGTGGCCCGCCGCACGGCAAAGCCGCAGGCCGGCACGGTATGGACAGCGGGCAGCACCTCGATGAGCTTCGGCGCGCAACTGCCCAGCTGCAGCATCTGCCCCACTGCGATGTCGTGAAAGCTCACGAATGGCGCCTCGGGGCTGGGAATGCTCTCGAAATCGGGCCAGATGACGTTGTTGAACACATGCGCCCGCAGCGCCTCGATGGTGGCGCGCAGCGCATGCACGCGCAGGGGCTTGGTACGGCGGCTGCCCACGGCGTCGAGCATGAGGGGCAGCGCGGCGATGTGGTCGAGGTGGCTGTGCGTAAGCACGACATCGTCGATGGCAGCCATCTCTTCGAGCGTGAGGTCTCCGACGCCGGTGCCCGCATCGACGAGCAGGTCGGTGTCGACCAGAAACGAGGTGGTGCGGCAGTCTTTGGCGATGGCGCCCGAGCAACCCAGCACACGAACCTGCATTGTGAGAGACCCCTTGTATGTGTCTGTCGTCATTTGGTTTCGAACCGGGTTGCGCCATCCCAGTTCGGGTCTTGCGGTCGCAACGCCATCGAGGCTAAACGCTGTGCGTAGAGCTGGTAAAGGACTTTTTTGGCATCGGCCGCGAGCAAGGGGGCCAGCAAGTTCCGGCCCACCGCCCAGTCCTGGCGGCGATAGGCTGCCAGCACGCCGGTCCAACGTTCGAGCATCTGTCGAGTCTGCTTCACCGCGTCGGCGGTGCGGGCGTCCAGCGGGGTAAAAACGGCAACGGCTTGTGCCTTGCCCTTGACACGCACGCTGTCGAGTTCCTGCCAGATGTAGCCGGGCGCCAGTTCGCGGGTGCCGCCGCTGGCGACGATCTCGACGCCATAGTGGCCGCTCAGGCCTTCGAGGCGCGACGCCAGGTTGACGGCATCGCCGACCACGGTGTAGCTGCGGCGGGCGGTGGAGCCCATGTCGCCCACGCTCATCACGCCACTGTTGATGCCGATGCCCACGCTGATTTCCGGGCGTCCGCTGTCGCGATGCATGCGGTTGATGTCGCGCACGGTCTCGGCCATGTCGAGCGCGGCGCGCACGGCCAGCGCGGCGTGGTCGGGGGTGTCGATCGGCGCCCCCCAGAAGGCCATGACGCAATCGCCCATGTACTTGTCGACGGTGCCGCGGTGGGTGCTGATGACGTCGGTGAGCCGGCTGAAGACGGTATTCAGAAAGGCCTGCAGCTCGGCCGGCGCCATCTGCTCCGACAGGCGGGTGAAGTCGCGCATGTCGCAGAACATCACGGTCATCGGCTTGCTCTCGGCACGCATGCTGTAGCGGTCCGGGTGCACGAGCATTTCATTGACGAGCTGCGGCGGCACGTAGGTGCCGAACAGCCGCACCAGGCCGCGCCGCGCGCGCGATTCGACGAAGTAGCCCCAGCTCATGTTGAGCACGAAAGCGAGCGCGATGGTGATGAGCGCCGAGGCCAGCGGCAGCACCAGGCTGTGGCTCACGTAGAGCCAGGTGTTGAGGCCGATCAGCGCGGCGGTCGTGCCGGCCGCCAGCAACACGGCGCGCGACACCGACAGCAGGGACAGGCCGAACGCGAGCACCAGTCCCGCGAGCAGGATCATCAGCACCTCGTAGCCGGGCGCATAGTCCGGCACGGCGAGCAGGCGCTGGTCGAGCAGGCCGGAGACGATGTTGGCATGCACCTCGACACCCGGAAACGCCGCCCCCACCGGCGTGGCGCGCAGGTCTTGCAGGCCCGGCGCCGTGGCGCCCACGAGCACGATCCTGTCTTTCAGCTCGCCCGGTGCGAGCCGGCCTTCGAGCACGTCGGCCGCCGCGACATAGCGGAACGATCCCGCCCCCGCGCCGCCGGGTCCGCGAAACGGCACCTGCATGCTGGCGGTCTGGTCGACCGGAACGCGCAGGCGCCCGAGCCGCAGAGATTCGAGCCTCGGCGCCTCGCCACCGGGCGCAAAGATCGGGCGCACCGGCGGCGAACCGTTCGCAAGCCGGTAGACGGCGAGCCCCAGCGATTCGTAATAGCCGGGCTGGGCCTTGTCGCCTTCGTAGCGCGCAATCAGTGGCACGCTGCGAATGACGCCGTCGCCGTTGGCGCCGACCAGCGTGTTCAGGAAACCCGCGGTCGGCGCGGCCTTGGCCAGCGCCGGCAGGCTGGCGCCGAAGCCGTTCCAGCTGGTGGCATAGGCGCCGCCCGCGGGAAAGGCCTCGACCGGCAAGAGCGGCGTGGCGGGCAACTGCCCCTTGGCGCTGGGCGTGATGGTGCGCGTGAAGTAATAGCCGAGGGCCACGCGCTGGCCGTTCAGCGCGGAGGCGAATGTCGCGTCGTGGTCCAGCGTGGGCGCGAGCCGCTCGACCTCGGCGGCAAGGCCCGGCATGTTGCGCAAGGGGCCCTGGGCGATGTCTCGCAGCCTGCGCAGGCCCGAACTCCGGTCGGGCTCGAGAAACATGACGTCGAAGCCGAGCACCGCCACCTGCTGGCGGGTCAGCAGCTCGGTGGTCAGGCGGGCGATGCTGTCGCGCGGCCAGGGCCACTGGCCTTCGCGCGCCAGGCTGGTGTCGTCGACGTCGACGATGACGACGCGCGGATCGAGCGTGCGCGGCATGGTGGCGCGCAGCCGGATGTCGTAGATCAGGCGGTCAAGGCGTTCGAATGCGGTCAGCTGCCACGCGTCGGTGGCGTGCGCCAGCGCCAGCAGAACCGGCAGCAGCGTGATGACGATGCGGGGCCAGTGCCGCCGCAACACGCCCATCATCATGGCATCCCGCCCCGGCGACTAAACCCGCCTCGGTGCTGAGGAAAAGGGAAAGGCTCAGACCCGCACGAACTGCATGCGCGTGTGGTCGCCGAGCTCGAGCACGTCGAGCTCCTGCAGGGCGACCGCGTCGGTTCCCAGCAGCACGCCGTTGAGCGTGACGCCGCCCACGACGCTGGCCGCGACATAGCCTTGCCGGCGGCGCGTGACCACGGCCACGGCCACGCCGGGCTTGCCGATGGTGGTGACCACTTTCTGCAGCGAAACGTCTTGTCCTTCATTGGCGCCCGAAAGCACGCGCAGCACGGGAATGCCGAGTTCGACCAGCGCACCGGATTCCGTGGGCGCCGACGAGAGGGGCATGGGAGCAGAAAATTCGCCCGATGCGGTGCGGACGGAACCGGGGCCGATGGCCAGGTTGCTGCGCGCGCGGAAATGGATGCGGCAGCCACCGACCTCGATGACATCGTTGTCCTTGAGCGCCTGCTTCTGGATGGCGAGCGCATTGACGTAGGTGCCGTTGGTGCTGTTGAGATCTTCAATTTCGACTTCGCCACCGCTCATGTGCAGCACGGCGTGCTCGCCGCTGACCGCCAGATTGTCGATCACGATGTCGTTGTAGGCACGCCGGCCCAGCGTCGTGCGGTCCTTGGCGAGTGCCACTTGCCCGATGACAACGCCATCGACCGAAATGATCATCTTCGGCATTGCCGACTCCCCGAATGCAAAGCTTTAACGACGGCAAGCGGGACGGCACGCAGCCGTCGGGGCCTGTTACCGGGCCGCCCGGGGCACTTCGGCAACGCCCGCTCTTGCCAGAACAACCGAAATGTTGTCCCGGCCGCCATTGTCGTTTGCAATTGCAACCAAAAGTGAAGCTTTTTTCTGAAGCTCGACATCGTGACCCAAAAGCGTGAAAAGCTGCCCATCCGAAACCATCTCGCTCAACCCGTCGGAGCAGAGCATATAGAGATCGCCCGGTCTTGCGCTGTGTTCGTGCATTTCCAGCAAGACCTGGGCCTCCACGCCGACGGCCCGGGTCACCAGGTTGCGGGTCGGTGAATGGAGCGCTTCCTCGGCGGTGATCGCGCCGGCGTCGAGCTGTTGCTGGCGCAGCGAATGGTCGCGCGTGAGCAACTCCAGCTTGTTGTTGCGCAGCCGATAACAGCGCGAATCGCCGATGTGCCCGACCAGCACGCGCTGCGGCCGGAACGCCGCCAGCACCAGCGTCGTTCCCATGCCTTGCAGCTCGGGATTGGTGGTGCCGGCCTGCAGGATCGACCCATTGGCCTCGTCGGTGGCCGCCTGCAGCGCCCGCCTGACCACCCGGGCCGGTGCCTGCATCCCGGCCTGGGCGAACCACCGGCCGAAGCTGGCGTGCAGCAGCGAGATGGCCATGGCGCTCGCCACTTCACCGCCCTTGTAGCCGCCCATGCCGTCGGCCAGCAGGGCCAGGCCGAGGGCTGCGTCCACGTGCACGGCATCCTCGTTGTGGGCGCGCAGCCGTCCGACATCGGTCAGCGCGGCAAACTCCCAGGTCAGCGGAGGCCGGCTGGAGAACAGGGAGACACCGACACTCGCCATGGTTTGTCAGCGCCGCCTTTGCTGGTTGGAACTCAGTGCTGCGCCGCAGCACGTGCGCGCTGCTGCAGCAAGCGGCCCAGGGCCACGACGAGGAAAGCACCGGCAGCCGCGGCCGCATAGTGCAGCCAGGGGTTGGCCACCAGCACGTCGCGCAGGGCGACGTCGCTCACGATGGTTTCGCCACCGACCCAGCCGATCAGCGCGGCACCCAGCATGACGATGATCGGGAAGCGCTCCATGAGCTTGATCATGAGCGTGCTGCCGAAAATCACCAGCGGAATGCTGATCGCCAGGCCGAGCACCAGCAGCACCATGCTGCCCTGCGCGGCGGCCGCGACGGCAATCACGTTGTCCAGGCTCATGACCAGGTCGGCCAGCAGGATGGTGCGCACGGCCACCATCATGCTGCCGTATTCCTTGCTTTCACCTTCGCCGTCGTCTTCTTCGCTCAGGAGCTGCAGGCCGATCCAGAGCAGCAGCAGGCCGCCGATGATCTGCAGGTAGGGCAGGGCGAGCAGCTTGGCCGCCACCACCGTGAGCACGATGCGCAGCACCACGGCCGCGCCCGAGCCGAAGAGCACGGCCTTTTTCTGCTGTGCGGGCGGCAACGAGCGCGCGGCCATGGCAATGACCACCGCGTTGTCACCCGACAGGATGATGTTGATCCAGACGATCTTGAGAAGACCGATCCAGAAGTCTGTGCTGTAAAGAATTTCCATGTCTCTGATCCCACTGTGTTTTATTTGAAAAAAGCGCCCGCAATCCATTGCGGGCGCTTTTTTATTTCTGCGTGGAGGTGCGGCAAGCCGCAGCCGTTCGGCTGATTACAGGCGTGCCTTGAGCAGCTTGGCCAGTTCCGAGAAGTTGCGCGTCACGGTGAAGCCGCACTCTTCCATGATGGCGAGCTTGGCATCGGCCGTGTCGGCACCGCCCGAGATCAGCGCGCCGGCGTGGCCCATGCGCTTGCCGGGAGGGGCGGTGACACCGGCGATGAAGCCGACGACCGGCTTCTTCATGTGTTCCTTGCACCAGCGGGCTGCGTCAGCCTCGTCGGGGCCGCCGATTTCGCCGATCATGATGACGGCGTCGGTGTCCGGATCGTCGTTGAAGGCCTTCATCACGTCGATGTGCTTCAGGCCGTTGATCGGGTCGCCGCCGATGCCGACTGCCGACGATTGGCCCAGGCCGATTTCCGTCAGTTGAGCCACGGCTTCGTACGTCAGCGTGCCCGAGCGCGAAACCACGCCGATGCGACCCTTGCGGTGGATGTGGCCGGGCATGATGCCGATCTTGATTTCGTCGGGCGTGATCAGGCCGGGGCAGTTCGGGCCCAGCAGCAAGGTCTTCTTGCCGCCGGCCGCTTCCTTGGCCTTCATCTTGTTGCGCACTTCGAGCATGTCGCGAACCGGAATGCCTTCGGTGATGCAGATCGCCAGGTCCAGGTCGGCTTCGACAGCTTCCCAGATGGCGGCCGCGGCGCCTGCCGGCGGCACGTAGATCACCGACACGGTGGCGCCGGTTTGCGAAGCGGCTTCCTTGACCGAACCGAAGATCGGGATGTTGAAGATCGACTCGCCGGCCTTCTTGGGGTTCACGCCCGCCACGAAGGCGTTCTTGCCGTTCGCGTATTCCTGGCACTTTTCGGTGTGGAACTGGCCGGTCTTGCCCGTGATGCCTTGCGTGATGACTTTGGTGTCTTTGTTGATGTAGATCGACATGACTTGTTCCTTAGGCCTTCTTGACTGCTGCGACGACCTTCTGGGCCGCGTCCGCCATGGTGTCGGCGCTGATGATCGGCAGGCCCGAATCGGCCAGCAGCTTCTTGCCTTCGACTTCGTTGGTGCCCTTCATGCGCACGACCAGTGGCACTTGCAGGTTCACGGCCTTGCAGGCCGCGATCACGCCGGTGGCGATGGTGTCGCACTTCATGATGCCGCCGAAGATGTTGACGAGGATGGCCTCGACATTCTTGTTCTTCAGCATGATCTTGAAGGCTTCGGTGACCTTCTCGGGGGTGGCGCCGCCGCCCACGTCCAGGAAGTTGGCCGGCTCGCCGCCGAACAGCTTGATGGTGTCCATGGTGGCCATGGCCAGGCCGGCACCGTTCACCAGGCAGCCGATGTTGCCGTCCAGCGAGATGTAGGCCAGGTCGAACTTCGAGGCTTCGACTTCGGCCGCGTCTTCTTCGTCGAGGTCGCGCAGGGCCACGATTTCGGGGTGGCGGAACAGCGCGTTGCTGTCGAAGTTGAACTTGGCGTCCAGCGCCATGACGTTGCCCTTGCTGTCACGGTTGAGCGGGTTGATCTCGACCAGCGAGGCGTCCGTCTCCATGTAGCAGGTATAGAGCTTCTTCAGGATGTCGACGGTCTGGGCGACCGAGTCGGCCGGCATGCCGATGCCGTTGGCGATTTCCCTGGCTTGCGCGTCGGTCAGGCCATCCTTCGGGTCGGCGTAGACCGTGATGATCTTCTCGGGGGTGGAGTGGGCCACTTCCTCGATGTCCATGCCGCCTTCGCTCGAAGCGATGAAGGCCACCTTCTGGGTGGCGCGGTCGGTCACGGCGGAAACGTAGTATTCCTTGTTGATGTCGGCGCCATCTTCGATGTAGAGGCGGCGCACCTTCTGGCCTTCGGGGCCGGTCTGGTGGGTCTTGAGCTGCATGCCGAGGATTTCGCCGGCCAGCTTCTTGACGTCTTCGATCGACTTGGCGACCTTGACGCCGCCGCCCTTGCCGCGGCCACCCGCGTGAATCTGGGCCTTGACGACCCAGACCGGGCCTCCAAGTTTCTGGGCGGCCTCGACAGCCTCCTGGACCGTATAGGCCGGGATGCCGCGCGGCACCGGCACGCCGAACTTGGCAAGGATTTCCTTGCCTTGGTACTCGTGAATCTTCATGAGGGATGTCTCTCGGAAGGAGGAGGTTGAGAACGGGAGATTTGGGGGTCTGAGGCTTCTTTGGCTCTGTTGTTCGCGGGCGACGGCAGCCTGACGGCTGGGGGCGGCGAACAACCGCGGACTGTATCATGGTGCGCCGCACCAATACTGTACGTAGGGTTGCGGTCAATACGTACTTTCTTCTAGCTACCCCGGGCACACTCCATCATGGCCAAGGTTTTCATCGACGGCGAAGCCGGTACCACCGGCCTGCAAATTCGCGAGCGGCTCCAGACAATGCCGCAGATCGAGCTCGTGAGCATCGCGCCCGAGCTGCGAAAAGACGTGAACGCCAAGCGCGACCTGATGGCCGGCGTCGACCTCGTGGTGCTGTGCCTGCACGACGACGCAGCGCGCGAATCGGTCGCGCTGATTGACCAGCTGCCCGGCAAGAAGCCCAAGATCATCGACGCCTCCACGGCGCACCGCATTGCGCCCGGCTGGGTGTTCGGCTTCCCCGAACTGGTGGCTGGCCACTGGCAAGCGGTGGCCCAGGCCGACCGCGTCGGCAACCCCGGCTGCTACGCCACCGGTGCCATCGCCATGGTGCGCCCGCTGGTCGATGCCGGCCTGCTGCCCGCCGACTTCCCGATCTCGCTGCCCTCCGTGAGCGGCTATTCGGGCGGCGGCCGGACCATGATCGAGGCCTACGAAAAAGACGAAGCCCCGCTCTTCGAGACCTACGCGCTGGGCCTCAAGCACAAGCACATCCCCGAAATCATGACCTACACCGGCCTGACCCGCCGGCCGGTCTTCATTCCTTCGGTGGGCAATTTCAAGCAGGGCATGCTGGTCCAGCTGCCGTTGCACCTCGACCTGCTGCCCGGCAAGCCGAAGGCCGGCGACCTGCACGACGCGCTGGCCGCGCACTACGCAAAGAGCAACACGCCCGAACAGTTCGTGAAGGTGCTGCCGCCCACGGACGACGGCAAGCTCGATGCGCTGGCGCTGAACGACACCAACCAGCTCGAGATCCGCGTGTTCCCGAACGAAGACCACCGCCATGCCGTGGTGATCGCGCGCCTGGACAACCTGGGCAAGGGCGCCAGCGGTGCCGCGGTGCAGAACCTGAAGCTGATGCTGGCGCTCTGAGCGCCACGCTTTTCACGCCTCACGCTTCACGCCACCAGGCCGGACGCCGAGCCAGGCGCCGGACCCTGGCGCCAGTCAATCAGTTAACCAGCCACAGACCCACGCCCAGCAGCGCCGCGTGCGCGCCCAGTGCGATGTACAGCGGCGTGCGCGATGGCGTCGCCATGTCCTGCAGCGTCTCGTTGATGCGGCGCGTGAGCAGGGCGCGCAATGCCGGGTCTTGCGCTGCAACAGCACCTTCGGCGGCGGCGGGCTCTCCGTTCGCGGCGCGCCCCTCCTGCCACTCGGCGAGCATCTCGCTCATCGGCAGCCGGTTCACCACGAAAGCCACCACCGAGCGCACCGCCTTGCCTTCGCCCAGCACCGGCGCGAGCTGCTTGCTCAGGGCGTCGACCGACAGCCAGTCGGCGGCGCGCTGCAGCGTGCCGTGGGTGCGCGGCATGGACTCGATGCGGCCCGCAATGGCGCCGCCCAGCCGCTGCGACACGGCCTCGCCGCGCGCCGCCACCAGGTGCTGCATCGCCTTCGCGCGCCCCTGGTGCACGCCCAGCATCGTGTAGACGGCAACGAAGAGCAGCAGCAGCACCGCGACCAAAATGGGCGGCGACGTGACCAGCGCCACGACGGCGCCTGCACCGCCAGCCCGCGCCGCCGGATTGCCGGGCCCGCTCAGCTGGCTCAGGTAGAAGAAGAAAACACCGCCGCCCAGGATCAGCCCGAGCAGGCCGCCCTTGACGACCGATCCGACGAAAGCAAAGCCGGCCTTGGCACCGGTACGCGCGAGCGATGGCTGGTTGACGGGCTCTGATGGCATCGAAAGGCTCCCTTGAAGTTGTTGAAGGCTTTGCCGCCCCCGCGGCAACCATTGTTGATCATGCCATCGCCAATCCAACTCCATAATCGCGCCACACAACAACGAGGAGGATTGCCATGGCAGTCAAGTTTGAGAAACCGACCGGGGCGTTCGTCGCCGCTTCCTGGGCCGCACTGCTCATCGGTGCCATCGTGTACCTGATCGGGCTGTGGAATGCCTCCATGCAGCTCAACGAAAAGGGCTACTACTTCACCATCCTCATGTACGGCCTGTTCTCCGCCGTATCGCTTCAAAAGACGGTGCGCGACCGGCTCGAGGGCACTGCGGTCACCGCCATCTACTACGGCCTGTGCTGGATCTCGCTGCTGCTGTCGGTGGCCCTGCTGGCCGTCGGCCTCTTCAACGCCACGCTGGCCAACAGCGAGAAGGGCTTCTACGGCATGGCCTTCCTGCTGAGCCTGTTCGGCTCGGTGGCCGTGCAGAAGAACGTGCGCGACATCGCCGCGCACAAGAACGAACTGCCCTCGGCCGAAGACACGCCCGAGGCGGGCTGATCCAGCCCCGGCGCCCGCAGCCCCGTAGGTAGCGGCGCCACTTCCGCGCCAGCCGCGCTACTCGTTGTCGTTGTAGCCGCTGGCGCCCATCAGCGCCGACAGGCGCGCCGCGATGTTGCCGGCAATATCGCGCACCTGGGCCACGTCAGGGCCCGCCTTCTGGTCGATGCGCTCGAGGTGCGGCACGTTGATCGCCGCGATCACGTGGTTGGCCACGCCCATCACCGGAAACGCGATGTTGGTGATGCCCCGGATCTGCCGGCTCGGCATGGCCGAATGCCCGCGCTCGCGCACGTCCTGCAAGATGGCGAAGAGCTCGCCCGGGTCCATGTCCTGCTCGCCCTCGACGCGGATGTGCGTGCCCAGCATGCGGGCGCGGTCGATCTCGTCGCGAAAGGCCAGCAGCACGTGGCCCGACGAGGTATCCGTCAGCCCCATCATCACGCCCACCTTGAGCCCGAACGACCAGCGCTCGGGGCTCTCGACCTGCGCAATCACCACCACCCGGCCGCCCTGGTACATCGCCAGGTGACACGACTGGCGCGAGCGGTTCGCCAGCTCGCGCAGCAGCGGCAATGCCGCGCTCACCAGGCTCTTGAGCGGCTGCTGGCGATGGGCCAGCTCGAACATCCGCAGCGTGAGCGTGTAGCGGTCGTTCTCGTCGACCTGAACGTAGCCGCGCCGCTGCAGCGTCACCGCCATGCGGAAGATCTCGCTGACCTTGCGGCCGACCTTCTGCGCCAGCTCGTTCAGGGTGCAACCGGTCACGCTGTCGGCCAGCACCTCCAGGATGTCCAGCCCCTTTTCAAGGGCCGGCGCCGAATAGCGCGGGCCGGCGTCCAGCCCGTCTTCCGCCTCGGACAACGGGGCGTCGATCGATGGCTCAGTGAGATTGCTCGGCATCTTTGGGTTCATGGCACATCAAGCGTACACGCACGATGGCATGGCTTCCGGCGAAGCCGCCAGCGCCGCTGAAGCCCCGCTCCCGGCAATCGATGAAGCGCCCATGTCAGTTCGACCAGCCGCCGTCGATCATGTGCGTGGTGCCGGTCGTGAAGCCCGACTCGTCCGACGCCAGGTACACCACCAGCGCGGCAATTTCTTCCGGCCGGCCGACGCGCCCCAGCGGCTGGCGCGCCACGAAGGCGGCACGCACCGTGGCCTCGTCGGCGCCGGCCTGTTCGGCCTGGGCCGCGATGCGGTCGCGCAGCGAAGGCGACTCCACCGTGCCCGGGCAGATCGCGTTGCAGCGGATGCCCTGCTGGATGAAGTCGGCCGCCACCGCCTTGGTCAGCCCGATGACGGCTGCCTTCGACGCACCGTAGACGAATCGGTTGGGCACGCCCTTCACGCTCGACGCGGCCGAGGCCATGTTGATGATCGAGCCGCCGTGCTCCAGCATCGCCGGCAGGAAGGCGCGGATGGTCCGGTACATCGACTTCACGTTCAGGTCCATGCTGAAGTCCCAGTCGGCTTCCTCGCAGGCCAGGATGTTGCCGCTGTGCACGAAGCCGGCGCAGTTGAAGAGCACGTCCAGCCGTCCCGACGTTTTTGCGAAAGCCTGCAGCGCGGCGCTGTCGCGCACGTTGAGCGACGCGGTCTTCAGGTTCGTCAGGCCTTCCTCTCGCGCCAGCGCGGCGAGCTCGGCCAGCGCGGCTTCGTCCACGTCGGTGGCCCACACGGTGGCGGCGCCTTCACGCGCCAGTGCCTGCGCGCTGGCGCGGCCGATGCCCTTGCCGGCGGCGGTGACGAGGATGTTCTTTCCCTGAACGCGGTTGCTCATGCTGCTGTGTCCTTCGAGTGGTTTGATTCAAGCACTGATGAAATTTTCATTTCATGTATGAAATCAAATGTACGCCAAGGCTTCAGCATTTCGAACCCGGAAAAAACCCGTATTCGCTGCTTTCTCATTGGTGTTTACCCGCAATCTGGCGCAAACCCCAGCGTAAATTACTGCGCACACTGTTAGCCTAAATGCTGAAATCAAGTTTTACCTAAGAAAACAGAGACATGGCCACCACGATTGATTCGCTGCTGCCCCGGTTGCAGGCCTGCTACACCGGCATCCTTCACGACGTCATGCGCGCCGCGGGCCTGCGCGACTTCACGCTGCCGCCCACGCTGCGACCGCTGATCGCCGGCCAGAAGATCTGCGGCCCGGCCTTCACCGTGAGCGGCCGGGTCGACCCCACGGCCGATCCGCACGAAACGCTGATGGCATGGACCGGCTTTCTCTCGCGCGCCAAGCCGGGCCACATCGCGGTGATCCAGCCCAACGACTCGACCGTCTCGCACATGGGCGAGCTCTCCGCCGAGACGCTCGGCCGCAAGGGCGTGCTGGGCGTGATCGCCGACGGCGGCGTACGCGACGCCGAATTCATCATTGCGCAGGGCTTCCAGGTCTGGCACCGCTACTTCACGCCGCGCGACGTGGTCGGCTACTGGCTGCCGGACGCGATGGAAGTGCCGGTGCGCATCGGCGAGGTCACGGTGAACCCGGGCGACCTGCTGCTGGCCGACACCGACGGCGTGATCTGCATTCCGCTCGCGCAAGCCGACGCGCTCATCACCGAAGCCGAACACATGATGGGCCGCGAGAACCTCGTGCGCACCGCCATCCTCGCGGGCACCGACCCGCAAGAGGCCTACCTGAAGTACCGCAAGTTCTGAGGCATCGAACGGTGAGCACTCCTGCGCAATCCCTCGATCCCCGGCTGGTGCTGCTGTCGGCCGAAGACAACTGCCTGATCGCCTGCAGCCACCTGGCCGCCGGCACCACGGTGCAGCTCGAAGGCGGCAACAGCGCCACGCTGCCGCGCGACATCGGCCTGGGCCACAAGCTCGCGCGCCACGCCATCGCCGCGGGCGAGAAGGTGCTGAAGTACGGCGCCGTCATCGGCAGCCTGCGCGTGGCGGTCGAGGCCGGCGAGCACATCCACACGCACAACCTCGACAGCGACTACACCCCCACCTACACGCTGGACGAGGGCGAGACCTTCGTCGGCCACGCCTGAAACCACGACACCCGACATGAGCCCCACGAATCCGCTCCCGCTCTCGCTCCACGGCTACCCGCGCGCCGATGGCCGCAAGGGCATCCGCAACGTGGTGGTCGTCGCCTACCTCGTGGAGTGCGCGCACCACGTGGCCCGCGAGATCACGCTGAACTTCCGCCAGCAGCAGGGCGACGTCGAGGTGCACCTCGTCGGTTTCCCCGGCTGCTACCCCAACGAGTACGCCGAACGCATGATGACGGCGATCACCACGCACCCCAACGTGGGTGCCGCGCTCCTGATCTCGCTGGGCTGCGAAAGCATGAACAAGCGCAAGCTCGAACAGGCCATCGAGGCTTCGGGCCGGCCGGTGCACACGCTGACCATCCAGCAGAAGGGCGGCACCCGCAGCACCATCCGCGAAGGCACCGAGTGGGTCGAGTGGGCGCTGGCCGAACTGGCGCAACAACAGCGCGTGCCGATGGGCCTGGACGAGCTCATCGTCGGCACCATCTGCGGCGGTTCCGACGGCACCAGCGGCATCACCGCCAACCCGGCCGTGGGCCGCGCCTTCGACCTGCTGATCGCACAAGATGCGCGCTGCATCTTCGAGGAAACCGGCGAGCTGATCGGCTGCGAGTTCCACATGAAGCGGCGTGCCGCCACACCGGAACTCGGCGAGGCCATCGTCGAGTGCGTCAACAAGGCCGCGCGCTACTACAGCACCATGGGCCACGGCAGCTTCGCGCCGGGCAACGCCGACGGCGGCCTCTCGACCATCGAAGAGAAATCGCTGGGCGCCTATGCGAAGAGCGGCGCCTCGCCCATCAACGGCATCGTGAAGCCGGGCGATGTGCCGCCGCAGGGCGGCCTCTACCTGCTCGACGTGGTGCCCGACGGTGAGCCGCGCTTCGGCTTTCCGAACATCAGCGACAACGCCGAGATCGTGGAGCTCATCGCCTGCGGGGCTCACCTGCTCCTGTTCACCACCGGACGCGGCTCGGTGGTGGGCTCGGCCGTCTCGCCGGTCATCAAGGTCTGCGCCAATCCCGACACCTACCGCCAGCTCGCCGAGGACATGGACGTGGACGCCGGCCGCATCCTCGAAGGCCGCGGCACGCTGCAGGAAGTGGGGCAGGAAATCTTCGACGCGGTGCGCAACGTCGCCAACGGCGCGGCCACCAAGTCCGAAGGGCTGGGCCACCGCGAATTCATCCTGACCTACAAGGCCTTCGAGCCCATCGGTCCTTCGTGCCTGCCGCTGCGCCCCATGGCGCACGCGGCCTGAGCCGGCCACGCCAGCTCCCGCGAACGCTTCCCCGAAGGAGATTGCTTGAACTACCAGTTCGATTTCGCCCCCGTGCTCGCGCAGTGGCCGCTGCTGCTGGAAGGCGCATGGACGACCGTGCAGCTGTCTTTCGTCGCCACCGTGCTGGGCTTTGCGCTGGGCACCGTCTGCGCGCTCGGCCGCAACAGCCGGCATGGCTGGCTGCGCGGCTTGGCGGGCGGCTACGTGGAGGCGATCCGCAACACGCCGCTGCTCATCCAGAGCTACTTCCTGATCTTCGGCCTGTCGAGCGCGGGCGTGACCATGCCGATATTGGTGGGCGCCGTGCTGGCGCTGGTGGTCAACATCGGTGCCTACAGCTGCGAGATCATCCGCGCCGGCATCGAGTCGATCCACAAAGGCCAGCTCGAAGCCGCCCAGTGCCTCGGGCTTTCCAAGGTGCAGGTGTTCTGGCACGTGATCCTGCGCCCGGCCGTGGAGCGCGTGTACCCGGCGCTGGCCAGCCAGTTCGTGCTGTTGATGCTGGCCTCCAGCATCATGTCGTCGATCGGCGCGGAAGAGCTGTTCGGCGTGGCCAACCGCATCCAGTCGGACACCTTCCGCAACTTCGAGATCTTCATCGTGCTGTGGGTGGTGTACCTCGTGCTGTCGTACGCCATGCGCCTGGGCTTCTGGCTGCTGGCCATGCTGATCTTCCCGCGCCGGCGCAAGCTCGGCACGCCGCTGTGAAAAGGGCCGCAACATGACTCTCATGCCGGCCGATCACTTCGGCTTTCTTCTGCTGGGCGCCTGGGGCACGGTGCAGCTTTCTGCGCTGGCCTTCATCGGCGGCGGGCTCATCGGGCTCGCGGTGGCGCTGGCCCGCGTGTCGCCTGTCAAGGCCGTGCGCGTGGCGGCCGCGGGGTACATCCAGGTCATCCAGGGCACGCCGCTGCTGGTGCTGATGGGCGTGTGCTTCTTCGGCCCCAACATCGCGGGCATCGGCTCGGTGCCGGCACTGGCGGCGGCGGCGCTGGCCATCACCATCTACGCCAGCGCCTTTCTCGGCGAGATCTGGCGCGGCTGCATCCAGGCCGTGCCGCGCGCGCAGTGGGAAGCCGCCGAATGCCTGGCGCTCACGCGCTGGGAGCGCATGCGCCGCGTGATCCTGCCGCAGGCGCTGCGCATCGCGACGCCGCCCACCGTCGGCTTCCTGGTGCAGATCATCAAAAACACATCGATCGCGTCGCTGGTGGTCGGCTATGCCGAGCTCTCCTACAACGCCAAGGTGCTGAACAACTCGACCTTCCAGCCCTTCCTGTATTTCGGGTGTGCGGTGGTCCTCTATTTCATTCTTTGCTACCCGCTCTCGCGGTGGAGCCGCGCACTCGAAAGGAAGCTCCATGCATCCCGTGGTTGAACTCGACAAAGTCCACAAGCACTTCGGCCCGCTGCACGTCCTGAAGGGCGTGTCGTTCTCGGTACAACGCGGCCAGGTGGTGGCCATCATCGGCCAGAGCGGCTCGGGCAAGAGCACCGCGCTGCGCTGCATCGACCGGCTCGAAACCATCGACAGCGGCACCATCCAGTGCTGCGGCCACGCGGTGCACGACCCGGCCCTGAACCTGCGCGCGCTGCGCAAGGACGTGGGCATCGTGTTCCAGAGCTACAACCTGTTCCCGCACCTCACGGTGAAGCAGAACATCACGCTCGCGCCGCAGTCGGTCAAGAAGATCGGCGCATCCGAAGCCAACGCCATTGCCATGGAAGTGCTCGAGCGCGTGGGCCTGGCCGAGAAGGCCGACGCCTACCCCGAGCAGCTTTCCGGCGGCCAGCAGCAGCGCGTGGCCATCGCGCGCTCGCTCGCCATGAAGCCGCAGCTGATGCTGTTCGACGAAGTGACTTCCGCGCTCGACCCGCAGCTCACCGGCGAAGTGCTCAAGGTGATGGAAAAGCTCGCGTCCGAGGGCATGACCATGATCCTGGTCACGCACGAAATGGCCTTTGCACGGGGCGTGGCCGACAAGATCATCTACATGCACCAGGGACTGGTGTGGGAAGAGGGCGACGCCAGCATCCTGAGCAACCCGCAGACGCCCGAGCTGCGCCAGTTCATCGGCACCGGCCTTTGAGCGCTTCGGCCGCCTTGCTTCTTCAGACGACAACGTTTCTTCAGACAACTCCAGGAGACTTTCGATGACTTCTTCTTTCCTTTCGCTCAAGCGCCGCGGCGCACTGATTTCCGCCCTGGCGCTGGCGCTGCCTCTCGCATTTGCCGGAGCGGCCCATGCCGACCAGCTCGACACCATCACCGCCGCCAAGAAGATCCGCGTGGCCATCGACCTGGCCGTGCCACCTTATGGCCTGAAGGACGAAAAGCTCAACGCCACCGGCTCCGACGTCGAAACCGCGCGCCTGCTGGCCAAGAGCCTGGGCGTGGACCTGGAGATCGTGCAGACCACCGGCGCCAACCGCATTCCGTTCCTGCAGACCGACAAGGCCGACATCGTGATCTCCAGCATGTCGGTCACGCCCGAGCGCGAAAAGGTGGTCGACTTCTCGGTGCCCTACGCCGCCATCCTGGCCGTGGTCGGCGCACCGAAGGGCATGGCCATCACCGGCCCCGCCGACCTGGTCGGCAAGAAGGTGATTGCCACGCGCGGCACCACCAACGACCAGGAGCTCACCAAGGTCGCGCCGGCCGGCACGCAACTGATTCGCTTCGACGACGACGCCACCTCGATCACCGCCGTGATCAGCGGCCAGGCCGACATCTTCGCCACCGCACCGCCGCTGCTGAAGACCATCAACGAGAAGAACCCGGCCAAGCAGATGGAGCCGAAGTTCACGATGAAGGTCAACATGCTGGCCATCGGCCTGCGCAAGAACGAGCCCCGCCTGAAAGCCAAGCTCGACGATTTTGTAAAAGCGCAGCTCAAGAGCGGCGAGCTCAACACCATCTACAAGAAGTTCCACGGCGCCGACCTGCCGGTCGAAGTGACGCGCAACGCGGGCTGACCGACATGGCGAAGATCGACCAGGTCGAGATCGCGCAGATCGACATTGCGCCCAAGGTCAAGCGCACCGACGCCATTCAGTCTTTCGTGACGCAGGAGACCGTGATGGTCACCGTGCGCTGCGACGACGGCTCGGTGGGCACCGGCTACACCTACACCATCGGCACGGGCGGCTCCTCCATCGTGGCGCTGCTGAACGACCACCTGGTGCCGCGCCTGATCGGGCGCGATCCGCAGCAGTACGAAGCCATCTGGCGCGACCTGTTCTTCCACACGCACGCCACCGCCGTCGGCGCCATCACCAGCCTGGCGCTGGCCGCCGTCGACACCGCGCTGTGGGACCGCAATGCGCGCGTGGCCAACCTGCCGCTGTGGCGGCTGGCCGGTGGGGCGCAGGCGCGCGTGCCGGTCTACACGACCGAAGGCGGGTGGTTGCACATCGAGCCGGCACAGCTGGTGGAGCAGACGCTGGCGGCCAAGGCCGATGGTTTTCTCGGTGCGAAGATCAAGGTCGGCAAGCCGCATGTGGCGCAGGACATTGCACGCCTGTCGGCGGTGCGTGAGGCGGTGGGTGCCGATTTCGAACTGATGGTGGATGCCAACCAGAGCTTCACCGTGGCCGAGGCCATTCGCCGCGCGCGCCAGTACGCGCCGCTCGATCTCGCGTGGTTCGAGGAGCCGATGCCGGCCGAGCATGTGCGCGCGCATGCGCAGCTGCTGGCCAGCACGAGCGTGCCGATTGCGGTGGGCGAGTCGATGTACCACCCGTCGCAGTTTGCCGAGTACATCCAGCAGGGCGCCTGCTCGATCGTGCAGGCCGATGTGGCGCGGGTGGGCGGCATCACGCCGTGGCTGAAAATCGCGCACATGGCGGAGGCCCACAACATCGCGATGTGTCCGCACTTTCTGATGGAGCTGCACGTGAGCCTGTGCGCGGCGGTTCCGAATGCCCGGTGGGTCGAATACATCCCGCAGTTGGACGACCTGACCACGAGCCGTCTGCGCATCGAGAACGGCCACGCTGTTGCGCCCGAGACGCCGGGGCTGGGCATCGAATGGGATGCCGATCAGCTCAAGGTGCGGCGCAAGTTCGCGCCGTTTGTTGTGCGCGGCTGAAGGCCTGGCTGTCCGTCTGCGATCTGCTTCGGGTTTTGGCGCTGTCGCTCGGTTCATTCAGGGCGACG
>NZ_QAJK01000159.1 GCF_003852515.1 Variovorax sp. KBW07 | reverse complement strand
TGGTGTACCGCTGATCAACGACCACTCTGATGACGCTCACGCGGATGGTGTGCTCTGCGCAGCGAAATAAAGGAGGAGCGAAGCGGGGGACATTCGCGGAGCAGAGCACACCGTCGGCGTGAGCGGCGCCCTGAACAGCGACGCTCCAAACAAACCCCGCAACGAAAATACGCCCATCAACGGGCGTATTCCAAAAGCCGCAAAGCGTCATGCCATGGACATCCCCGAGCGAACCCGGGTACGACGCAGACCGGTCCATTGCAACTCCGCCAACACAAGCACGCACAGCACCTGCGCCAGCACCCACGCCACGCCCAACGCAGTGATCGTGAACATCCCACTCACCAGCAGCGTAATACACGCCACAGCCCAGCCGAAGTTGCCCGCGACCACCAGTCCGATCAGCGTGCGTGGCGGCGTGCGACGGCTCGCCATGAACGCAGCTGCCGCCGCGTACACCAGCAGGAACACACCCGTGCCCATCAGCAACGGTGCCGGCAGCCCCGTCAACTCGGCCAGGGCACCGGTAAAGGCCACCTGCAACCCGCCGGTCGCGGCACAGGAAGCGGCATCGACCCACATCACGTTGGGCAGGAAACGGGGGGAGGCAAAGACCGACATGTGAATCTCCTTCGAGTGGTACGCCGCGGCAAGCCAGTCCTGCCGCGTTGGAGCCAATGATTCCGCCGGGCGTGCATCGCGTCGATGACCTGGGAGGTCATGGCGCCATGTCGCCGCCGCGCCAGAATGCGGGCCATGAACACCACCCGCCCCCACTCGTCCAAGGCTGCCGCCAGCCAGCCCGGCGCGCGCGATCCGTTCGGCGCCCACCTTCGGCACTGGCGCACCCACCGCCGCCTGAGCCAGCTCGACCTGGCGCAGGAGGCCGAAGTCTCGACCCGCCACCTGAGCTATGTCGAAACCGGCCGCGCCGCGCCCAGCCGCGAGATGGTGCTGCGGCTGGCCGAGCGGCTCGAGGTGCCGCTGCGCGAACGCAATGCGCTGCTGGTGGCGGCCGGCTTCGCGCCGATGTACCGGCAACGCTCGCTCGACGACCCGGCGATGGCCGCGGCGCGGCGCGCGGTCGACCTGGTGCTGAAGGGCCATGAACCCTTTCCCGCGCTGGCCGTCGATCGCCACTGGAACCTGGTGGCGCACAACGCGATGGTGCCGCTGCTGATGGAGGGCTGCGCGCCCGAGTTGCTGCAGCCGCCCATCAACGTGCTTCGCCTGAGCCTGCATCCCGATGGCGTGGCGCCGCGCATCGCCAACCTCGCGCAATGGCGCGTCCACCTGCTCGAACGGTTGCAGCAGCAGATCGCGGCCACCGGCGACGCGGTGCTGCAGGCGCTGCACGACGAGCTGGAGGCCTACCCTCCGCCCGCCGTGAGCCACGACGCGCCCGTCATCGACACCGCGTTGTCGGCGGTGGCCGTGCCCTTCCAGGTGGTCATGCCGAGCGGCGTGCTGAGCTTCATCAGCACCATCACCATCTTCGGCACGCCGGTCGACGTCACATTGCAGGAACTGGCGGTGGAGTCGTTCTTTCCGGCCGATGAGCAGACGGCGGCGGCGCTGACGGCACTGGCTGCGGCGCAGACGGCAGCGGCGGGCTGAGCTCGCGGCCCTGGCGCCCCTGGCCGGCCGGGCCTTCGAAGTCGTCCACCTGGATGACCTTGTCGGCCGCCTTCAGGTAGGCCAGCGCCAACTCCGGATCGGGTGCCGTGCGCGCCGCCTCTTCCAGCGAATTCGTGCGGCGCAGCACCTTGTTGAGCGCGGCCGTGGTGCCGCCGAGTTGCGCGCCCAGTTCCATTGCATGCATCAGGTCGCGCAGGCCACCGGCCGCGGGCTCGCTGAGGTCGGGCGCCAGGCGTTCGATGATGCGCGGGTTGTTGCGCAGCAGGTCCGCCAGTGCAAGCAACTGCACGTCGCGCAGCGGCGCCAGGTGGGCGGTGCGGCGCAGCACCAGCCCGCCGATCACGCGCCGGCCGGCGGTCGGCAGGTTGGCATACAGGTCGCGCAGGATCTTGCCGGCCTCGTCGAGCTGCAGGCGAATGGCGGCCTGTGCAAAGGGCAGCAGCTCCGGCGCCGCATCGACGCGGTAGCGCCAGATGCAGGCGCTGGCCAGGTAGAGATGTGCGAGCACGTCGCCAAGGCGCGCCGACAGCAACTCCATGCGCTTGAGCTTGCCGCCCAGCATGCCCATCGCCAGGTCGGCGGTGAGCGCGTACTTGGCGCTCATGCGTGCGACCAGGCGCGCCTCGGGCATCAGGTCTTGCGGCGGCTCGCCCAGCACCGGCGCCCCGAACACGCTGTGCCACAGGTTCACCGCCACATGCTTGCCGTGCGCAAGCAACGCCTTGCCGAGCGCGGTTTCGTCGTTGGCCTGCACCGCGGCCATTTCGTCGAGCACATGCGGATGACAGCGCACGGCCCCCTGGCCGAACACGATGAGCGCCCGCGTGAGGATGTTCGCGCCCTCCACCGTGATCGCGATGGGCGCCTGCCGGTAGGCCACGCCCAGCAGGTTCGACGGGCCGGAAATGATGCCCTTGCCGCCGAGGATGTCCATGCCGTGATTGACCGCGCGCCGCCCCGCCTCGGTCAGTTGCACCTTGAGAATCGCGCTCGCCACGCTGGGCCGTTCGCCCTTGTCGAGCGCGGCCGCCGTGAAGCGGCGCGCCGAATCGGTGGCGTAGAGCTCGGCGGACATTTGCGCCACCAGCCCCGCGATGGCGTGGAACTTGCCGACCGGCATGCCGAACTGCTCGCGGATCTGCCCGTAGCCGTTGCTCACGTACAGCGCCGTCTGCTGCATGGCCGAGCCGAGCGCGGGCAGCGAGATGGCGCGGCCGGCGGCCAGGCATTCCATCAGCATGCGCCAGCCCTGGCCCACCTGCTTCTCGCCGCCGATGATCCAGTCCATCGGCACGAAGACCTGGCGGCCATGGATGGGTCCGTTCATGAACGCGCTGTCCATCGGGCGATGGCGCCGGCCGATCTCCATGCCTTCGTGCGGCACCGGAATCAACGCGCAGGTAATGCCGAGTTCGCGCTGCCCTTTAGGCCGGCTTTCGTCGACCGCATGGAAGGCCAGGCCCACCACCGTGGCCACCGGTGCCAACGTGATGTAGCGCTTGTCGAAATCGACCAGGAACCCCTTGGTCGGCCGGCCGTTGAACTCGCGCTCGACCAGCACGCCGCGGTCGGGAATCGACGCCGCATCCGAGCCGGCATACGGAGAGGTCAGGCCGAAGCATGGCAGCTCGCGGCCGTCCGCCAGCCGCGGCAGGTAGTGGTCTTTCTGCGCGTCGGTGCCGTAGCGCAGCAGCAGCTCGGCCGGACCCAGCGAGTTGGGCACCATGACCGTGACGGCCGTGGCCGTGTTGACTGTGGCAATGCGTGTCACCACGGTGGCGTGCGCGAAGTGGCCGAAGCCAAGGCCACCGAACGCCTCGGGAATGATCATTCCGAAGAAGCGCTTTTCGCGCAGGAAGCGCCACACATCGGGCGGCAGATCGCGCGCCTGGTCGATGGCGTGGTCGTCGAGCATGCGGCAGAGTTCGCGCACCTCGCGGTCCAGAAAGGCCTGCTCGCGTTGTGTGAGTTGGTTGGAGCCCATGGCCGCGAGCGTGTCGAAGTCCGGGCGCCCGGCGAACAGTTGCCCCTCGAAGCCGACCGTGCCGGCTTCGAGCGCGGCACGCTCGGTGTCACCCAGCGGCGGCAGCGCCTTAGAGAATGGCTTCATGGCCCATCGGCCGATCAGTGTCGCCAGCGGCATGGTCCGTCTCCTTCGCCGCGACGAAAGCGCGGCTCGCCGCCATTCTTGAAGCGCGCGGCTGCTCGCGCGGGCCGGTCAAGGGCGTCCGTGCGTGTCGGAGACGGGCGCGCCTAGCGCCGCTTGGGAGGCTGGCCCGCGGGAGCCGCGGGTGCGGCTGCACCGGTCGCGGCAGGCTCGCGCCAGCCGTATTCCACATAGCGCCGGATGATCAGGCAGCCCGGCGGCGAGTCGATCAGCGAGACCGACGAGCTCGGCTCCTTGTCGTCGGTGTAGACCGCGTAGATGGGCAGCAGGCGCGTCATCTTGTAGCTCTGCAATTCCTGCTCGGCGACGCTCGCGCAGGTGAACGGCGCGACCGAAATGCGCTCGGCCGACACGGTGCAGGCGCCGCTCTCGTCGGGAATGGCGGTGATCGAAGCGGCTGCGGCCGCGTTCGGAAACTGCATGCCGATCAGCGAGAACATGGGCCCGGCGTCGGGGCGCTTGCGGTCCCAGTCGAGCAGCACGTCATGGCTGCGGCTGCCTTGCACGGTGAGCGTCGCGAGCCGCGTGATGGCGGGCAGGCAACGCTTGACGCCCACGCTGGTGGCCGCGCGCGTGAGCGTGTCCTGCGCTGCCGCCGGTGGCGCCTGGGGCACGAGCACGCCCTGCGCGAATGCCGCGCCGGCGGTGGCGAAAGCGAAGGCGCAGGCGGAGACGGGGACGGCCACCGCGAACCACGGCCGTGCGAACCGTCGTGTCGTCGTCTTTGTTTTTTTCATCGATGGTCTGTCTCAGGCGAAGAGGTTTTCGAAAGCGGCGGTGTAGATGCGCACGTTGTCTTCGCTTTCCGGATCGAGCGTGGCAATGAAGCGGCACGCGCGCTCGCGGTAGGCGGCCAGGTCGTCGTCGTGCGTTGCAAAGGCTTGCTGCAGCGCGCGCCCGCCCTCTTCGCAATCGAAGTCGTGATAGCGGTAGCCGCAATCGCCGATCAGGTGGGAGTTGTGGATCAGCGGGTAGCCGCCGTACAGGGCCTCGTAGTAAAGGTAGTTCTGGCCGTTCTCCCAGTGATGGCTGACCACGGCATCGACGTTGAACGCCATCACCTGCCAGGTCGGAAAGCGCCCTTCGAAAGTGCTCAGGCCGTGGCGAACGATGTCCAGGCTGTTGGCAAAGCCGTTGAAGACCGGGTTGTCCTTCATGTGGAAGGTGTTGTACGCGTAGACGTGTTCGAGCAGGTCGGGGTCGGCGCGGTGCGCGGCCTCGCAGCACAGCAAGGGGATGTGGCTGGTCTTCACCATGCAGATGTTGGGCTCGAACATCGCGACGCGCCAGCGCTTGCGGCCCGGTTGGTAGTCGAAGCGTTGCCCCTCGGGCAGCCCGGCGCTGGCGCGGTCGAGCACCAGTGGGCTCCACAGGTGCGGCAGCATGCGCACCGGCGCACGGAAGCCGCTCGCGAAATAGGGAACGCAGGTGGCCTCGTACTCGGGAATGGTCCAGATCTCGTCGTAGGGCGCACCGGTCAGCAGAAGGCCGTGCGGCTTGTCGAACACCATGCGCTCGATGTCTATCACGTAGTCGTTGCCGACGCGCATCGACACGGTCTTGCCGCCGCGCTCGCGGAACGCCACCATCCAGTCGCGGCTCAGTTGCGCGCTCATCTCGACCATCACGTCGAGCTCTTGCGCGGCTTGCGCCATGTCGATCAGCGGCACCGGCGAATCGGCCAGGAAGTTTGCGTCTTCAGGCGAGCCATCGCCGCCGCCCGTCACCAGAAAGGCCTGGCTCACCCGCGGCGAGCGCATCAGCAGCATGACGAAGAACAGGCAGTTCTGGTAGATGCCGTTTTCCCAGAGCGACTGCTCGCCCTTGCGCACGAGGATGGAAACGCCGACCTTCAATGTCTTCTTCATGCCGCGACGCCCGCCGGAGTGCTCGCCTGCAGATCGAGCAGGAGCCGTGCATAGGCCTCGATGTTCGCGGCGTTGAAAGGATCGACGGCGTCGAACACCTGCCGCGACCGCTGCCGGTAATCGTGCAGCCGTGGGTCATGCTCCCTGGCCGCAACGCGCAGCTGCCGGCCACCTTCCGCCGCCTCGAAGCCCGGGTAGTAGTAGCCCGCGCCGAAGCCGTTCAGCCAGGGCGAGTTGTGCACCAGTGGGTAATCGCCGTACAGCGCATCGAGGTAGCTGTAGTTCTGGTCATTCGTCCATTGGTGCGACACCACCGCGTCGGCACTCTGCACCATGAAGCCCACGATGTCGTGCCGGCCCAGGAACAGCGCCTTGTGCTGCTTCACCAGGTCGAGCTGGTTCGCGAAGTACAGCATCGTCGGATGGTCCTTCATGTGCAGCGTGTTGAGCACGTTCATCATGGCCACGCTGCCCGGATCAGCGCGATAGGCCTCGTCGCAGGCCAGCATCGGAATGCTCGCCGTCTTGAGCACAGAAATATTGGGCTCGAAGATCGCCACCCGCAGGCCGCTGCGCTGCACACCGGCTTGCCAGCCGAAGCGGTGGCCGAGTTGCTCCGCTTCGGCGATGCGCTGCATCAGGAATTGCGGGTGCCAGAGATACGGCGCGATTCGCACCGGGCAGCGGTTCAGCACGCGCTGGAAACTCACGAGGGCCCGATCCTTGGGCAGCAGCCAGATTTCGTCGCAACGCTCGGGCCGCGAGAAATGGCCGGGCTTGTCGAACACGGCCGGCTCGATCAGGGCCGCATAGGGCTGCCCGGCGCAGTAGTACACGACCTTCTTGCCGCGTGCGCGCTGCAAGGCCAGCCATTGCGGATCGAGTGCGCCGGCCATCTCGATGATCACGTCGACTTCGTCCGTGGCTTCATGCGTACGCATCAGCCGAATGCCGAGGGCATTCAGGTCGACCTGCGCGGGCATGACCTGCTGGTCGCCCACGTCGATCAGCACCACCCCGCGCACGAAAGGCAACTGCTGGAACAGCCGTGCAAGGAACACGACGTTCTGCCCCAGGCCGTTTTCCCAGATGTTCTGCCCCGCGCGAGTGATGACGGAAATGCCGATGCGCATATGCGATGTGTGGTCCTGAAAGGCGAACTGGCTCCCGCGTCCGGAAGGCGCGGGAGCCAGCAGATTACCCGATCCCTCGGCCGGGTCAGCGGCTGTGGCGGATGCCGGTCACTTCCACTTCCAGCCAACGCCGGCGTTGATGCCCCACTCCTTGCCCGTCGTCGACAGGCCCGCGCCCCAGGACATCTTGCCGTCGTCGGACAGCGCCTTGAAGGTGATCGCCGCGGCGCTGTAGCCCTTGTAGCTGCCGAAGCCGATGCCCACGGTCTTTTCGCCGGGGTACAGCGTCGGCAGGTAGGTGCCCGACATCGCGAAGGCCATGGCCGAGCCCGAGTACGCGATGCGCGCCACGTCGCCCACCTGGCTGCGAACCTGGTTCAACTGGCCGACGTTGACCGCATCGCCCGGCAGGATGCCTGGCGCCACGTTGCTGATGCGCGTGCCGCCCGGTGCCTGGCCGTTGCCCAGCGTGATCTGGTTGTAGTTGATCGAGCCGTCGGGGTTGGTCGCGTACTGCGCGCTGCTGGCCTTCGATGCGTTCGATGCGGCCTTCAACTGCGCCACGTTGGTCGCGTCGCTGTCGGCCGAGCCTGCCGCCACGCCCGTGATCTGGCGGTACTGGCCATTGGCCGCATCGCCCACCGACACCGCTGCCTGCGTGCTGGTGGTGGCCGCGATGGCCGCCTGCTGGTCGGCCGTCGCGCTGCCCGGCACGTAGCCGGCCACGCCCGCGGCACGCGAAGCCACCGAGCCCGAGCCCAGTGCCACGCCGCCGCTTTGCTGCACCACCGCACCGAAGCCGATGGCCGTGCCCTTCGAGACGTTCTTCGCCTGGCTCAGGTCGGTGCCGCCTGCATCGGCGTTGTCGCCGAAAGCCGCACCGCCGTTGCCGGCGCGGGAATCGACACCGAAGGCCTGGGAGCCGGTGGCGAGTGCACCCGCACCGATCGCGATGGCGTTGGGGCCAGTCGCCTGGGCGCCCGCGCCAATGGCGATGGCACCGTCGGCCGTCGCCTTCGCGCCGTTGCCGGCGGCGAAGGAGTTGGCGCCACTGGCCACCGACTGCGGCCCGATGGCCACCGCGTCCTGGCCGCTGGCAACGGCATCGGCCGCTGTGGAGTTGGCGTGGAAGTACTTGGTGCCGGTGTTGTAGATGTTGTTGACCGACGTGCTCAGGCTGGTGACGTTGCCGTTGGTGGTGCTCAGGCCGGTCGACAGGCTGCCGATGCCCGTCGACAGGCTGCCGACGCTCGTGGAGAGGCTGCCGATGCTGCTGGTCGCCGTGCTGAGGCCGGTCGAGGTCGACGTCGACAGGCTGCTGATGCTGCTCGTCGCAGTGCTCAGGCCGGTAGAGGTCGAGGTTGACAGGCTCGCAACGCTGCTGTTCGTCGTGCTCAGCCCCGTCGACAAGCTGGCGATTCCGCTCGTCGCCGTGCTCAGGCCCGTGGACGTAGAGGTCGACAGGCTGCTCAGGCCACTCGAGCTCGAGCTCAGTGCAGTAGACAGGCTGTTGATGCCGCTCGTCGCGGTGCTCAGGCCGGTGGAAGTCGAAGTCGACAGGCTGGCGACGTTGCTGTTCGTCGTGCTCAGGCCGGTCGACAGGCTGCCGATGCTGCTGGTTGCCGTGCTGAGACCCGTAGACAGGCTGCCGATGTTGCTCGTCGCAGTGCTCAGGCCCGTGGACAAGCTGCCGATGCTGCTGGTCGCGGTGCTCAGGCCGGTCGACAAGCTGCCGATGCTGCTGGTCGCAGTGCTCAAGCCCGTCGAAAGGCTACCGATGCCGCTCGTTGCGGTGCTCAGACCGGTGGAGGTGGAGGTCGAGAGGCTGTCGATACTGCTCGTCGCCGTGCTCAGCCCGGTGGAAGTCGAGGTCGACAAGCTGCTGATGCTGCTGGTCGCCGTGCTCAACCCGGTCGACGTGGAGGTCGACAGGCTGCTGACGCTGCTGTTGGTCGTGCTCAAGCCGGTCGAGAGGCTGCCGATGTTGCTGGTCGCCGTGCTCAGGCCGGTCGATGTCGAGGTGGACAGGCTGTCGATGCTGCTCGTCGCAGTGCTCAGGCCGGTGGAGGTCGAAGTCGACAGGCTGGCCACGCTGCTGTTGGTCGTGCTCAAGCCCGTCGACAAGCTCCCGATGTTGCTGGTCGCCGTGCTCAAGCCGGTCGAGGTGGAAGTCGACAGGCTGCTGACGTTGCTGTTGGTGGTGCTCAACCCCGTGGACAGGCTCGCGACGCTGCCGGAGATCGATGTCGACAGCGAGGTCAGCTGGCCGAAGTTCACCGCATCGGTGGGGTTCACGCCCGCTGCGACGTTGGTGAGGATCACCGGCGTGGTCGAGCCCTTGCCGCCCAGGGTCACCTGCTTGTGGGTCGCGTCGTCGTACTGGACCGAGTTCGCGAGGCCGGTGGAGAGGCTGCCGATGTTGCTGGTGGCGGTGCTGAGGCCGGTGGACAAGCTGCCGATGCTGCTCGTTGCCGTGCTCAGGCCGGTAGACAGGCTTCCGAT
>NZ_QAJK01000158.1 GCF_003852515.1 Variovorax sp. KBW07 | reverse complement strand
GTCAGTCGCACAAGCCCTGAAGAACAGCAGCGCCAAGAGCAAAAGCAACAAACACAAGGCACCCCGCAGCAGTTGCGGCCTGCCAGCAATTTCTTAACTAAAACCGGAGTCGAACATGAAGTGGATGAGCGTTCAAACGCAGGATGGCCTGCGCGTGGGCTATGTGACAGAAGAGGGCGCATTGCAGCTCGTGGATGCGAACCGCATGCAGGACATCGTTGAGGGCGCGGCCTGGCGGAACCAGGGTGACGCAGTGCCGCTTGCCAGCGTCAAGCCGGTGCTGCCCCTTGTGCCGAGGAACATCATTTGCGTCGGCGCCAACTACCGCGACCACTGCATCGAGACCGGCCTCGCCATTCCCGAGAAGCCCGTCATCTTTGCCAAGTTCAGCAACACCCTCGCCGCCGATGGCGATGCGCTGACCTGGCCCGAAGGGTTCACTGAAAAGGTCGACTGGGAGGCAGAGCTTGGTGTCGTCATCGGCCGGCGTGCCAAGGGTGTCAGCGAAGCCGATGCGCTGTCGCATGTCTTCGGCTACGTCGCGGCCAATGATGTCAGCGCGCGCGATGTGCAACTGGGCGAAGCGCAATGGGTGCGTGGCAAGTCGCTCGACGGCTTCTGTCCGCTGGCGCCCGCGCTCGTCACGCGCGATGAAATTGCCGACGTGCAGTCGCTCGACATCCGCTGCCTCGTCAATGGCGAAGCGGTGCAGTCGTCGAACACGCGCGAGATGATTTTTTCGGTCGCGTACCTCGTTGCTTATCTCTCGCGCGCCATCACGCTCGAACCCGGCGACCTCATCCTCACCGGCACGCCGGCCGGGGTCGGGCTCGGCCTCAAGCCGCCGCGCTTCCTGAAGCGGGGCGATGTGGTGTCGGTCGAAATCGAAGGCCTGGGTTCGGTCACGAACCCGGTCGAAGGCGCGGTCGCTCGGGGCTAGCAGCAGCATCAGCAGCCGGCGGCGCACGCCAGAAAAAATCAACAAACAGGAGACAACAAAAAATGAGCCCCTACAGCACCCTGGTCGAATCGGCCGTCAGCAAGGCGCGATGGCGCCTTCTTCCGATGCTGATCGTCATGTACATCATGTCGATCCTCGATCGCGTCAACGTCGGCTTTGCAAAAAGCGCGCTGCAGATCGACACCGGCATCAGCGACAGCGCCTTCGCGCTGGGCGCCGGCATTTTCTTCGTGAGCTACGCCATCTTCGAAGTGCCGAGCAACGTGATTCTTTCGCGCGTCGGCCCGCGCATCTGGCTGTGCCGGATCATGGTGACGTGGGGGCTCGTGGCGTCGGCCATGATGTTCGCGACCACCGAGATGTCGTTCTACGTGCTGCGGTTCTTGCTGGGCATTGCGGAGGCCGGCTTCTATCCGGGCGTGCTGCTCACGCTGACCTACTGGTTCCCGGCCAAGGTGCGGGCGCAGGCCAACGGCATCTTGCTGTTCGGCTTCGCGGGTGCGCTGGTCATCGGCGGGCCGATTTCGGGCGCGCTGCTCGACATGCGCGGCATCGGCGGGCTGAAGGGCTGGGAGTGGATGTTCCTCATCGAAGGCGTGATGGCGGTGGTGGTCGGCATCATCGCGTTCTTCGTGATCGTCGACCGGCCGCACAACGCGAAGTGGCTCACGTCGGCGGAGCAGAACGCGCTGCAGGCGGTGCTCGACCAGGAGGCGGCGGAAAAGTCGGTCGACAGCCCGCACACGGTGCTGCAGACGCTGCGCAACCCGAAGGTGATGTTCTTCGCGCTGAACTTCTTCATCGTGCAGATCGCGGCGTACGGCCTGATCTTCTATCTCCCGACCCAGGTGGCGCAGATCATGGGCCAGAAGATCGGGCTGATGGTCGGCTTCGTCACCAGCATTCCGTGGCTGCTGGCGCTGTTCGTGGTGTTCTTCGTCACGCGCTGGTCGGACCGGCACCACGAACGACGCCGCGTGACGGTGGCTTCGCTGTACACCATCTTCGGCATCTGCGTGTGCCTGTCGGCGCACGGCTCGCCGATCTTCGCGATCGCGGCGCTGTCGATCGGTGCCTCGACCTACCTGTCGGGCACGCCGATCTTCTATGCCTTCCTGTCGGAGCGGTTGTCGGGCCTGGGCATCGCCACCGGCATTGCGCTGGTGAATTCCATCGGCAACCTGGGCGGCTTCGTGGCGCCCAGCCTGCGCACCTACGTCGAGCAGAACCATGGCGGTTCGGCGGCCGGCCTCTACACGCTGGGCAGTGCCGCGCTGCTGGCTGCGTTGATGCTGGCGCTGATGCCGAAGGGCTGGCGCACGGTGGTGGCGAAGGTGCGCGAAACGCCGCGCGAGGGCAACGCTGCGTTGAAGGGCGCCGGCACCGCATTGCCGCGGGCCTGACGCGCTTCGTGCACTGCTGTTGCTGCTGCTGCTGCTGCTGCTGCTGTTGCGGCCGCGTCAGAACGCGAGCCGCCAGGCGCGCGACAGGGCCTGCACCGCGCAGTCCACTTCCTGGCGCTTGAGCGATCCGGCCAGGCAGATGAAGCGCAGGTCGCTCTCGATGCTGACCCGGTCGGCAATCACCAGTCCGTCGCGCTGGCTGGCGCGCAGTGCCACGGCGTCGCGTGCCAGCGAGATGCCCACGCCGGCCCGCACCAGCGCGAGCATCGACGACTCCTGGTCGGCCTGCGCCGCCTTCTTG
The DNA here is from genome assembly GCF_003852515.1 of Variovorax sp. KBW07. Lineage (GTDB taxonomy): Bacteria > Pseudomonadota > Gammaproteobacteria > Burkholderiales > Burkholderiaceae_C > Variovorax. The sequence goes on along the minus strand of NZ_QAJK01000158.1, from coordinate 8,901 downwards.
AGCACCAGCCCGCGCGCCTGGAGCACCGGCGCCAGCAGGCGCGAGTGCGACGACGTGGCCGGTGCCAGCACCCACGGCAGGCAGCTCAGGTCGGGCCAGTCGCGGCCCATCACCTGCGGCGCCCAGCCGGGCGGGCCGATCACCTGGTAGGAGAAGGGGCTCAGCACCTGCGAATGGAAGGTCTTGCCTTCGTTGCGGCGCGAGGCCGAACTGGCCTGCGGCAGGTCGCTCGCATTCGGGTCGCCCAGGTAGAAGCCGATGTCCAGCTCCTTGTTCAGCAGCTTGGCCAACACCTCGCCGCTGGTGCCGTGGTGCAGCTCGGTTTCAAGCTCTGGCGCCAGTGCCACCAGTTCCTTGAGCAGCGAACTGAGCCGGGTGAACTCGGGGTCGAGGATGGTGCCGATGCGCAGCGATCCGCGCACGCCGCCTTTCATGCGCTCCGCCGCAACGGCGAAATCGTTCAGGCCTTCGAGCGCCTGCTCGGCGTGGTTGAGCAGCGCCGCGCCGTCGCGCGTGAGCAGCAGGCCGGTGGGTGTGCGCTGGAACAGCTCCAGCTCGACCAGCGCGCCCAGCTCCTTCAGCTGAAGGCTCACCGCCGGCTGCGTCAGGAACAGGCGCTGCGCCGCGCGCGACACCGACCCCTCGCGTGCGACCGCCACGAAAGCCTGCAGGAGCCGGGGGTCGATCTTCTTCATCGGCTGGCGGGTCAGCCGAGCAGCGTGTTCGACGGCAGGTTTTCATCGAGCAGCTTGCGCGCCGTCTCGATGCCCGCCACCGGCAGCAGCTTCGCATCGAGCAGGCCCACCTGCACCAGCACGCTGGCCTGGTCCCAGTAGATGTGCTCGTGGTACAGCTTGTTGCCACGGAACTTGATGACCGCGAGCAACGGCACTTCGACGCGCTTGCCGGTGGGCTTCACGCCCGGCAGCATCCACGGAATTTCGGTGGTGTGGGTGAAGCTGAACAGCAGTTCGTCGACCACCTGCGTGGCGCCCACTGTGCGCGAGATCGATGTGAGCGCGGTGTCGGGCGGGTTGCTGTTGACGAAGTGGTTCGTATAGAACGCGTGCAACGCCTTGTAGCCCACGCCACCTGTCATGGTCGGAATGTGGTTGACGTAGGGCTCGGCCACCATGGTGTCCATGGTGTCGTCCACGTTGCGGGTGCCGAACTCGTATTCGCAGTGCTTGTCCCACAGCGCCGAGAGGTCGTAGTTCGGGCCGATGGCGTCTTTCAGCGTGGCGATGCTGCGCTCGTGCGCCATCAGCGCCGAGGGCTTGTGGAAGTGCTCGCCGCCGGCGCGCGCAAAGGCGTGGTCCATGCCGGGGTACACGTACACCAACACGCCGGGGCGGCCCTTGAGCGTTTGCACGATGCGGTCGCGCGCTTCGGGCGGGCAGAACTTGTCGAGCTCGGCCACGTGCAGCGTGAGCGGGCATTGGATGTTGTCGGCCTCGCCGAGCGCGGCGTCGATGCCCACGCCGTAGTAGCCGACCACCGCATCGGCGTCGGTGCGGCAGGCCGACAGGTAGGCCAGCTTGCCGCCCAGGCAGAAGCCGAGCACGCCGACTTTTCTGTCAGTCACTTCGGCACGGGCGCGCAGTGCGTCGATGGCGGTCTGCATGTCCTGCATGCCCTTGGCTTCGTCGAAGCCGCCGTAGAGCGCGAAGGCGCGCTGCCAGTCGGCTTCGCTGTAGCCGAGTTCGACGTTCGGCTCCTGGCGCCAGAACAGGTCGGGCACCAGCACCACGTAGCCTTCTTCGGCGTAGTAGTCGGCCACGTCGCGCATGGTGTGGTTGATACCGAAGATTTCCTGGGCAATCACCAGGCCGGGGCCGGTTCCGCCTTCGGGCAGTGCGAGGTAGCCGCGAAAGGTGCCGCTGCCGTCGGCGGCTTTCATCTGGATGTAGGTGCCTGTCATCGTGAGTGTCTCCGGGTGGGTTGGTTTCTTATTCGGGTTGCTTCAGCTGCTTGAACATGACGAAGGCGTCGACGAAGCCGAGCTGCGGATGCCTGAATGCGCCGGGCAGGGTGCCGACGATGGCAAAGCCCATCTTGCGCCAGAGCCGTACGGCGCCTTCGTTGGTGGACACGACGAAGTTGAACTGCATCGCGAGGAAGCCCATGCGCAGCGCTTCCTGCTGCGAGTGTTCGCACAGGGCCGAGGCCACGCCCAGGCCGCGTGCGGCGTCGGACACCACGTAGCCGCAGTTGCTCACGTGCGAGCCCTGGCCCGGCTGGTTGGGCCGCAAGACGTAGGTGCCGAGCACCGTGCCTTCGTCGTTGCAGGCCACGAAGATGGCGGTGGGCACCTTCATCCACGACTGGCGTGCCTGCTCTTCGGTGACGTCGGGAGCGTAGGTGTAGGTGTCGCCACGGCGGAAGGTCGGTTCGAGGACGGCCCAGATGGCGGGCCAGTCCGCATCGAGGGCGGCGCGTATGTGGAGCATGGGGTGATTCAGGGTGCGTTCGGATTCAACAAGGATAATCCGCGGCCATGGAAATCATCAGCTTTCTCGTCGACTTCATCCTGCATATCGACAAACACCTCGAGACCTTTGTCGTTGCCTACGGCCCGTGGGTCTACGCACTGCTCTTCTTGATCGTCTTCGTGGAAACGGGGGCGGTGGTGATGCCTTTCCTGCCGGGCGATTCGCTGCTCTTCGTGGTCGGTGCGCTGTGCGGGCTGGGGCACATGAGCTATCCGCTGGCGTGCGGCATCCTGATTGCCGCGGCCATCCTGGGCGACCAGTGCAACTATTCGATCGGCCGCTTCTTCGGGCCGAAGGTGTTCCAGTGGGAGAGCTCGCGCTTCTTCAACCGCAAGGCTTTCGACCAGGCGCACGGCTTCTATGAGCGCTATGGCGGCATCACCATCATCCTGGCGCGCTTCATGCCCTTCATTCGCACCTTCGCGCCCTTCGTGGCCGGCGTGGCGGAAATGAGCCGCACGAAGTTCACCCTGTACAACGTGGTGGGCGCGCTGATCTGGGTGCTGGGCATCGTGACCGCGGGCTACTTCTTCGGCAACCTGCCGTTCGTGAAGCAGCATCTGGACAAGATCATCTGGGCGTTGATCTTCGTGCCGGGCCTGCTGGCCATCTTTGGCGCATGGCGCGCGTCGAAGGCCGAGAAGGCGCGTGCGGCGCAGGCGCAATCGCCCCAGGCCTGATCGCTTCGGCGCCAACCCCTTCACAACAAAAAAACGCGCCCGGGGGCGCGTTTCTTTTTAGGGGCTCAGGCCGCGGCGGATCAGTAGTTCGGGCCGTTGCTCGGGTAGTAGCCGCTGCCGCGCGGGTAACGCTGCTGGTTGTAGTTGCGCTCGTCGGCATTGCGGCCGACCTGGTTGCCGATGAGGCCGCCGATGGCCGCGCCACCCACGGTGGCCGCGGTGTTGCCGCCGATGGCATTGCCCACCAGTGCCCCGCCGACCGCGCCGACGCCGGTGCCGAGGTTCTGGTTGGGGCCGCTTGCGCAACCCGCAATGGCCATGACCGAAGTGGCTGCGGCTGCAGCGATCCAGAGACGTGTGTTCATGAGGTCCACCTTTCGAGGAGTGATGGAGTCATCATGTCCAAAACGGTGGCGCAGCCGGTGTAGGAGTCTGCCGCGCTTGCCTGTGCGCACTGTTGGGCCGCCCGGCGTGGGACAGCAGGGCGTACCTTTGCTTTACAAAGGCGCCCGCTGCAAAAACTAGAGCTGCCGGCTGCGCGCCAGGGGCGGGTTCTGCGCAAAGTAACGCTGGATGCCACGCATCAGCGCATCGGCCAGGTTCTCCTGGTAGTCGACGCGGCGCAGGTTGGCTTCTTCCTCGGGGTTGCTGATGAAGGCGGTTTCGACCAGCACGCTGGGAATGTCCGGCGCCTTCAGCACCGCGAAGCCGGCCTGCTCGACCTGGCCCTTGTGCAGCCGCGCGCCGATGCCCTTGATCTCGCCGAGCATGGCGCCGCCGAGCTTCAGGCTGTCGTTGATCTGCGCGGTGGTGCTCATGTCGAGCAGCGCGCGCTGCACCTGCGCCTCGTGGTTGCCCACGTTCACGCCGCCGACCTTGTCGGCGTCGTTTTCCTTGTTGGCCAGCCAGCGCGCCGCGCTGCTCGACGCGCCGCTCTGGCTCAGCGCGAACACGCTGGCGCCGCGCGCCGCGGGCGTGGTGAAGGCGTCGGCATGGATGCTCACGAACAGGTCGGCCTGCACGCGCCGGGCCTTCTGCACGCGCACGCCCAGCGGCACGAAGAAGTCGGCGTCGCGCGTGAGGAAGGCGCGCATCGGGCTGCCGTTGACGTTGCTGGCGTTGATGCGTTCGCGCAGGCGGTGCGCCACCTGCAGCACGACGTCTTTCTCGCGCGTGCCGGCCGGGCCGATGGCGCCGGGGTCTTCGCCGCCATGGCCGGGGTCGAGCGCCACGATGATGATGCGGTCGGTACGGCTCGCGGTGGCGCCGCCGCGTGCGACAGCCACGGGTGGCGGCGGGGGCGCGACGGGTCTGGCGGGTGGCGCTGTCGGTGCCGGCACCACGAGCACGGGCGGTGCGGTGGGGCGGTCATTGCCCGCCACGACGGGCGGGGCCACGGTGGACGGGCCGGGGCGCGTGGATTGCTGCGCGATGAGATCGCCCAGTGGATCGCCGGCCGGGGTGGTGGGCCGTACCGGCGCGGCGCCTGGGGGCGTGGCGGGTGCGGGTGGCGCCGTGGGAGCGGTCGCCACGGCGGTGCCGTTGCTGGTGCCGTTGCCGTTGCCGCCCGTTGACTTGGGCGCGTCGCGCAGTCGCTCGGCGATCAGCGCTTCCATCGGGTCGACGGCCTGCTCGGGGTAGAGGTCGAGCACCAGCCGATGCTTGTAGGCCGCCACGGGCGCCAGCGAGAACACCTGCGGCACCACGGCCTGCTTCAGGTCGAACACGATGCGCACCACCTTCGGTGCGTTCTGCCCGACGCGCAGGCCGTTGATGTAGGGGTCGCCGGGCTTGATCTTGCCGACCAGCTCGCGCAGTTCGGGGTTGAGGTCGATGCCCTCGATGTCGACGGCCAGCCGCGGCGGGCTGCCGACCACGAGCTGCTGCGAGTTGAGGCGGGCATCGGACTCGATGGTCACGCGGGTGTAGTCGGCGGCGGGCCAGACCCGCACGGCGAGGATGCTGGCGCCGCGCGCGATCTGGTGCACGCCGAGCAGCAGCGCGACGCTGCCGCCCTGCAGCAGCACGCGCCGTTTCAGGCCGGCCGCCTTCATGCGGCGATGCGCGCCAGCAGATCGCTGCCGCGAGGGGTGTTCGCGAGGAGGGTCACGCTGCGTGTGTCGTCAATCATTGCTTCTATTTTAATAGCTAGGTCAGCAGGTGGTGTGCGGCCCGCGGCGTTTTCTGGCCATTCGGCCAGCTTGAGGCCGGGGCCCGCGAAGATGTCGCGAAAGCCCGCGTCGTCCCATTCGCGCGGATCGGCGAAACGGTAGAAGTCGAAATGGAAGATCGCCAGGCCGTCGGGCGCTTCGTGCGGCTCGACCACGGCATAGGTCGGGCTCTTGATGCGCCCCTCGATGCCGAGTGCGCGCAGCAGGTGGCGAACGAAAGTGGTCTTGCCGGCGCCAAGGTCGCCATGCAGCGCGATGAAGGCGTTGCGCAGCGCGGGCGCGGCGGCCAGCGATTTCGCGAAAGCATCGGTGTCGGCTTCGCTGCACCAGCGCAGCGTGCGGGTGCCCTTGGGCGTTTCTACAATCGGCAAGTGATCGTCAGCCATCCACTCGTTGTTCGTATTCAGGCATTGGCCCGGGAACTCGGATTCTCCCAAATCGGAATCGCGGGCGTCGATTTATCGAGCGCCGAGGACGGTCTGATGCAATGGCTGGCCCATGGGTTCCATGGAGAGATGCAATACATGGCAACGCACGGCACCCGGCGCGCGCGTCCGGCCGAGCTGGTGCCGGGCACCGTGAGCGTGATCACCGCGCGCATGGACTACCTGCCGCGCGACACCGAGCCCGAATGGCAGGCCATCGAATTCGACCGCCTCACGCGGCCCGGCGAGGCCATCGTGTCGGTCTATGCGCGGGGCCGCGACTATCACAAGGTGCTGCGCAACCGGCTTGCCAGGCTGGCCGAGCGCATCGCCGAAGAGGTCGGGCCCTTCGGCCACCGTGCCTTCACCGACTCGGCCCCCGTGCTCGAAGCCGAGCTGGCCTCGCGCAGCGGGCAGGGCTGGCGCGGCAAGCACACGCTGGTGCTCGACCGCAACGCGGGCTCGATGTTCTTCCTGGGCGAGATCTATGTCGACATGGAACTGCCACCGAGCGAGCCCGTCACCGCGCACTGCGGCAGTTGCAGCGCGTGCATCGACATCTGCCCGACGCAGGCCATCATCGCGCCGCAACGGCTGGACGCGCGGCGCTGCATTTCGTACCTGACCATCGAGCATGGTGGCCCGATTCCGCTGGAACTGCGGCCGCTGATGGGCAACCGCATCTACGGCTGCGACGACTGCCAGCTCATCTGCCCCTGGAACAAGTTCGCCAAGAAGAGCGAGCTGCCCGACTTCGACGCACGCGAAGGGCTTACCGGCCGCACGCTGGCCGAGTTGTTCGCGTGGACCGAAGAAGATTTCCTGCGCCGCACCGAGGGCAGCCCGATCCGGCGCATCGGGCACGAGCGCTGGTTGCGCAACATTGCGGTGGCGCTGGGCAATGCGGTGAGGTCGGGCGAGGGCGGCGCGCAGGAAGCGCTGGCCACGCGCGCGGCGCACCCGAGCGAACTCGTGCGCGAGCACGTCGCGTGGGGGCTCGCTCAGGAGGCCGCGGCCTAGTCTTTCAAACTCATCAGGCCGGAAGGATTTCGCGCACGCGTTCCCATGGGCGGCACATCAGCGTGCCGCGCGGGGAGACGACGATGGGGCGCTGCAACAGGATCGGGTTCTCCACGATCGCGTCGAACAACTGGTCCTCGCTGAGCTTTTCGTTCGCCAGCTTCAGTTCTTCGTAGGGCGCTTCTTTCGTGCGCAGCAGGTCGCGTGCGCCCAGGCCCATGGCCTTGGCCAGTTCGCGCAGCTTCTTCTTCGAAGGCGGCGTTTCCAGGTACAGCACGATCTCGGGTTCCACGCCGCTTTCGCGGATCAGCCCCAGCACGTTGCGCGACGTGCTGCAGTTGGGCTTGTGATAGATCGTCATCGGGTAGGCGGTGGTCGGGGTGCGTGCGGTCATGGCGTCCATTGTGCAGAGAGTGCAGAGAGTGCAGGCAAGAACAGGCGTCAGTCTTTCTGGACTCCGGTGTCCAGCGTGAACGGAAAGCGCGCGGCCCAGAACTCGGCCAGCCGAGGGTCGGCATCGACGCGCCGCACCACCTGGGTCATGCGCGGTGCCACGCGGTAGAAGCGCCGGCGTCCGGGCGTCCAGCGCGACATCACGGTCACGTACAGGTCGAGCATGCTGAGCTTTTCGCCGAGGATGTAGGGCGCGGGCTCGTCGATCTGCGTGTCCATCAAATGCCAGCAGTGCGCGATGCGCTCGGCCGAGCGGTCGAGCATCGCGGGCTGCGCCGCGGTGTCGGGCACGAGCCGGGCAGGATCGTCGCGCACCCAGAACAGCGAATAGATGGCGGCCGGCAGATAGACCATCCAGCGCAGGTAGCGCGCACGCAATGGGTCGTCGGGCGCGGGGCAGAGGCCGGCTTCCGGATAACGGTCGCCGAGCCAGATCAGGATGGCCGCGCTCTCGGTCATGAGTTCGCCCGAAGGCAGCACGAGCGCGGGCACCTGCCGCATCGGATTGACGCCCGACACGCGTTCGCGCTCGGACTCGCCTTCCCAGGGCGACATGTCGACGGTCTCGACCTGCGCGCCGATGAGCGTCAGCGCGGCATGGATCGGCGTGGCGCCCGAGCCGGGCGCGCCGTAGAGGGTGTAGCGGTCTTCGGAGGCGGATGCTGCTGCGTTGAAAGAAGCCATCCGCCCAGATTACTGCAGGCGCGTGCCCGTTGTCACGCGGCGGCGAGCAGCGCGTCGACCTTGTCCAACGCCTCGAGCGTCTTGAAGCAGGCCTCGGCCACTTCGGTGCCCTTGACCGCGAAATGGCGGTGGAAGTACTTGCGATGCTCCACGTGTTCGTGGAAATGGTGCGGCGTGAGCACGGCCGAGAAAATCGGCACGTCGGTTTCCAGCTGCAGCGACATCAGCGTGCTGACGACGGTGTTGGCGACGAACTCGTGGCGGTAGATACCGCCATCGACCACCAGCGCGCAGCCGATGATGGCCGCGTACTTGCCGGAGTTGGCGAGCCGCTTGGCATGCAGCGGAATCTCGAAGGCGCCGGGCACATCGAAAACATCGATGAGCTCGCGCGCCACGCCGAGCCGCGCCATCTCTTCGAGAAAGGCGTCGCGTGCCTGGTGAACGATGTCGGAATGCCACTGCGCCTCGACGAATGCGATGCGCTGGCCGCGCGGCGAATCCGATGCGGCAATGGCGGAGAGGGGAAGGTCGTTGATCTGACTCATGGTGTGCCTCTTGAAAGCAGGTTTCCTGAATCAGGGCGCACGAAACCACAGGCCCGCTCGCGCGCTTGCAAGCATGGCAAAGCGCGCGGGCCGACCCGCATTTCGCGCTCTCTTTCATCCGGACTGTGACCGTCGGCTTCGGAATTGCACCGAAATCTGCTGACCCTTCGACTTGTTGCAAGCCGAAGGCGCTCGCGGGCTCGTGCAACTTTCGTCGCCATTACCGCCGGTGGGGAATTTCGCCCCGCCCTGAGAACGCTTGTCGTCCGGCGAACCGGGCAACGGCGCGATTCTAGGAGCGGCGGAACGCGCGGTCTGTCACCCGGGCGCCAGACCTTTTGTTGCGCGGGGATTTTCTCTTTGACCTTTTCACGACTTGCTGGGGCCGTGTAGGTGGCTGTTGAGATGCGGGTGCATTCTTTGTGCGT
>NZ_QAJK01000157.1 GCF_003852515.1 Variovorax sp. KBW07 | reverse complement strand
CGCTTCGCTCCTCCTTTATTTCGCTGCGCAGAGCACACCATCGACGTGAGCGGCTCAGAGCGGTCGTTGATCGAGCGACACAAGCGCAGCGCCCTCGTACGAATGGCATCGGGTGCTCCCCGCAGCGAAATAAAGGAGGAGCGAAGCGGGGGACATTCGCGGAGGGGAGTACCCGGTGTCAGTCGCACGCGCCCTGAACAAGAGCGCCCTGAATGGCCCCGCTCCCGCTCCAAAACAGCAGCCCTACCAGCGCAACAACCGAGGCCCCAACACAGCCCCGATCAGCACCGGCACAGCGATCCCGCTCACGTACCAGACAGCAAGGAACGGCGCCGTCAGCTCCATGCAGTGCAGCGCATAGACAGCGGCCCCCACACCGCCCGCCAACGCCCCAGCCGCCGCACCGGCCAACGCAGGCCGCGTAGGAGCCAGGCCCCGAAGAGCGATCATCGTTGCCGCAAAAACAGGCAGCGCCATGAACGAAATGCTCAGCGCGCAAATGCGCCACGACTGCCCCATCAGCGACGGCATCCGCTCCTCGATCGGCACCGAGAACCACACCACGCCGGCCAGCACCCATATCGCCAGCACCGGCAACGCCGCACCGACCCAAGACCGCCGCACCGCCACGCCCGGACGCGCCAGCCGCTGCACCATCACGAATGCCGCCGCCGCGATGCACAGCGGAAACAGCACCTTCACCCAGAACATCGGCCAGAACATCGCCTGCACCAGGTCTTGACGCAGCCCGTATTCCACGAACAGGATCACGAACGACAACGGCAATGCCGCCAGCACCGCCAGCGCAATGCGCCCGCCCGCGCCGCGCCGGCGCACCGCCACGTCGCCCGTCGCCAGCATCGCCACCAGGTCGTCGGTCTTCATGCGGCGCCTCCCCAGCTGTTGCCGAACCGGGCCGCAAGCGCCTTCAGGCCCCGGTGGATGCCGACCTTCACCGCTGACTCAGACATGCCCGTCAGGCTCGCCGTCTCGGCCACCGACAGGCCCTCGATCTTCACGTGCACGATCGGCAGGCGCTGACGCTCGGGCAGGCTGTCGAGCAGGCCGCCCAGGTCGCGCTTCGCATCGCTGGCCTCGGTGGCCGAATCGGCGAACACCGCCAGGTCGTCGTCCAGTGGGTCATGCAGATCTTCGCGGACCGACTTGGCGCGCAGCAGGTCGATCATCTTGTAGCGCGCAATCGCGTGCACCCAGGCCGTCAACGGCTGGTCGCTCTGGTAGGTGTGGCGCTGGTTGTGCATGGCGAGCAGGCATTCCTGGACGAGGTCTTCCACTTCATCGGGCCAGCCAAAGAGGCGCTTGCCGAGAAAGGCGCGCAGGTGCGCGCTGAGTTTCTGCAGGAAGTCGCGGTATGCCCCCGCGTCGCCATCGAGGCCACGAAGGAACAGGCTGCGCAACGCCGCTTCCGCGTCGCTCATCTGCTGCGTCCTGCTGCCTACGGTGTTTCGTGCCATCTCGCCGGCCGGTTACAGCCTTGTCGAAAAAAGATTCCGGCCGATTGTGCCGAAGGCGTCCGCTTGCAAGCACCACGCACCATCGGTACATTGTGTTTTTTGAGGGCTACCCATGTCTGCAGACAGCACAGCGATCCCTTCCGGCACCCCCATCGGCACCACGTTCACCCCGCCGCTTCCGGCCGCCGAACCGGCGCCGAGCGCCCTCGGTGCCACGCCCTTCCCTCCGCTCCACGCCTCCACATCGACCGGCCACATCCGCCTGACCTCGCACGCCGGGGGCTTCGGCGCCCTGCCCATCCAGTGGGCCGCGGCCACCGCCACCGAGCGCGGCCCCGTCGTCGGCACCACCACCAAGCGCGCGCACCGCAACGTCATCGGAACGCACAGCGGCTCGTACAGCGTGTACCGGGCGCTGGCGGTGGCCTCGGGCGCGCTCAAGCGCGAGCACAAGGCCGACCTGACCAACACCGCGCCAACCGACGTGATTGGGCCGTATCCGCAATGGAGCGAGCCGGGCCGCATCGTCTCGCTGGACCCGTGGGGCGCGCTGGTGGCCGATGTGTTCTCCACTGAACTCGCGGCCGGCTACGACATCCGCCCGACCATCGCGATCACCAAGGCGCACGTGATCCTGCCGGAAGTGATCGAGGCGCTGCAAAGCGGCCGGCTCAAGGCCGATGGCCATTTCCTCACCACGGGCGGCGCCGCGATGGTGACCAAGGCGGCCATCGAACCCGTGTGGTACCTGCCCGAGGTGGCGCGCCGTTTCGGCTGTTCCGAGACCGACCTGCGCCGCACGCTGTTCGAAGAAACAGGCGGCATGTACCCCGAGCTGGTCACGCGCTCCGACCTCGAAGTGTTCTTGCCGCCCATCGGCGGGCAGACGCTGTACATCTTCGGCAACCCGCGCGACCTGGCCAACCCGGCGGTCGAACTCACCGCGCGCATTCACGACGAGTGCAACGGCTCCGACGTGTTCGGCTCCGACATCTGCACCTGCCGCCCGTACCTTACGCACGCCATCGAGGAATGCATCATGGGCGCTCAGCGCGGCGGCGTGGGCCTCATCGCCTACTCGCGCAAGGAAGGCCGGGCGCTGGGCGAGGTGACCAAGTTCCTGGTCTACAACGCGCGCAAGCGGCAGGTCGGCGGCGACACGGCCGACCAGTATTTCGCGCGCACCGAGTGCGTGGCCGGCGTGCAGGACATGCGCTTCCAGGAGCTGATGCCCGACGTCTTCCATTGGCTCGGCATCAAGAAGATCCATCGGCTCGTGTCGATGAGCAACATGAAGTTCGACGCGATCACCGGCTCGGGCATCGAGATCGGCGAACGCGTGAACATTCCCGACGAACTGATTCCGGCCGACGCCCGCGTCGAGATGGACGCCAAGATGGCGGCCGGCTACTTCACGCCCGGCCCGGTGCCGGATGCCGAAGAACTGAAAAAGGCCAAGGGCCGCGGACTGACCGAATGACCACCAGCAACAACACCGCCCCCCACATGCCCGTCGACGGTTCCGGCAGCCTGCCGCCCGGCGGCGCGGGCAGGGTCGATCCGTCGATCGAATTCACCGCCGACACGGCCCACCCGGCCGGCGCCGCCTCGCTGCTGCGCACCACCGCCGCCATCCGCCAGCGCGCCGGCGCCCTGCTGGCGCGCGCGCGGCGCGGCGAATCGCAGTGGTTTCGCATCGGCGACGACGACACGCTCGAAGACACGGCACGCACCGTGGCCGAGGTCACGCGCGAGCGTTATCCCTGGGACACCATTCCCTACCACAGCCGCTGGCGCCACTTCGAGGCCGGAGGCACCGGCCGCATCGAGGCGCTCAATGCCCAGCTGGGCAAGCTCGATGCGCGCCAGCGCGCCCGCGCCCACATCGACCTGGTGCTGGTGAGCGTGCTGCTCGACGCCGGTGCCGGCCCCGACTGGCACTACACCGAGTCGGCCACCGGGGAGCGCTTCACGCGCTCCGAAGGGCTGGGCGTGGCGAGCTTCCATGCCTTTACCAGCGGGCTTTTTTCCTCCGATCCGGCGCATCCGCTGCAGGTCGATGCGGCCGGGCTACGCGGCCTGGTGACCGACCGGTTGGGCGACGCCTTCCAGGTCAGCGAGGTCAATCCGCTGGTCGGCCTGACGGGCCGCGCCACGCTGCTGCGCCGGCTGGGCGAGGCGATGACCGAGCAGCCCGAAATCTTCGGCGACGACGGCCGCCCCGGCCGGCTGTTCGACGCGCTGGTCGGCCCTTACGGCCCGGCCGCGCCGCCCACGGCCGAGATCACGGCGCACCAGATCCTGTCGCTACTGCTCGATTCGCTCTCGCGCATCTGGCCTTCGGCCAATGCCGTCGACAGCATCGCGGCCGATGGCAGCGACAACGCGGGCGGCATCGGCTCGGGCGATCCGGCGCTGGCGCTGGGCGACTGCTGGCGCCACGGCGCGGTGCACGGCCCCGGCCTCACCAACGGCTGGATGCCTTTTCACAAGCTCTCGCAATGGCTCACCTATTCGCTGCTCGAACCGTTCGAGTGGGCGGGCGTGAAGGTGCGGCACCTCGACGCGCTCACCGCCCTGCCCGAGTACCGCAACGGCGGCCTGCTGATCGACAGCGGCGTGATCGTGCCGAAAGACCCGGCATTTTTCACCCGCCGCTGGAAGGCGAGTGACGAATTCATCGTCGAATGGCGCGCGCTGACCGTGGCGCTGCTCGACGAAGTGGCGCCGCGCGTGCGCAAGGTGCTCGACCGCACCGAGGAAGAATTGCCGCTGGCCTGCGTGCTCGAAGGTGGCACCTGGGCCGCGGGCCGGGCGCTGGCACAGCGCTTGCGAGACGGTGCTCCGCCCTTGCTGATCGAGAGCGACGGCACCGTCTTTTAGACTCACCGGTTCAGCAACGGTAGAAATAATTCCAATGAGCAACGTCCATCTCGTCAATCACCCCCTCGTCCAGCACAAGCTCACGCTGATGCGCCGCAAGGATGCGTCCACCAACAGCTTCCGCCGGCTCCTCAATGAAATCAGCATGCTGATGGCCTACGAGGTCACGCGCGACATGCCCATGCAGGACATCGAGGTCGAAACGCCCCTGGAGACCATGCAGGCCAAGGTCATCGACGGCAAGAAGCTGGTGCTGGTGTCCATCCTTCGTGCCGGCACCGGCATCCTGGACGGCATGCTGACCGTGGTGCCCGGCGCCCGCGTCGGCCACATCGGCCTGTACCGCGACCCCAAGACCCTGACCGCCGTCGAGTACTACTTCAAGATGCCCGGCGAAATGGACAGCCGCGACGTGATCGTGGTCGACCCGATGCTGGCCACCGGCAACTCGGCCGTGGCCGCGGTCGAGCGCCTGAAGGAGCTCAACCCCAAGTCGATCAAGTTCGTCTGCCTGCTGACCTGCCCCGAAGGCGTGAAGACGATGCAGACCGCGCACCCCGACGTGCCGATCTACACCGCCGCCATCGACCGCGAACTCGACAGCCACGGCTACATCCTGCCCGGCCTCGGCGACGCCGGCGACCGCATCTTCGGCACGAAGTAACCCCACCTGCGGCGGCCCTCCATGGGCCGCCCGGTTGTCCCTTGCGACAGCCCAGAACAAGATTTCCACACCTCGAGGAGAAGCACCGTGACAGCACGCCGCCAGTTGATCGTTCGTTCCGTCGCCCTTGCCGCAGCAGCGCTTGCGGTCGGCGCCCCCGGCCTTGCGCTTGCGCAGGCCAAGCTGAAAGTGGCGGCGGTGTACACCGTGCCCTTCGAGCAGCAATGGGTGGGCCGCATACACAAGGCGCTCAAGGCAGCGGAAGCGCGCGGCGAGATCGAATACAAGGCCACCGAGAACGTGAGCAATGCCGACTACGAACGCGTGATGCGCGAGTACGCCACCGGCGGCAACCAGCTCATCCTGGGCGAGGTGTTCGGCGTTGAAGCTGCGGCACGCAAGGTCGCGAAAGACTTCCCCAAGGTCGCCTTCCTGATGGGCTCGTCGCTCAAGCCGCAGGCGCCCAACTTCAGCGTGTTCGACAACTACATCCAGGAGCCGGCCTACCTGAGCGGCATGGTGGCCGGCGGCGTGACCAAGAGCAACCGCATCGGCATGGTCGGCGGCTTTCCCATTCCCGAAGTCAACCGCCTGATGAACGCGTTCATGGCCGGTGCCAAGGAAACGAATCCGAAGGTCGAGTTCAGCGTGAGCTTCATCAACAGCTGGTTCGACCCGCCGAAGGCCAAGGAAGCCGCCTTTGCCATGATCGACAAGGGCGCCGACGTGATGTACGCCGAGCGCTTCGGCGTGTCGGACGCGGCCAAGGAAAAGGGCAAGCTCGCCATCGGCAACGTGATCGACACCCAGGCGCAGTACCCCGACACGGTGGTCGCTTCGGCCCTGTGGAATTTCGAGCCCTCGGCCGACCGCGCGATCAAGCTCGTGAAGGAAGGCAAGTTCGCCGCCGAAGACTACGGCGTGTACTCGCAGATGAAGCACAAGGGCTCCGAACTGGCGCCGCTGGGCACCTTCGAGAAGAAGGTGCCGGCCGACATCATCGCCAAGGTGAAGGCCAAACAGGCCGACATTCTTGCCGGCAAGTTCACCGTGAAGGTGGACGACGGCCAGCCCAAGTCAACCGCCAAATAAACAGGCAAGCAGCCCCGAAGACCTATGAAGCGTGCGCGATGGCGGACCGCAATCCATGGTGTGGCCGTCGCGGCGTTGGCCGTCGGGCTCGCCGCATGTAAACCCGAGGCCACGGGCACGGCGGCGGGTGTGCCGGCCGCCGAAACTGCCGCGGCTGCGACTGCGACTGCGACTGCGGCACCACCGGTAGCAGCAGCCTCGGCGGCGGCGGCAACGCCAGCAGCGCCGCCCCCCGCGGTCGCGGCACCGGTCGGTATTCCCGCGGCGCTGCAGGAGCGTGCCGACGCCCTGCTCGCCGCGCACCGCCAGATGATCGTGCTGATGACCGGCGAGCGAAAGCTCGACGCGGCCGAGAAGCGCGCGGTCGGCGCGGTCGGCCAGCAGCTGTTCCACGACATGCAGGAGCGCCAGCGCGCGCTGATCGCCCAGGCCGGCGACATGGCCGACCCGGCCACGGTGCCGGCCCTGAACGCGCTGCTCGACCGCATCGAAAGCGAGCCCAGTTGGTTCGATGCCGACCGCCTGGCATTCAAGGAATTCCTGGGCGAGCTGAGCACGCGCTATGGCCAGGCGCAATCGCTGTCGGGGCTCAAGCTCGGCCGTCGCGCCAGCGAAGACCTGGCCGTGCTCGCCGAGATCGAGCAGGCCTACGACCGCGAGCTGAAAGACGTGTTCGGCCGCTTCGCCCAGCGCGGCATCGAGCCCAAGCGCGAGAAGTGGGCCGACTACGTGACCAAGCTGCAGGGCCTGTACTCGCGCGAGCAGATCCTGAAAGACTTCGGCGCCATCGTTCCCTACACGCAGGCCCCGGGCGGCGCCAAGGAAAAGGAAAGCGCCGACGCACGAGAGATCTACGGCACCTCGCTGCCCGCCAAGACCGTGGTGCTGACCTTCGACGACGGCCCGCACGCAAAGCACACCGACGAGATCCTCGAAATATTGAAGCGCTACGACGCGCCCGCCATCTTCTTCCAGCTCGGACAGAACCTCGGCAAGCTCGACGCGCAGGGCAAGGCGCAGCTCGGCGCCAACGGTGCGGTCGCCAAGCGCGTGCTGGCCGCCGGCCATGTGCTGGCCAACCACAGCTTCAGCCACGGCATGATGGCCAAGATGAGCGACGACGCGGTGCGCGTCGAGGCCAGCGAAACCGAAACCCTGCTCGATGCCACCGGCCGGCCGCAGTCCACCCTCTTCCGCTTTCCCTACGGCGCGCGCAACGAAGCCAAGCTCACCACCGTCGAGGCGCTCAAGCTGCGCTCGATGCTGTGGACCGTCGACTCGATGGACTGGGCCGACCCGGTGCCCAAGTCGATTGCCGACCGCGTGCTGGCCGAGGTCGACAAGGCCAAGCGCGGCGTGATTCTTTTCCACGACATCCAGGGCCGCACCGTGCAGGCGCTGCCCACGGTGCTCGACCAGTTGGTGGCCGACGGCTACCGCTTCGCCACCTGGCGCGACGGCAAGTTCATCGTCAACGCGCCCAAGAAGGCGGCGCCCGACGACGGCGTGGCCGCCACCTCCGGCGACACGCTCTACCGCGAAAGCCACGCGCTGGTGATCGGCATCGACAAGTACGCCAAGTGGCCCGGCCTGCACCACGCGGTGCCCGACGCCAAGGCCATGGAGCAATTGCTGGTCACGCGCTTCGGCTTCAAGCCCGAGAACGTCACCGCGCTGTACGACGGCGAAGCCACGCGCGCCAACATCCTGCGCGCACTGAATGAAAAGCTGACCGACGGCAAGCGCGTGAAGCGCGACGACCGCGTGCTGGTGTTCTTTGCCGGCCATGGCAGCACCCGCAAGCTCGCCAGCGGACGCGATGTCGGCTACATCGTTCCGGTCGATGCCACGCTGGACAACCTGCCTTCGGATGCCATCTCGATGCCGCAGCTGCAGGAGGTGGCCGAGGCGCTGTCGGCCAAGCATGTGCTGTTCCTGGTGGACGCCTGCTACTCCGGCCTGGGCCTCACGCGCGGCGGCGGCCCGCAAGGCAGCAAGAATTTCCTGACCGACAACGCGCGCCGCATCGGCCGCCAGATGCTCACCGCCGGCGGCGCCGACCAGCAGGTGGCCGACGACGGCCCCGGTGGCCATTCGGTGTTTACCTGGACGATGCTGCAGGCGCTGTCGGGCAAGGCCGACCTGAACGGCGACGGCGTCATCACCGGCACCGAGCTTGCAGCCTACGTGGCGCCGGCGGTGTCGGCCATTGCGCGGCAAACGCCGGCCTTCGGCAGCCTGCCCGGCTCCGAGGGCGGCGAGTTCGTGTTCGCGTTGCCCACCGAGCGCGAAGGCCTGAGCGGCGACAGCCTGCAGCTCGATGCCGCCTCCAGCCAGGTCAACAAGCGCATCGACCAGGCCAACGAACAGGCCGTGCACGCCGCAGCCCCACCCAAGGCCACCAAGGCGGGCCCCGCCTCGCCGGCCGCCGTCGAGGTGGTGGTGAAAAACCTGGAAGGCGCCGACACCAAGCTGACCATGCCGGCCGCCGCGCCGCTGGCACCGCGCGTGGCCGCCCAGCGCGCCAACGACCGCGGCCTGCAGCTGTACCGCGAACGCCGCTACGACGAGGCCGAGGCCGCCTTCACCGAAGCGCTGAAGCTGCAGCCGCGCTTTGCGCTGGCCGCCAACAACCTGGGCTTCGTGTACTTCAAGCGCGGCAAGCCGGTCGAGGCCGCACGCTGGTTCGAGCAGGCCATCGACATGGACGGCAGCCGCGCCCTGGCCTACCTGAACCTGGGCGACGCCCACCTGCAGGCCGGCAACGACGCCAAGGCGCTCGCCGCCTACACCACCTTCGTCGGCCTGGCACCGAAGCACGCGCGCGTCGCGGCGCTGCAGGCCTGGATTGCCGCGCCCGACGCCGAACACCGCCCTCAACTACCGCCCACCAACTCATGACGATGACGAAAACTTCCTCGCTGCGCCAACGCCTGCGCGCACCGCTCCTGGCGGCCACGCTCGGCGCGCTCGGCCTCGTGCTGACGGGCTGCGTCGGCGTCTACAAGTCCGATGTGGTGAGCATCAACAGCAGCACGCGGCTGGACGACACGCCGCGCATCGCGGTCATCTCGGCCTTCGAGCCCGAGTTGGTGCTGCTGCTGGCGCGGTTGCAGAACCCGGTGAAGCACAGCGTGAACGGCGTGGTGTTCACCACCGGCACGCTCGAAGGCAAGCCCGTGGTGCTGTTCCTGTCGGGCATCAGCATGACCAACGCGACCATGAACACGCAGCTGGCGCTGAACCGCTTTCGCGTCACGAACATCGTGTTCAGCGGCATCGCGGGCGGTGTGAACCCGCAGTTGCACGTGGGCGACGTCACGGTGCCGGCGCAATGGGGCCAGTACCTCGAAGTGCTGATGGCGCGCGAAACCGCGCCGGGCAAGTACAGCGCGCCGCCCTTCATCACCGACGCCACGCTGCCGAATTTCGGCATGATGTTCCCGCGTCCGGTCGAGGTGCGCTCGGCGGCCAGGCCGGAGATCGTGCGCAAGTTCTGGTTCGAGGCCGACGCGAAGATGCTCGAGGTGGCGCGCGGCATCCGCAATGTCGACCTGGCGAACTGCAACGCCGGCAAGTGCCTGGCGCGCAAGCCGCAGCTGGTCATCGGCGGCAACGGCGTCTCGGGCCAGGCCTTCATGGACAACAAGGCCTATCGCGAATACACCTACAAGACCTTCCAGGCCAACGTGCTCGACATGGAAACCGCGGCCGTGGGCATGGTCGCCTACAGCAACGGCGTGCCGTACATCGCCTTCCGCTCGCTCAGCGACCTCGCGGGCGGCGGCGAAGGCGAGAACGAAATGGGCACCTTCATGAGCATTGCCGCGGACAACTCGGCCAAGGTCATGCTGGCCTTCCTCGCCGCCTGGAAGTGACGGGCACGCCCGCTCATTCCATGCGCCCCCTGCGCCTTGTCCTGCTTCCCGGCATGGACGGCACGGGCGACCTTTTCGAGCCCCTGGCGCAGGCGATGCAAGCCACGGAACGGCATGGCACCATCGACGTGGTGCGTTACTCCGGCACCGAAGCCATGGGCTACGACGAGCTCGAGCGGCTCGTGCGCGCCCAGCTCCCGGCCGACCAGCCCTTCGTGCTGCTCGGCGAATCGTTCTCGGGCCCGCTGGCCATCTCGATCGCGGCATCGCCGCCACCGGGACTGCGCGGCCTCATCCTGTGCTGCAGCTTTGCCCGCAGCCCCAAGCCCGGACTGGCATTGCTGCGTGGCGGCCTGCTCGATATGGCGATGAAATTCATGCACTCCGACCTGATGCGCGGCCCCATGCGCCACATGCTGCTGGGCCGCTTCTCCACGCCGCGCCTTGCCGGGCTGCTGCAAGGCTCGCTGCAGAAAGTGACGGCTGCCGTGATGACGCGCCGCATGAAGGAAGTGCAGCGCGTGAACGTGGTCGACAAGCTGTGCCTGGTGCGCGTGCCTGCCATGTACCTGCAGGCCATGCAGGACCGCATCGTGCCCGCGCAGGCGGCGCGCACCATCCAGCGTGCCCTGTCGGGCCTTCGCATCGTGCGCCTGGAAGGGCCGCACGGCCTGCTGCAGGCGGCGCCGGTCGCCACCGCGCAGGCCATTCAAAACTTTTGCCGCGAACTCGGCAACCCCGGGCCCGCCACGCCATGAACCCCACCGTGCTCCGGCTCTCGGGCATCACCAAACGCTTCGGCGAACTGGTGGCCAACGATGCCATTTCCCTCGATCTGCAAGCCGGCGAGGTGCTCGCGCTGCTCGGCGAAAACGGCGCGGGCAAGTCGACGCTGATGTCGATCCTGTTCGGCCACTACGTTGCCGACGAAGGCCGCATCGAAGTGTTCGGTGCACCGCTGCCGCCCGGCAACCCCAAGGCCGCGCTCGCCGCCGGTGTGGGCATGGTGCACCAGCACTTCACGCTGGCCGACAACCTGAGCGTGCTCGACAACGTGATGATGGGCACCGAGCCGCTGTGGCGCCCGGTGTCGCGCCGCGCAGCCGCGCGCGCCCGGCTGCTCGAAGTGGCCCAGCGCTTCGGCCTGCCGGTGCAGCCCGACGCGAAGATCGGCAGCCTGTCTGTCGGCGAACGCCAGCGCGTCGAAATTCTCAAGGCGCTGTACCGCGGCGCGCGCATCCTGATCCTCGACGAGCCGACCGCCGTGCTCACGCCGCAGGAAAGCGAGGCCCTGTTCGCCACGCTCGCGCAGATGGTGGCGCAGGGCCTGTCGGTCATCTTCATCAGCCACAAGCTGGGCGAGGTGCTGCGGGTGTCGCACCGCGTGGCCGTGCTGCGCGGCGGCAAGCTGGTGGCCGAGGCCCGCACGGCCGACACCACGCAGGCGCAACTGGCGCTGTGGATGGTCGGGCATGCGGTCGAGGCGCCGCAGCGGCGGCCGGCCAGGTCGGTGGGTGATGCCATTTGCGTGCTCGACCACGTGAGCACCGCATCGGCCAAGGATGGCGGGCAAGACCGGCTGCGCGAGGTGTCGCTGACCTTGCGCGCCGGAGAAATCACCGCCATCGCGGGCGTCTCCGGCAACGGGCAGGTGGCGCTGGCCGAGCTGCTGTGCGGCACGCGCCGCGCCGTCTCCGGCTCCGCCCAGCTGATGGGCCGCGCACTGCCGCCCTCGCCCGCCAGGCTGGTGCAGCGCGGCGTGGCGCGCATTCCGGAAGACCGGCATGCGGTCGGCGTGGTCGGCGATCTGCCGGTGTGGGAAAACGCGGTGTCGGAGCGGCTGCGCAGCCCGGTCTTCTCGCGCTGGTCTTTCATCGTGAAGCGCGCCGCCGCGCGACTGCACGCCCGGCGCATCGAAAAAGCATTCGACGTGCGCGGTGCCGGCCTGATGGCGCCGGCCCGCTCGCTCTCTGGCGGGAACATGCAGAAACTGATTCTGGGGCGCGCCCTGCTGGCGCCCGAACAGGCCGAAGAGGCCAAGGGAAGCGACAACAAGAAATACCCGACGCGCGCGCCGCGCCTCATCGTCGCGCACCAGCCGACCTGGGGCCTGGACATCGGCGCCGTCGCCTACGTGCAGCAGCAGCTCATTGCCGCGCGCGATGCAGGCGCGGCGGTGCTGGTGATTTCCGACGACCTCGACGAAGTGCTCACGCTCGGCGACCGCGTGGCCGTGATGCACGGCGGCCACCTGGGCGAAGCACGGCCGGCCGCGGCCTGGACGCGCGAAGCCATCGGGCTGGCCATGGCCGGTGCCACGGCAGCCAACGCCCCGCAACGCACGGGAGCCGCGCCATGATGCGGCTCGAACGACGCCACGAAACCTCGCGCGCCGCGCTGGTGCTCGCGCCCATCGGCGCGGTCGTCTTCACCATGGTGGTGAGCGCGCTGCTGGTGCTGTGGGCCGGCGCCCCCGTCGGCCGCACCTACGCGCTGCTGCTGCAGGGCGGCTTCGGCTCGGTGTTCGCGTGGAGCGAGACGCTCACGCGCGCCATTCCGCTCATCCTCACCGGCCTCGCGGCCACCGTCGCATTCAAGGCGCGGCTGTTCAACATCGGCGCCGAGGGCCAGCTCTATGCGGGCGCGTTGGCGGCCGTGGCGGTCGGCGGCATGCACGGTGGCACCGGTTTCGAGCTGTCGCCGTGGCTGCTGTTCCCACTGATGATGCTGGCCGCGGCCGTGGCCGGCGCGCTGATGCTGCTGGGCCCGGCGCTCATGAAGAACAAGCTCGGCGTCGACGAGGTGGTGACCACGCTGCTGATCAACTTCATCGTGCTGCTGGGAGTGTCGGCATTGCTCGACGGGCCGATGAAAGACCCGACCGCGATGGGCTGGCCGCAGAGCGTGTCGCTGCAGTCCGACCTGGAACTCGGCAAGCTGATCGCGCAGACGCGCGTGCACACCGGGCTGCTCTGGGCCGTGTCGCTCGCGGTGATGGTCTGGGCGATTTTCAAATACACCGTGCTGGGCTTCGACATCCGCGCCGTGGGCGCCAACGCGCGCGCCGCCGCCTTTGCCGGCGTGCCGGTGACGCGCACCGTGGTCATGGTGGCGCTGCTTTCTGGCGCGCTGGCCGGGCTGGCCGGCGCCATCGAGGTGGCGGGCCGCACCAGCTACGTCACGCTCGACATGTCGCCGGGCTACGGCTACACCGGCATCGTGATCGCGATGCTCGCCGGGTTGCACCCGCTGGGCGTGATTGCCGCCGGCGTGTTCGTGGCCGGCGTGCTGGTCGGCGCGGACACCATGAGCCGCGCGGTCGGCGTGCCGACGTACATCGCCGACGTGATCGTCGCAGCCTCGCTGATCGCGGTGCTGGTGGCAACGCTGTTGACGCAATACCGGGTACGGATGAAATGACGACACACCCCTCTTCGGTCTTGCCCCTTCCCCTCCCGGGGGAAGGCTGGGATGGGGGCATCGGCTTCCACTTCGAGCGCCGCCTGCCCCCACCCCAACCCTCCCCCAAAGGGGGAGGGAGAGATACCCGATGACCGATCTGCTCGACATTCTTTCCAACCCCGCCTTCTGGGTCGCGGTGCTGCGCATCGCCACGCCGCTGATCCTCGGCACGCTCGGCGTGCTGCTGTGCGAGCGCGCGGGCGTGCTCAACCTCGGCATCGAAGGGATCATGGTCGCGGGCGCCTTCACCGGCTGGCTCGCGGTGTATGCCGGCGCGCCGCTGTGGGTGGGCGTCGGTGTGGCCGCGCTCACGGGCATGGTGTTCGGCCTGCTGCACGCCTTTCTGACCGTGGGCCTGGCGTTGTCGCAGCACGTGTCGGGCCTGGGCATCACCTTGCTCGCGACCGCACTCAGCTACTTCGGTTACCGCGTGAGCTTTCCGAAGGTCAACACGCCGCCGACCATCACGCCTTTCGCGCCCATGGACTGGCTGCCCGTGCCCATCCTGAACGCGCAGACCGCGCTCACCCTGTTCGCGCTGCTGCTGGTGCCGGTGGTGGGCTGGGTGCTGTACCGCACGCCGCTCGGCCTGGCGCTGCGCATGGCCGGCGAGAACCCGCAGGCCGCCGAAAGCCAGGGCGTGTCGGTCGCGGCCACACGCACGGGGGCCATCGTCGCGGGCTCGGCGCTGATGGGCATGGCGGGTTCGTTCCTCACGCTGTCGGCCTTCAACGCCTTCTTCTTCAACATGGTGAACGGCCGCGGCTGGATCTGCGTGGCGTTGGTGGTGTTCGCCTCGTGGCGGCCCGGCAAGGCGCTGCTCGGCGCGCTGCTGTTCGCCTTCTTCGACGCGCTGCAACTGCGGTTGCAGCAATCGGGCGACGCCGTGCTGCCCTACCAGCTGTACCTGATGCTGCCCTACCTGCTGTCGATCCTGGCGCTGGTGCTGGTGGCGCGAAAGGCCAGCTACCCGCAGGCACTGATGAAGCCGTATCGCAAGGGGGAACGTTGACGATGACGACGATGAAGACGATGAAAAACAAGACCGCGGCAACGCTGCTCGCCGCGCTGCTGGCCCTCTGCAACACCGGTGCGCACGCGCTCGGCAGCGACTACAGCTACGACACCTTCAAGACGCCCGATGCAGTCAGCTGGGTACAGCTGTGCGGCACCTGGGGCAAGAACCACCAGGGCACCTACCGGGTGGTTCATGCGGAACAGTTCGCGCAGTCGTTTCTCTACGTGCAGTGGATGACGCGCGACGCCAATGGCGGCCTGAACGCCGAGCACACCGTCGCCATTGCCGAACTGGACAACGACCATGCGGAGATCGCGCTGTCCGACCTTACGTGCCGCGCCACGCCGCGAGGCATCGTGGTCACGGCAAAGGCCGACTCGGGGCACGACGACAAGCTGCGGCGCGTGACCATCGAAGTCGGGCCGGCGGCCGGGCAATACCGGTATCGGGCGCAGCGCACGCGCTGAGCCGAATGTCGAGCGGAACTCAGCGCTTGAAGTAGCCGGTCAAGCCGTCGATGTAGGTGCTGAACTTGGCGCAAGGCACCCCTTTCCTGGCCATGTGCTCCTTTGCCGTCTTGGTCGTCATGTTCATGACTTCGAAGAGCAACGCATCCTGTTCTTGCTCCGTCGCGAGCCCGCGCTTCTTGCCTTCGGTCCGCACGGTTTCGATGGTCTGCCGAAAAAGAGGCTCGTGCTGTGCCTGCCAAGCCTTGAGCACCTGACGGGTCGGTATGTTTCGCTTCTCGCAATAGTCGCTCCCGAGCGCTGCATGTTCGAAGTACAGAAGATTTTCGGTGGCGCCCGCGAAGGTCAACGCGAAACACGATGGCGTGCTGACGAGCAAGGCGGACAGAGCGAAGGTGGCTTTCATTGGTGACATTCGAGCTTCAATCAAGTCAGCTTACCGCGCCTCGCCGCGCGCCAGCCGCTCCAGCGCATGCACCAGCCGCGCCTGCTGGCGCCATTGGGCAAAGCTCACGCTCGTCTCGGCCAGGAACAGGCGGCTCAGCGTGCGCGGCGACAGCCGGGGTCGTCGACACCCCATAGCGCGATCAGCGGGGGGCCGTCGGCGCGCTCGCTGAGGTCGGGCGGGCCGACTGCTTTCACGTTTGCAAGCGAGCAGCAGTCACCGCTCGCCACAAGCTCCTTGCCAACCCGGACAGTGCGCGCATCGGCGCAGTGACGCGCCATGAATGCGATGCTTCCAACGACGCAATGCGCCGTTCCAGTTGCTCGACGCGAGCCACCTTCTTGTCGAGTTCGCGCCTCAAGGCAGTTCGGTCGAGCGTTGCATGGGTCGGAAACGCGAGGCCTGGTGGTTGCATGAGCGACCCGGTATGCCGCTTCACCGCGGCATCGGCATCCAACTCTTTGCCGATGCGAACTTTCGAGGGATTCGCCACCTGCCCATGCGCGCGCAAGGCGGCTGCGCGGTCCAGCTTTTCGCCAAGGGTTGAACGCAACGCCTCGTAGAGATAGTTCGGATCGTCGATAAAGCGCGGAAAGTCGAGCAGCACGACCGGAACGCCGTGCTTCACGAGCGCATGCAGGAGCTCATGAAAGCCCATCGCAAGCAGCCGCGCCTGGTCGATGGGATTGAGCGAATAGGTGACCCCACCCGCCGTGGTTCCCCAGGACTCCCATTGCTTGCAATCGTCGAGCACAACGGTGCTGCCGTACCGCGCGCGCAACTCGTTGACTGTGCGACTGGTCGCCGCTTCGACAATGCTCCGCATGGGAATGATGACCGCGTCCACTGTCGTCTGTTGATCGGCCAGCAGGCGCTCCACGTATTCATACAACCAGG
The DNA here is from genome assembly GCF_003852515.1 of Variovorax sp. KBW07. Classification (GTDB taxonomy): domain Bacteria; phylum Pseudomonadota; class Gammaproteobacteria; order Burkholderiales; family Burkholderiaceae_C; genus Variovorax. Next base: position 2,315 of record NZ_QAJK01000157.1, on the reverse strand, counting down.
GCGACTTGACCACATAGGGCGCGTCGGGATTGTTCAGGAGCACATCTTCCAGGCCCGCGTTGGCGTCCTCGTCGTAGCCGGAATGCTGGCCATGGGCAAGGTGGGTGTCCAAGCCGCATTCGGCAAGGTACTGCACCAGGAATGTCGTGCCGGCTCGGCCCGTTCCTGCAATGAGCAAGTGATTCTTCATCTTCTTCCTCCATCTCCCATGCGCCACCGTTCAAACGCCGACATCAACGCGCTCGTTGCCTGGGCAACTTCGCAACTCGAGGTATCGATGACCAGGTCTGGTTGAAGAGGCGGCTCGTAGGCGTCCGAGATGCCTGTGAATTTTGCGACCTCCCCGCAGCGCGCACGCGCATACAGGCCCTTGACGTCGCGCTGCTCGCACGTTGCAAGCGGAGCCCGCACATAGACTTCGCGAAAGACCGTCCCGACGATCTTGCGAGCCATGGCCCGATGAGACCGCATGGGGGACACGGCAGCCACGAGAACCACGAGGCCCTGGTCGCTCAACAACCGGGCGACTTCAGCAATTCTTCTTATGTTCTCGCAACGATCTGCCTGGCCGAACCCCAACTCTTGGCTCAAGCCGCGCCGAACGTCATCCCCATCGAGAATCGCAACCGGCATGCCGTCGGCCACCACGCGTACGCGCAGGCTTTGTGCGATGGTGGATTTGCCGGCACCTGAAAGGCCGGTCAACCATATGACGCACGATCGGTCGCCCCGCTGCTTCGGCATCGACAGCGAATGGCCGTCGTCCCTCATGAGTTGTGGCTTCGCTCGAAACGGCACTCCCGGCCTGTCGATGGCGCGGAGTGGTTCCACGAGAGCCCAATGGAGACAATCAACATGAAACAATGGATAGAAATCTCAGAGCATCAAAGGATAGGCAGCGCCATCTTGTGATTTCTCTCTACAGCGTAAAGTTTTCTTACATGAAAATTAGTGCCTCTTGCCGTGTCTTCGAGAGCACCCTCGTGCAGGCCATTCGATGCTAAATCTCCTCATCACCAACGCCACCCTCCCCGACGGCCGCACCGGCATGTCGATCGCAGTGCAGGACGGCCGCATCGCCGAGGTCACGCAGGGCCTGGACGCACCGGCGCACGAGAAGCTGGACGCGCAGGGCCTGCTGCTCTCGCCGCATTTCGTCGACCCGCACTTTCACATGGACGCCGCGCTGAGCTACGGCCTGCCGCGCGTCAACGAAAGCGGCACGCTGCTCGAAGGCATCGCGCTGTGGGGCGAGCTCAAGCCGTTGCTGACGGCCGATGCGCTGATCGAACGCGCGCTGGCGTATTGCGACTGGGCGGTGGCCAAGGGCTTGCTGGCGGTGCGCTCGCATGTGGACACCAGCGATGCAAGCCTGCTCGCGGTCGATGCGCTGCTGGAGGTCAAGCGCAAGGTGGCGCCTTACCTCGACCTGCAGCTGGTCGCGTTTCCGCAGGATGGCGTGCTGCGTTCGCCGGGCGGCGTCGAGAACATCGAGCGTGCGCTCGACAAGGGCGTGGACGTGGTCGGCGGCATTCCGCATTTCGAGCGCACCATGGCCGACGGTGCCGCGAGCGTGAAGCTGCTGTGCGAAATGGCGGCCGAGCGCGGCAAGCTGGTCGACATGCACTGCGACGAGTCGGACGACCCGCTCTCGCGCCACATCGAAACGCTGGCCTTCGAAGCGCAGCGCCTGGGCATGCAGGGCCGCGTGACCGGCTCGCACTGCACGTCGATGCACTCGATGGACAACTACTACGTGAGCAAGCTGCTGCCGCTGATCGCGCAGAGCGGCGTGGCGGTGATTTCCAACCCGTTGATCAACATCACGCTGCAGGGACGCCACGACAGCTACCCGAAGCGCCGGGGCATGACGCGCGTGCCGGAGCTGATGGCCGCGGGCGTGAACGTGGCCTTCGGGCACGACTGCGTGATGGACCCGTGGTACGGCATGGGTTCGGCTGACATGCTGGAAGTGGCGCACATGGGGCTTCACGTGGCGCAGATGACGAGCCAGGCAGGTATACGCCAGTGCTTCGAGGCGGTGACGACGAATGCGGCGCGGGTGATGCACCTGGAGGGCTACGGGCTTGCGGCCGGTTGCGACGCGAGCTTCGTGCTGTTGCAGGCGCGTGATCCGGTGGAAGCGATTCGTCTGCGCGCGACGCGGCTGAAGGTGTTTCGCAAGGGCAAGTTGCTGGCGGAGACTCCTGCTGCGACGGCTTCGCTTCATCTTCCCGGGCGTGGCAGTGAAACTGGCTGGATGATTTCGAAATCGGCTTGATTCCGTCGTTCGCTTGTTCAGGGCGACGCTCACG
>NZ_QAJK01000156.1 GCF_003852515.1 Variovorax sp. KBW07 | reverse complement strand
CCGCTCCCAAACAGCAGCGCCCTGAACAAGAGCGCAAAGAACAGGCAAGCCTAAGACCCGCGACGCCCAACACCGTCAGCATCGACCAGCCCCACGCGCGTCTGCCGACCCCATGTGCCGCGCCCTGTAAGGAACGTCCACCAGCCCCACGCCGCCCCCGTGTGACGCAGGATCTGGAACGTGAACGGCTCGACCAGCGCTGCCAGAAAGGCCTGCGCCATGCTGCCCTCGCTGCGGTGGCCTATCCAGCGGCGGTACAGGTATACCGACCACAGGTGAAAGGCCAAGTCGAGCACGATCTTCGCGCCGATCACGCCCGCCACCGGCGCCAGCACCCCGAAGTTGCCGCGCACCAGGTACATCAGCAGCAGCCCGAAAGCTGCCAGTCCGTACAGCGGTTGCAGCGTGTCGATCGCCTTCACCGGCAGCATTGCAATGCCCAGCCAGCCGTAGCGCCGGTCGCCCACCATCGCGCGGTACCAGTATTGCGTCTGCAAGAAGCCACCGAACCAGCGCCGGCGCTGGCGCAGGAACGCGCCCACGCTGCTCGGTGCATCGGTGTGCGCCTGCGCATCGCCCAGCACACGCACGGTCCAGGGCAGGCCGTGCGCCTGCGCGTGGCGGTGCAGGCGGTGAATGAGCTCGTAGTCTTCCACCAGGCAATCGGTGTCGAAGCCGCCGACCGCGCGCACCGCGTCGAGCCGGAAGCCCGCGAAGGCACCCGAGATCAGCAGCAGGCCGTTGACGCGCATCCATGCATAGCGCGAGAGAAAGTTGCGGATGTACTCGTAGGTCTGGAACCACTGGAAGCAGCGGCCCGTCAGCGTGCGGCTGCACACCGGCGTGATGACGCCCGTGGCCGCCACCAGGTTCGGCTCCGATGAAAACGCATCGCGAACCGCGCCGATGGCCTTGTGGTCGAGCAGCGTGTCGCCGTCCACCGTGAGCACCGTGTCGGTGTCGATGCAGAGAATGGCCGCGTTCAGCGCCACTGCCTTGCCGCCGTGCGGCAGCCGCAGCCAGTACAGGCCCGGGTGCGTGGTGCTGGCCGCGCTCAGTTGGCCCAGGGGCGGCTCGGCCAGGCCGTAGCGCGTGGTCAGCAGTTCGGCGGTGCCGTCGCTGGAGCCGTCGTCCGCGATCACGATGCGGTCAGGCAGGTCGCTCTGGCCCAGCAGCGCGGCCAGCGTCACGGGCAGCACCGCGGCTTCGTTGTGCGAGGCGACGATCACGCCCAGCGTATTGCGGCGCATGGGGCGGCCCGCTTCGGCGGATGCGGTTTCTGAAGCGGGCACGGGCCTGGGCCGCAGGATCGGCAGCGTCATCCATCCTACGAACAGCAGCAGCACGGTGTCGTACAGCACATAGGCCACGCCGACCGACCAGGCCCGTACGTTGCCGACGCGAAAGGCCATGGCAAAGAGCAGGGCCCACAGCACGAGCACGCCCCCATGAATCAGCCAGCTTCGCAGCGGGGTGCTGGGGGGAGACAGGCGCGGCGATGCGGCCACGAAAGCGCGTTGGAGGGAATCGTTCAAGAGGAGGTGCCCAGGCGACGAACGGAGTACGCAAAAAATCGGCCAGCGGTTTCGAAAGGCCCGGAACAATGCCGGGACAATCGCAAGCGCCCCTGACTGAGTCGGCCCACGCCCGAAAATTCCCCGCATGCCCGTACAAACCCGCTACACCCGAACCGCCATCGCATTGCACTGGCTGGTCGCGGTGCTCATGGCCGCCAACATTGCACTGATTCTGCTGGTCGACCATTACCCCGACGACTGGGTGCGCCCGGCCGTCGACACGCACAAGTCGATCGGCATCACGGTGCTGGGGCTGGTGATCCTGCGGCTGCTGTGGCGCGCCACGCACCGGCCGCCGGCCATGCCCGGCTCGTACGGAAAGCTCGAGCGTTTTGCCGCGCATGCGGCGCACGGCGTGCTGTACCTGCTGATGATTCTGCTGCCGCTGTCGGGCTGGATGCACGACTCGGCCTGGAAGGACGCGGCCACGCACCCGATGCAGCTTTTCGGGCTGTTCGAATGGCCGCGCATCGGCTGGATCATGGCCATCGAGCCGGCCGTGAAGGAAACTTGGCACACGGTGCTCGGCGGCGTTCATGCCTGGGCCGGCTACGTGCTCTACGTGATGTTCGGGCTGCACGTGCTGGGTGCGCTCAAGCACCAGTTTCTCGATGGCGAGGCCGAGCTTCAACGGATGCTGCCATGAGCGGCACCAGCACCAGCACTGGCACGGCGGAACTGGAACAGGCCCGCGCCGAAATCGCGCGCATCGACGCGCTCTCTACGCACCATGACCCGGTGCACGAGGGCGTGCGCGTGCGCTGGCGCCGCTTCGGCACTGACACCTCGAAGCCGCCGCTGGTGCTGCTGCATGGCGGCCACGGCAGCTGGATGCACTGGCTGCGCAATGCCGAGGCGCTGTCGGCCGGCCGCACGCTCTGGCTGCCCGACATGCCGGGCTTTCACGATTCCGATGCGCTGCCCCGCGTGGCGCCCGGCGAAGACTCGCTCCCGCCGCTGCTGAAGGCGCTGGGCGGCACGCTCGACGCGCTGATCGGCGCCGGCACGCCCATCGACCTGGGCGGTTTTTCTTTCGGCGGCCTCACTGCCGCGCGCTTCGCGGTGCAGCGCCGCGCGATACGGCGCATGGCGCTCCTGGGCAGCGGCGGCCATGGCACGCTGCGGCGCATGACGGTGCAGATGATCAACTGGCGCGCCGCGCCCGACCGCGAGGCGGAGCGCACCGCGCTGCTGCACAACCTTGGCGCGCTGATGCTTCACGACAAGGCGGCCATCGACCCGCTGGCCTTCGAGATTCACGATGTCTCGTGTCACGGCACGCGCTTTCGCAGCAAGGAGGTGTCGCTCTCTGGCGGGCTGCAGGCGGCACTCGACACGCTGGGCGTGCCGACGCTGCTGCTCTGGGGCGAATACGACGTCACCGCCGACCCACGGCCGCTGGTGGCGCAACTGTTGGCCGAAGGGCCGGGCCGCGAAGGCTCGGTGATCGATGGCGCCGGGCACTGGGTGCAGTACGAGCGCGCCGCGCAGGTCAACGCGCGGCTGCTGCGGTTCCTGGACTGAGGCTGAAAGGGCTCAGCGCAAATAGCGCCCGTCGGCCTTCAGCATCGACAGCTCGGAGAAGGTCAGCCCCCGGTGCTCGCCGGGCCTGTAAGACACGGCAATGCCGCCGATGTCGAGCGTCTTGAAAGACTCGAGCCCCTTGTGCAGCGTGTCCGGCGTCGGGTTGGGCCCCGCGCGCTTCAGGCCTTCGACCATGACCTTGGCCGTGACGTAGCCCTCGAGGCTGGCATAGCTGAACTCGGTGGCACCGATCTTCTTCATGGCCGACTGGTACTCGGCAATCACCGGCATCGCGCTGTTCCACGGATAGGGCACGACCTGCGAGATGACCACGCCGGCCGCGTCTTTCTTGATGTCCTGGAACAGCTTCTGCCCGTTCAGGAAAGAGAACGAATAAAAAGCCGTCTCGCCGCCGGCCGCGCGGTAGGCCGTGATGAACTTCGCCGCCACGTCGTTGGTGGCCGACAGCACCACCGCCTTGGGCTTGAGCTTTGCCAGTTCGGCCGCGCGCTCGGCGGCGTCGGAGCCGTCGTTCTTGATGGCCACGCTGCCGACCATCTTGTCGCCGCGCTCGGCAATGAACTTCTGCGTGCTCTCCATCGCCGAGCGCGCGCCCGGGTTGTCGTTGTGCGCAAAGGCGATGCGCGACAGGCCGATGGTGAAGAGGTGGTTCACGATGCGGCTGTATTCCTCGTCGAAGCTGATGCGCACAGGAAAGCCGTATTCGGAAAACTTCACCACCGGGCCCGCGCCGGTATAGGGGCCGACCACGGGCACCTTGAGCTCGTTGGCCGCCTTCAGGGCGCCGACCGACGACGAGGTGCCGATGGGCATCAGGATGCCGACCGCGCCGTCGTTGACGAAGGCCTTCACGTTCTCGGCGCCCTTGGCCGGGTCGTAGGCGTCGTCGAACTGGCGCAGCTCGACCGGCCGGCCGTTGATGCCGCCGCTGGCGTTCAGCGCGGTGAACATGGCGCGGATGCCGATGAGCGGCTCGGTCGACAGCGAGGCCAGCGGACCGGTCTTCACGTAGGTCTGGCCGACCAAGATTGGCTTGGTCTGTGCCTGTGCTTGCGTCTGTGCGGCAGGCAGCAGGCCGAGGAGGGCGAAGGCAAAAGCGGCCAGGGCCGGAACCCGCAAATGAATCTTTTTGTGTGTCATGGTCACAAACTGTTAATAAATCATCTTAAGGCTCGGCTCTCCGCGGGTAAATCGCTCTGTGGTTGCCGCGCGGCACCGGCCGCATGAGAATCCGCCTTCATATTCATCATGGGAATGCCACTTTCACTCCTTCGCATGGCCTCGCTCGACCTGGTGCGGGGCTTTGTCGCGGTGGGGCGGCGAATGAGCATCTCGCTGGCGGCGCAGGACCTGTGCCTTACGCAGTCGGCGGTCAGCAAGCAGGTGCATGCGCTTGAAGAACAGCTCGGCGTGAAGCTGCTGGTGCGTGGCCACCGTTCGATTTCTTTCACCACCGAGGGCGAGCGGCTCTTTCGCAGTGCCGACGGCGCCGTGCAGCAACTGCAGGACGTGATGGGTGGCATCCGCCAGGCCGGCGAGCAGCGCCCCGTGACCTTGAGCGCGAGCATCGGCATGACCGGGCTCTGGCTGCTGCCCCGGCTGAGCCATGTGCAGAAGCTGCACCCGGGCGTGGACGTGCGCGTTTCGTCCAACAACCAGCTGGCCGACCTGCGCAACGAGGGCATCGACCTGGCCATCCGCTACACCACGCCCGCGCTGGCGCCGGCCGGTGCGCTGCGGCTCTTCGGCGAAACCGTGGCGCCCGTGGCGCATCCTTCGCTGGGCTTGAAGCAACTGCGCTCGGCCGGGGACGTGTCGGGCCTGTGCCTGCTGGCGTTCGACGACCCCCAGCACCCGTGGCTGCAGTGGAGCGACTGGCTGGCGGCCGTGGGCTGGGCCGACGCGAAGCCGCAGGCGGTGCTGCACTTCAACCAGTACGACCAGCTGATCCAGGCCGCGCTGGCCGGGCAGGGCGTGGCGCTGGGTCGGCTCGAACTGATCCAGCCGCTGCTCGATGAAAAGCGCCTTGCCCGGGTGGCCTCACCCGCGCCCGCGCAGGCCTCGGGGCACGCCTACTGGCTGATCCAGGCCGAAGAGGCCCCGCGCGAAGACGTGCGCCATGTGGCCGCCTGGCTGGCGGCCGAGGCGCGGCAACAGCGGTCAGGCGCTGCCTGACCCTGCCGCCCGGCAGAACGCCAGCGCGTCGTCGAGGCGGTCGTTGCCCCAGAACATTTCGTCGCCGGCAAAGAAGGTGGGTGCGCCGAAGATGCCTTTTTCGGCGGCGCTTCCGGTCTGGCGCCGCAGCTTCAGCTTGTTCAAGTCGCAGACGGCTTCCTCGATGATCCGGTGCGCCGGCAGCCCCATGTCGACCAGCAGCGTGTGCATGGCCTGCGGCGAATCGATGCCGCGGTCTTCGGCGAAATTCATTGCCATCGTGCGGCGGCAGAACTCGCCCATCCATGGCTGTTCGGCGCCCACCAGCGCGATGCGCAGCGGCAGCACCGCCGGCCGCGGAAAGTGCGTCGGCTGCTTCCACGGCAGGCCGTGCTTGCGGCACTGGCGGGCCATGTCTTTCCACGCGTAGTCGCCTTTCTGCTTCTGCCGCACGAAGGGCGACGACTCCCAGCCGAACGAACGGAAGATCGGTCCCAGCAGAAAGGGCCGCCAGCGGATGCCGACACCGTGGCGAGCCGCCTCCTGCTCGATGCGCATGACGCTCAGGTAGCTGTAGTTGCTGCCGAAGTCGAACCAGAAGTCGAGCATGGGCAGGGCGCCGGGCGGCGTCATTCGAACACCACCAGGCAGCGGGCCTCGATGCTTTCGCGCAGTGGCGCGTCGGCGGGTGCATCGGGGTGGTCGAAGGCCGCGTGCGGCGTGTAGCGCGACACGCCGCTCAGTTGCGAGTCGTACTGCTTGAAGACCAGCGCCTCGTGCCGGTCCATCGCCGAAAAGTACGACCAGCGATGCGCGGGCGAATGGGTCGCCAGATAGATCTCGCCGGTGCGGCGCGGGTAGCGCACCTCGGCGCTGACCAGGTCCGTTGCCATGACCGAGCGCGCGTCGCACACGGCCAGCGGCGTGTCGAGCACCGGGCCCCTGATCGAGCGCCAGACGTTGACGATGCAGTAGCGCCGCACGGCCTTTGCCGCGGCGGCGTCGGCCAGCACCAGGCCCAGCCGGCGGCGGCCCGATTCTTCGGTGTAGTCGTTGTGGATGCGGCCGTTGGCGGCGGCCCTGCCGTCGGTCGCGCGGCGGCCGAAGCTCAGCGCCACGCGGTCGGCTTCGCGCCGGCGCACCAGGTGGTCGAACACATGGGCCCGCGCGCCGCCCGTGACCTGCAGCGCCAGTTCGGCCACCTCGCGGTGATAGATCGCCGTGACCTCGGCATCGTCAAGAAAGTCGGCCACGGCCGTGGGCGCATCGCGCAGCACGAAGCCTTCGCGCTCGATGTCGGCCGGCACCGCTGCGGCGCGCGCATCCGCAATCGGCACGGGGCGCAGTTCGTAGCTGCCGCTTTCCCAGGGCGTGCCGGGCGGCGGCTGGAAGGTGTAGCTGAACGGGCGCAGCGCGCTGGGCTGCAGGTAGTTCAGGCCGGCGGTAACGGTGGGGTGGCTCAGGTCGTTCATGCGTGGCTCCTTTGCCTGGCATTGGAGCGAAAGCACGGCCTCAGCTCAAACGACTTCTGGGCACCTTGGCATGAGCAACAGGAATATGAAGAGGCCTGCGGACAAGAAAAACATCTTCTTTCTTGCGACCCGCTAAATACTGTATAAAAATACAGTTAACGGATCAATCATGGGCCTCCCTTTCCTCGACTCCTTCTCAGCTGCCGCGGGCCGTGGCGTCTGGCACGCCGACGAGCTTGGCCTGGCCGACGCGCAAGTCACGGCCACCGGCCATGCCGCGCTCGACGCCGAGCTGCCGGGCGGCGGCTGGCCGGTCGGCGCCATGACGGAGCTGCTGCAGGCCGCGCCCGAGGCCCATGTCTGGCGGCTGCTGCTGCCCGCGTTGGCGCAGGCGGTGGACACGCGCGGCGGGCCGGTCGTGCTGGTCGGTGCGCCGTACGAGCCTTGCGGCCCCTCGCTGGCTGCGCAGGGCTTGCCGGTCGAAGCCCTGATGTGGGTCAAGAGCGATGCCGCGCCCGCGCGGCTGTGGGCCTGCGAGCAGGCGCTGCGCTGCGCCGACGTGGCCGCCGTCGTGGCCTGGCTGCCGCAGGCGCGCGTGGCCGAACTGCGGCGGCTGCAGCTGGCCGCCGCGCAGCATGAAGTGCTGCTGTTCGTGTGCCGGCCCGACTCGGTGGCGCAGTCGGCTTCGCCCGCGCGGCTTCGCATCCAGGTCGACCGCTGCGAGAGCGACAGTGCGCAGATCGAGCTGCGCATCCTCAAGCGCCGCGGTCCGCCGCTGGCTTCTCCCGTGATGCTGCCCGCGCGCAACGAGCGCATGAGCGCGCTGCTGGCGGCCGCCCGGCTGCGGCGCAAGCTGCGCCTGCAGCAGCTGGGCACGGCGCCCGTGGGCGAAGCGGCGGCCACGGCCACCGTGGTGCGCATCGACGCGTGGAAAGGAGGACCGAATGCACTGGATCGCATTGCGGTGGTCGCTTGAAGCCGACACGCCCGAGGCACATCGGGCGCCTAAGGCACATGACGCACACGCCGCGGCGCCTCTGCCCACGGCCGAAGCCCTGGGCTGGTGGGCCCTGCACTACACGCCCCACGTCACCTGGCAAGACGAAGCACTGATGCTCGAAGTCTCCGCCTGCGAGCGCCTGTGGGGTGGGCGGCTGCAGATGATGCGCGTGCTGCTCGGCGCCAACCCCATTCCCGATGCGCGCATGCTGGGCGCGCAGGGCGCCACCAGCCTGATCGCGCTGGCACGGCTGCGCCTGTTCTCGCGCGAAGAAACACGGCCGAAAGACATGCCCGGCGGCCTGCCGCTCGACACGCTGAGCGCCGCGCGCGGGCATCTGGACCTGCTCGAACGGCTCGGTTGCCGCACCTGGGGCGACGTGGCCGCGTTGCCGCGCGGCGGCCTCACGCGGCGCTTCGGCGCGGGCCTGCGCGAAGCGCTCGACATGGCCTGGGGCCTGCGCCCCGAAAGCCATACCTGGCTCACGCTGCCCGACGTGTTCGAGCAGAAGCTGGAGCTGCCCGCGCTGGCCGAAACCGCGCCCGAGCTGATGTGGTCGGCCAACCGCCTGCTGACGACGCTGCAGTACTGGCTGCGTGCGCGACAACGCGGCGCGCGCGCGCTCGAGCTGCAATGGACGCTCGACCTCAAACGCTTCAATGGCGTCAACCTGCCGCCGCACCAGCAGGTCACCGTGCGCACCGCCGAGCCCACGCAGGACATGGCGCACCTGCGCCGCCTGCTCTCCGAGAAACTGGCGCTCACCACGCTGGCCGCGCCCGCGAGCTGGCTGAAGCTGCGCACTCTCGAAACCGATCCATGGGCCGGCGCCAGCACCAGCTTTCTGCCGGAAGACAACCGCAAGGGCGACAAGCTCCACGAAATGGTCGAGCGGCTCAGCGTGCGGCTCGGCGCCCGGCAGGTGCTGGTGCCCGCGGCGCAGGCCGACCACCGGCCGGAGCGTAAGCAGGCGTGGCGGCCCGCGCTGCAGAAAGCCGATGCGCCGCCCGAGAAGCCCGAGAAGCCCGGGAGGGGCCGCAAGGAAGCAAGGGCTGCGGCTTCGCAACCCGATGCGCTCTACCCGCCGTGGCTGCTGCCCGAACCCCTGCTGCTGGAGATGGACGGCGAGCGGCCCTGCTACCGCGGGCCGCTGAGCAAGCTGATCGGCCCGCAGCGCGTCGAAGCCGGTTGGTGGGGCGACAAGGACGATGGCGGCCAGCCCGCGATGCGCGACTACTACGTCGCCGAAAGCCCCGAAGCCGGACTGGTGTGGATCTTTCGCGAACGGCCTTCGGCGCGCTTTTCTTCGGGCGAGGTGCGCTGGTACCTGCAGGGGTTCTATGCCTGACCTGAGCGGCAAGGAGATGCGGGCCCGCTTGCCCGCCAAGGTGCATGTGCTGCCGCAGCGGCTCAAGCCGGTGCCGGGCCTGCCCGACTATGCCGAGCTGCACTGCCTGACGAACTTCAGCTTCCAGCGCGGCGCATCGATGCCTGAAGACATGGTCGAGCGCGCCTACCACCTGGGCTATTCGGCGCTGGCCATCACCGACGAATGCTCGGTGGCGGGCATCGTGCGCGCGCACGTCCATCAGCGCAGCATGGAGTCCAGGCTCGACGAGTACGAGAAAGAGCACCCCGACGAGCCGCCGGTTCCGCGCAACCTTTCGTTCCGCCTGCTGTTCGGCAGCGAGTTCCGCTTCGAGCGCTTCAGGCTCGTGGTGATCGCGAACGACACCGAGGGCTGGGGCAACCTCTGCGAGTTCATCACCGCCGCGCGCAACACCGAATTGCCCAAGGGCGAATACCGCGTGAGCTGGGAAGACAGCGATGTCGCCTCGCTGCAGGACTGCCAGGTTCTTTTCGTGCCGCGGCGCAACCCCGGCGGCGCGATGGACGTGGCCACGCTGCATGAAGACCTGTCGGCCGCCAAGGCACTCTACGGAGAGAACCTCTGGCTGGCCGTCGAGATGCTCAACGAGATCGACGACGACCTGTGGTTCGTAGCGTTGATGCAGGCGGGCGAGCAGGCCGGCGTGCCGCTGGTGGCAGCGGGTGACGTGCACATGCATGTGCGTGCACGCAAGCCGCTGCACGACGTGCTGACGGCCGTGCGCGAAGGCAGGACGGTGGCCGAGTGCGGCTTTGCGCTGCAGTCGAATGCCGAGCGGCACCTGCGGCAGCGGGTCCGGCTGGCCGAGCTTTATCTGCCGCGGATGCTGGCGAACACGCTGGTGGTGGCCGGGCGGTGCAGGTTCGATCCGGAGGTGATCCGGGAGAACTACAAGTACCCGCTCGAGATGGTGGGCAACAACGAGACCGCCGCGCAGACATTGGTGCGCAAGACATGGGAAGGGGCGCTCAAGAAATATCCGCTCGAAAGGTACGCCTCGGGCATTCCCGCGGGCGTCTGCATGCAGGTGCACAAAGAGCTGCAGCTCATCATCGAACTCAAGTACGAGATGTTCTTCCTGACCGTGGAAGACATCGTGCGTTTTGCCAAGTCGCAGGAAATTCTCTGCCAGGGCCGCGGCTCCTCCGCCAATTCCGCCGTCTGCTACTGCCTTGGCATTACCGCGATCGATCCGGAAAAAGGCCATCTGCTGTTCGAACGCTTCCTGAGCCGCCATCGCCACGAACCGCCCGACATCGACGTCGACTTCGAGCACCAGCGGCGCGAAGAAGTCATCCAGTACATCTACCAAAAATACGGCCGCGAGCGCGCAGCCATTGCAGCCGTCGTCATCTGCTACCGCTCGCGCAGCGCCTTGCGCGACGTCGGCAAGGCACTCGGCATCGACGAGCGGCTGATCGACGAATTCGCCAAGGACCACTACTGGTTCGACGACACCGTGCTCGGCGAACAGCTGTTCCAGGCCGCCGCGCGCGTCGGCGTGCAGGAAGACGAACTCAAGCTGGTGCAGTGGATTGAGCTCACGCAAAAGCTCAAGGGCTTTCCGCGCCACCTGAGCCAGCACGTGGGCGGCTTCGTGCTGACCCATACCAAGCTCACGCGGCTGGTGCCGGTAGAGAAGGCGTCGATGGTGAATCGCTCCGTCATCCAGTGGGAGAAGGACGATCTCGAAGCCATGGGCATGCTCAAGGTCGACGTGCTCGCGCTCGGCATGCTCAGCGCCATCCGCCGCGGGCTGGCCCACATGAACCGCTGGCGGGGCTCGATGATGGAGATGCACCACATCCCCAACGACGACCCGCAGGTGTTCGACATGATCTGCGACGCCGACACCATCGGCGTGTTCCAGATCGAGAGCAGGGCGCAGATGTCGATGCTGCCGCGCCTGAAGCCGCGCACCTATGAAGACCTGGTGATCGAGGTCGCGATCGTGCGGCCGGGGCCCATCCAGGGCGGCATGGTGCATCCGTATCTCAAGCAACGCGAGCGGGTGGCCAAGGGGTTGCCGATAACCTACGAGAAAGAGGATCTTCGGCCTGCCCTGGAACGCACACTGGGAATTCCGATCTTCCAGGAGCAGGTGATGCAGATCGCGATGATTGCCGCCGACTTCTCCGCCGACGAAGCCGATCAGTTGCGCCGTGCCATGGCTGCGTGGAAGCGCAAAGGCGGCCTCGGAAAATTTCATGACAAGCTTGTCGATGGCATGGTCCATAAGGGCTACAAGGCCGAATTCGCCGAAGCCATCTTCAAGCAGATCCTCGGCTTCGGCGACTACGGTTTTCCTGAAAGCCACGCCGCGAGCTTCGCGCTGCTGGTCACCGTGAGCAGCTGGCTCAAGAACTACGAGCCCGCCTGCTTCCTCGCGGCCCTGCTCGATTCGCAACCCATGGGCTTCTACAGCCCTTCGCAGCTCGTTCAGGATGCGCGCCGCCATGGCGTCGAAGTGCGGCCGGTCGATGTCACGTGCAGCGACATGGACACCACGCTCGAAGCCCGTGCCCCCGATGCGCCGCGCATGCCGGCCGGCACCGACACGCGCCATGCCGACCGCCTGGGCAACGACAACCAGCCCGCCGTGCGGCTCGGCCTGAACCGGGTCTTGAGCCTCAGCGAAGCCGGCGCCAGGCGCCTGCTGAAGGCGCGTGCGCAAGCACCTTTCACCAGCACCGAAGACCTCGCCCTGCGTGCCGAACTCGAAGGCAAGGACATGGCCGCGCTCGCCGCCGCCGATGCGCTGATGTCGCTCTCGGGCCATCGGCGCCAGCAGGTCTGGGACGCCACGGCGCAGCATCGGTCGCCGGCGTTGCTCAAGGGCGTGCCGATCCACGAGCAGGCGCTGCTGTTGCCGGCCGCGCCCGAGGGGGAAGAAATCGTCGGCGACTACGCCTCGACCGGTCTCACGTTGCGCCGCCATCCGCTCGCGCTGCTGCGCCCGCGCCTGGCGCGCATGAAGCTCATGAGCGCCGCGGAGCTGCGCCCCGTGCCCAGCGGCCAGACCGTGCGCGCCTGCGGCATCGTCAAGGGACGCCAGCGGCCCGGCACCGCCAACGGCACCATCTTCGTCACGCTGGAAGACGAGACCGGCAACGTCAACGTCATCGTCTGGAGCCACGTCATCGAGGCCTGGCGCGAGCCGCTGCTGAAGTCGCACCTGCTCGCGGTGCAGGGCACCTGGCAGCGCGACGACGACAGCGGCGGCAAGGTGCAGCACCTCATCGCCACCGGCTTCAAGGACCTCACGCCGCTCATGGGCCGGCTGGCGCAGAGCAACACCAGCCGGGACTTTCATTGAGCCCGGCGCATGCCTCTTTCGATGCCCACCGCCGGATGCAACCGATCGTTCCATGCCTCGCGCCGCCCCCGACTTTTCGCTAACCTGTTCCCGCCATGACCGAACTCGTTGTTCCCGACCCCGTTGTCGCCGCGCCCATCGGCCCGCCGCCGCCCGCGCCCGACGTGCCGCTGCCCGTCACGCCGCCAGTGCCCCCGGTGCCACCGCCCGAGGGCGATCCGCCGCCTGTGGTCCCGCCCGTTACCGACCCCGGTTTTCCGTCGCCGGTGGTCGAGCCGCCGCCGCCCGTGCAGACGGCCGTGCCCTTCGGCAAGCTGCATGCACGGCGCCTGCGCGAGATTTATCGCTCGGCCGGCTGGCCGTGCTGCGACGGCATCGAGGTCGAGCTGCTCGCCGGCGGTTATCTCGAGCGCGTGCGCACCGTGCACGGCCACGAGACCTTGCGCGTGACCGACGCCGGCATTGCGCGCATTGCCACCACGCTCACCATCAACCGCGCGGCGTTGTCGCCGCACGAGGCGCTGGTCGAACGCGTGGCGCGCGAAATGACGCGCGGCGGCCGCATCGCATGGCGCGGCCTCGGGCTGCGCGCACGCCTGCCGCCGCTGGAAGAGGGCGGCAAGGCGCGCTGGTGCATTGCGCGGCCCGATGTGTTTTCGATCCGCAACACCAGCGTCGAGGCTTATGCGCACCCCATCGTGCACGAGGTCAAGGTGAGCCGTGCCGACCTGCTGGGCGATCTGCGCAAGCCCGACAAGCGCGCGGCCTACCTCGACCTGGGCGGCGAGTGCTGGTACGTGCTGGGCAACGATGCCAAGGGCCGCTGCATCGCCAGGCCCGAAGAAGTGCCGGCCGAATGCGGCGTGATGGTGCTCGAAGGCGAGCGCCTGGTGGTGGCGCGCGCGGCGGTGCACCGCGCGTTCGACCGCATTCCCTTCGGCGTGTGGCTCGCGCTGGCCAAGGCGCAGCCCATTCCGGGCTTCGAGGACGACGCGCAAGACCTGCTGATCTGATCGGATCTGAACGAGGCCGGCTCGCGCAGTCCGGCGCACCCGGGCTCAGGTGATTGCTTCGTAGCTCCGGTGCGCGATGGCGACGACGTCGTTCGGCAGGAACTGGTTCGCCATCTGGCGCAGGCCTTCTTCGCGGTCTTCCAGGCTGGCGGACGCATCGAAGATCTGGTCGCAGATTTCGAGCACGTCTTTCGTGATCCGTTCGTAGCGGTAGTAAGCCAGCGCCATCGAGTCGATGTCCGCCGGTCCGTAGCCCTTGTAGAACAGCGCTTCTTCCTGCGGCTGGTTCCACACGTTGCCGACACCGCCGCCGATGAACATCAGGTCGCGCTCTTTCGGCGCGAGGATCAGCGTGTCCCAGTCGATGACGCACAGGCTGTCGTTGTCGCCGACGAGCACGTTGCCGGCGTGGATGTCGGAGTGGCACAGCACCAGCGGCAACGACCGCTCCAGAAGAATCGAGGCCAGCTGTTCGCTTCGGTAGACGACGGTGTCGATCTCTTCGTCGTGCGCTTCCCAGAACGCGAGAAAGCGGCGCACGATGTCGTCGCCGGCCACACCGTTGATGAAGCGCCGCTGGTAGCGCCGCACGCCTTCGCGCCAGTGGTGGGAATAGCTTTCTCGCGGAATGCCTTCTTGCATGGCTTCGTGCAATCTGGTGTGGTGCACGGCACTCAATGTGGCGCCGAGCGCGATCCATTGCGCGTTGGACAACGGGCGCTTGAATCCGTTGTCGCCGTTGAAGAAGGGATAGAGCATCCAGTCGAAGCCAAGGCGTTGCGCACTGGGTTGACCGCCCGTCGTAGGCAACGCCGTCATCACGGCATCGATGCTTTGCTCGTGATGCAGGAAGAGGGGGATGAACACAGCGGTCGGCGTGAAATCACCCCGGCGCAATTTCAGGAAGTAGGTCGATCCGTTGGGGGCATGGACACGGAAGACGGCGGAATTCACATCGGCCCCAAGGGGCAGGAATTCAGCGTATATGGCGTGCAGCCCGTATTCGTCGGCGAGGCATTGGGCGATGGCTTCTTGCGAAAGGGAGGGCGGCGTCAGCATGCAGGAAATATAGCGCCGGACTTCGGGTGCGCGGGGTAGGACGCAAGCAACTCATGGCGAAAAGGCTGCGTGAAATGCGAGCGAACCAGCCTGAACTCCCGCACGTTCCAGCGGATGGGTTTCAGAGGCGGGCATGCGGCATGCTCCGCGTCCCTGGCAATCGTGACGTGCGGGTTCCATCCGCGCACCAGCGGAACGAACCCGGCCCGATGCACCGCGTGTTCGACGTGGGCCTGGAGCGCGCGCAGGCCCTGGTGGTCCGCAGGCTGGACCACCGATATGTCATTGCGCCAGGTGCACGAATGATCGAGCGTGAGTTCCAGCGCTGGCAGGGACACCCGCGCCAATGCGGCCCGCAGACGCCGTTCCGCGAATTCATCCTGATCGTCGAGGTATTGCAGCGTTAGGTGCCATCGGTTCGCGGGAGGAAAGTGACAGCCCCTGGGCCACCACCAATCGTCGCAATGCGCCTTGATTTCAGCGCGGACCGGTTCGTCGGGAAACAGTCCGATGAGGAGTTGGCTGCGCGCCTTGTCTGCCTGAAGCGGTTGTGCGTGTTCCATGCGGCTCTCCTGCAATGAGGCGGTTCAAGAGTCCGACGGCCACC
Source organism: Variovorax sp. KBW07 (assembly GCF_003852515.1). Taxonomy (GTDB): domain Bacteria; phylum Pseudomonadota; class Gammaproteobacteria; order Burkholderiales; family Burkholderiaceae_C; genus Variovorax. The sequence continues at coordinate 34,633 of NZ_QAJK01000156.1, read as the reverse complement.
AATGCTCTGCCGTCGTCCGGATGACGCGCGCCGCCTGAACGCGAACGTCGTCCTTTTCATGCGTGTCGTCGCAGCCCTTCTCGCGGGCCACCTTGAAAGGCCAGGTCGAGATGCGGCCTGTGCGGGAACGCGACTGCAACTGCTGCAGTCGGGAGAAAAAAAGAACCTGCGCGGAGGGCGCAGGCGGGCTGGCGGTGGTCATTTGGGGGTCGCCTCGACGTTGTTCTGGGAGACGACGAATTTTAGAGAAATACTGTATTTATGTACAGTATATTTGGAGGCTTCAGGGCTGCGCGGCGTTGCCCAGCAAGGCGCCGAGATCGATCGCCGCGGCCATCGCTTTGTAGCCCGCGTCGCCGGGGTGCAAATGGTCGCCCGAGTCCATCGCGGCCTTCATGCGGATCGGCCGGGCGGGGTCGCGCAGCAGGGCGTCGAAGTCGACCACCGCGTCGAAGGCGCCGCTCTCGCGAATCCATTGGTTCACGGCCTGGCGCACCCTTTCTTTTTCGGGCGAGTGGTGGCCGGCCAGCGGCGTGCCTTCGAGCCCGCGCTCGTTGGGCGCGATGGTGGCGCCCATGATGCGCACGTTGTGGGCATGCGCCATTTCTATCAACTGCCGGAACCCCCGGATCACTTCTTCCGCGCGCATCGCGGGTTCCTGCGGCGCGAACGGGCCGCCGGGCCAGCCGATGTCGTTGGTGCCCAGCAGCACGACCATGGCGCGCACGCCGGGCTGCGAGAAAACGTCGCGACCGACGCGCTCCAGCGCGGCGCGGCCCATGCCGTCTTTCAGCAGGCGGCCGCCGGAGTTGCCGGCGTTGAGCACGCCCACGCCACGCCCCGCCAGCCGCTCGGCCAAGGCATCGGGCCAGCGCGTGTTGGCACCGGGCGTGGCGCCGTTGCCATCGGTCAGCGAATCGCCCAGCGCGACGACGGTAACGGGTGCCTTCGGTGTCTCGACGATCAGGCCGCTGACGTACACGCGGGTGCTCCACTGCGTGGCCGTGGCGGGCAGGCGCGCGGCACCGGTGAGGTCGCCGTCGGCCACGTAGGCGACCTGCCGGGCGTCGAAGTGAAAGCCCGCGGGCTGGCTGGGCCCCGGCAGGTAGAGCGACACCGCCACTTCGCCGAGCGCGGGCAACGGCAGGTCGACCGGGTCGCTGACCAGCCGCGCGCCGGGCGGCACCACGGCTTCGGCCTGCCCGCCGAAGCGCAGTGCGCGGTCGCTGCCTTCGACGATGGCCGAGCCTTCGCCATGCCGCGCCACGCGGGCCGCGCCGATGTGCAGCGGCGCGGTGCCGCCTTCATTGCTGACGACCACGCGCAGCCGTGTGCCGCCGATGCTCAGGCGCGCCACCTGGCGAATCGTCTGGCGGTTGAACTGGAACGGAACGCCCGATGGCAGCACGAAGTTGCCGTCCCACAGCGGCTGGGTGGCGGCCATCCAGCTGGGGCTCCAGTACGTGGGCGGTGCGGCAGTGGTTTGCGCCGTGGATGCTGCGGCGGCGCTTGCCAGCGTGAGGGCCAGCGCGCCCTGGCGCAGGATCGATCCGAGTGTGGGTGTGGTCATTGAAAAGTCCTTGAAATGGGTATGAGGCCTCGACTTTCTTTCATTCATGAATGGATGGGTAGAAGGCAGAATGGCATCCAATCCATTCCTGAATCGAATACACCATGGATACCTTGCGCGCGCTCTCGGCCTTCGTGCTCAGCGTCGATCTCGGCAGCCTGTCGGGCGCCGCCCGCGCGCTCGACACCACGCAGCCCACGGTCAGCAAGCTGGTCGCGGGGCTGGAGCGCTCGCTGGGCGTGCGCCTGCTGCGCCGTGCCGCCACGGGCCTGAGCCTGACGGAAGAAGGGCAGCGCTTTCATGAGCGCGCCCGTCGCGTGCTCGAAGACTACGGCGACGCCGTGGCCGATGCGCGCGAACAGGTGCAGCAGCCGCAGGGCCTGCTGCGGGCGAGCGCGCCGGTCACGCTGGGGCAGCGGCACCTCAATGCCATGGCGGTGGAGTTCCTGCGCCTGTACCCGCAGATACAGCTCGAACTGGTGCTCGACGACCGCTTCGTCGATCCGCGCGAAGAGCGCATCGATGTCTCGCTGCGGGTGGGTGGCGCGCTGCCGCCAGACCTCGTCGCGCGCCACCTGGGCACATGGCCGCGCGTGCTGGTGGCTTCGCCGGACTACGTGGCCTTGCGCGGCAAGCCACGCAAGCCGCAAGACCTGCTGGCCCACGACTACCTGCGCTATGCGCCGGGCGACGACGGCGTGCTGCTCACGGGCCCCGAAGGCCCGGTGACCGTGCCGGTGCGCAGCCGCTATCGCGTCAACAACGCGGTGGCCATGCTCGACAGCGTGCTGGCCGGCGCGGGCATTTCACTGCAGCCTACGTGGATGGTGGCCGACCTGCTGGCCGAAGGGCGGCTGGTGCGTGTGCTCGGCCGCCACACCGGCCCGGCACAAGAGGCGCACCTGCTCTACGCCCCGCGCCGCCATCAACCGTTGCGGGTGCGCGTGCTGGTCGACTTTCTTGCGGAGCGCGTGTCGAAGCTGCCCGGCGCCGTTCGCGTGCCTGCCGTGCGTTGAGCGCCGTTCAGGTGCTGCGAAGGGCGCGCGTTCCGGCCGGTGTGTCGGGGCCGGTTCGGATGTTGCGTTCGATGAACTCGCGCGCAATGGCTTCCACGTTGGCCGGGGCCGGCGAATAGAACGACATGCGGTACTTCAGCAGGCGGCCGTTGCGTGCCGTGAGGTAGGTGTACGAGTCGTAGGCCTTGCCGTCGCGGGCATGCACGATGCGGAAAGACACCGAGCGGAACGTCAGCCCCTCGATGCGCACGTCGCGCGTGGGCCCGACCTTCGCGCTGGTGTACGAGCCCTGGGCAACGGCGCGCTGCACCTCGGCGAGCGTGCCCTTGAAGTGCTCGTCGAACTGCGGATCGCTCACGCCCGGCTGCCAGTCGGTGCGCTTCATGTCGTACACGTACACGTCGACCCAGCCCACGCTGCTTTCATGGCGGTGGCTGTTGCCGAGCCCGGCGTTCAGTGCGTCGTACGACTTCGAGTTGATGTACTGCCACCGGACGCCGGTGGGAGCGGGCGCTGCAGCAGCGGCTTCGGTGGACGACGATGCCGCGGCGCCTGGCGTCGTGCCGGGCGCGGTGGTGCAGGCAGCGAGCAGGCTGGAAAAAAGCAGGGCGAACAGCAGCTTCATGGTCTGTCTGGTTCCGTGTTCCGACGGTGGGGCCAAGGGCCGGGGGGCAAGAGCGGGGCTCAGTCGGCGCGAACCTCGAAGTACGCCTCGTCGGCTTCGCCCAGCGCGCGAAAGCCCGCGGTCTTGGCGGCGTCGTAGGCCTTGGCCCAACTGGCGGCCAGCGCGACTTCGTCCCGGTTGAGTTCGTCGGCGCTCGATTCGCTGGCATTCTCGAAGGCCTTCAGCGCCGCTTCGACGCCGTCGCCCAGCAGCTTGTCGAGTTCACGACGAAAGCGCGATTCCGCGGTGGCGATGACGTCATGCGGCGCATCGGGAAAGTCGATCAGTTTCACGGTGTAGCTCATGGGGCGGATGCTACGTGATCGGCACTGCCGGACCAAGGCGGTTTTGCTACAGTTTTTCGATCAGACCGATCAGACTCTTCCCGATTCTTCAGGAGCACCACCCATGAGCCACGCCACCACCGCAACCATCGTCTCCACGGGAACCGACTACAGCCACCGCATCGAGGTCGGCAAGTTTCAGCTCATCGCGGACGAGCCGGCGGCGCTGGGCGGGCAGGGGAGTGGCCCCGCGCCCTACGACTATTACCTTGCGGCGCTGTCCGCCTGCACCGCGATCACGCTGCGGATGTATGCCAAGCGAAAAGGCTGGGAGCTCGGGGAGTTCCGCGCCGAACTGACGTTGACGAAAGACGAGGATGGCAAGGCGCACATACGCCGCGTTCTTCACTCCGACGCGCCGTTGACCGATGCGCAGTGGAGCCGGCTGCTGGAAGTGGTTGCGAACACGCCGGTGACGAAGACGATGCGCGAGGGCGCGGAAATCACCAGCGAGCGCGGGGCCGCCGCAGCCTAGCAAGACGACCCGTGCCGCCCCATGGACGGGTGGAGCGCCCGAATTCGGCAGAGTATATTCAAGCGCCTCCACAGCGCCGATGCCCCATCCCATGCCCAAGCCGCCTTCGATCCCCCATCGCCCGTCGAAACGCCTTGCAGCGGCGGGGGCTGCGCCGGCGGGCACCACGCGGCGCGCCCGGCCTGCCGCCGCCAAGACCGGCGTCAAGACCAACACCCTGGCCGCCGACGGCGACTTCCCGGGCTTCGCGCTGCAAGACCTGCAAGGCGCGCCCGGCGACACCTTGACCGACCGCACCTGCCAGAAGCTGCGCCACGCGCTGATGACCGGCGCGCTGCTGCCCGAACAGGTGCTCACGGTGCGCGGCGTGGCGGAGGCCTTCGGCGTGAGCCTGACGCCGGTGCGCGAGGCGGTGCAGCGGCTGGTGGTGGAGCAGGGGCTCGAGGTGGTCAATGGCCGCACCATCCGCGTTCCCCGGCTGGGCGTGGAAACCTACCGCGAAATCCTGAAGATCCGCATGGAGCTCGAATGCCTCGCAGCCAAGGAGGCGGCACCGCGAATCTCCAATGAAGAGATCGAGCGGCTCGATGCCGTGATGCAGGCGCACCTTGCCGCCATCCAGGCGGGCGACGCGCACCAGACGCTGATGAAGAACTCCGATTTTCATCTTTCAATATATCGTGCGTCGAAGCAGCCCATTTTGATCCGCGTCATCGAGAGCCTGTGGCTGCGCGTGGGGCCCACGCTCAACCTGCTGTTTCCCCAGTACTGTGGCAGCCTGACCGGCCACGAGACGCATCTTGTGGCCATGGACGCGCTGCGCCGGCGCGACGGCGATGCGCTTGGGCAGGCGATGCGCGACGACCTGGCGCACGGCTCGCGCTTCCTGATTCGACTGCTGAAGCCCTGAAATTCGCCCGTGGGTGGGTTTTGGAGCATTTTGAATATATTCAAGCGCTTCTAAACTGCGGCCAGACCCGCCGCACGGTGGGTTTCGTTCTTCCTTCGTCTCAGGAAAGGCCGCCCCATGAAGCTGAATCTCTCCCGCCGCGAGTTCCATCTGACCGCCGCCCACATGCTGCTGGCGTCTTCCGCCGGCGGTGCATTGCTGGGCAGTGCCGGCCCGGTGTTCGCGCAGTCGCCGCGCGCCGTGAAGCTCGGCACCTTCGGCGCCATCGATGCGCAGAACTACATCCGCGCGAAGAACCTGTCGCCCCGGACTTTCGGGCCGGGCGTGAGCAGCGACTTCGTCACGGTGCGCGCCGGCTCCGAAGTGATCTCGGCCATGGCCGGCGGCAGCCTGGACATGTGCAACATCGGCTCCAGCCCGATGATGGTGGGTTATGCCAACGGCCTGAAGGCGTCGATGGTGTATGTCTACAAGAACATCGTGGACAGCGAATGCCTGGTGGTGCAGGGCAACTCGGGCATCACGACGGTGGCGGGCCTGAAGGGCAAGAAGATCGGCCTGCCGTTCAACACCTCGGTGCACTTCGCGGCGGTGGCCGCGCTCAAGTTCGCGGGGCTGGGGCTCAACGACGTGCAGCTCATCAACATGCGCGCCGACCAGATCGCCTCGGCGTGGCAGCGCCGCGAGATCGACGCGAGCTACATCTGGGTGCCGGTGCTGCCGCGCCTGACCGACGACGGCGGCAAGATCATCTTCAAGACCGGCGACCTGAACCGCCAGAGCCTGTTGATCTTCGACGGCCTGCTGGTGCGCGACGAGTTCAAGCAGAAGTCGCCCGACCTGGTGCTGGCCTTCCTGAAAGACTACGAGCAGATTGCGCGCGGCTTCAAGCAAGACCCGAAGGACGTGGTCGACACCATGACCAAATTCCTGAACGTCGACGAGGCCACGGTGATGCGCTCGCTCAACACTTTCTACCCGGTGCCCGCCAGCGAGCAGCTCAGCAGCCGCTGGATGGGCAAGCCCGGCGAGAAAGACACGGGCGTGGTCAAGACGCTGCAGACACAGGCGCAGTTCCTGTTCGAGTCGGGCCAGATCACGGCCATGCCCAAGGACGTGGGCGGCCTGGTCGATTCGAGCTTCGTCGCGAAGATGGTGGCCTGAGCCGATGCAGCAGCCGGCACACCACGCGAACGGTTCGCCCAAGGTCCGCTTCGAGCAGGTGAGCAAGCGTTTCGGGCAGGGGCCCGACGCGGTGCAGGCGCTGGAGCCGATCACGCTCGACATCGCCAAGGGCGAGTTCACCTGCCTGCTCGGCCCCTCGGGCTGCGGCAAGAGCACGCTGCTCAACATTCTTGCGGGCTTCGAGCAGCCGACCAGCGGCCAGGTGCTGATGGACGGCCTGCCGGTGCGCGGCCCCGACCCCCGGCGCGGCGTGGTGTTCCAGCAGGGCGCGCTGTTCACCTGGATGAGCGTGCACGACAACGTGGCCTTCGGTCCGCTGGCGACCGGCAAGCCGGCGGCGGAAGCGGCGCGCATTGCGGCGCATTACCTTGAGATGGTCGGGCTCACGGGCTTTGCCAAGCGCTATCCGTACGAGCTTTCGGGCGGCATGCAGCAGCGCGTGGGCATTGCACGCGCGCTGGCCAACGACCCGGAGATATTGCTGATGGACGAGCCCTTCGCGGCGCTCGACGCGCAGACGCGCGAGCTGCTGCAGGAAGAAATCAAGCGCATCTGGCACGAGACCCACAAGACGGTGCTGTGGATCACGCACAGCATCGACGAGGCGCTGTTCCTGGCCACGGAAGTGGTGGTGATGTCGGCGCGGCCCGGCCGCATCAAGGCGAAGTTTCGGCCCGTGTTTGCGCAGAGCGCCGACCCGGCCGTGGTGGCCAGCCCCGAGTTCGCACGCATGAAGGCCGAGATATTCGGGCTGCTGCGCGAAGAGGCCCTGACGGCGCAGCGCCAGGAGAGCGAGCGATGAGCGGGGCCGCGCAACACACGCCGGGCGCCACGGGCCGCTCGCGCTGGATCAACCTGGGCTCGTTCGGCGTGCTGCTGCTGTTGTGGTTCCTCATCACCACGCCGCTGATGGGCGACAAGCCGTTGGTGGCGCCGCTGTTCCTGCCGTCGCCGGTGTCGGTGTGGCAGACCTTCCTGCAGCTGATGCAGAACGGCTACCAGGGCAAGACGCTGGCGCACCACCTGGGCATCAGCCTGTTTCGCTTCGGGCTGGCGTTCGTGCTCACGGTGCTGGTCGCGGTGCCGTTGGGCCTGTGGATGGGCATGAACGAAACGGTGAAGGCGGTGCTCGATCCGCCCATCGAGATTTCGCGGCCGATGCCCAAGCTCGCGCTGCTGCCGCTGCTGATCATCTGGTTCGGCATCGGCGAGGTTGCGAAGATCGTGATCATCGTGCTTGCGCTGTTCCCCATCCTGTCGATCAGCTCGATGCAGGCGGTGCGCGGCGTGGGCCGGCGCAAGGTGCAGGCCGCGATGGCGCTGGGTGCCTCGCGCACCATGATCTTCCGGCGCGTGATTTTTCCGGCCAGCCTGCCGGGCATCTTCACCAGCATCCGCGTGAGCATCGGCATCGGCGTGACGATGCTGGTGGGCGCCGAAATGATCGCCACCAACGCGGGCATTGCCTACATGGCGATGTCGGCCTCGGACTTCCTGCTCACCAACGTCGTGATCGTCGGCGCGCTGATCATGGCGGTGCTGGGCTATGCGCTCGACCTGCTGGCGCGCGCACTCGAAAACAAGGTCGTCCACTGGGGCGGCAAAGAAGGATAGCCCCCACCATGACCACACGACTCCCCGCCCACGGCATTGCCTGGGAAGAACTGCAGCGCCAGCTGAAGGACGCCAGCAGCAACGACGTGGACTGGCGCGGCGGCCGCGTGCCGATGTTCATTCACTACGCCGGCGAAGACGTGCTCGACGTGGCCAAGCAGGCCTACCTGATGTACTTCTCGGAGAACGGCCTGGGGCCGCGCGCCTTCGGCAGCCTTGCCAAGTTCGAGGCGGAAGTGGTGGCCATGGGGCTCGGCCTGCTGCATGGCGGGGCAGAGGCCTGCGGCGCGATGACAACAGGCGGCACCGAGAGCATTTTTCTTGCCGTGAAGTGCGCCCGCGACCGCGCGCTGACGCGTCGCCCCGGCATGGGCAAGCCGCGCATCGTGATGCCGCAGAGCGCGCACCCGGCCTTCGACAAGGCCGCCTACTTCCTGGGGCTGGAGCCGGTGCGCACGCCGCTGGGCGAAGATTTTTGCGCCGACGTGGCCGCCCTGCGCGCGGCCCTGACGGCCGACACGGTGATGCTCGTCGGCTCGGCGCCCGCGTTCCCGCATGGCGTGGTCGATGCCATTCCCCAGATCGCCGCACTGGCGCGCGAGCACGACATCTGGATGCATGTGGATGCCTGCGTCGGCGGCTACTTCGCACCGTTCGCGCGCGAGCTGGGCGCCGACATTCCCGACTTCGATTTCGCGGTCGAGGGTGTGACGTCGATCTCGGCCGACCTGCACAAGTACGGCTACACGGCCAAGGGCGCGTCGACGCTGTTCTTTGCCGACTCCGCGTCGTTCGCGCTCATGGGCTACTACTTCGACAACTGGCCGCGCGGCCAGTACTTCACGCACACGCTCGTCGGCACGCGCGCCGGCGGCGCCATCGCCGCCGCGTGGGCGGTCATGAACTACCTGGGCAAGGACGGCTACCTGCGCGTGACCGAAAGCATCATGGCCACGCGGCGCGCCATGCAGCAAGGGCTCGATGCGCTGGGCTTGCCGACGCTGGGGAACCCGAAGCTGTGCATCTTCGCCTTCGGCTCACCGCTGCGCGACATGGCGGCCATCGGCAGGGGAATGACGGCACGCGGCTGGACGGTGGGCTACGTGAACGATCCGCCGGGCATTCACCACATGCTCAACCTCACGCACGAGCCGGTCGTGGGGCAATACCTGGGCGACATGGCCGCGGTGCTCGAGGAGCCGGAGACGCATGCAGCCGCGGCCGGGTCGACCGGTTCGCGCCGCGTGGACGCGCGCTACTAGCTAGCGCTTCGTGGGGCGCAGCCCCAGCACCACATGGTCGGCAAAGGCCTCGGCAATGGCCTCGCCGCTGGTGGCACCCTTTTCGGTGAACCAGCGGTTGATGTTGTTGATGGCCCCCATGAAGAAGAACACCGCCAGCTTGGGGTCGCAGGGCGCGATCGAGCCTTCGTCGATGCAGCGGGACACCAATGCGCGCAGCTGCGTGTCGACCACCCGCCGCCGCTGCTGGATCAGCGCGCTGTGCTGCTCGGTCATCGAGTAGTACTCGGTCAGCACCACGCACGTGCCCAGCTCGCTCGTCATCTTGCGGATGTAGAGGCTCACGAACAGGCGCAGCGCGTCCAGCGCGGTGGCGCTCTCCGACTCGGCGCTCTGCAGTGCTTCCTCGGCCATGCCGATGGCCAGGCCATGGCACTCGTACAGGATCTCGTGCTTGTTCTTGACGTAGCGGTACAGCGCCGGCTTGGTGACCGACAGAGCGCTCGCGATGTCGTCCAGCGTGGTGTTGTGGAAACCCTTGACGCCGAAGGTGCGCCCGGCCGCGGCGATGAGCGCCCGCTTGCGGATTTCGCGCGGATCGGGGGCGTCGGCCAACGCGTTGTTCCAGCGCGCTGTCTTGGGAGTGGAGGAGTCTGGGGGCGGTGCAACCATGGGTGGAAGTGGATTGTCGGTCAACGATGAAACGGGGTCTGCCCGCTTGACGGGACGCGGTGCCAACTTTATATTCACCACGAGTTACTGCAAAGTAACTTTAAATGACCGAGAAGAAAAGGGCCAGCTCGCACCCTCCGCGCGCCGGCCATCAACGGAGACAAAAATGGCTTTCTTTCGCTCTTGCGGCGCAGCCCTGGCACTGGCCGCCTGCACGCTCGCCGCGTCGGCACAACAACAGCAACAGCCGCCGATCCGCATTGCGCACATCGACACGTTCTCGGGGCCCACGGCCTCGACCGGCGTGACCGTGTCCAAGACGCTGCTGTACGCGGTGAACCTCATCAACGAGCGCGGCGGCGTGCTGGGCCGCAAGCTCGAAGTGGTGGCCATGGACAACGCCGGCGATCCGGCCAAGGCCATCTCGATGCTCAACAGCACGGTGGACCAGAAGATCAGCTTCATGGTGCAGGCCGGCAACTCCGGCATTGCCGGCGCCTTGCTGGGCGCGGTCGAAAAGCACAACCAGCGCAACCCGCAATCACGCGTGCTGTACCTCAACTACGGCTCGGCGCTGCCCGAGCTGACGGGCGAGAAGTGCAGCTTCTGGATGTTCCGCTTCGAGGCGCACCAGCTCATGAAGATGTACGCCATTGCCGACTACGTGAAGAAGAACCCGCAGATCAAGAGGATCTACCTCATCAACCAGGACTACGCCTTCGGGCGCGAGGTCAGCGCCGATGCGCGCGAGATCATCGGCAAGGCGCGCCCCGATGTGCAGTTCGTCGGCGACGACTTCCATCCCTTCGGCAAGGTGAAGGACTTCTCGCCCTACGTGCTGAAGATCAAGCAGTCGGGCGCCGACACGGTGCTGACCGGCAACTGGGGCAACGACCTGTCGCTGCTGGTGCGCGCCAGCAAGGACGCGGGCCTGGGCGCGCGCTACATCACCTACTACGGCGGCCTGTTCGGCGTGCCCACGTCGATCGGCGCGGCGGGCGAGAACACGGTGTTCCAGGTCTCGTCGTGGCACCCGAACGTGCCGGTCGAAGACAAGACGCCGGCGCTCGAGAAGTACCAGAAGGACTTCAAGGCCAAGTTCGGCGAAGACCTGTACTACACCTCCATCGTGGTGCAGACCGAGATGCTCGCCAAGGCCATCGAGAAGGTCGGCAACACCACCGACCTGGTGAAGATCGCGCAGGCGCTCGAAGGCATGGAATACGACTCGCCCTTCGGCAAGATCCAGATGCGCAAGGACGACCATCAGGCCACGCACCCGCTGTACATCAACCAGCTGGTGAAGGGCGTGAAGTACGACGCCGAAGGCCTGGGCATGGGCTGGAAAACAGTGGCCAAGGTGCCGGGCGCGGTGACCGAGCTGCCGGTCAACTGCAAGATGAGTCGGCCCGACTGACATGGGCGTGCAAGACACAGGCATCGATATCGGCAAGGCGGTGCAGGGCCGCGTGGCGGTGGTCACCGGCGGCGCGTCGGGGCTGGGCGCCGCGACCGCGCAGGCGCTGCGCGACGCGGGCGCGCGCGTCGCGCTGATCGACCGCGACGCGGCGGCGGTCGCGGCCACCGCCGCGGCCATGGGCGCCAGCGGATTCGCGGCCGACGTGGCCGATGCGGACGGCATCGAGGCCGTGTTCGGCAACATCGCTTCGCGGCTCGGCCCCGTCGCGATCCTGGTGAACTGCGCCGGCATTGCCGACCCCGGCAGCGTGGTGCGCCGCGGCGTGGCGATGCCGCTGGCGGAGTTTCGCCGCGTCATCGAAATCAACCTGCTGGGCGCCATCAACTGCATCCGCTGCGCCGTGCCGCAGATGATCGAGGCCCGCACCGGCGACGCGCAGGCCGGCGTCATCGTCAACACCGCCTCCATCGCCGCCTTCGACGGCCAGATGGGGCAGGCCGCCTATGCCGCGTCCAAGGGCGGCGTGGCCGGCATGGTGCTGCCGCTGGCGCGGGAACTGGGCGAGCACGGCATTCGCGTCATGGGCATCGCGCCCGGCGTGTTCGAGACACCGATGACCATGAACCTCGCGCCCCGATCGCGCGACGTGGTGTTCGCGGCCATGCCGCCATTTCCCAGGCGCCCGGGCCAGGCCAGCGAATTCGCGGCACTGGTGCTGGCCATCGTCGCCAACCCGATGCTCAATGGCGAGGTGATCCGCCTCGATGGCGGGCTGCGCATGCCGGCGCGCGTCTGAACGCAGGCAACAAGGAAGAACCATGCAGATCAAGGGAAAGGTCGCCGTCGTCACCGGCGCTGCCTCGGGGCTAGGCCGTGCCACCGTGCAGCGGCTGGCCGCACAGGGCGCCCACGTGGCGGCCATCGACCTGGCCGGCGCGCCGCTCGATGCACTGGCGCAAGAGATGAAGCTCCTGGCCATCGGCGGCGACGTGAGTTCGGCGGCCGACATGGAAGCCGCGTTCGCACAGGTGCGTGCCGCGCTGGGCACGCCGCGCATCCTGGTCAATTGCGCCGGCGTGCTCGGCCCGGCGCGCGTGTTCCGCACCGACAAGGCCACGGGCCGCATCGTGCCGCGCGAGCTCGACGTGTTCCGGCGCGTGATCGAGATCAACCTCGTGGGCACCTTCAACACCATCCGCCTGTTCGCTGAAGGCCTCGGTGGCGAATCGTCGGACGATGGCGAGGAAGACCGCGGCGTGGTCGTCAACACCGCCTCGGTGGCTGCCTACGAGGCGCTGTCGGCGCAGGCGGCCTACGGATCGTCCAAGGCCGGCGTGGCCAGCATGACGCTGCCGCTGGCCCGTGAACTGGCGCGCTTCGGCATCCGCGTGATGGCGATTGCGCCGGGCACTTTCGAAACCGGCATGTACGAGGTCGTGCCCGCGCACACCCGCCGCACGCTGATCGACGACGTGCCCTTTCCGCCGCGCCCGGGGCGGCCGGAAGAGTTCGCGCACATGGTGCAGGCATTGATAGAGAACGGGATGATGAACGGCTCGGTGGTGCGCATCGATGGCGCGGTGCGCATGCGCGAGCCCACGATGCCGCGTGAGGCGCGTGAAGGACGGCCAGCCACATGAGCGGACCCATCGTCACGCCGCACGGCGACACCGTGCGCATCGAAGCACTCTACGGCGACCGGCTGGTGCCTTGCTACGCCGAACGGCCGCGCAACCTCGACGCCATGCTGCGCGAGTCGGTGGCCTTGCGAGGCGACGCGCCGGCCATCGAAGACGGCGCCACGACCCTCAGCTACCGCGAGCTCGACCGGCTGGCCGACCGCGTTGCCGGCGGACTGGCCGCGCAACGCGTGAAGGCCGGCGACCGCGTGGCGCTGTTCGTCGGAAACCGTTTCGAATTCGTGGTGCTGCTGGCGGGCACCTGGCGGCTCGGCGCGATCGCGGTGCCCATCGGCATCCGGCAGAGCGCCGAGGAGCTGAAGTACATGCTCAACCAGTGCGGCGCGGCGGCGCTGGTGTTCGAAGCGTCGCTGGCCGACCGACTGCCGCGCGCCGAAGACATCGCATGCGTGCATTGCGTCGTCTGCCTCGAAGAGCCTGCGCTGGGTGCCGAAGTGCGGCCCGGTGCGCTCGCCTACGCCGCGCTGCTGGCCTCCGGCAGCGACGCGCCGCTGGCCGCGGACTTCAGCGACATGCAGCCCGCCTGCCTCATGTACACCTCGGGCACCACGGGCCACCCGAAGGGCGCGGTGCTGTCGCACCTGGGCTTCTTCCACACCGCGCGCAACTACATCCGCAGCTTCGGCTACTTGGCCGACGACCGCATGCTGCTCGTCATTCCGGCCTCGCACATTTCCGGCCTGCTGGCGGTGGTCGTGGTGGCGCTGCAGGCGGGCGCCTGCCTTGTCTGCATGCGGCAGTTCAATGCCGGCCAGGTGCTGGCCGAAATCGATGCCCGGCGCATCACCGCCGCCGTGATGGTTCCGGCCATGTACAACCTCTGCCTGCTGCATCCCGATTTGCGCCGGCACGATCTTTCCTGCTGGCGCATCGGGCATTTCGGTGGCGCGGCCATGCCCGAGATCACCATCGCGCGGCTGGCTGAAGCCTTGCCCGGCCTGGCGCTGTACAACGGTTTCGGCGCCACCGAGACCACGTCGGCCGTGTCGCTCACCGGGCGCGGCGACGCGGCGCGCAAGCCCGACACGGTCGGCACGCTGCTGCCCTGCATCGACATCCGCGTGCTCGATACCGAGGGGCGCGAAGTGGCCGCCGGCGAGTCGGGCGAACTGTGGATACGCAGCCCCGGCAACGCCATCGGCTACTGGGCCAACCCCGACGCCACGCGCGGCGCCTTCGTGGCCGGCTACTGGCGTTCGGGCGACATCGGCAGCGTCGACGCCGAAGGCTTCGTGCGCGTGTTCGATCGCATCAAGGACATGATCAACCGGGGCGGCTACAAGGTGTACTGCGTCGAGCTGGAGAACGTGATCCAGCGCCACCCGGGCGTGATCGAGGTGGCCGCCGTGGCGAGCCCTTGCCCCGTGCTGGGCGAGCGGGTGCATGTGTTCGTGCATGCCACTGAACCGGTCGATGCCGAGGCCGTGCGCGCCCTGTGCCGCCGCATGCTGGCCGACTACAAGACCCCCGATTTCGTGAGCGTGAGCGCCGCGCCGCTGCCACGCAACCTCAACGGCAAGCTCGTCAAGGCGCCGCTGCGCGAGCAGGCGCTGGCGGCGGCTCGCCAGCGCAGCCTTGCAACTTCAGAAAGCACCGAATGACTTCTTCCACTCCTGTCTATGTCCTGGGCGGTCACCAGACCGATTTCGCCGTCAACGCGTCCCGCGCGGGAGACGGCCTGTTCGAGCTGATGCGCGATGCGGTGCTCGGCGCGCTGGCCGATGCCAGGCTGGAGCCGCACGAGATCGAGTCGGGCCACGTCGGCAATTTCGTCGGCGAACTCTTCACCGGGCAGGGCCAGCTCGGCGGCATGTTCGCGGCCATCGCGCCCGGCTTCCACGGCATGCCCGCGGGGCGCCACGAGGCCGCCTGCGCGTCGGGCAGCATCGCGATGCTCGCGGCCACCGCCGAGATCGAGTGCGGCCGCTACGACTGCGTGCTGGTCACGGGGGTCGAGCTGGAGCGCAACGTGCCCGGCGCCGTGGCCGCGCAGCATCTTGCCGCGGCCACCTGGGTGGGCGAGGAGGGCGAGGGCGCCAAGTACATGTGGCCGCACATGTTCCACCTCGTCGGGCAGGAATACGAGCGGCGCTACGGGCTGAAGTACGAGCACCTGGCGCGCATTGCCGAAATCAACATCGCCAATGCGCGCCGCAACCCGTTCGCGCAGACGCGCGCCTGGAACTACACCGCCGCCAGCTTCACCGCCGACGACGAGGCCAACCCCGTGATCGACGGCATGATCCGGCGCCAGGACTGCGGCCAGGTGACCGACGGCGCCGCAGCCGTGATTCTTGCGTCGGGGCGCTTTGCCGAGGCCTGGGCAAAACGGCACGGCACATCGCTCGACGCGCTGCCGCGCATCGCGGGGTGGGGCCATCGCACCGCGCACCTCAAGCTGGCACCGAAGCTGGCGGCCAGTGCCGGCCAGCCCTATGTGTTTCCCCATGTGCGCGAGGCCATCCAGGGCGCCTTCCGCCGCGCCGGCATTGCCGACGTGTCGCAGCTCGACGGCATCGAGACGCACGACTGCTTCACCACCACCGAGTACATGGCGATCGACCACTTCGGCATCACCGCGCCGGGCGAGAGCTGGCGCGCGGTGGAAGACGGCACCATCGCGCGCGGCGGCAAGCTGCCGGTCAACCCCAGCGGCGGACTGATCGGCCTGGGGCATCCGGTGGGCGCGACGGGCGTGCGGATGGTGCTGGACGCGGCCCGCCAGGTGACGGGGCGCGCGGGCGATTGCCAGGTGGAGGGGGCGAACCGTTTCGCCACGCTGAACATCGGGGGCAGCGCGACCACGGTCGTGAGCTTCGTCGTGCAGAACGGCGCGAGCTGACCGAAAAGGGAGTGGCCCCGGCGGGGCCGCGGTTGGCCGCGCCAGCCTGCTAGCGCGGGCGCAATTCGTCGAGGTTGAACGACTTCGTGTCGAGGCTCCACATGGCCGTGTCGCTGGTCGACACCGCCACCGCGCCCGCGGCCAGGGCGCTGCGCACGTCGTTCTCGGTAATGACGAAGCCCGAGGCCACGATGGGCGGCAGCGCATTGCGCTCCTTGACGGAAATGTGCGAGAGCATCGGCGCCGGCATCAGCTGGACCAGGTTGGGGTCGCTCTGCTCCAGCGCCTTCACGCTGCGCGGCCACGTGGAGCGGTCTGTCACGAACACCTTCTGCATCGTGAGCAGGCCGGCCCGGTTGGCGCGCTGGATGGTGGCCACGCGGGTGGACACCAGGCTGGTCGCGCCAATCTCGGCCAGGTATTCCACGCCGCCCTTGTCCGGCGAGATGCCTTCGCAGCTGTCGATGTTGACGATGGCGATCTTGTCGGCGCGGGTGATGGTCGCCACCACGGCGTGCAGCTTGCGCAGTTCCACGTTCGCCACGATGGCGATCTCGGTGGCACTGTCGATGAAGGCGTCGATCTGCTCCGCGCCGTAGAGCGTCGCGATGATCGGGTGCCGCGCAAGTCGCGCGCCTAGGGAGCGGTCCATTCGGTGAAACTCAGTCTTCGGTCTGGGGCAGCTTGTCGGTCAGGCCGAGCTTGCCCGGGTTCAAAATGTTTTTCGGATCGAGCGTGCGCTTGATCGCTTCCAGCACCGGGAAGGCGCTGCCCAGCGAATCGGCCATGTAGGGCGCACGCAGCAAGCCGACGCCATGGTGGTGGCTCAGCGCGGCATTGTGGCGCACCAGCACCGCGTTGGCCGCGTCCCAGGCCTGGCGATACCAGCGGCCCCGGTTTTCCACTTCCACTTCGCCGCGCAGCGAGAAGTACAGGCACGCGCCATCGACGTAGGCGTGCGACTGGTGGGCCGAGCCCGCCAGCGTGCCGGGCACGGCGTTGATGGCCGCGACCACCTCGTCGTAGATGGCGGGCAGGTCGCTCCAGCGGCCGGTCATTTCCAGCGTGTCGGCCACGAAGCCGGGGCTGCGCTTGAAGCCCTCGGCGCTCTTGCCGGTGAGGTAGCGGGTGTCGAGCCAGCGCTCGAAGATGACCGGGCCGTCGAGCTGGCGGCCCAGTTCCTTGCACACGCGTTCGCTGATGGTCAGCACGGCGTCCACCATTTCTGGCGCGCCTTCGTCGGCGATGAGCAGCACGTGCGTGTCTTCCAGGTTGAACTGCACGCGGCTTTCGAGCGCGTCGTACAGCCGCAGCGCCGCCGGGTTGGCACCGCGCTGCATGATCTCGCGGCAGGCTTCCAGGCCGATGGCGAAGCTGTCGAATCCGTAGGCAATGGCGCGGCCGTAGTCGGGCAGGCGGTGCAGCTTGAGCCGCACGCGCACGATCACGCCGAGCGTGCCTTCCGAACCGATGAGGAGCTGCTGCAGGTCGGAGCCCACCGCCGCGCGCGAGTAGCCGCCCACGGTCACCAGGCTGCCGTCGGCCAGCACCACGTCCATGCCGAACACCATGTCTTCGATTTTTCCGTAGCGGGTGGACAGCTGGCCCGCGCCGCGGCAGGCGACCCAGCCGCCGACCGTGCTGATGCCGAAGGACGAAGGCCAGTGGCCCATCGTCATGCCGTGCTCGCGCTGGATGGTTTCCTCGAACACGTCGCCGAACATGCCGGCCTCGACCTCGACGATCTGGCTGCCGGCGTCGAAGCCGATCATCTTGTTGAGCTCGCACACGTCCAGCACGATGCCGCCGCGCACCGGCAGGGCCGCGCCGGTCACGTTGCTGCGGCCCGCCGACACGGTGACGGGAATCGACGCCGAGTTCGCGATGCGCATGACGGCCTGGACCTGCTCGACGGTCGAGACCCGCACGATCACGGCCTGCGGGGTGGCGGGCTTGCCGCCGGTCTCCGAGACCATCGAGCCGGCCCACCAGTCGCGCGTCCATTCGACGACGCTGCCGGTGTCGGTGAGCACTTCGTCGGCTGCCTTGCGCAGCGCGTCGAGGTGCGGTGCCGCCACGGTGACGGGCGCGCGCTGCAGGCCGGGCGGGCCGTCGGTGGTGGTGATGGTCTTGGCGTAGGCCGGCGGCGTGTGGGCGCCTACGACGTAGTTGCGGCGGTTGTAGCCGCGTTGGATGGCGTCTTTACTGATCATTTACTTGACTCCCATAAGGATGGTTTTTTCATGCTCGATGGCGGCGCGGTAGCTCGCGACCTGCTGCGCCGTTTCCGAGGGGGACAGGCCGAGTTCGGCCTGGAGGATTTCGCCGACCCGCGCTGCCGCGCGGCCCGAGGCGTCGCGCGCCATGAGGCGTGCGCGGATGCGCCGCGACAACACATCGTCGACGGTGCGGGCGAGTTCGTGGCGCACCGCGTAGACGACTTCCGCCTCGCTGTACGGCAGGCCTTCGACGATGGGGCGCAGCAGGCCGGGGTCTTCCTGCAGGATGTCGCTGACGAAGCGCGCCTCGGTGCCGTAGCGCTCGCCCAGGTGGGCCGAGATGCCGCCCGAGGCCATGATGGCCTGCGCGTCGTAGCCCGCGGCGCCCAGCAAGAATGCGGACTTGGTCGTGCAGCCGTTGCGCCGGCCAATGACTTTCTGCGCCGCGTCGATGGTCTGCTCGGCCATGTGGCGCGAGGTCGTGAGCTTGCCGCCGACGATGGTCACCAGGCCGTCGGGCGCCACGCGGATCTCGTGGTTGCGCTTGATCTCCAGCGTCTTGCCGCCGGGCGGCGCCACCAGCGGCCGGCAGCCGGCGATGCTGCCCACCACGTCTTCCGCGCGCAGGTCGGTCTTGAGCGCGGAGCGCGCGCCGTCGAGCAGAAAGTCGAGCTCTTCGCGGGTGCAGCACACGTCGTCGAGGTTGCCCTCGTAGTCTTCGTCGGTGGTGCCCAGGTACGAGACGTTGCCCCAGCGCGTGATGGTGGCGCGCCGGTTGCGGCCCGGCACCGGAATGGTCACGGTGCAGTCGTTGCGGATCTTCAGCCACGGAATGGCCACGTGCACGCCCTTGGCGGGGCGGATGTTCAGCGTTTTTTCTTCGCTCTTCTTGCGGCCGTCCCAGTCGCGCAGCCACACGCCGGTGGCCATGATGACGACGCCGGCGCGCGCGCGGATCTCGCGGCCGTCGGCCTGCACCACCACGCCGTCGACCTTGCCGTGCCCGTCGCGCGTGATCTCGATGGCCTTCGCATGGTTGAGCACGGCGGCGCCATGGAACGCGGCGGTGCGCGCGATGTTCAGCGTGAGGCGCGCGTCGTCGACCCGCGCATCGAAGTACATGAAGCCGCCGGTCAGGTGCTCGTCCTTGAAGGTGGGGCAGTGCGACAGCACCTCGGCCTTGGTCAGCTTCTGGTGCAGGATGCCTTCGCGCCAGCCACCGGCGATGTCGTAGGTCCAGAGCAGGCTCTCGAAGGCCTTGGCCAGGCGCTTGTCGAACACGCCTTCGCGCTCCATCACCGGGAACAGGAAGGGCAGGCGCTGCACCAGGTGCCGGGCATTGCGGCGCAGGCGCTGGCGCTCCAGCAGCGAGTGGCGCACCAGGCCCAGGTTGCCCTGCTCGATGTAGCGCAGGCCGCCGTGGACCATCTTGGAAGACTTCGATGAGGTGCCGAAGGCGAAGTCGTCTTTCTCGACCAGCGCCACGCGGTAGCCGCGCAGGCTGGCATCGAGCGCCGCGTAGGCGCCGGTGACGCCGCCGCCGACGATCACGATGTCGAATGTCTCGTCGCCGAGCCGCGCCAGCAGGTCCTGCCGGTCGAGCCGCAGCGGTTCGGTGGTTGTCATCTCGGCCCGGTCCTTGCCGGATCGAAAGGATGGCAGACCCATCATCTTGGAAGCTCTCCTGGGGTTGTGTTCTTGAAATTGCGGGCGTGTTCGAGTTCCGACTTCACGCGGGCATGCCACAAAGTGCGGCGGGCCTTGCGTTCGCCGGTCTGGATGCCGGGCTCGAACACGGCGTCGGTGGCCAGCGTGGCGCGTGCCTCCTGCAGCGAGTTCCACAGCAGGCCCGACGAGCCCGCGAGAAAGGCGATGCCGCGCAGGCTGGCGCGGTCGGTTTCCTTCATGCGCCGCACCGGCATGCCGGTGAGGTCGGCCTGGATCTGCAGCAGCGCGGAGCTGCCCGAAAGGCCGCCGCCCACCACCAGCTCGGACACCTTGACGCCGGACACGTCTTCGTTCGACTGAATGCACGAGGCCACCGAATGCGCGATGCCTTCGAGGATGGCGCGGGCCACTTCGGCGCGCGTGGTCGCCATCGAGATGCCGGTGAGCGACGCGCGCGCGGCGGGCTCCATGGCGGGCACGCGAAAGCCGGTCAGCGCGGGAATGAAGGTCACGTCGCGCGACGAGGAGCTGGCGGTGGCGGCCATGGTGCTGATCTGCTCGGCGTTGTCGAACCACTGCAGCTTTTCGCAGACCCAGTTCAGCGCCGAGCCGGTGGTGGCCACATAGGTCTCGACCGCGAAATGCGACACGCCCTGCGCGCGCCGTGCGGTCATGGTGAGGGTGCCGTCGTGCAGGCCGGCATGCACAGGCAGCACCGGCCCGGTGATCACGTCGACGAAACTGCCCGTGCCGTGCACGCACATGGCCTGCTCGCGGTCGAGGCAGCCCAGGCCGATGGCGCCCGCATGCTGGTCGCCGGCGCAGGCGAGGATGGGCACGTCGATGCCGAGCAGGTCGGCACGGGTGCGGCCGAAGTCGTCCGCGTCCTCGCGCAATTCGGGCAGCAGCTCGCGCGGAAAGCCCAGCGCATCGATCCAGTCGAGCTGGTAGCGGTGGCCGCCCATGACGTAGGCGCTGGCCGACGTCACGTTGGTCGGCGTGGTCACGCAGGCGCGCTGGTCCGACAGGTGCCACAGCAGCCAGCTGTCGATGGTGCCGAAGGCGAGGCGGCGCTGTTCGAAGGCGCGGCCGACGGCTTCGGTTTCGCGCAGGTGGTGCGCGGCCCAGAGGTAGGGCGAGCGCACGCCGGCCGGTCGGCCCAGCTGCTGGACCAGCAGCTTGTCCCAGGTGGGGGCGAGCTTGTCGAGTTCATCGACGTAGCGGGTGTCTTGCCAGACCATGACCGGCACCAGCGCGCGGCCGGTGTGCGTGTCCCAGAGCACCGCCGAGCAGCGCTGCGTGGCAATGGCCAGCGCGGCGATGCGCAGCCGCGCCGCCTGTGCCTGCGCGATGCTGGCGCGGCAGACCGCCACCGTCTTCTCGAGGATCGCGTTGGCGTCTTGCTCGACCACGCCGGGGCGGGGCGTGTCGACTTGCAGCGGTGCGTATTCGAGGCACGAGACGTGGCCGTCGCGGCCGACCACGGCCGCGCGGGTTCCCGAGGTGCCCTCGTCGATGCAGAGGATCACATCCTGAGGTGTCGCCATCAGTTCACTTTCCCCGCGGCCGGCCGAAGCTCGGAAATGGCGGGCTTGTCGTTTTCGAATTGGGGTGCATCGGGTTCGTTGTCGGGGTTGATGGTGGTGCGTGTCGGGTCCCAGCGGATCACGAAGCAGATGACGCTTGCGATCAGCGGCACGACCGACAGGATGAGAAAGGTGTGTTCCAGCCCGTACTTCTCGCGGAACAGCGGAAAGACCAGCAGGCCCAGCGCCGCGCCGATGGAGCCCAGCGCGCCAATGATCCCGTTGGCGCCGGCGCGCAGCTCGCTGCGGAACGACAGCGACGACAGGCTCTTGCCGTTGGCGCCCGGACCGCCCGAGTGGAACAGGATGAACAGCGACGGCACGATCACCGCCAGCCACAGCGGCATGCGGCCATGGAACAGGCCCAGCGTGAGCAGCATCACGAACACCATCGCGAAACCGAAGGCCGAGGCGCGGCGCAGGCCCAGCTTGCGGCCGATCCACGGCGAGAGAAAGCCGCCGAAGATGCCGAAGATGTTGAAGGCGAGGGCGCCGATGGTGGCCTGCGCAAAGTCCTTGCCGAACAGCGTGGCGCTGATCAGCGGCAGGTACCAGCCCACCGCGAAATACTGGATCGACTGGCCGATCTGCACCGTGGCGGCAAGGATGGTGCGCGGCAGGTAGGCACCGCGAAAAATCAGCAGCACGTTGGCAGCGCCGCGGCGGGCCTGGTTGAGCACCGGCACGCGCTCGTGCTTGGGCGCGGCAACGAACAGTTGGGCGTAGATGCGGGTCATGGCCTGCGCGGCCTCGTCGAGCCGTTCCTTGCGGGCTAGCCACACGGGGCTTTCGACCAGCAGCGCGAGCTGCAGCACGAGGATGGTCACGCCGAAGACCGCAGTGGCCGCCACCGAGTAGCGCCAGATCGAATCACCCACGTTCCATGAGTAGAACAACAGCGCCAGCAGCAGGTTGGTGCACACGGCCGCGTACCACATGCCCTGCCAGGTATTGAGCCGGCTCTTGAGCTTGGCCGGCGTGAACTCGGCCAGCACCGCCATGGCAATGGCGAAGTCGATGCCGTAGGCCGCGCCCACGAAGAAGCGGCCGACCAGGATCATCTCGAAGCTGGGCGCGAACACCACCAGCACGGCGCCCACCACGGCCAGGAACTTGGCCAGGATGAGCGGGCGTATGCGGCCCCAGCGGTCGGCCATCCAGCCGCCGATGGGGTTGAAGGCAATGGCCACCCACGAGGCGAGCGACGTCATCAGCGCCACCTGTCCGGCGGACAGGTGCAGGTTGCGCGTCATGGGCCCGAGGCCCGCGCTCAGTGCGGAGTTGGAGAAGGCGTCGAGGAACAATCCGCCGAGTGCGAGCCACCAGATGGTGGCGGCCCGGCCGACGATGCCCTGGCGTGAATCCAGGTAGGCGATGACATCGTCGATGCCGCGGATCTTGATCGCGTTGGGTTGCACAGTTGTCTCCATTGGAATATTCCGCAAGAGGACGATGCAAACCATGCAGGCGCGACAAAGCCATCTTACAGATGGTCTTTAAATCTGAACCTGTGCGTAAATTCTAAGGGCGAACTTTTCGGCGGGTCAATCGAATGCCTGCAGTGTTAACCATTAGCCCACGATTCCGTGAGTCCGTCAGCCCGCAACGTCGAGCGCGGCTTTCACGAGCGACGGGTAGGGCGGGCGCGATTGCGCGGTGGCGGCAAAGCGCTGGCCGGCGATGTCGATCTCGTACGGCCCCTGCATCGCTTCGTCGCGCGTGAGCGGCTCGGCGCTGCGCACGTAGCCCATTGCCACCATCCGCCCGAGCACCGCGCTGTACGCCGTGGAAGTCAGTTCGCCGACGGCCTTGCCGTTGCGCAGGATGGGCTCGCCGCCCCAGGCGAAGGCCTGCGCGTCGTCGAGCAGGAACATCACCAGCCGCTTGGACAGGCGCTCCGGTGCGACTTTCGCGAGCGCGGCCTGGCCGATGAACGCGACCGGCTTGTCGAGCTGCACGGCAAATTCAAGGCCCGCTTCGAACGGGTTTTCGTCCGGCCCCAGTTCAAGGCCGAAGGCGCGGCGCCCGGCCTCGACGCGCAACGCATCGATGGTGTAGTAGCCGCCGTCGCGCAGGCCCAGGTCGGCGCCTGCTTCGAACAGCGTGTCGTACACGTGCACCGCCATTTCGGTCGGGATGTACAGCTCCCATCCGGGGCCGCCGACATACGAGACCTTGGCCGCGAGCGCGCGCGCATGGCCCACGTCGATCTCGGTCACCGCCGATTGCGGGAACGCTTCCTTGCGCAAGTCCTGCGGCGTCACGCGGGACAGCAGTTGCTGCGCCTTCGGGCCGGTCACCGTGAGCGTGCAGTAGCCCGAAGTCACGTCCGTCACCGTGACATGCTCGTGCGGATGAAGATGGCGCTTGATGTGCCCGATGTCGCGGTACGGCTGCGCCGAGCCGGTGATGATGAGAAAGCACTCGGCCTCGAGCCGCATCACCGTGAGATCGCTCTCGAAGCCGCCGCGCTCGTTGAGCAACGCGGTGTAGACCATGCTGCCGGGCCGTATCGCCACGTCGTTGGCGCACAGGCGTTGCAGCAGCAACTCGGCGTCGCGGCCCTGCACCATCAGCTTGCCGAACGAGGTCTGGTCGAAGACGACGACATCGCGCCGCACCGCCAGTTGTTCCTCGATGCAGGCATCGAGCCAGTCGGGCCGGCCGAAGCCATAGCGGGCTTCCGCTTTCTGCCCCGGCAAGGCGAACCAGCTCGCGCGCTCCCAGCCGAGCTTGCTGCCGAAGGCCGCGCCCTTGGCCTTCAGCTTGTCGTACAGCGGCGAGCGGCGCAGCGGCCGGCCGGATTCCAGTTCGTGGCGCGGCCAGCGCATGGCGTAGTGCAGGCCAAGCGCCTCCACCGTGCGGTCTTTCAGCCAGCGCTTGTTGCTGTTGAAGGGCGCGAAACGGCGGATGTCCACGTCGAGCAGGTCGGCCGGCGCGGCGCCGCCGACGATCCATTCGGCTATCAGCTTGCCCGCGCCGCCCGCGTTCGCGATGCCGGCCGAGTTGAAGCCGGCGGCCACGAAATAGCCGCGCACCTCGGGCGCCTCGCCAAGGATGAAGTTGCCGTCGGGCGTGAAGCTCTCGGGGCCGTTCAGGAACAGCTTGATCTCGGTGGTCTCCAGCGCGGGCGTGCGGTGCACCGCCTCGTCGAGCAGCACCTGGAACTGGTCCATGTCGTCCGGCAGCAGCTGGAACTCGAACTTCGGCGGAATGCCGTCCATGCCCCAGGGCTTGGCCACGGGCTCGAAACCGCCCATGACCAGCCCGCCGACTTCTTCCTTGTAGTAGATGTAGCCGTCGGGGTCGCGCAGCACCGGCAGGTCGCGGTGCACGCCTTCGATTTCCTTGGTGACCAGGTAGAAGTGCTCGGCCGAATGCAGCGGAATGTTGACGCCCGACATCTTGCCCAGCTCGCGCGCCCACTGGCCGGCGCAGTTGAGAAAGCTCTCGCAGCGCACCGTGCCCTGGTCGGTTTCCACGCCCACGATGCGGCCGTTCTCGATGAGCGTGCCGGTGATCTGCACGCCCTCGAAGATCTTCGCGCCGCGATTGCGCGCGCCCTTGGCCAGCGACTGCGTGAGGTCCGTCGGGTTGGCCTTGCCGTCGCCGGGCAGCCACACCGCGCCGACAAGGTCGTCGACGCGCATCAGCGGCCACAGCTCCCGTGCTTCGGCGGGCGTGATGAACTCCGCCTCGATGCCGAAGCTGCGGGCCGTGGCGATGGTGCGCTTGAGCAGCGTCATGCGCTCGGGCGTTCGCGCCACGGTGATGCTGCCGCACTGCTTCCAGCCGGTGGCAAGGCCCGTCTCGGCTTCGAGCGACGCATACAGGTCGATGCCGTAGCGGCTCATCTTCGTCATGCTGCGGTTCGCGCGCAGCTGGCCGACCAGGCCGGCCGCGTGCCAGGTGGTGCCGCAGGTGAGCTGGCCCTGTTCGAGCACGATCACGTCGGTGCAGCCCAGCTTTGTGAGGTGGTAGGCCGCGCTGCAGCCGGCGATGCCGCCACCCGCGATGACGACCTGTGCATGGGAGGGAAGTGGCGTCGCCATGGTGTGTGGTGGGGCTCGTTCGGTGGGTGGTGAATGGAAATGAGTGAGGGAGCGGGCTACTTGAAGACCACCGTCTTGTTGCGGTGGACCAGGATTCTGTCTTCCAGGTGCAGGCGCACGCTGCGCGAGAGCACGCTCTTTTCGATGTCCTTGCCCAGGCGCACCATTTCCTCGATGGAGTTGCCGTGGTCGATGTCGATCACGCCCTGGTCGATGATCGGCCCGGCGTCGAGCTCCGCCGTCACGTAGTGGCTGGTGGCGCCGGTCATCTTCACGCCGCGCTCGAAGGCCTGGTGATACGGCTTGCCGCCCACGAAGGCCGGCAGGAAGCTGTGGTGGATGTTGATGATGCGGTTGCGCAGGCGCTGCGTCATGCCGTCGGACAGCACCTGCATGTAGCGCGCGAGCACCATGAAGTCGCCGCTGAATTCACGGAACAAGCGCTCCACTTCGGCATAGGCCTGCTCCTTGGTGTCGGGCGTCACCGGCACATGGAAGAAGGGAATGCCGTGCCACTCGACGAAGGAGCGCAGGTCGTTGTGGTTGGAGATCACGCAGGGGATCTCGCAGTGCAGGTCCTTGTTGCGCCAGCGGTGCAGCAGGTCGTTCAGGCAATGGTCCAGCTTGCTCACCAGCACCAGCATGCGTTTCTTGACCGAGCTGTCGGACACGCTCCACTCCATGTCGAACTGCTTGCCAACGGGCGCGAAGCGTTCGCGCAGTTCGTCCAGGTAGAAGGGCAGCGTGTCGGCCTGGATTTCCACGCGCATGTAGAAGCGGTTGTGCAGCGCGTCGCCGTGCTGCGCGGCCTGGGTGATCAGGCCGCCATGGCTCGCGATGAAGCTGCCCACGGCCGCCACGATGCCCGTGCGGTCGGGGCAGGTCAGCGTGAGGATGTAGCGGCGCGGCGTGGCTTCGTTCATGCCGCGACGGGTGTGGCCGTGACCTGCCGGATGTTCATGGCTTTCAGCGTGTCGGCAATGGCCGCCACCGCCCCCGGAATGCCGGCTTCGCCGAAGTGCCCCATGCAGCCGACGCGGAAGGTCTCGACCTGCGTGAGCTTGCCGGGGTAGAGGATGTAGCCGCGCTTCTTGACCTCCTGGTAGAAGGTCTTGAAGTTGTAGTTGGCGTCGTCGGGCGCGTGGAAGGTGATGATGATCGGCGCCTGGATGGCCGGGTCGAGAAAGCTCCTGAAGCCCAGCGCGGCCAGCCCGTCGATCAGTGCCTTGCAGTTGCGCGCATAGCGCCCGCCGCGCGCCTTCAGGCCGCCTTCCTCGATGTATTGCGCAATGGCGGTGTCGAGCGCCGCGACCACGTGCGTGGGGGGCGTGAAGCGCCATTGCGTGGTCTTTTCCATGTACACCCACTGGTCGTACAGGTCCATGCTCAGCGAGTGGCAGTTGCCTTCGCATTTTTCGAGCGTGCTGCGCTTGATGACGACAAAGCCCATGCCCGGCACGCCTTCGAGGCACTTGCCCGATGCGGCGACGACGGCATCGAAGGGCGTCTTGCGTGCATCGATCTCGAGCGCGCCGAAGGAGCTCATCGCATCGATGATCAGGCCGCGTCCGTGCTTTGCAACCACCAGTGCGATCTCGTGCAGCGGGTTGAGCACGCCGGCGCCGGTTTCGCAGTGCACCACCGCCACGTGCGTGATGCCCGGGTCGGCGGCCAATGCGCGGTCGACATCGGCGGGCGACACCTGCTTTTCTTCGGTGTAGTCGATGGTGGTCAGCTTGCGGCCCAGCACCTTGCAGATCTTCGCCAGCCGCTGGCAGTAGGCGCCGTTGCTGGGCACCAGCACATGGCCGTTGCGCGGAACGACCGTGCCGATGGCCGCTTCCACCGAGAAGGTGCCGCTGCCCTGCAGCGGAACGCATTCGTGCGTGCCCGTGCCGTGCACGATGTTCAGCACTTCCTTGCGGATGCGCGCGGTGATCTGGTTGAAGTCGGCGTCCCACGATCCCCAGTCGCGCAGCATCGCGTTGCGTGTGCGGTCCGAAGTGGTCAGGGGGCCGGGCGTGAGCAGAATGGGGTAGGGCGTTTGACTCATGGTGTCTCCAGGCGGGGAAGGAAATGAGAGAGATGCGTTGTGTGTTCAGCCACGGCTCAGGTTGCGCCAGGCCTGCGTGCGCGACAGCAGCACGCGCGTCAGCAGCGAGTAGGCAATGCACACCAGCGTCGAGGTAACGACGATCAGGCTGGCCAGCGCCGAGGCCGGGCCGATGTCGCCGGCGTCGTCCAGGTGCATGATCGCGACCGAGGCGAGGATGGTCTCGGGCGTGTACAGGAAAATGGCGCACGACAGGCTGGCCATCGACACCACGAAGAAGTAGCGGCCAATGTCCAGGATGGCCGGCAGGCACACCGGCACCGTCACGCGCAGGAAGGTCTTGAAGAACGGCACCTTGAGCGAAGCCGACACGGCCTCGAACTCGTTGTCGATCTGCTTGAGCGCGGTAATGGCCGTGAGATGGCTCGACGTGTAGTAGTGCACCACCATCGAGATGATCAGTATCGCCATCGTCTGGTAGAGAAAATTCAGCGGGTTGGCCGGATGGTTGAAGAACATCACGTAGCCCAGCCCGAGCACCAGGCCCGGCACCGCCATCGACAGCACCGCCATCAAATGCATGCCCTTGCGCATCAGGCCCAGGTTGCGCGTCTTCTCGATCAGGTAGGCGCCCACGAACACGATGAGCGAACCGGCCACGGCCGTGGCCATGGCAACGACCAGGCTGTTGCCATACGCCGCGGCCATGTCGCTTTCGACCAGCACGAAGTGGTAGTGCTTGAGCGTGAGCGACAGGTCGTACGGCCACAGCGAGATCACCGAGGTGTAGATCGCCATGCCGATGGTGGCCAGCAGCAGGCCGCACACCAGCGTGCAGAACAGCACCAGCAGCGCATCGGCGAGCTTGCGGCGCTTGGGGCTGTAGGGCACCGAGCGGGCTGTGAGTTGCGCCTTCAGCTTGCGCCGAACCACGTAGTCGATCACGAAGGAAATGATCGACGGAATCAGCAGCAGCATGCCCACCACCGCGCCGATGGAAAAATTGTGCTGCCCCACCACCTGCTTGAACACGTCGACCGACAGCACGTTGAAGTTGCCGCCGATGACCTTGGGCGCGCCGAAGTCGCTCACCACGTAGGTGAACACCACGGTGGCCGCGCTGATGAGCCCGTACTTGCACGAGGGCAGCGTGATGGTCATGAACTGGCGGAACGGCCGCGTGCGCAGCGCCGTGGCCGCCTCGTACAGCCGGCCATCGGCCAGCGACAGCGCGGTGACCAAAATCATCAGCGCATGCGGAAAGGTGTTGTAGACCTCGGCCAGGATGATCCCCGGCGCGCCGTAGATCGACATGCCGCCCAGCAGGAACTTCAGCGCGCCCTGGTTGCCGAACCACTGCACGAACGAAATGGCCGAGAGCAGCGAAGGCGCCAGCAGCGGAATCAGCGCGATCAGCCGAAACACCGCCTTCAGCGGCGCCGGCATGCAGCTGCGCGTGAGCGCGTAGGCAAACACGAAGGCCGTGGGCACCGAGATCATCACCACCGCCGCCGACACCCACACCGAGTTCCACGCCGCGCGCAGCAGGCTCGGCGTCTGGAAGTAGGTGATGAAGTGGGCCAGGCCGACGAAGCGGCCTTCCTTGTCCTGCACCGCGTGCGCCAGGATGGTCAGCAGCGGTGCGATGAGAAACACGAACAGCATCGCCATCACCACCAGCAGGATGGCGCGGGCAATGGTTTCGTCGCGGCTCCAGTTCATGGCTGGCCGCTTGGCGAACGACGGCGCCTTCATGGCGGAAGGGTGGGCCAGCGTGTTCATGGCTTGGGCGTGCGGGCGGCTGAAAAGGCGCGGATGCGGTTGGCGCGCAGCGCGATGTCGATGGTGTTGCCTTCGCGGATGTCCAGGTCGTGCAGCTGGTTGAGCGAGAAGTGCAGGCCCAGCGTTTGCCCGTGCAACGCATCGGCCGTCACTTCGGCAATGCACAGGCCGCCGAGAAACTCGACCTTGGTCACCAGCGCCTGCAGCCGGTTGGCCGTGTCGTCGCCCAGGTGCTCGACCGCGCGGTCTTCGGGCCGCAGGTAGAGGTTGACGGCTTCGCCGGGCTCGAAGGCGCCGTCGCAGGCGTCGCACTGCAGTTCCATGTCGCCGACCTGGAAGCGGTGGTTGCCCAGCGCCACCGAGCGCAGCACGTTGACCTTGCCCACGAAGTCGGCCACGAAGGGCGTGGCCGGCTGTTCATAGACTTCCATCGGCGTGCCGACCTGCTCGATCACGCCGTGGTTCATGACCACGATGCGGTCGGCCATCGACAGCGCTTCTTCCTGGTCGTGCGTGACCATGATGGTGGTGATGCCGACCTGCTTCTGCAGCCGGCGGATTTCACCGCGCAGGCGAATGCGCTCCAGCGCATCGAGCGCCGACAGCGGCTCGTCGAGCAGCAGCAGGCCGGGCCGCGTGGCAAGGGCGCGGGCGAGGGCCACGCGCTGCTGCTGGCCGCCCGAGAGCTGGCTGGGGTACTTGTTGCCCGAGGTCGGCAGGCCGACGAGCTTCAGCAGCTCTTCGACACGCGCCTTGATCTCGCCGCGCCTGGCGCGGCTGTTGACCAGCCCGTAGCCGATGTTCTCGGCAATCGACAGGTTGGGAAAGAGCGCATACGACTGGAACACGATGCCGTAGTCGCGCTTGTCGGGCGACAGCCACGACACGTCCTTGCCGTTCTGCAATATCTGCCCGGAGGTCTGCGTTTCCAGCCCCGCGATGATGCGCAGCAGCGTGGTCTTGCCGCAGCCCGAGGGGCCGAGAAAGCACAGCATCTCGCCCGGGTTCACGCGCAGGTGAACGTCGCGCAGCGCACTGAAAGACTCGAAGTCTTTCCGTATCCCGATGACTTCCAATGCAGCGGGGGCAAGTTGTCGTTGCTGTTCGGCAATGAACCTGGTGGCGGTCATATCCATTTTTCGCACTCATCGTTGGCGGAGCACTGCCACTGCGGCGGCGCCCGCGGATTGAAAGTCGGGAACGCCGTGAGGCTTATTTCGGTTCGGCCTTGCCTTCGTAGCGCTTGCTCCACTCGGCCAGGATGCGTTCGCGATTTTTCGCGGCCCAGTTCAGGTCGTTCTTGGCGAGCAGCTTTTCGTAGTTGTCCGGAATGCCTTCGAGCTTCGATGCCACGCCGGGGTAGGCCACCACCGCCCACCAGGTGGAGGTGATCTGGTTGGCCTCCTTGCTGGCCATCCAGTCGGCGAAGCGCTTGGCCTGGTCCAGCTTCTTGCTCGTCTTCATGACACTGGTGGCCTCGATGTCCCAGCCCAGGCCTTCCTTCGGAAAGATCAGGTCGACCGGCGCGCCCGACTTCTTGACCTGGTGCGCGCGGAACTCGAACGAGATGCCGATGGGGAACTCGCCCGCGCCCGCCTGCTTGCAGGGCTTGGAACCGGAGTGCACGTACTGGGCGACGTTCTGGTGCAGCGCGTCCATGTACTTCCAGCCTTCGGCGTCGCCCATGTTCTGCAGCCACGACGACACGTCGAGGTAGCCCGTGCCGCTGGAGGCCGGGTGGGGCATGGTGATGGTGCCCTTGTAGATCGGCTTGGTCAGGTCCTGCCAGCTTTCCGGCTTGGGCAGGCCCAGCTTCTTCGCCTCGACGCGGTTGAAGCAGATGGTGGCGGCCCACACGTCCATGCCCACCCAGGCCGGCGGGCGCGCGGCATCGGAATAGGCCGGGTTCAGCTCCTTGAAGCCCTTGGGCTCGTAGGGCAGCAGCATGCCTTCCTGCTGCAGCAGCGCCAGGCTGCTGGCGGCCAGGCCGGCCACCACGTCGGCCTGCGGGTTGGCTTTTTCGGCCAGCAGCTTGGCGGTGACGATGCCGGTGGAGTCGCGCACCCACTTCACCTCGATGTCGGGGTTGGCTTTTTCGAAGCTGTCCTTGTAGAGCTTCATGGCGTCGGTCTCGAGCGCCGTGTAGACCAGGAGCGAGGTCTTTTGCGCCCATGCGGCGCCGCTGGCCGCAAGGCCCAGCGCCGCTGCACACAGAACCGCCGTGAGACGGCGCGTGCTTTGTTTCATCGTCATCTTTTTCTCCTGAAGTGGCTTGCTGTCACGGGTGAGTGAATGGCGTGCTCCGGCAGTGGCGTGCCAAGGTCCGGTGAAGGCAATGTAGATTGATGACTGAAGACTGTCAATAAAAAATTGTTGACAGTTTTCAATTCCTCGGGAAAATACGCCCCATGGTCACCAGCAATCACTCCGCCGCCCTCGCGTTCCTTCAATCCAGCTCTTTGCCGATGCTGATGCAGGAAGAAATCGAGCGTTTGATCATGACGGGCGAGCTCCCCGTGGGCAGCCGCATCAACGAGAGCGAGCTGTCGCAGCGCTTCAATACCAGCCGTGGCCCGATCCGCGAGGCGCTGCGCGCGCTGGAAGAAGCGGGCCTGGTGCGCAACGAAAAGAACCGGGGCGTGTTCGTGCGGGAGATCGCATTCGAAGAGGCCGACGAGATCTACGAACTGCGCGAGGCACTGGAAGAAATCATCGGCCGGCGCGTGGCGCTGGCCATCAAGCCCGACGCGGTCGAGCGCCTGCGCGCCATGCTCGACGCCATGCGCTCGGCAGCCCAGGCGCAAGACGTGGAGCAGTACGCGCAGCTCAACCTGCAGTTCCACGAGATCCTGCTCGACACCGCCGGCAGCAAGAAGCTGACCGAAACCTACAAGCGCCTCGTCAAGGAGCTGCACCTTTTCAGGATGCGCGCGCTCGACAGCGGCGGCGGCCTGCGCGTGTCGGCGGACGAACACCGCGACATCGTCGAAGCCATTGCCAGCGGCAACCCCGACATCGCGGGGCGCGCGCTGCGCGAGCACGTCGCGGGCAGCCGCGCACGCATGCACAAGGCCTTCGGCCGCACCGACGCCAATGCCAACGCGGCGGCCACCACATCGAACAACCCACCCCAAAAGGAAGTCTGAAATGACACCGGAGACACTCGAAGTCAATGCCAGGAGCTATCGCTGGATGGCGCGCCCCGTCGTGGTCGTTTGCGTCGACGGCTGTGAGCCCGCGTATCTCGATGCGGCCGTGGAGGCCGGCGTGGCGCCGTACCTGGGCCGCATCATGAAGTCGGGTGCGAGCCTGCTGGCCGATTGCGTCGTGCCCTCGTTCACCAACCCGAACAACCTGTCCATCGTGACCGGTGCGCCACCTGCCGTGCACGGCATCTGCGGCAACTACTTCTTCGACCGCGAGCTGGGCCAGGAAGTGATGATGAACGACCCCAAGTACCTGCGCGCCGGCACCGTGCTGGCCGCATTCGCCGATGCGGGCGCCAAGGTGGCCGTGGTCACCGCCAAGGACAAGCTGCGCAAGCTGCTGGGCCATCGCATGAAGGGCATCTGCTTCTCGTCGGAGAAGTCCGACCAGGTGACGATGGAAGAGAACGGCATCGACAACGTGCTCGACATGGTCGGCATGCCCGTGCCTTCGGTGTACAGCGCCGAGTTGTCGGAGTTCGTGTTCGCCTCGGGCGTGAAGCTGATGGAGTCGCGCCGGCCCGACCTGATGTACCTGTCGACCACCGACTACGTGCAGCACAAGGCCGCGCCCGGCAGCCCCGCCGCCAATGCCTTCTACGCAATGATGGACGGCTATCTTGCGCAACTCGATGCGCTGGGTGCCACCATCGTCATCACCGCGGACCACGGCATGAACGACAAGCATGGCGCGGATGGCTCGCCGAACGTCATCTACCTGCAGGACGTGCTCGATGGCTGGTACGGCGCCGAAAAGGCGAGGGTGATCCTGCCGATCACCGACCCGTACGTAGTGCACCACGGCGCGCTGGGCTCGTTTGCCACCGTGTACGCACCCGACGACGCCAGCGTGCCCGGCTGGATCGAACGCATCAAGCAGGTGCCGGGCATGGAGCTGGTGCTCACGCGCGCCGAAGCAGCCAAGCGCTTCGAACTGCCGCCCGACCGCATCGGCGACATCGTGGTCGTGAGCGAGCGCAACACCGTCATCGGAACCTCGGCCAGCCGCCACGACCTGTCGGCGCTGGAGGTTCCGCTGCGCTCGCACGGCGGTGTGTCGGAGCAGCGCGTGCCGCTGATCTGCAACCGGCCCGTCACCGGCATCGCCAGCACGCGCAGGCTGCGCAACTTCGATGCGCTCGACATCGCGCTGAACCACGCCCAGTAAAAAAACCGTCGCCCGGAGCAAGCACCCCATGAGCCAAGCCACTCTGAAGCCAGGCATCGTTCACCGCGAAGCGCTTCGCATCGCCGGAGAAAAGGTCCACCGCGACCGCACCATCGAAGTCACCTACCCCTACACCGGCGAAGTGATCGCCACCGTGCCCAAGGCCACGCTGGACGACGTGCGCAATGCGCTGCGCATTGCCCGCGACTACAAGTCCACGCTCACGCGCTACGAGCGCTACAAGATCCTCATGCGCGCCGGCGAGATCATCGCCTCGCGCCTGGACGAGATCTCGCGCACCATCACGCTCGAGTCGGGCCTCTCGCGCAAGGACTCGCTGTACGAAGTGGGCCGCGCCTCCGACGTGCTGCTGTTCGCCGCCAACCAGGCGCTGGTGGACGACGGCCAGGTGTTCTCGTGCGACCTCACGCACCATGGCAAGAGCCGCAAGGTCTACACGATGCGCGAGCCGCTGCTGGGCGCCATCACCGCCATCACGCCGTTCAACCACCCGCTGAACCAGGTGATCCACAAGGTGGCGCCGGCCATTGCGACCAACAACCGCATCGTGCTCAAGCCCAGCGAGAAGACGCCGCTCACCGCGTTCCTGCTGGCCGACATCCTGTACGAAGCGGGCCTGCCGCCGCAGATGCTGTCGGTGCTCACGGGTGATCCGAGCGAGATCGCCGACGAACTGCTCACGAATGCCGACGTCGATCTGGTCACCTTCACCGGTGGCGTGCCCATCGGCAAGTACATCTCGGGCAAGGCGGTCTACAAGCGCCAGATCCTGGAGCTGGGCGGCAACGACCCGATCATCGTGATGGAAGACGCGGACATCGAGGAGGCCGCCACGCTAGCAGCAGGCGGCTCGTACAAGAACTCGGGCCAGCGGTGCACAGCAGTCAAGCGCATGCTGGTGCACGAGTCGGTGGCCGACCGGTTCGTCGAGCTGCTGGTGGCCAAGACGAAGGCGCTGAAGTACGGCGACCCGATGGACCCCGACACCGACATGGGCACGGTCATCGATGAAGCTGCTGCAAAGCAGTTCGAGGCGGTGGTCAACGAAGCCATCGCGGCGGGCGCCAAGCTGCTGTACGGCAACGAGCGCCGTGGCGCGCTGTATTCGCCCACGGTGCTCGACCACGTCGACCCGGAGATGACGGTGGCAAAGCACGAGACCTTCGGTCCGGTGTCGCCGGTGATCCGCTTCAGGAACATCGATGAAGCCATCCGCATTTCCAAC
>NZ_QAJK01000155.1 GCF_003852515.1 Variovorax sp. KBW07 | reverse complement strand
CTGAACGACAGCGCCAAAACCACAGACGCCCCGAAACCAACCGCATAGAACAGCCCGGAAAGCGTTCAACTTGGTGCAGCGCACAAAAACGTGCCACGGGTCCAAGACGACGGCACAGAAGGCATTCCCCCGTCCGCACAAGCCATCCTGCTACCGTTTCGAGAGCAACAAACAGGACAAAGCTACTGGCACGCACTTTGCATAAGTGAACCCATGGACCTTCATTGGTCTTCAGGCAGGCAGCACCCAACGGCGGGTGCCACCCACCTAACCGGACAAAGGCGTCCCCATCCCGCAAGGGCTCGTTCGCGAGCAGCCCTTGCGTGGTCGGGACGCCTTTTTTGTTTTTCGCTTCTGCATTTTGTTCGTTCTTCAACCGGAGCCCGTACCCCATGACCGACCTGCTGAAAACCCGCCTCAGCCGCCGCCGCGTACTGCAAGCCGCCGCCATCGGCGCGGTGGGCATCGACCCCGCGCTGCGTGCCGCCGTCTGGGCCCAGGGCTCGGACAAGCCCGAGAAAGAAGAAGTGAAGATCGGCTTCATCCCGCTCACCGACTGCGCCAGCGTGGTGATGGCCTCGGTGCTCGGCATCGACAAGAAGTACGGCGTGAAGATCGTCCCCAGCAAGGAGGCCAGCTGGGCCGGCGTGCGCGACAAGCTCTCCAACGGCGACCTCGACATGGCGCACGTGCTCTACGGCCTGGTCTACGGCATGCACCTGGGCCTGAGCGGCCCGAAGAAGGACATGGCCGTGCTCATGACCCTCAACAACAACGGCCAGGCCATCACGCTGTCGAAGAAGCTGGCCGACAAGGGCGCGGTCGATGCCGCCTCGCTCGCCAAGCTCATCGCCACAGAGAAGCGCGAATACACCTTCGCGCAGACCTTCCCCACCGGCACGCACGCCATGTGGCTCTACTACTGGCTCGCCTCCGCCGGCATCGACCCGTTCAAGGACGTGAAGAACATCACCGTGCCGCCGCCGCAGATGGTGGCCAACATGCGCGTGGGCAACATGGACGGCTACTGCGTCGGTGAGCCCTGGGGCCAGCGCGCCATCATGGACGGCATCGGCATCACGGCCATCACCACGCAGGACATCTGGAAAGACCACCCCGAGAAGGTGCTCGGCTGCACCGCCGAGTTCACGAAGAAGTACCCGAACACGGCGCGTGCCGTGACCGCCGCGATCCTCGAAGCCGGCAAGTGGATCGACGCCGGCCTGCAGAACAAGAACAAGATGGCCGAGACCATCGCCGACAAGAGCTACGTCAACACCAGCGTCGATGCCATCAACCAGCGCATCCTGGGCCGCTACACCAATGGCCTGGGCAAGAGCTGGGACGATCCCAACCACATGAAGTTCTACAACGGCGGTGCCGTGAACTTCCCGTACCTGTCGGACGGCATGTGGTTCCTCACGCAGCACAAGCGCTGGGGCCTGCTGAAGGAACACCCCGACTACCTGAAGGTGGCCACCGAGATCAACCGCATCGACATCTACAAGCAGGCCGCCGCCGCCACGCAGACGCCGGTGCCCAAGGACGCGATGCGCACCAGCAAGCTGTTCGACGGCTCGGTGTGGGACGGCAAGGACCCGAAGAAATACGCAGAGTCGTTCAAGCTTCATGCATAGGGAGAACAACATGGTCAGCGCCGTCTTTCATTCGCCCCTGGATACGTCCCTGCCTCCCTCTTCCTCTCCGCCGCGTGCGGGAGAAGGCCGGGGCGAGGCTGCGTCCAAAGTCGAGGCCGCCCCTCACCCCAGCCCCCTGCCCAAAGAGAAGAGGGAGCAAAAGCCGCCCATCGACCTGCGCGCCTTCTGGATGCGCGTGCTGCCGCCGCTCGTGGGCTTCGGTCTGCTGGTGCTGGTCTGGGAGCTGGTGGCCATGAACAGCACCACCGGCTTTCCCACCCCGCTTGCCACCTGGCAGCAGGCGCTCACGGTGTTCAGCGATCCGTTCTACAGCAAGGGCCCCAATGACCAGGGCGTGGGCTGGAACGTGCTGTCGTCGTTGCAGCGCGTGGCGCTGGGCTTCGGCCTTGCGGCGCTGGTCGGCATCCCGGCGGGCTTTGCCATCGGGCGCTTCGAGTTCCTTGCGCGCATGTTCAACCCGTTGATCAGCCTGCTGCGCCCGGTGTCGCCGCTGGCCTGGCTCCCCATCGGCCTGCTGGTGTTCAAGGGCGCCAACCCGGCCGCCATCTGGACCATCTTCATCTGCTCGATCTGGCCCATGGTCATCAACACTGCCGTCGGCGTGCAGCGCGTGCCGAGCGACTACATGAACGTGGCCAAGGTGCTGAACCTCTCCGAATGGAAGATCCTCACCAAGATCCTGTTCCCCGCCGTGCTGCCCTACATGCTGACCGGCGTGCGGCTCGCGGTCGGCACCGCGTGGCTGGTGATCGTCGCCGCCGAAATGCTGACCGGCGGCGTCGGCATCGGCTTCTGGGTGTGGGACGAGTGGAACAACCTCAACGTCGCCAACATCATCATCGCGATCTTCGTGATCGGCATCGTCGGGCTGGTGCTGGAGTTCGCGCTCATCAAGCTGGCTACTGCGTTCACGTTCGAAGAGGTGAAGTCATGAACGACGATTCGAAGTACATCGAGATCCATAACGTCGAGCAGCGCTTCAAGACGGCCAAGGGCAGTTTTCTCGCGTTGCGCGACATCAACCTGCACGTCGCCAAGGGCGAGTTCATCACGCTCATCGGCCACTCGGGCTGCGGCAAGTCGACGCTGTTGAACCTCATCGCCGGGCTGACGACGCCGACGCAGGGCGTGCTGCTGTGCGCCAACAAGGAAATCAAGGGCCCCGGCCCCGAGCGCGCGGTGGTGTTCCAGAACCATTCGCTGCTGCCCTGGCTCACCTGCTTCGAGAACGTGTACCTGGCGGTCGAGCGCGTGTTCGCGGCCACGGAGAGCAAGGCGCAATTGCGCGAGCGCACCGACGCGGCGCTGGCGCTGGTCGGCCTCACGCCCGCCGCGCAGAAGCGCCCCGGCGAAATATCGGGCGGCATGAAGCAGCGCGTGGGCATTGCGCGTGCGCTGTCGATGGAGCCCAAGGTGCTGCTGATGGACGAGCCCTTCGGCGCCCTCGACGCCCTCACCCGCGCCAAGCTGCAGGACGAGCTGCTGGCCATCGTGCAGAAGACGCACAGCACCGTGGTCATGGTCACCCATGACGTCGACGAAGCCGTGCTGCTGAGCGACCGCATCGTGATGCTCACCAACGGCCCGGCCGCGACCATCGGCGACGTGCTGGCAGTGAACATCGCGCGCCCGCGCAACCGTGTCGAGCTGGCCGAAGACCCGGCCTACGTGCACGCACGCAAGGCCGTCATCGACTTTCTCTACACGCGCCAGGCGCATGTGGAGAAAACCGCGGCCTGACGCAGCGGCACCCGGTCGGCCGGCGCCACGGCGCCCCCAAAGAAAATGACGGCGCGATGCTTCGGGCGCGCCGCCGGTCCTCGTTCGCTTGCTTGCTTGAATTCCAGGAAAGGTCCAGCCCCATGAAGAAACTCAAACTCGTGATGGTCGGCAACGGCATGGCCGGCGTGCGCACGCTCGAAGAGCTGCTGAAGATTGCGCCCGAGCTGTACGACATCACCGTCTTCGGCGCCGAGCCGCACCCGAACTACAACCGCATCCTGCTGTCGCCGGTGCTGGCCGGCGAGCAGACGGTCGACGAGATCGTGCTCAACAGCTGGGACTGGTACACCGACAACCACATCACGCTGCATGCCGGCAAGAAAGTGGTCGAGGTCGATCGCGTCAAGCGCATCGTTCGCGCCGTGGATTCGCAAGGCGGCGTTACCGAGGCCGTCTACGACCGCCTGCTGATGTGCACCGGCTCCAACCCCTTCATGCTGCCCGTGCCCGGCAAGGACCTGAAGGGCGTGATCGCCTACCGCGACATCGCCGACACCGACTACATGATCGAGACTGCGCGCACGCACAAGAACGCGGTGGTCATCGGAGGCGGCCTGCTGGGCCTGGAAGCCGCCAACGGCCTGATGCTGCGCGGCATGAACGTGACGGTGGTGCACGTCATGCCCTGGCTCATGGAGCGCCAGCTCGACGACGTGGCAGGCAAGCTGCTGCAGAAGTCGCTGGAAGACCGGGGCCTGAAGTTCCTGATGGGCGCGCAGACGCAGGACCTGGTGGGCGGTGAAGACGGGCGCGTCAAGACCATCCGCTTCAAGGACGGCACCGAAGTTGCCGCCGACCTGGTCGTCATGGCCGTCGGCATCCGCCCCAACGTCGAGCTGGCCGAGAAGATGCGCCTGCACTGCAACCGCGGCATCGTGGTCACCGACACCCTGCAGACCGTGACCGATGCGCGCATCTACTCGGTCGGCGAATGCGCGGCGCACCGCGGCATTGCCTACGGCCTGGTCGCGCCGCTGTTCGAGCAGGCCAAGGTCGCGGCCAACCACCTGGCGCAGTTCGGCATCGGCCGCTACCTCGGCTCGCTGACCTCGACCAAGCTGAAAGTGACGGGCATCGACCTGTTCAGCGCCGGCGAGTTCATGGGCGGCGAAGGCACCGAAGAAATCGTCATGAGCGACCCCTTCGGCGGCGTCTACAAGAAACTGGTCATCAAGGACGACAAGCTGGTCGGCGCCTGCCTCTACGGCGACACGGTGGACGGCAGCTGGTACTTCAAGCTGCTGCGCGACGGCCGCAGCGTGCACGACATCCGCGACAAGCTGATGTTCGGCGAATCGAACATCGGCGACACCGGCCACGAGGGCCACAACAAGGCCGCGAGCATGCCCGACGATGCCGAGGTGTGTGGCTGCAACGGCGTCAACAAGGGCACGATCTGCAAGGCCATCAAGGAAAAGGGCCTGTTCACGCTCGACGAGGTCAAGAAGCACACCAAGGCCAGCGCCAGCTGCGGCTCGTGCACCGGGCTGGTCGAGCAGATCCTGATGTTCACCGCGGGCGGCGACTACTCTGCCACACCGAAGAAAAAGGCCGTGTGCGGCTGCACCGACGTGAGCCACCAGGACGTGCGCGACGCCATCCGAAAGGAGCACTACCTGACGCACGACGAGGTGTACCGCAACCTCGGATGGCGCACGCCCAACGGCTGCGCCACCTGCCGTCCCGCCATCAACTACTACCTGATCAGCACCTGGCCGAAAGAGGCGAAGGACGATCCGCAAAGCCGCTTCATCAACGAACGCAGCCACGCCAACATCCAGAAAGACGGCACCTACTCCGTCATTCCGCGCATGTGGGGCGGCCACACCACGCCCGACGAATTGCGGCGCATTGCCGACGCGGCCGACAAGTACAAGATTCCGACCGTCAAGGTCACGGGCGGCCAACGCATCGACCTCCTGGGCGTGAAGAAGGAAGACCTGGAAGGCGTGTGGAAAGACATCGGCATGCCCTCGGGCTTTGCCTATGCCAAGTCGTTGCGCACGGTGAAGACCTGCGTCGGCAGCGAGTGGTGCCGCTTCGGCACGCAAGACTCCACGCAGATGGGCAAGTACCTGGAGCGCGCGCTGTGGGCCATGTACTCGCCGCACAAGGTCAAGCTGGCCGTGTCGGGTTGCCCGCGCAACTGCGCCGAGGCCGGCATCAAGGACGTGGGTGTGATCGGCGTCGACTCGGGCTGGGAGCTGTACGTGGGCGGCAACGGCGGCATCAAGACCGAAGTGGCGCAGTTCCTCGTGAAGGTGAAGACCAGCGAGGAAGTGATGGAGTTCACCGGCGCCTTCCTGCAGCTCTACCGCGAGGAAGGCTGGTACCTGGAGCGCACGGTGCACTACATCGGCCGCGTGGGCCTGGACTATGTGAAGAAAAAAATCCTCGAAGACGCCGAGGGCCGCAAGGCGCTGTGGGAGCGGCTGCAGTTCGCGCTCGACGGCGAACCCGATCCGTGGTTCGAGTCGGCCCAGGCGTCGGTCGACGTGCGGCAGTTCGAGCCGCTCTCGGCCTGAACGGCGAACGGAGAAACGCTTGAAACGAAGACACTTCATCGCCACCGCCGCGCTGGCTTCCCTGACGGGAGCAGGCGCCCACGCGCAGGTGGCCGACCTCAACGACGCCATCAACAAGGCGGGCCGCCAGCGCATGCTGTCGCAGCGCGCGAGCAAGGCCTACCTGGCATTGCTGCAGAAGGTGGAGCCGCGCAGTGCACAGCAGGTACTCGACAGGTCGATCGCGCTGTTCGAAAAGCAGCTGGGCGAACTCAAGGCCTTCGCGCCGAGCCCCACGATCCGCGGCACCTACGACGCACTCGACAGCAGCTGGAACGACTTCAAGCGCGAGCTCACCGGCGCCGCGCCCAGCAAGGAAGAAGCCGCCAAGGTCGTCAAGCTTGACGCCGCCGTGCTCGCGCTCGCGAACCAGGGCACCATGCAGTACGAAGCCGCCTCGGGCAAACCCGTGGGCCGGCTGGTCAACATCGCGGGCCGGCAGCGCATGCTGTCGCAGCGCATGGCCAAGTTCTGCCTGGCCGGAGCAATGCAGATCGACGCGGCCGGCAGCGCGGCCGAGATCGCGAAGTCGCGCACCGAATTCCTGGCCGCGCTGGAAATCTTGCGCAACGCGCCCGAAGCCACCGCGCAGATCCGCCAGGAACTGGTGCTGGCCGATGCGCAATGGATGTTCTTCAACCGGGGACTGCAACGCCTCGAAGGCACCGCTGCCTCGCCGGCCCTCATGTCCGACGTGTTCGTGACCAGCGAAAACCTGCTGGCCATCATGGACCGCGTGACCGGCCTGTATTCCGACCTCAAAACCTAGAGAGCCCACCATGAGCGAATGGAAAGCCATCTGCCGCATCGACGACATCCCCGTGCTCGGCGCCCGCCGCGTGGCGCGGCCCGTGGGCGTGGACGTCGCCGTGTTCCGCAACACCGAGGACCAGGTCTTTGCACTGCTCGACCGCTGCCCGCACAAGGGCGGCCCGCTGAGCCAGGGCATCGTGTTCGGCACCAGCGTGGCCTGCCCGCTGCACAACTGGGCCATCGGCCTGGACGACGGCTGCGCGAAGTCGCCCGACGAAGGCTGCACGCCGAAGTTCGCGGTGAAGGTGACGGACGGCGTGGTGCACCTGGATGCCACCGAACTGGCCACCCACGCCACCGACCTGCCCCGCCCCGTTGCCGGCCCGAAGGTCTTGTCCCCTCTCCCTCTGGGAGAGGGCTAGGGTGAGGGCAGCAGCGTGACCATCGCCAGCGCCGCGAGCCCCCACCCCCACCCTCCCCCGGGAGGGGAGGGAGCAATGCGCGAGACACGATCGACCTGCCCGTATTGCGGTGTCGGCTGCGGCGTCATCATCGAATCCGACGGCACGCAGATCACCGGCGTGCGCGGCGACCCGCTCCATCCGGCCAACTTCGGGCGACTCTGCACCAAGGGCTCGACGCTGCACCTCACGGCCAGCGCCACCGTCACGCGCCAGACCCGGCTGCTGCAGCCGATGCAGCGCCTCGTACGTGGCCAGGCGCCGGTGGCCATCGGTTGGGACACGGCCCTGGACAACGCCGCCAGCAAGTTCGCGCAGGTCATTCAAGAGCACGGCCCCGACGCCGTCGGCTTCTACATCTCGGGCCAGTTGCTGACCGAGGACTACTACGTCTTCAACAAGCTCGCCAAGGGCCTTGTCGGCACCAACAACGTCGACACCAACTCGCGCCTGTGCATGAGCAGCGCCGTGGCCGGCTACAAGCAGACGCTGGGCGCCGACGCGCCGCCGGCCTGCTATGACGACCTGAAGCATGCGCAATGCCTGTTCATCGTGGGCAGCAACACCGCGTGGGCGCACCCCATCTTGTTCCGCCGCATCGAGGACGCGAAGGCCGCCAACCCGGCGCTGAAGATCATCGTGGCCGA
This sequence comes from Variovorax sp. KBW07, assembly GCF_003852515.1. GTDB lineage: Bacteria > Pseudomonadota > Gammaproteobacteria > Burkholderiales > Burkholderiaceae_C > Variovorax. The sequence goes on along the minus strand of NZ_QAJK01000155.1, from coordinate 9,062 downwards.
TCCGCGCCGCACCGACACGGTCGAAATTGCCGACCTGTTCCTGCCGATCCAGCCGGGCACCGACGTGATGCTGTTCAACGGCATGCTGCACCTGATGCTGTGGGAAGGCTGGACCGATGCGAAGTACATCTCCGCCCACACCAGCGGCTTCGACGCGCTGAAGGCCACGGTGCGCGAATGCACACCCGACAAGGTGGCGCAGGTCTGCGGCATTTCGAAAGACGATCTGCTGGCGGCCGCGCGGCTGTTCGCCACATCGCCCGCCACGCTGAGCCTGTATTGCCAGGGCCTGAACCAGTCGTCCAGCGGCACCGCGAAGAATGCGGCGCTGATCAACCTGCACCTGGCCACCGGCCAGATCGGCAAGCCCGGCGCCGGCCCGTTCTCGCTCACCGGCCAGCCCAACGCGATGGGCGGGCGCGAGGTCGGCGGCCTGGCCAACCTGTTGAGCGCGCACCGCGACCTGGGCAACCCCGAGCACCGCGCCGAAGTGGCCGCGCTGTGGGGCGTGCCCTCGGTGCCCGAGAAACCGGGCAAGACCGCCGTCGAAATGTTCCAGGCCGCCGCCGACGGCGAGATTCGCGCGCTGTGGATTGCCTGCACCAACCCCGCCCAGTCGATGCCCGACCAGGCCACCGTGCGCCGCGCGCTGGAGCGCGCCGAGTTCGTGGTGGTGCAGGAAGCCTTTGCCACCACCGCCACCTGCGCCTTCGCCGACCTGCTGCTGCCCGCCACCACCTGGGGCGAGAAAAACGGCAGCGTGACCAACAGCGAACGCCGCATCTCGCGCGTGCGCCCTGCCATCGCCGCGCCCGGCGAAACGCGGCACGACTGGTCGATAGCGACCGATTTCGCGCGCCGGCTAGAACAATGCCTGGGCCGCACGCACTCGCTGTTTCCCTACGCCACGGCCGAATCGGTCTGGAACGAACACCGCGAAACCACCCGCGGGCGCGACCTCGACATCACCGGCCTGAGCTACGCGATGCTCGACGACGCCGGCCCGCAGCAGTGGCCGCTGAAGGAAGGTGAAAGCACCGGCCGCGCGCGCCTCTACGAAGACGGCGTGTTCCCCACGCCCGACGGCCGCGCCCGCTTCGCCGACACGCCCTACAAGCCCGTGGCCGAGGCCCGAGAAGCGCGCTACCCCTTCTCGCTGAACACCGGCCGCCTGCGCGACCAGTGGCACGGCATGAGCCGCACCGGCACCGTGGGCAAGCTGTTCGGCCACGTGTCCGAGCCCATGGTGCAGATGAATGCGCAGGACATGGCCCGCCGCCAGATCAAGGACGGCGAACTGGTGCACCTGACCTCGAAGCGCGGCTCGATCTTGTTGCCCGCGCGCGCCAGTGCCGAGATCGGCATGAGCCAGGCTTTCGTCGCGATGCACTGGGGCGAGGAATACCTGAGCGGCTGCTCGTCGACCGGCACGCGGCTGGCCGGCATCAACGCGCTCACCACGCCGGCCTTCTGCCCCACGTCGAAGCAGCCCGAGCTGAAGCACACGCCGGTGAAAATTCTCAAGGCCGAGCTGCCGTGGTCGCTGCTGGCCATGGCCTGGCTGCCGTCCGATTCGGCACTGACCGCGCACCGCGCGCTGCAACCGCTGATGGCGCTGTTTCCGTTCGCGGCCTGCGTGCCCTTCGCGGGCAACACGGCCGGTGCCGAACGCAGCGGCCTGCTGTTTCGCGCCGCCGGGCACGATGCACCCGCCGATGCGCTGCTGGAGCAGATGGAATCCCTGCTCGGCCTGCAGGGCACCGACACCCTGCGCTACGCCGACCGCCGTCGCGGCCAGCGCCGCTCGGTGCGGCTGGTGCGCCGCGCCGACCAGAGCGCCGGCCTCGAAGCTTTCCTGCTGGCGGGCGACACCAGCGCCGAAGCGTGGATCGCGACGCTGCTGCGCGAAGAGTTGCCGGCGCAGAGCTACGGCCGCCTGCTGCTGTCTCCGGGCGCACGCGCGCCGCTGGCGGTGCAGTCGCGCGGAAAGCCCGTGTGCACCTGCTTCAACGTGACCGACCTGGCAATCCAGGCCGAACTGGGCCGATGCGGCGGCAGCGCCGACGAGCGGCTGGCTGCGCTGCAGGGCACGCTGAAGTGCGGCACCAACTGCGGGTCGTGCATTCCGGAGTTGAAGCGCATGGTGCGCGAGCAGCCGCAGCCGCAAGCGCTGGTGCCCGCGGCCTGATCGATGCTCAGTAGCGCAGCCAGGTGCCCTTGAGCGCCGCCTGCCCCACGCCGGGCTTCGAGAAGTCGCAGACACCCTCGGGAAAGATGGCCGCCAGCCGCAGCTTCTCGGGCCCGGTGAAAGTCGCGGGTAGAAAATCTTCCTCGCGCACCGGCTTCAGCTGGCACTTGACCACGTTGTCCGCCAGCGGACCGCCCGCCACCATGCGCGGCGGCGGTGTCTTCGGATAGAGCGCATTGCACTGGCCGGCGTCGTTGAAGGTCGCCGCTTCCTTGTAGCGCGCGCTGTTGCGCACATCCCAGCAGGAGTCCACGGCATCGGCCGGCTTGTGGCGCGCCACCTTGTCGGCGCTCAGCGGCGCGGGGTCGTCGACCATGGCGTCGAGCCATTGCGTCATCAGGTCCAGCCTTGCGAACAGGGTGTCGTGCAGCAACGTTTTCAGGGGCTGCACCTGTCCCGGCAGGCCTATCAAAGCGGCCAGTTGCGGATTCGGAAACAACCAGATCACCTGGTTGTCCGTGCGGCCGTTGGCCTGCATCAATTGCTCGCGGATCTTGAGGTCGTTGTAGATGGTGTGGATGTCCGCGCCCGGCTCGGCATAGGGATGCAGGCTGAGCAGCGGTACGGTGGCCAGCCCGCCCCCGCCGCTGCCGATGCGGCCCAGCGTGTAGGCGCGTTGCAGCGCCTCGGTGTCGGCCACGGTGCGCTGCGCGGCGATGTTGCCATCGGCGTCATAGCCGCCGACCTTCTCGTTCAGGTCGAGAAACTCGGTGACGCTGATCGCGCCTTTCTTCAGGCCATCGAGCCCATAGGCAATGCCCACGTTGTCGAGCGGCCGGCGCGCAAAGCCGGTTGCTGCATCGCGGCCCAGCGTGTTGACGTTGATGTCGTACACCGTACAGCGCGCGCCCGTCGGGTTGCTTGCCGGGTTGTAGACCAGCGTCGCATCCGTCAGGCCGCAGGCCGGCGATACCGAGCCGCTGGTGGCCAGCACGGCATCGCCATTGCCGACGCTCCAGGTCTTGCAGGTGCCCTTGCGATGGCCTTCGACCGCCAGGCGCTTCGCATCGCTGAACGGATACCCGGGGCTTGCCGGATTGGTGAAGTAGGTGTCGAGCAAGCGGCAGTCGGACACCGCCAGCGCGGTGCTGAACACATCGGGAAAGGCCGCGTCGGGCATCAGCCCGTCGAGAATGCCCGGGTAGTTCTGCGCAATCAGCATCTGCTGTATCGCGCCGCCCGAGCCGCCCATGCCCAGCATCCAGCGCGGCAGGCCGTAGTGCTTGGCGATGTGCTCGCGCAGCATCATCGCGGTCTCGGCCGCCAGCACGTCGTTGACGTTGACCTTGTTGATGTTCAGCGTCGACATCACGTAGGCGTAGCCCTTCTGCAACGACTGGATGTTCTGCTGGTCGATGTCGTCAGGCTTGAACACGTCGTTCAAGGTGTTGGAGCCCTGGTTGTACTGCGCGGCCGTCGACTCGCCGAAGCGGAAGACGATGCGCCGGTTCCAGCCGGCCGGGCTCCATCGCCCCGCCTCGGCCGGATCGTCGAGCACCGCGATGCGGTAGATCGAGCGGTTGATCGTGCCGGACTCGACACGCACGATGAAGGGCACGGTCTTGCCCTCCAGCGTGGTCGTGGTGGCGAGGTCGGCCGGGCGCGGGCCCAGCGGATCGGCCAGCACCTTGCGCACGCCGGCGGGCGTGAAGTAGAACCAGTCGAAGGTGGCGGCAACCGAGCAGTCCGCATCCAGCGCCGGCCCCAGGTTCGAGGCCACCGTGCGGCATTCGAAGGGCTTCAGCTGCGGCCCCGAGAACACCGGGCCGGTGATCGGATGGTTGGTCACGGCCAGTTCTCCGGCTGCGTCGGCCGCACCGGTCACTTTTGCGCCGACCTTCGCGGCCAGCGTGTTGCCACCCAGTGCAAGCCCCGTCACCAGGCCGCGCAGCGAGCGGCCACCGGGCTGGGCCGCAAAGGCCGCGGTCACGTCTTCGCCGTTGCGCGTCACGCGCACGTCGGTGGCGGCCACGCCTTCGGGCAACGTCACTTCGAGCAGCGTGTCGCCACCGGTCACCATGTCCGCGCGGCCCGACAAAGTAGTCAGCGCAATCTTGCCCACCGAAACCGGTGGTGCCGGCGGTGCGGGATCACCCGTGCCGCTGCCCGGCATCGGAAAGCCGGGCCATGCCGAGCCACCGCCGCTCCCGCCTCCGCAACTGCCCAGCAGCAACGCGGCGAGCGTCATTGCAGCGGGCCACAGCAAGCGTCGCGAAGCGGGCGCGAAGGTCGTCATCTCTTGTCTCCAGCGGGAAAGCGAAGGCACGACTCTATGCAAACGGGTGCCGCATATCTGTCAGATAAACGGGTGCCGCTCCTCGGGGAAACACGGATGCCGGAGCGGGTTTGCCCGCCTCCACGCGCGCAGGCAGGCGCCACATAATTCCAGCGTTGGTTGCAGCCCTGCGCGAAGACGCCATCGGATGGGCAGAAGAAAGAGATGAGACAAACACCCAACAGCGCACCGTTCGACATGCAGTCCGTTCCGTTCCGCGGCATCGTGGAGCAGTCGGTCGCGGGCATCTACATCCTGCAGGACGAGCACTTCCAGTACACCAACGCCACCTTCGCGGGCATGGCCGGCTACTCCAACGACGAAGTGCTGGGCAAGCCGCTGCGCGAGTGCGTTCCCGGCTACTACGTGGCCGAAGTGATGGACCGCTACAAGCGGCGCATTTCCGGCGAAGTGAAGAGCATGCACTTCGTCACGCACGGGCTGCACCGCGACGGCAACGTGGTGCACATCGACGTGCATGGGCAGGCCATGCAGTTTCGCGGCCGGCCTGCCGTGGTAGGCGTGGGCGTGAACGTGAGCGGGCAGATACAGCGCGATGCTGAGTTGCTCGAATCGCGCCACGAGTACCGCGAGCTGGCCTCCAGGCTCAACACCATGCGCGAGCAGCAGCGCGCCGAATACGCACGCGAGGTGCACGACGTGCTGGGCGGCCTGCTCACCTCGATGAAGCTCGACGTGGGCCGTATTGCGCGGCGCTCCCGCTCCACCGCCGTGCGCGGCATTGCCGCCGACCTCAATGCCCTGCTGGTGGAAGCCATCGACAACGTGCGCGAGCTGTCGGAGTCGATGCGGCCGCAGGCGCTCGACCACCTGGGCCTGGGCGCGGCCATCGCGGCGCACCTGAAGCGCTTTCGCGAGCGCTCCGAATTGCGCGTGAGCCTGCAGCCACCCGAGTTCGACATCGACCTGCCGCGCTGGCGGTCGATTGCCGTGTTCCGCATCTTCCAGGAGGCGCTGACGAACGTCGCACGGCATGCGCGCGCGTCCAGCGTCGCGGTCCGGTTCCGGCGCACCGATGCGGCCTTCTGGCTGGAGATCGAGGACGACGGCGTCGGCTTCCACACCCGCGCCGACGCCGGCCTGCAGGCGCAGCGGCAATCGATGGGCCTCATCTCCATGCGGGAGCGAGCTTACGAACTCGGCGGCACGCTGACGATCGACTCGGCCCCGCACTTCGGCACGCGCGTCGTCCTGCAGGCGCCGATCGTCGCGAGCCCGCTCGTTCGCTCGTGACCAGCCTGCTCATCATCGACGACCATGCGATGTTCCGCTCGGGGCTGCGCAAGGTGCTGCAGGACGCGCCGGAGATCACGCGCATCGAGGAAGCCGGCGACTGGCGCGGCGGCCTGGCCTGCTTGGAGGCGCAACCGACCGACGTGCTGCTGCTCGACATCAACATGCCCGGGTGCAGCGGGCTGGACCTGATCGGCCCGATCCGCGAGCGCTTCCCGGCACTGCGCATCATCATGCTGAGCATGTACTCGGAGCCGCAGTACGCGGTGCGCGCGCTGCGCAACGGCGCGCACGGCTATGTGGCGAAAGACATGGAGGCCGACGACCTCATTGCGGCCATCCGCATCGTGCGCCGCGGCAGGCAGTTCATCGCGCCGTCGATCACGCGGGCGCTCATGGACAACACGCAGGGCCTCACGCCCGATCCACGGCCGCATGAGCGGCTGTCGTCGCGCGAATCGGAAATCCTGCGGATGATCGTGCTCGGCGAATCGCTCACGGCCATTGCCGACCGCCTGACGATCAACGTCAAGACCGTGAGCACCTACCGGCGCCGCCTGCTCGAGAAGATGGGCCTGGGCTCGAATGCCCAGCTGGTGCAGTACGCGGTGCACCACCGGCTGGTGGACTGAGCGGGCATTCGCGTCATCGAAATCTGACAGCCGACGCCCGGGTTTCCGACTTGTGGCGCGGGGGTTGCCTCCCTAGCATGTGTGCGGACCGCGGGCCGACGGCCCGTGCCTGCAAGAACAACAATCGAGGAGACATCCCAATGAGTTCATGGAAACAGATCGCCGCCTGCACCGCGGGTGCGATCGTGATTGCCGCATGCGGTGGCGGCAGCGGCGGTGGTGGTGGTGGTGGCGGTTTTCCGTTCATCGCCACATCGCCTCCCCCATCGTCCGGGCCCGCCACGCCGCCGGCATCGAAGATAGCGCTGCAGGTGCTGTCGAGCCAGCCGGAGCATGTGTCGGGCGGAGACGCGCGCATCGCGGTGCTCGCGCCGCCGGCCGATCAGGCACAGGTCGAGCTCTGGCTCAACGGCGCGAAGATCAGCCCCGCGCTCGCATCGGGCGCCGACCGGCTCGAAGGCGTCGTGACCGGACTGAAGCTGGGCGCCAACACGCTGGAGCTGCGCCACAAGACGCGCGGCAAGCTCGACACGCTCACGCTCACCAACCACCCGATCACCGGGCCGATGTTCGCCGGGCCCAAGCAGGAGCCCTTCGTGTGCTCGGTGCTCACCGAGCTCGGCAAGGAGCCGCTGGTCGACACCACCGACACCAAGTACTACGCCGTGCATGACGCGGGCGGCGCCACCATCGGCTACAGCCAGCACTGCTCGATCGACTCCTACGTGCAGTACTACTACATGCCCGTGGGCGGCACCAGCCACAACAACTACCAGCCGATGCCTGCCGACGGCTCGCGCCCGCCCAACATCGCGAAGACGACACTGACCGACGGCCGTGAGGTCGACTTCATCGTGCGCTGGGAACGCGGCACCATCAACCGCTTCATCTACCAGTACGTGATGCTCGCGCCGTTCGGCGAAGACCCGGCCAAGCCCGACACCAGCCTGTGGAACCGCAAGCTGGTCTATCACTTCCAGGGCGGCGTGGGCTTCGGCCACTACCAGGGCGGGCCCGACAAGCGCGCCGGGCTGGTCGATGCCATCGGCAAGGGCTACGCCATTGCGTATTCCACCGGCAACCGCACGGGCGAGCACTACGACATGATCCTCGGCGGCGAAACCGCGCTCATGACCAAGGAAGGCTTCGTCAAGCGCTACGGCGTGCCGAGCTACACCGTGGGGCTGGGCGCATCGGGCGGCGGCATCCAGCAGTACCTGTATCCGCAGAACCATCCCGGCCTGATCGATGCGGCCATTGCCGTGCAGCCCTATCCCGACATGGTGGGCCAGATCCCGCACGTGGGCGACTGCGAGCTGCTCGAGTACTACATGGACGTCACGGACCGCAACAACCCGACGGCCAAGTGGACCAGCGACATCAAGAACAGGACCTGGCTGGTGGGCTTCAACGCCGAACAGAGCGTGGCCAATCCGTTCATCGGCCTGCAGGGCCTCTTGCCCAACGTGAAGATGGCCAGCGGCTCCACCGAATGCCGCAAGGCCTGGATGGGCCTGACCGCCGGCGCGATGAATCCGAAGTTCGACGCCGACGGCATCATGGCCAAGGGTGCCGCGCGCATGAACATGGCGGCCTTCGGCGCGATTCCGTTCAGCCACTACGACGACGTGCGCAACATCTACGGCATCGGGGCCGACGGCTATCCGCGTTCGACCTGGGACAACGTGGGCGTGCAGTACGGCCTGCAGTCCATGAAGGACGGCAAGATCTCGCCCGCCGAATTCGTCGACCTCAACTTCAAGGTGGGCGGCTGGAAGCGCATGAGCGAAATGGTGCCGGAGGGCTTTCCCTACAACGGCACCGGTCCGACAGAGGTGCAGAAGGTCATCGCCGATGCGAGCTACTTCGATCCCTGGGGCAGCCGCAACATGAACCAGTGGAACGCGGCCACGCCCAACGTGCCGGCACCGCGCACCCACGGCGACCTGGACGCGATCAAGGCCATGCAACGCTCGGGCCTCGTCTTCACCGGCAAGACCGACATTCCCACCATCGACTGGCATCCCTACCTGGAGCAGAAGCTGAACATGCACAACGTGCACCAGTCCTTCGCGATCCGCCAGCGCATCCGCGGCAAGATGGGCGGCTCGGACCACCAGGCCATCTGGTTCACGGAAACGCGTGGTGCCGCCTCCGAGTTCGACCAGACCCCGATGGCGTTCGAGGTGATCGACGAGTGGATGGCGAAGATCCGCGCCAACCCCACGCGCACGGTGGCCGACAACCGCCCCGAGCGCGCCATGGACAGCTGCTTCGACAAGGACGGCGCGCTCATGGCCAAGGGCGCCGGCGTCTGGGACGGCGTGCTCGACACCCGGCCCCGTGGCGTCTGCACGCAGGCGTTCCAGATGTACGGCACCTCGCGCATCGTGGCCGGCGGGCCGATCGAAGGCGGCATCTTCAAGTGCGCGCTGAAGTCGGTGGACACGGCCCTGAACGACGGCACCTACGCGCCATGGGTACCGAACGCCACCGACATCCAGAAGCTGCAGGCCACCTTCCCCGAGGGCGTTTGCGACTTCAGCAAGCCTGGACAGGGCGCGCCGGGCTGACCGGGCCGCCCTTCGATTCCCTCCAAGCCACCGTCCGCGGTGGCTTTTTTTATGGGCTTTGACCCGTCCTGACCTGGGTT
>NZ_QAJK01000154.1 GCF_003852515.1 Variovorax sp. KBW07 | reverse complement strand
CGTGGGCGCTGCCCTGAATGACCCAAGACAACAGCGCCAAGAACAACCGATAAGAGCCGATCGATCAGCGTTGCTGACCCCATCGACGCACGGTCAAGCGTTCAAGCGTCTTGAAGCCCAGGCTCTCGACCAGCAGGCCTATGAGCACCACCATGGCCAGCCCCGCGAACACGCGGTCGGTGTAGAGCTCGTTGCGGTTCTGGAAGATGTACCAGCCCAGGCCGCCCTTGCCCGACGAGGCACCGAACACCAGTTCGGCCGCGATCAGCGTGCGCCACGCGAAAGCCCAGCCGATCTTCAGGCCCGACAGGATCGACGGCAACGCAGCCGGCACCAGGATCTGCAGCACGTAGCGCAGGCCCTTCAGGCCGTAGTTGCGGCCGGCCATGCGCAGTGTTTCGGGCACGCCCTGGAAGCCCGCATAGGTGTTGAGCGCCAACGGCCACAGCACGGAATGGATCAGCACGAACACCAGGCTGCCCCGGCCCAGGCCGAACCACAGCAAGGCGAGCGGCAACAGCGCGATGGCGGGCAACGGGTTGAACATCGACGTGAGCGTGTCCAGCAGGTCGCGGCCGATCTGGGTGGACACCGCGAGCGTGGTGAGCGCGAAGGCCAGCAGCACGCCGGCAAGGTAGCCCTGCAGCAAGACGGCCAGGGAGATGCGCACCTTCTCGATCAGCTCGCCGCTGGCCAGGCCTTCGAACAACGCACGGGCGGTGGCGGTAAAGGTGGGCAGCAGCAGGTCGTTGTCCTGCCAGCGGGCCGCGAGCTCCCAGAGCACTGCGATGACGACCAGGATCAGGCCCTTGCGCACGCCGGGCTGCGCCCAGATGCGGGCCGGCCACGGCAACACGCGTTCGAGCGGGACTTCGGTGAAGGGCTCGAGCGTGCGCTCGTACTCGGGGCGAACAGGAGGGATGGGAGGCGTGAGAGTGCTCATCGGGTATTGCTCCTTCCCCTTCCGGGGGAAGGCTGGGATGGGGGCGAGCAGCGATGGATGAGCCGGCGGCACTGGATACGCCGCTTGCCTCCACCCCAACCCTCCCCCGGGAGGGGAGGGAGAAAGGCAGGGTTCATGGCGCGGCCGCCACTTCTGGCTCTTCCTCGAACAGCATGTCGTGAATGCGCTTCGCCGTGCCCTGGAACTCGGGGCCGCCCAGGCTTTCGAGAGAGAAGCCATGGCTGTTGATCTCGGCGCGCATGCGGCCCGGGTGCGGCGACAGCAGCGCGATGCGGTTGCCCACCACCAGCGCTTCTTCGATGGAGTGCGTGACGAACAGCAGCGTGAAGCGCACCTCGTCCCACAGCTCGAGCAGCTCCTGCTGCATCTTGCGGCGCGTGAGCGCGTCGAGCGCGGCAAAGGGCTCGTCCATGAGCAGCACGCGCGGCTGCATGGCCAGCGCACGCGCGATCGCCACGCGCTGCTTCATGCCACCGGAAAGCTGGTGCGGATGCACGTCGGCGAACTTCGACAAGCCCACCTTGTCGAGGTAGTGCAGCGCGCGCTCGGCGGCTTCTTTCTTGCCGAGCGTGCGCGAAGCGAGCAGCGGGAACATGACGTTCTGCTTGACCGTTTTCCAGGGCGGCAACTGGTCGAACTCCTGGAACACGACGATGCGGTCGGGGCCGGGCTGCGTCACGCGCTGGCCATCGAGGCGGATCTCGCCTTCGACCGGCGGGATGAAGCCGGCCACGGCCTTCAGCAATGTCGACTTGCCGCAGCCCGAGGGGCCGAGCAGCACGAAGCGGTCGGCGGCGTGGACGTCGAAGCTCACGCGGTGCGTGGCACGAACGACGCGCTCGGGGGTGCGGTATTCGAGGCTGACGCTGTCCACTTGTAGCAGCGGCGCGAGCTCTTGACCCTGGTCTTCCTCCCTCCCCTCCCGGGGGAGGGCCGGGGTGGGGGCAAGCGGCGCCTGCTTCGCCACCGCTCTGCCCGCCCCCATCCCAGCCTTCCCCCAGAGGGGGAAGGAGTCAAACCCGGAAGGCGCCTTCGCCGTGCTCACGGCTCAATTCCCCGAACTGTTCTGCGCATCGTCAAAGAAATAGTCCTTCACCGAAGCCGGCTTGTTCTTGATCGCGCCCACCCTGTGCATGAACTCCGCCAACGGGTAGGTGTTCTGCGGCGTGGTCTTGAACTGCACTTCGGGGTTCTTGATGATCTTCAGCAGCAGCTCGCGGTCGAGCTTCGCGTTGCTCACCTTCAGATAGATGTCCGCTGCCTTCTCGGGGTTGGCGGTGACGAACTTCGCCGCCTCGTCGAGCGCATCGACAAAAGCCTTGTAGGTCTTCGGGTTCTCGCTGCGGAATTTCTCGGTGGCGTAGAGCACCGTGGCCGACGACGGTCCGCCCAGCACCTGGTACGAATTGAGCACGATGTGCGCGTTCGGGTTGCCCGCCAATTCCTGCTCCTGGAACGGCGGATTGCCGAAGTGCCCGGTGATCTCGGTGCCGCCCTTGATGATGGCCGCGGCCGCGTCGGGGTGCGGCAGCGCCACGCTGATCTTGTCGAGGCGGTTGAACTCCTTGTCGCCCCACAACTTGGCCGAGGCGAACTGCAGCACGCGCGACTGCACCGACACGCCGACGGCGGGCAGCGCGATGCGGTCCTTGTCGGTGAAGTCGGCAATGGTCTTCACGTTCGGGTTGTTGCTCACCAGGTAGTACGGGAAGTTGCCGAGCGAGGCCACGCCCTTCACGTTCTGCTTGCCCTTGGTGCGGTCCCACAGCGTGAGCAGCGGGCCCACGCCGGCGCCGGCAATTTCGATGTTGCCGGACAGCAGCGCGTCGTTGACGGCCGAGCCGCCCGACAGCTTGATCCACTCGACCTTGGCATCGACGCCCGCCGCCTTGGCGTGCTTCTCGATCAGCTTCTGTTCCTGCGCCACGTTGAGCAGCAGGTAGACGATGCCGAACTGCTCGGCAATGCGGATCTGCCCTTCGGCATGCGCGGCAAAACTGCCGGCAAGAAGGCCGAGGCCGGTGACGAACGCGGCGGCTTTGCGTGTGAAGCGGTTCATTGAAATCGATCCGGAGAGAAAGAAAAAGAATCAGAAAGGCGTGTCGCCGACGATGGTGGTGCGGTTCAGGCGGCGGCGCAGGTGGTCGGGCGTGCCGGCCGCCAGGTGCATCAGCGAGCGGTTGTCCCAGAACACCAGGTCATGCGGCGCCCACGTGTGGCGGTACACGAACTCGGGCTTGACGCTGTGCGCGAACAGCTCGGCCAGCAGCGCATCGCTCTCGTCTTGCGGCAGGCCGACGATGCGCGTCGTGAAATGCTCGCTGACGAACAGCGCCTTGCGGCCCGTTTCGGGATGCGTGCGCACCACCGGCTGCACGGCGGGTGCCACCTGGTCGATCTGCGCCTGCGAAAGCTTGGGCCGCCATGGATTTTTCGCGCGCAGCTCTTCGTACTTGGCAAGGTAGCTGTGCTCGGCCTTGAGCGGCAGGATGCGTTGCTGCAGCTCGGCCGGCAGCGATTCCCATGCAAGGTGCTGGTCGGCAAAGAGCGTGTCGCCGCCTTCGCTGGGCAGCTCCTGCGCGTGCAGCAGCGAGCCGAGGCTGGGGTTGGGCTTGTACGAAATGTCCGAATGCCAGTACACGCCCGCATCGCCCAGGCCAATGGGCTCGCCGTTCTCCTTGATGTTGGAGACGATCAGTATTTCCGGGTGGTTCCTGAGCTGGAACTGGTGCAGCACATGGATCTCGAGCGGGCCGAAGCGGCGGCTGAATTCGATGTGCTCGGCGGGCGTGATCTGCTGGTCGCGGAACACGACCACGTGGTGGTCGAGGTGCGCGCGGTGGATGCGCGCAAAGTCTTCGGCGTTGATCGGCTTCGAGATGTCGAGGCCGACGATTTCGGCGCCCACCGGTGCGTCGAAGGGGCGCACCTCGAAGTGCTGCGCCGCGGCCCGATGGGCCTGGGCGTTGGGAAGAACGGCAGTCATGCCGCGAATGTAGGGGCCGCTGCGCCGTTCTCCAACGAACTCTTCGTTGCTAGCTTATGACCCGCTCACGCGCCCCTCGGGCCACCCCGGGTCTCGCTCCCCATCGGGGTTTCACAGCGTGTGGCTGCGGTCGCCTTCGGCAAAGCCCATCGCGTCCCAGGGCTCGCCGACCGCGAAGCCGACCACCTTGAACAGCTCACCCATTTCGTGCTCGTGAATCAGCCGCGCCGCCATCGCGCGTTGCGCGGTGGTGCCCTGCTCCATCTTCGACAGCAGGCCGCAGTTCAGCAGAAAGCGCGCCTGGCTGGTGTAGCCCAGCACCTCCAGCCCCGCGTCCTGCCCCGCCAGCGCGATGCCGGTGAAGTCGACGTGCGCGGTGATGTCCTTGTAGCCCACGTCGGCCAGCGGGTCGCCATCGGCCTGGTGGGCGCGGTGGCACATCACCGTGCCCATGTGGCGCTGCGGGTGGTAGTACTCGCTCTCGGGGAAACCGTAGTCGATGAGAAAGGCCGCGCCCTTGTCCAGGCGGTCGGCCAGCGTGGCGATGAAGGCCTGGGCCTGGGGATGGATTTCCGTCAGGTAGTCGTGCGCGCCGACCACCTCGACCGGGGGACGCAGGCCGGTGGCGCGGTCGGCCCAGGCCCAGCCGTCGCCCTGCGCATTGCGCACCACGCCACGCTCGAACCACTGGCCACCAACGCGCGCCAGCAACTGCACCGGCATCGCGTCGAGCACTTCGTTGCCGACCACCACGCCCTGCATCGACCCGGGCAGTTCGCCCAGCCATTCGACCCGGTCCGCATAGCGCACCAGCGCCTGCTGCTGCCGCTCGCGCAGGGTGCCCGACAGGTCGACGATGCGGTAGCGCACGTCGCTTCGGCCCATTTCGTCGAGCGCATGCAGCAGCTGCACCGCCAGCGCGCCGGAGCCCGCGCCGAATTCCCAGACCGTGTCGGTGCCGGTCTTTTCGAGCGCCTGCGCCACCTGCGCCGCCAGTGCCTGGCCGAACATCGGCGTGAGCTCGGGGGCCGTCACGAAATCGCTGCCCGAAGACGGCATGTGGCCGAACTTGGCGGAGCTGTTGGCGTAGTAGCCCAGGCCGGGCGCGTACAGGGCGAGCGCCATGAAGCGGTCGAACCCGATCCATCCGCCGGCGCGTTCGACGGCGCGGGCAATGAGGTGATCGAGGGCGGTGGGTAAACTGTTCGGCGTCTGTGTCGTCACCCCGCCATTCTCTCTCCGTCCCCTTTCCCTTCTTCGCATGAGCGCCGCTTTTCCCTCCCCGACCCGCCGCACCGTTCTTGTCACGGGGGCCGGCCGCCGGCTGGGCCGCGAGATCGCGCTGGCGCTGGCTGCGGGTGGCTGGCAGGTGGCGGTGCACTACCGCAGTTCGCTGGCGGATGCCGAGAAAACGGTGGCCGACTGCGCCGCGCTGTCGGGCGATTCGGCCCTGTTCGTGGCCGACCTCGAAGACGAACAGGCCACGCGCGCATTGCTGCCCCGCGTGGTCGCGCGCTTTCGCACGGTCGATGCGGTGGTGCACAGCGCCGCGCTGTTCGAGCACGACGAGGCCGCGAGCTTCAGCTACGCGCTCATGGAGCGCCATGCGCGCAGCAACACCGGTGCGGCCATCCTGCTGGCGCAGGCGCTGCACGACCACCTGGCGGCGCGCGACACGCAAGGCGCCGTGGTCCACCTGCTCGACCAGAAGCTGTGGAACCCGAACCCCGACTTCCTGAGCTACACGCTGTCCAAGGCCGCGCTGGAAGCCGCCACGCCGATGCTGGCGCTGGCGCTGGCGCCGCACGTGCGGGTGGTGGGCGTGGCGCCCGGCCTCACGCTGGCCAGCCACATGCTGGACGACGACAAGTTCGCGCAGCTGCACAAGCTGTCGCCGCTGGGGCGCTCGTCCACCCCGGCCGACGTGGTGGCCACGGTGAAGTTCGCGCTGGAAAACAGCTCGATCACCGGCACCACGCTGCTGGTCGACGGCGGCCAGCACCTGATGAAATTCGAGCGCGACTTCTCGCTCATGTGAAGAACCTGTGAGCACCACCACCATGCCTTCCCCCCACACCCACGGCCGCCAGACCCTCACCCTGCTGGGCCTGCGCTTCAATGCCAACCTCGGCATCCTCGACCACGAGAAGGTGGCGCCGCAGCCGATCCAGGTCGATGCCGAACTGAGCCTGGGCCAGCAGCCGCTGCTGCCGCAGGACGACGACATCTTCCACGTGCTCGACTACGGCAAGGTGCGCCTGATCATCATCGACGAGTGCACCGCCGAGCACGTGAACCTGCTCGAAAGCCTGATCGGCAAAGTGGTGCACCGTCTGCTGCAGCTGCCCGGCGTGCTGGGCGTGCGCGTGAAGATCGCCAAGCTCGAGATCTTCGACGACTGCGAAGTGGCAATCCGCATGGAAGCCGGCGAGTGGTGAATGCCTGATCGCTTGAGCGCCTGAACGGTTCAGGCCGCTGAGCAGCAGGCCGCCGCGGGCTTGGCCGCGGCCGGCCACATGCGCACGGCCAGCGCGCCGAGCGCCGACAGCGTGGCCAGCAAGGCCACGCCCGACCATCCCCACTGCGCCAGCACCAGGGCGCCCAGCGCCGAGCCCGCCGCCATGCCGATGAACACGCCGGTGAAGAACACCGCGTTGAGCCGGCTGCGCGCACCGGGGTCGATGCCGTAGACGACGGTCTGGTGCGCGATCAGCGCGGCCTGCAGGCCGAAGTCGAAACCGATCGCGCTGGCCACGATGAGCCCGAGCCGGGCAGCCGGCGCCATGAGCGGTGCCAGCAGCATCGCGGCGAACGACAGCACCACCAGCACCGCGCCCAGGCGGATCACCAGCTCCGGCCCGCGGCGGTCCGCGATGCGTCCGGCGATGGGCGCGGCCAGCGCACCCGCCGCACCGGCCAGCCCGAAAGCGCCGGCTGCCGCGCTGCCCAGGTGGAACGGCGCGCCATGCAGCATGACGGCCAGCGTCGACCAGAACGCACTGAAGCCGATCGACAGCAGGCCCTGCGCGAAGGTGGCGCGGCGCAGCGCGCCGTGCTTGCGCCACAGCTGGGCCAGCGAGCCCAGCAGCGCGCCGTAGCCCAGCTGCGTGGTCGGACGCAGGTGCGGCAGGCCGCGCGCCGCGGCAACACCAATGAACGCGATGCTGGCCGCCGCGACCGCGAACATCGCGCGCCAGCCGAAATGCTCGGCCACGAAGCCGCTCAGCACCCGCGACAGCAGGATGCCCAGCAGCAGCCCCGTCATGACCGTGCCGACGACCTTGCCGCGGTGCGCCTCGGGCGCCAGCGTGGCGGCGGCTGGCACCACGTCCTGCGCCAGCGTGGCGGTCAGGCCGATGACGAGGCTGGCCAGCAGCAGCGGCCCGACCGACGGCGAAAAAGCCGCGGCCAGCAGCGCCAGCACCAGCACCGAGGCCTTGGCCAGGATGATGCGGCGCCGGTCGAAGCGGTCGCCCAGCGGTGCCAGCAGCAGGATGCCCAGCGCATAGCCCAGTTGCGTGAGCGTGGGCACGAAGCCGACGCTGCGCGCGGAAGCGCCGATGTCCGGCCCCAGTTCGCCGAGCATGGGCTGGCTGTAGTAGAGCGCCGCCACGGCGAACCCGGCGCTGGCGGCGAGCAGGAGGATCAGCGAGTTAGGCAGCCCATCATGCGTTTTTTGAATGGAAGACATGGCGTTAACCCTTAGGTCATGAAAGCAAGGGTTGAAGTGTGCGGGGCGAAGGCGCGCCAAGGTAGTCCCACGGTTTGAACAATTGATATACGCTTGACGCATGACCACGCCGCTTTCTGCCCCGCCCTCGGTCGACCGCATCGAGCTGATGCAGACCTTCGTGCACATCGTCGAGGCCGGCAGCCTTTCGGCCGCGGCCGCGCAGATGGGCACCACCCAGCCCACCGTGAGCCGGCGGCTGCAGGCACTGGAGCGCTCCCTGGGCGTGCGCCTGCTGCAGCGCTCCACCCACGCCATGAAGCTCACCGAAGACGGCGAGCGCTGCTTCCACCGCGCCAAGGAACTGATCCTGAGCTGGAGCGCCTTCGAGGCCGAACTGCGGGGCGTGGGCGACCACCCCGAAGGCCGGCTGCGCGTGGTGGCGCCGCACGTGTTCGGGCAGCAGTTGCTGGTGGGGCCGCTGGCCGCGTACCTGCACCGCTATCCGCAGATGACCGTCGAATGGCTGCTGCACGACGGCCCGCAGGACCGCACGCCCGACTTCATTGCCGAGGGCGTCGACTGCGCCATCCGCGTCGGCGAAGTGACCGACCCGGGCGTGGTCGCGATCCGGCTGTCCGAGGTGCCGCGCATCGCGGTCGGTGCGCCGTCTCTTTTCAAGGAGGCGGCGCTCCCCGTGCACGCCCGCGACCTCGAAGCGCTGCCCTGGATGGCGGCGCGCAACTTCTACCGCACCGAGATCGCGCTGACCCACGAAACCACCGGCGAGGTGTACCGCGTGCAGATCCGCCCGCGCATGATCACCGACAGCCTCAATGCGCTGCGCAGCGCGGCCGTGCTGGGCGTGGGCGTCGGCGTGCTGTCGACCTGGATGCTGGCCGAGGAGCTCGCGGACGGACGGCTGCTGCACCTGGCGCCGCAATGGCACGCGGCCGCCGCGCCCGTGTACATGGTGTACCCGTACGCGCGCTTCTACCCGGCCAAGCTGCGGCTCTTCGTGGAGGCCATGCGCACCGCCTTTCCCGCCGCGTAGCGTGCGGAATGGGGATCGGGGACAATCGACGCCTTCCCCCGACTCCCCGAAGTAGCCTGCCCATGAACGCCGTCTGGATCGACGAGGCGCCCGCCGCCGCCGACGCCACTGCCAATTCCCTGAAGATCGAACGCGAGACGCACAAGCTCGAAAAGCGCCTGTGCCGCGAGGTCGGCCGTGCCATCGTCGACTACAACATGATCGAAGAGGGCGACAAGGTCATGGTCTGCGTCTCGGGCGGAAAAGACAGCTACGCGCTGCTCGACATCCTGCTCAAGCTGAAGGCCCGCGCACCGATCCACTTCGACATCGTGGCGGTCAACCTCGACCAGAAGCAGCCCGGCTTTCCCGAAGAAGTGCTGCCCAAATACCTGAGCGACCTGGGCGTGGACTTCCACATCGAGAACCAGGACACCTACAGCATCGTCAAGCGCGTCATTCCCGAGGGCAAGACCACCTGCGGCCTGTGCAGCCGGCTGCGCCGCGGCATCCTGTACCGCGTGGCCGACGAACTGGGCGCCACCAAGGTCGCGCTGGGCCACCACCGCGACGACATGCTGCAGACCTTCTTCCTCAACATGTTCTTCGCCGGCAAGCTCAAGAGCATGCCGCCCAAGCTGGTGAGCGACGACGGCAAGCACATCGTGATCCGCCCGCTGGCCTACGTGGCTGAAAAAGACACCGTGCGCTGGGCCCAGCACCGGCAATTCCCGATCATTCCCTGCACGCTGTGCGGCAGCCAGGAAAACCTGCAGCGCAAGCAGGTCGGCGAAATGCTGCGCGAGTGGGACAAGAAATACCCGGGCCGTGTGGAGAACATGTTCACCGCGCTGCAGAACGTGGTGCCTTCTCACCTGCTCGACGGAACGCGGCACGATTTCAAGGGTCTGAAGGCGACGGGCGTGGCGGATGACGACGGCGACAAGGCCTTCGACACGCCCTCTTTCGACCTGCTCTCCCAGGCACCCTCGGCCCTGCGCATCGTCCAGGGCTGATTCGGGCAACCCAGGGGAATTTTGGGCACCTGGCCCGGAGACCCTCATGAAACGTGCGCTTTACGCTCTTCTTCTGGTAGCAACCCTGTCGGGCTGCGCCACCTCCTGGGTGGTCGACAGCGACGTGAAGAGTTTTTCTTCGCTCGGCGCCGTGGCGCCCGGCGCCACCTACCGCTTCGACCGCCTGCCTTCGCAGCAGGCCGACACCGCCCGCCAGGAATCGCTCGAAGCCATGGCCGCCGCCGCGCTCGAGAAGGTCGGCCTGCGCCGCGACGACGCCAGGCCGCAATACACCGCGCAGATCGGCGCCCGCGTGACCGCCGGCCTCTCGCCCTGGGCCGACCCCTGGCTGTTCGACGGCCCCTGGGGTTATGGCGGCTACGGCTACGGCGGCTACTACGGCCATGGCCGCCGCTTCTACGGCAGTGGCTGGTACGGCGGCCCGGCGTTCATGCCGCCCGCGGCCAACCCCTGGTACGAGCGCGAAGTGAGCATCGTGCTGCGCGAAGTGGGCAGCAACCGCGTGGTATACGAAACGCGGGCCCGCAACGACGGCCCCTACAACTCGAGCACGGCCATCCTGCCGGTGATGTTCCAGGCGGCCCTGCAGGGCTTTCCCAATCCGCCGCAGGGCGAGCGCCGGGTGAACATCGACCTGAACCCGCCGACCGCGAAGAAATAGAAGCGGGCAGCGCGCTTCTAGAATCCCCGCGGATGGAAGAAATCACCCGTTTGATCGCCGTTCGCCACGGCGAAACCGCCTGGAATGTCGGCACCCGCATCCAGGGGCACATCGACATCGGCCTGAACGCCACCGGCCTGTGGCAGGCCGAGCGCACCGGCCAGGCGCTGGCCGACGAGCCCATCGGCGTCATCTACGCCAGCGACCTTTCGCGCGCCTGGCAAACCGCCGAGGCCATCGCCAAGCCCCACGGGCTGGCGGTGCAGTCCGAGCCGCGGCTGCGCGAACGCGCATTCGGCGACCTGGAGGGCATGAGCTTCGCGGAGATCGAGGCGATGAAGCCCGAAGAAGCCAGGCGCTGGCGCGAGCGCGACCCCGAGTTCGAACCGGTCGGCGGCGAGAGCCTGCTGACGTTCCGCGACCGCATCACGGGCGTGGCCTCTGAGCTGGCGGCGCGCCATCCGGGCGAACTGGTAACGCTGGTTGCGCACGGCGGCGTGATGGACGTGCTGTACCGCGCGGCCACCCGCCAGGCCCTGCAGGCGCCGCGCACCTGGCAGCTCGGCAACGCGGCCATCAACCGCATGCTGTGGACGCCCGAGGGCTTCAGCCTCGTGGGCTGGAGCGACACCGCCCACCTGGCCCAGGCCGCCGGCCACACGCTCGACGAGACGACGACCTAGCGGGTCTTCGCACGGCCACCTTGCCATGCACAAGTTCGTTGTTCGCCCGACGAAGCCGGCGCCACACTCCCTTCCTGCAGTTCAATGGCCGCGGCCTTCTGAATGAAAAGAATAAATTCCGAATCTTCGGCCTATGCGAGTTGGGACGCCTCCCTGGCGCTCTCGACCCCATGGATCGAAGCCACTCACCTGGGCAATGTCGTCAGCCTGGCGGCTGGAGACGTGCTCGCCCGGGAAGGCGAGCGGCACAGTTATTTTTATCTTCTTCGGTCCGGATTCGTTCATTCGACGATCCAGCGAAGCAATGGCGCCGAATTCCTGCTCGAGATATTCGGGCCGGGCGCGATTTTTGGTGAAGGCCCGGCATTTGCCAACAGGCCTCGTCCGACCACGACGCGGGTGGTTGCGCCCGCCATCCTTAGCCGCTACCTGCCGGCGGACATTACCCAGAAGTTTTCCACCATGCCCGAGCTTGCGGCCTCGCTCATTCAACTGCTGGGCTTCAAGAACAAGATGGTTGTTGAAAAGCTTGCGGGCGTTGCATCGGCGGCCCCCAAAGAGCGGGTGGTCGATTTGCTATTGCGTATTGCGCGATTGCAATCGAACAGCGATTTTCCTTCAGCGCAGGAATCAAGAAATTTTCAAGTCGATTTAACGCACGAGAAAATTGCGGCAATGACCGCATTGAGTCGGGTCACCGTGACAAGAACGCTGAACCTGCTGTCGAAAGAAGGCGTCATCGAAACACGGGCCAAGCAGGTCATCATCCATGATGTTTCCGCACTACGCCGTTTGCATTACAAAAATAGTTAGCTTTCTGTATCGCTGGATACCACGAAAACCCTAACCAGGCGCCATTATTCTCCTCACAATCCAAGAGGAAATGATGGCAGAGTTAACGAAATGGGTGGTTGAGGATATCAACCGCACGACGCCGAACCTCGCGGCGATACATAAATTCTCAATGGGCGACCGGGCAGGTTTGCGGTTCGAGAATTTTCTACAGGAATATCAGGTCGACCTGATATCGCATGCCATTTCCAAAATTGGCATCGAATATTACGAGGGCGACGACAAGGCTGGCAATATCGTCCGCAAAGGAAAGCTCGGCCCCAATTTTTTCCGCTTCAAATCGGATCACGGCGAATATTTTCGCCGGGCACGCATCTTTGAAAAAGTATTCGAGGAGCGCATTCTTGCCCTCGTCAATTTTTTCCCGCGCGTCCAGGAAGTGGCGTCGAAGATGTTTTCCCTGGGCCATGCCGTCGCCGAGCACCAGGGCCGGAACATGATGAACTTCACGGTGCGCATGTTGCCGGAAGCACCGATCCATCGCGACTGGATGCCGGGTGAAAACACCGGGCTTTCATTTGCGCCGCAAATCAGCGAGCAGTTTGCGTGGAACATTTACCTCAAGACGCCCAAATCGGGTGGGCAGACTCGCATCTACAAGGAGCGAGACCCTGCGCTGGCCGGCAAGGGAAATGACTATTTCGAAGTTGCCCCCCGCGTCGGCGATTTGATCATTTTCCGCACCACGCAGGCGCATTCGGTCATGCCAAGCGATGGAGAGCGGCTCACCTTGTCCGGCTTTTTTGGGACCACTCCCGAAAAACTCCTGTTCTGGGTGTAAGGGCCGGGATGGAAAAATCCCTGTCCGCGCCCATGGGAATTTCGCACGGCTGGATTGCGGCGCTGCCTTTCATTCCCAAGGTGCTGGTATTTGGGCTGATCGTCGGCGTTGCCAGCAAGAATGCCGACTGGTCTTTGGGTGAATTGATCTTTGCCGCCTTGAGCGTCAATGCGGCCACCGCTCAATTGGCTGCGCTCGAATTCAACAATTCCGCTCACATGGGCGCGTTGATTGCATTGACCGCCGGGCTCAATGCAAAGCATCTTCTTTTTACGGCCTCGCTCTGGCCCTATATGAAGAACTCCAGCAAATGGCGCGTGGGGCTGGCGGCGGCCATGGTGACCGACAGCAGTTGGACGGCATGCCACATCGCCGCCCAGCGGGGCCCGATCGACGTCAACTTCATCCTGGGGAATGCCTCCGCGCTCACTTTGGCGTGGACGGCGGGCTGCATCGCCGGATTCCAGTTCGGCGCCGTGCTTACGCCGCAGATGCTGTACAGCTTCGGCATGGACGCACTGGTTCCGCTCTCGATGGCGCTGCTGCTGCCCATCGGTCTTCGAAAGAATCCGTACCACCTGACACCTGTAGCAATCGGCGCCGTGGTCGGCTTGCTCTACTGGTGGCGAACCGACCAGCAAGCCATGGCGGTGCTGTTGGCGGGCCTGGCCGGAATGGCGTCCACGCTGTGGATCAACAGGAAGAGCCGGACATGACCGCCATCGTCGTCATGGCCTTGGTCACGATTGCCATCCGCCTGTCGGGCCTGGGCGCGGCTCACTGGCTGTCGCGCTGGCCGGCCGCTGAAATGGCGCTGACCAACGCCGGGCCCAGCCTGATGGGCGCCTATCTCCTGATCCAGATTGCCATCATGCCCACCCTGTTGCTGCCGGTCGCCGTGACCATGGCCGTGGTGTGGCGCTTCGGTGGACTGCAGCTTGCCTTTCTCGCCGGATGGCTGGCGCTCATGGCCGTGCGGCATCTTTGAACCGCGGCCCTGCCGCCGCATGCGACGGCGGCAGCCGCGCTCAGGCGTGCGAAGCCGCGTGCCCGCCGCCCGCGGCTTCGGCCTTCGCCTCGCCCGGCAGTTCGACCATCGGCCCCGTGCCGCTGTAGCGATCGAGCGCCAGGTAGATCGCCGGCGTGATGTACAGCGTGATCACCTGCGAGAAGATCAGTCCGCCCACCACCGCCACGCCCAAGGGCTGGCGCAGTTCGGCACCGGCACCGAGCCCCAGCGCCAGCGGCAATGCGCCCATCAGCGCGGCCAGCGTCGTCATCAGGATCGGGCGGAAACGCAACCGGCAAGCCTCGCGGATGGCGTCCACCGGCTTCATGCCTTCGGTGCGCTGCGCATCGAGCGCGAAGTCGATCAGCATGATGGCGTTCTTCTTCACGATGCCGATCAGCAGCAGGATGCCGATGGTCGCGATCAGCGTCAGGTCGAAGCCGAAGAGCTTCAGTGAAATCAGCGCGCCCACCGCCGCCGACGGCAGGCCGGCAAGAATGGTCAGCGGGTGGATGTAGCTCTCGTACAGCACGCCCAGCAGCACGTAGATGACCAGCACCGCCAGCACCAGCAGCACCGCCTGGCTCGACTGCGAACTCTGGAACACCGCCGCATCGCCGCCGTAGGTGGTGATGATCGAAGGCGGCATCTTCAGCTCGTCCTTGAACTGGTCGATCTTCGCGGTCGCGTTGCCCAGCGGCACGTCGGGCGCGAGGTTGAACGACACCGTCACCGCCTGTAGCTGGCCCTGGTGGTTGACGGATGTGGGGCCCACGGTGCGCCTGATGGTCGAGAAGGCCGACAGCGGCACGAGGCGCCCGGTGGTGCTGCGCACCGACAGGCGCGACACGTCGTCTTCGAACTGCCGGTCGCTGTCGGCGGCCGACAGGATCACCTGGTAGGTGTTGCTGGCGGCGTAGATGCTGCCGATCTGCCGGTCGCCGTACGCGTTGTACAGGGCCGTGCGCAGGTCGCCCACGGCCACCCCCAGCACGCCGGCCTTGTCGCGGTCGATCTCCAGCGTGGCCTGCAGGCCGCGGTTCTGCGAATCGCTGGTCACGTCGCGGAAAGCCGGGTCGGCGCGCATGCGCTCCATGAGCCGCGTGGCCCACGGCACCATCTCGCCGGCGTTCACGCTCTGCAGCGTGTACTGGAAGCGCGCCTTGCTCTGACGGCCGCCCAGGCGCAGGTTCTGCACCGGCTGCATGTACACGGCAATGCCCGGGATTTCACGGAAACGCTGGCGCAGCGATTCGAGCACCTTCGACATCTGCGGGCGCTCGCTGCGTGCCTTGAGCACGGCGAACAACCGGCCCGAGTTCTGCGTGGCGGTGGGGCCGCCCACGCCGACGAAAGAGCTGACGTAGTCGACGCTCGGGTCGTCCTTGAGCGCGGCCGCCACGCGGTCTTGCAGCGCCTTCATGGCGGTGAATGAAATGTCTTCGGCGGCTTCGGTCGTGATCTGGATCTGGCCGATGTCTTCCTCGGGGAAGAAGCCCTTGGGAATGGTCGCGAACAGCCAGCCGGTGATGACGAAGGTCAGCGCCGCCATCAGCAGCATCAGCTTGCGATGGCCCAGCGTCCAGTCGAGCGAACGCATGTAGCCGCCGTGCACCGCGCGGTAGCCGCGCTCGAAGGCGCGGCCAATCGCCGTGCCGGGCTCGGGGTGCTCTTCTTCGTGGTCCAGCCCCCCCTCTTTTTCTTTGCGCGGCACGTGCTTGAGCAGCCGGCTCGCGAGCATCGGCACCAGCGTGAGCGACACCACGGCCGACACCAGCACCGCCAGCGCCACCACCACCGCGAACTCGTGGAACAGCAGGCCGATCACGCCGGGCATGAAGAAGATCGGAATGAAAACCGCCACCAGCGAAATCGAGATCGACACGATGGTGAAGCCCACCTCGCGCGCCCCGCGCAGCGCCGCGGCAAAGGGCTCCATGCCTTTCTCGACGTAACGCATGATGTTTTCGAGCACCACGATGGCGTCGTCCACCACCAGGCCCACGGCCAGCGTGATGCCCAGCAGCGAGACGTTGTCCAGGCTGTAGCCGAAGGCATAGAGCAGCGCCACCGCGCCGATCAGCGAAATCGGAATGGTCGCCGCCGGAATCAGCGTGGCCACCAGCCGGTGCAGGAACAAAAAGATCACCAGCACCACCAGCGCGATGGTGCCCAGCAGCGTGAGCTGCACGTCGTGCACCGCCTCGCGGATCGACAGTGAGCGGTCGTTCACCATCTGGATCTCGACCGACTGCGGCAGCTCGGCCTTGAAGCGCGGGATGAGCGCGCGCACCGCGTCCACCACCTGCACGGTGTTGGCATTGGGCTGGCGCTGCACGGCCAGCGATATGGAGTCCTGGCCGTTGAAGCTGCTGGCGGTCTTGACCGATTCGAAGCTGTCTTCGATGGTCGCCACTTCGTCCAGGCGCACCGGCGCGCCGTTGCGCTGGCCGACGATGAGCTTGGCGAAATCGGCGGCCTTGACGAGCTGCCGGTTGGCCTGGATGGTGAGCGTCTGGCGCGGGCCGTCGAGCACGCCGACCGGCGTGTTGGCATTGGCCGAATTGACCGCCCTGGCCAGTTCGTCGAGCGTGATGTTGCGCGCGTTCAGCAGGTCGGCATTGGCCTTGATGCGCACCGCAAAAGCCTTGCGGCCATACACGCCCACCT
Organism: Variovorax sp. KBW07; assembly: GCF_003852515.1. Lineage (GTDB taxonomy): Bacteria > Pseudomonadota > Gammaproteobacteria > Burkholderiales > Burkholderiaceae_C > Variovorax. The sequence goes on along the minus strand of NZ_QAJK01000154.1, from coordinate 40,331 downwards.
GCGCCACGCCGTCGATGGTCGAGAGCGTGGGCGAGATCAGGTTCTCGGCATAGTCGTTGAGCTCGGCCGGGTTCATCGACGGCGAGATCAGCGCGATGAACAGCACCGGCGCATCGGCCGGGTTCACCTTGCGGTACGAGGGCAGTTGCGTCAGTTCCTGCGGCAACTGGCGCTGGGCGCGCAGCAAAGCGGCCTGCACATCGACGGCGGCGGCGTCGATGTCGCGGCTGCTGACGAATTCGAGGGTGAGCGAGGTCACGCCCTGCGTGTTCACCGAGCTGATGGTCTGCAGGCCGGGGATGGTCGAGAACTGCTTTTCGAGCGGCAGCGCGACCGAACTGGCCATGGTGTCCGGGCTGGCGCCGGGCAACTGCGCGTTGACGTTGATGACCGGCGTGTTGTAGCTGGGCAGCGCCGCGACCGGGATGCTGAAGTACGCAAAGATGCCGATGACCACCACCGCGGCGGACAGCAGCACCGTCATTGCCGGACGGCGGATGCAGAGCTCTGAAATGTTCATGCGCGTTCCCGCACGGGCTTGATGTCCGACGAGGCCGCGCTGCCAGGCGTGACGCCCGTGGTGCCGTTGGTGCCGTTGGTGCCGTTGGTGCCGTTGGTGCCGTTGGGCGCGGTGCCCGGTGCCGCGCCGGGCGCGGGCGCTGGCGCGGCAGGCGCCTTGGCGTCTACGCGGACCTTGCCGCCCGGGCGCACGTTCTGGCTGCCCTCGATCACCACCTGCTCACCCGGCTCGATGCCGCTCACCGCGACCTTGGTGCCGAAGGTGTGGAGCGTCTTCACCTTGCGGCGGGTGGCCGTTCGCGTCTCGTCGACCACATAGAGCGAGGTGCCGTCGGCCAGCATCATCAGCGCCGCCGCCGGCACCACGGTGGCGCCTGCCAACGTGCGCACCGTGATGCGGGTGGCCACGAACTGGCCGGGCCAGAGGCTCTGGTCGGCGTTGTTGAACACGGCCTTGGCGCGCACGGTGCCGATCTGCGGATCGACGGTGTTGTCGACGAAGTCGAGCGTGCCGCCCAGCGGCTCCTTGCGCCCGGCCACGATGGCCTCGACCTTCGAGCGGGTGCGCGCGGCGGCCAGCAGGTCCTGCAGGTTGCCCTCGGGCACCGGGAAGCTCACGGCAATCGGGTCGAGCTGCGTCACCGTGACCAGCGACAGCGTGGGCTGCACCAGCGTGCCCGGGTAGATGTTGACGGCGCCGATGCGCCCGGCAATGGGCGCGCGCAGCGTGGCGTAGCCCAGCGCCACCTGCGCCGATTGCACGGCGGCGCGGTCGGCCGCGACGGCGGCACGCTGCGCCTGCAGTTGCGACAGCGTGGCGTCGGCCGCGCTCTTGGCAATGAAGTTCTGCGCCACCAGGTCCTGGCTGCGCTTGTACTGGCGCTCCAGGTCGGCCATGGTGGCCTCGTCTTTCTGCTGCTGGGCCCGGGCGCGCGCCAGGTTGGCCTGGTCGTTGCGGTCGTCCAGCGTGAACAGCAGCTGGCCCGCCTTGACGAACTGCCCTTCCTTCACGTGCACCGCGCTCACGGTGTTGGTGACCTGCGGGCGCATGTCGACGCTGTTCAGGGACACCACGCTGCCATTGACCTGCACCGTGACCGGCACGTCCTGCTTCTCGGCGGTGGCCAGCGTCACCAGGGCGGGCGCGCCGCCATTGGCCGGGGCGCCACCGGCGGCGGTGGGAGCCTTGTCTTTCTTGTTGGCGGCCAGCTTGTTGCCGGACATGCTCCACCACCCGCCCGCGACGGCTACGATCAACACACCCGCGAGGGCGACGGCAACATTTTTTTTCATGGGGTTCTTGTGCACTTTGGGCTGACACCAGCTATTGGAGCAGTGGCCGCCCTGCAGAGTCGATAGGCACCGTAAAGAAATGTAAAGCAGGGAACCCGCTGCGGCATGCAACCCCTGTGTCCGGCACAAGAGATACGCGACCCCGTCGCTAAAATCGCCCGCACCACAGCCTCTGGATATACCCCATGAACCGCTGCAAGACATCCACGAAAACTCTCACTTTCATAGCGCTCTGCGCAGCCATTGCCGGCGCCGCCGGCTTTTTCCCGCTCGTGGCGAGCGCCCAGGACGAGGTGCCCCGCCCGCAGACCCAGAACGAATCGCTGGTCGGGGGGCGCAATTTCCCCATCGGCACCCTGCGCGGCAAGTTCATGGTGACCAGCGCGCCCGACGTCGAGCTGGACGGCAAGGCCGACCGGCTGGGTGCCGGCGCGCGCATCCGCAGCGAGCAGAACATGCTGGTGATGCCTGGCGCCATCATCGGCCAGCGCTTTTTGGTCAACTACACGCGCGATGCCGCCGGGCTGCTGCGCGAGGTCTGGATCCTCACGCGGGACGAAGCCTCGGCCAGCCGCGAGTCGCTGAACAAGCCGTTCCTGAACGTCTGGCCGTTCACCTCGAACGACACCGTCAACACGCAATGAAAAGAAGGCGGCGCGGAGCCTTTTCCGCGCCCGCCCGCTGCGCCCTTCTTCCACGGAGGGCCAAGAAAGAGTTCCCCATGAAAAAAGTATTCATCAAGACCTTCGGCTGCCAGATGAACGAGTACGACTCGGACAAGATGGCCGACGTGCTGCACGCCGCACAGGGCTACGAGCCGACGCAGAACGTCGACGAGGCCGACCTCATTCTGTTCAACACCTGCTCGGTGCGCGAGAAGGCGCAAGAGAAGGTGTTCTCCGATCTCGGCCGCGTGAAGCACCTGAAGGCCAAGGGCGTGAAGATCGGCGTTGGCGGCTGCGTGGCCAGCCAGGAAGGCGCGGCCATCATTGCGCGCGCGCCCTACGTCGACATCGTGTTCGGCCCGCAAACGCTGCACCGCCTGCCCGAAATGCTGAACGACAGCGCGCGCCTGAACCGCCCGCAGGTCGACATCAGCTTTCCCGAGATCGAGAAGTTCGACCACCTGCCGCCCGCGCGCGTGGAAGGCTCCACGGCTTTCGTGTCGATCATGGAAGGCTGCTCCAAGTACTGCAGCTACTGCGTGGTGCCCTACACCCGCGGCGAGGAAGTGAACCGCCCGCTGGACGACGTGCTGGTCGAAATTGCCGGCCTGGCCGACCAGGGCGTGCGCGAGATCACGCTGCTGGGCCAGAACGTGAACGCCTACCGCGGCAAGATGGGCGACACCGCCGAAATTGCCGACTTCGCGCTGCTGATCGAATACGTGGCCGAGATCCCCGGCATCGAGCGCATCCGCTACACCACCAGCCACCCGAACGAGTTCACGCCACGGCTGATCGAGGCTTATGCCAAGGTGCCGCAACTGGTGAGCCACCTGCACCTGCCGGTGCAGCACGGCAGCGACCGCATCCTGATGGCCATGAAGCGCGGCTACACGGCCATGGAATACAAGAGCACGGTGCGCAAGCTGCGCGCCATTCGCCCCGAACTGGCCCTCTCCAGCGACTTCATCGTCGGCTTCCCGGGCGAGACCGACGAAGACTTCGCCAAGATGATGAAGCTCATCGACGACTGCCAGTTCGACAACAGCTTCAGCTTCATCTTCAGCCCGCGCCCCGGCACGCCGGCCGCCGCGCTGCAAGACGACACGCCGCATGAAGTGAAGCTGGCGCGGCTGCACACGCTGCAGGCCGTGATCGACGGCAACGTCAAGCGTTTCGGCCAGGCCCTGGTGGGCACCACGCAGCGCGTGCTGGTGGAAGGCGCCTCGCGCAAGGACGCGAACGAGCTGATGGGCCGCACCGCCTGCAACCGCGTCGTCAACTTCGAGGGCCCAGCTCATCTGTCCGGCCGCCTGGTCGGCCAGATGACCGACCTGCGCATCACGCGCTCGCTGGCGTACACGCTGCGCGGCGAAGTGCTGACGCGCGAATCGTCGCTGTCGTCGTCCGCGGCAGCTGCGGCAGCCGCTTCGGCCGCGCTCGCCCACTGATGGCCAAGCGGCCATCGACCCGGGGCTCGTTCCAGCAGCTCCTGCTGTTCGCGTTCCTGCTGATCACCGCGCTGCTGGTCGGCGTGGCGCTGCGCTCGGTGCTGCAGTACGACGTGCTGATGACGCAAAGCCGCGACGCGGCCGCGCGTGCGCTGCGGCTGTCGGGCGCGTCCCAGTCGCTGGCCGAGCGCAGCGCGGCCATGGAGCGCGCCGGGCGCCAGTCGCTGGTGCTGAACGACACGGTGCTGCGCCGCCGCTTCGACGACGCCGCGCGCGAGGCGCACCAGGTGCTGGAGCGCCTCGAAAAGAACGGCCTTGCCCCGGCCGGCATCGAGATGTGGCGCGCCCAGCTGGGCGTGATCGAAGGCCTGATGAGCGGCAGCGCCGACAGCGCCCTCACGCGCGAAAGCACCATGGCGATGCAGTTCCGCGAACTCGATGCGCTGAACACCAACATCGCCCAGCAGGCGCAGTTCTTGATCGAAACGCAGAACGACGCGCTGGCCAAGCGCATCGAGAACGCGCGCCGCCGGCTGATGCGCGAAGTGGTGGCCGCCAGCGTGCTGGCCGTGGTGCTGGCGCTGGCTTTCGGCATCTGGCTCGCGCGCCCTTTCAAGCGGCTCGAAAACGCCATCGTCGGCCTGGGCCAGAACCGGCTCGACGAACCCATCGACATCCGCGGCCCGGCCGACGTGCGGCGCGTGTCGCAGCAGCTCGAATGGCTGCGGCTGCGCCTGACCGAGCTGGACGCCGACAAGGCGCGCTTTCTGCGCCACGTGTCGCACGAACTCAAGACGCCGCTGGCCGCGCTGCGCGAAGGCGTCTCGCTGCTGGAAGACGGCGTGACGGGGCCGTTGAACCCGGCCCAGCTCGAAGTCGCGCAGATCCTGCAGCAGAACACGGTGTCGCTGCAGGGGCAGATCGAGGCGCTGCTGCGCTTCAACGCCGCCGCCTTCGAGGCGCGCGAGCTGCGCCGCGAACGCACCGAGCTGCTGCCGCTGATCGAGGAACAGATCGAGGCGCAGCGCCTGCAGTGGCAGTCGCACGGGCTGCGCGTGCGCGCCGAGGGCGAGCCGATTGCCATCACGGTCGATCGCACCAAGCTCGGCACGGCCATTGCCAACCTGCTGTCCAACGCCATTCGCTTCTCGATCACGGGCGGGGTCATCACCCTGGCCGTGTCGGGCACGCCGGAGGCGGTGTACATCGACGTCAACGACGCCGGGCCGGGCATTGCCGAAGGCGACCGCGACCGGATCTTCGAGCCGTTCTTTCGCGGCGAGCGCCAGCCGGAGCACACGGTGAAAGGCACCGGCATCGGACTTTCCATCGTGCAGGAGTACATTGCAGCCCACGGGGGCCGCATCACCTTGCAGCCTGGTGGACCCGGTGCACGCTTTCGCATCGAATTGCCCCGCACAGCCTGAGCACCCGCCCCATTTCAAACACCGCCTCGCGTCTCTTTCTTCGACCCATGTCTTTTTCGTTCGTCCGCAGTTCCACCTTCGCCGGGGCGATGACCGTGCCTTTCGTCCTGCTGCTGGCCGCCTGCGCCACGCAGCCGAAGCCGCCCGCCGAAGCCAACGCGCTGCCCCCGCCCGTGACCCTGCCGCGCGTGATGCCGGTCGAGGCCGAGCCCAAGGCGCCCGCCACGCAGCCGGCGTCGCTCTTCACGCTGATGACCCAGGGGCCGCTGGCGGCCATGCTGTCGTATGCCGACAAGGTGCGCCCGCTGAACGGCGCCGACCTGAGCGCCGAGATCTCGCGCATCGGCGACCCCGGTGATTCGCCCACCACGCAGATGCAGCTGGCGCTGCTGCTTTCGCAGACGCGCGTGCCGGCCGACCTGGCGCGTGCGCTGGGCCTGCTGCAGCGCGTGCTTGCCAACCCGTCGCCCGAAGCCCAGCCGCTGCATCCGTTCGCCCGCGCGCTGGCCGCGCGCTACGTGGAGCAGCGCCGGGTGGAAGACGACCGCGACAAGCAGGCGCAGCAGCTGCGCGACAGCCAGCGCCGCATCGACCAGCTGAACGACCGCATCGAAGCCCTGCGCGCCATCGAGCGCAGCTTCGCGCGGCCCGCCAGCACGCCGGCGCCCGCGGCAGCCCCCGCGGCGACAACCAACGGAGCAAAACCAAGCCCATGACCACCACCGGCGCCCGCCTCCTCGTGGTCGATGACGACCCGGACATGCTTCGGCTGCTCTCGATGCGGCTGGTGTCGGCGGGCTACCAGGTCACGGCCGTCACCTCGGCTGAAACCGCGCTCACCCAGCTGGAAATCGAGCACCCGCAACTGGTGCTGAGCGACGTGCGCCTGCCCGGGCGCGACGGCCTCCAGCTGTTCGACGAAATCCGCAAGCGCCACCCTTCGCTGCCGGTGATCCTGCTCACGGCCCACGGCACCATTCCCGACGCCGTCGAGGCCACGGCGCGCGGCGTGTTCACCTACCTCACCAAGCCCTACGACGCGCGCGAGCTGCTCGACAAGATCGCCCAGGCGCTGGCGCTCGGCGCACCAACCACCACGCCCAGCAAGACCGGCGACGACAGCTGGCGCTCGGAAATCGTGAGCCGCAGCAACCGCATGGCCGAACTGCTGGCCGAGGCGCGCATGGTCGCCAAATCGGACGCCTCGGTGCTGCTGCGCGGCGACTCGGGCGCCGGCAAGGAACTGCTGGCCCGTGCCATCCACAAGGCCAGCGCGCGTGCCGACAAGCCCTTCGTGGCGGTCAATTGCGGCGCCATTCCCGAGGCACTGCTCGAATCGGAACTGTTCGGCCACATGAAGGGCGCCTTCACCGACGCCCACGCCAACCACAAGGGCCTGTTCCAGCAGGCCGACGGCGGCACGCTGCTGCTCGACGAAATCGGGGACATGCCGCCCGCCCTGCAGGTCAAGCTGCTGCGCGTGCTGCAGGAGCGCGCGGTGCGCCCGCTGGGCGCCAGCCAGTCGATCGAGGTCGACGTGCGCATCGTCTCGGCCACCCATCGCGACCTCGACGCCGCGATGGAAGCCGGCCAGTTCCGCGAAGACCTGTATTACCGCCTGAACGTGGTGACGCTCACGCTGCCGCCGCTGTCAGCGCGGCGCGAAGACATTCCGCTGCTGGCCAACCACTTCCTGCAGCGGCTGTCGACCAAGTACGGCAAGCGGCTCTCGGGTTTCGCCCCCGAGGCGCTGAAGGCGCTGACCACCGCGGCCTGGCCCGGCAATGTGCGCCAGCTGTTCAATGTGGTCGAGCAGGTCTGCGCGCTGTCGAGTTCGCCGCTGATCCCGCTGGCGCTGGTGCAGCGCGCGCTGCGCGTGCCCAGCGTCGAGGTGCAGACCTATGCCGAGGCCAAGCAGCGTTTCGAGCGCGATTACCTGGTCGGCCTGCTGAAATTGACCGACGGCAACGTGGCCGACGCGGCCCGCCTGGCCGACCGCAACCGCACGGAGTTCTACCGGTTGTTGCAGAAGCACGAGCTCACGCCGGGGCACTTCAAGGCCGACGCTGTCGCTCCGGGCAGCGACCCTGTCGCCGAGTAGCGACGCACCTAAGTCGTTGATTCAAAAGGCCATTCCCCACCAGTCTCGCAGGCTTGTCGGGATTCGGCGACAAAAACAGGGGTTTTGGGGCCCTTCCACCGGCCCCGGCCCCCAAAACGACTCCCGGATCGCGCCAAGTCGTTGATCTGAAAGCGTTTTTCCATGCTGGCACAGGGTTTGCCCCTGTACTGGCATGACAGCACTCACCAGCCCATCTTTCGCACTGCGCCAGCAGCGCGACGGCCTGCGTCAAAAGCAGTTTTCCCCCTCGCGGCCCCGTGCCGCGGGCCATTCGCTGGCCGCGCTTGCAAGCGCTGGCGGCGCCGCCACGGATTGCGTCTTCAAGCGCCTTCCTGCCATTGGCGACACCCCCTCCCTCGACAAGCAACGTTGGTAAATCACATGAAGCCAAACGACTTCTCGCAACTGAATGTTCTGGCCGAGGCCGATTTTTCGCACCGCAGCCCGTTGCGTGAAGAACGCCACCCCAACGCGGTCACCGCGCCACCGGTCAACCGCGGCTCGATGACGCCCCGTCCCTGGCGCGGTTTCTGGAACAGCCTGGGCACCGCCGCCCTGGTGAAGCTCGGCGCGGGCCGCTCGGCCAACGCAGCCAATCCAGCCGACGACGCCAGCGCCGAATCGGCCCAGCAGGTCAAGCAACCGTGGCAGCGGGCCGCGGCACAACGCCGCCTCGCCTTCATGGTGCTCACCGTGCTCAGCACCGTGATTGCCTCGGTGCTGTTCGCCGGCGTGCAACCCGACTACGACAACGTCTGGCTCGAATACGGCCAGATCGGCCTCTACGGCCTGCTGTCGGGCTGGGTCGTGACCGGTTTCGTGACCGCCCTCATGGGCTTCTACGTCTCGGTGCGCGGTGACAAGCACGCGCTGTCGGCCAAGCAGGTGGTCAACCACCCGATGAACCCCGAAGCCCGCACCGCGATCATCATGCCGATCTGCAACGAAGACGTTGCCACGGTGTTCGCCGGCCTGCGCGCCACCTGCGAATCGGTGGCCGCCACCGGCCACGCGAAGCAGTTCGACGTGTTCGTGCTGTCGGACAGCTACACGCCCGAAACCGCCGCCGCCGAGCGCGCCGCCTGGGAAGACCTTCGCGCCGCACTGGCCGAAAGCCCGAACCAGCCGCAGGTCGAGGTGTACTACCGCCTGCGCACCCGCCGCACGCACCGCAAGGCCGGCAACGTGGCCGACTTCTGCCGCCGCTGGGGCAAGGACTACCGCTACATGGTCGTGCTCGACGCCGACTCGGTGATGAGCGGCGACTGCCTGACCTCGATGGTCAAGCTGATGGAAGCCAACCCGACCGCCGGCATCATCCAGACCGCGACGCAGGCCATTGGCCACGTCACGCTGCATGCCCGCGCACAACAATTCGCTTCCCGCGTGACGGGCCGCCTGTTCACGCTGGGCATGCAGTTCTGGCAACTGGGCGAATCGCACTACTGGGGCCACAACGCCATCATCCGCGTCGAGCCCTTCATGAAGCATTGCGCGCTGGCGCCCATCAAGGGCACCGGCGGCATGTCGGGCGGCATCATGTCGCACGACTTCGTCGAAGCAGCACTGATGCGCCGCGCCGGCTACAACGTGTGGCTGGTGTCCGACCTGGTCGGCAGCTACGAGCAGCAACCGCCGGACCTGCTGGCCGAGCTGCAACGCGACCGCCGCTGGTGCCAGGGCAACCTGCAGAACGCCCGCCTGATGGCCGAGCCCGGCATCCACCCCGTTCACCGCGCGATGTTCGTGACCGGCACCATGGCGTACGTCTCGGCGCCGCTGTGGCTCGCCTTCCTGACGCTGGGCACTGCCCTGTGGCTCAGCGGCTCCAGCCTCGTGTCGAGCTGGAACGTGCTGCCCGCCGAACTGGCCGGCCTGTGGGTCTGGACCCTGTGCCTGCTGTTCCTGCCTCGCGTGCTGGGCATCGCCGCCGTGCTGATGCGCGGCGAGCAACGCCAGTACGGCGGTGTGTGGGGCCTGGTGAAGAGCTCGGTGCTCGAAAGCGGCCTGGCCATCGTGCAGGCACCTGTCCGCATGCTGGCCCACTCGCTGTTCGTGGTCGTGGCCCTCACCGGCATCAAGCTCGACTGGAAGTCGCCCCCGCGTGAAGCCGCTGCCGTGCCGTGGAAGATCGCTGCCACGCAACTGGCGCCCATGACGCTGGTGATCGCCATGCTGGCCGTCGGTGTCGCCATGATCGATCCGAGCGCGCTGATCTGGCTCATGCCCGTCGGCCTGCCGCTGCTGCTGGCGATTCCGCTGACCGTGCTGACCAGCCAGATCGCGCTGGGCACCACGCTGCGCGACCGCGGCTTCCTGCTGATTCCCGAGGAATCGCGTTCGCCGGCCGTGCTGCGCCGCGCCTGGATGCATGCCCTGCGCCTGGCGCGCCCGGCGGCCCTTGCAACGGCCTGATGCGCTGACATACATCGCTCCAACGAAAAAGCCGGCTCACGCCGACTTTTTTCATGGTGCGCCGCAAACTCTACTTGTCCTTCAGCGCGGCAACGAACTCCTGCGAGTCGAAGCCCTCCCGCATGTGATGGCCCTTGACGATCAAATAGGGAATGCCATCGCCGCCCAGGCTGTCGAGCTTCGACTTGCAGCCGTGGTCCTTGTCGATGTCGCACTGCTCGTACTGGAAGCCGTACTCGGCCATCCAGCCCTTCGCGGCACGGCAGTTGGGGCACCAGTCGGCGGTGTACATGAAGACGTCGCCCGGCTTCGAACTGGCAGCCAGTGCGGCGAGCTGTTCGGCACTGTTGTTGCCGCTCAGTTTCGACGCAAGGCTGCTCACACTCACGCCGGCCGGGCCACGCTTCTGGACCACCTGGTGGCCCAGGTAGACGCCGCCGGCCAGCAGGAGAATCATCAGCCACTTGCCCCAGGGAAGACCATCGCCGTCGGGCACCGCGTGCGTGCGTTGTTGCGAACGATGCCCTGTCGAAGATGATGCGGCGCCGCGCGCATCGGCCGCCTTGTTGTAGGCCACGCCGCAGCCGGGGCATTGCCAGATGGGCGCGTCCGAGTTTTCAGGGCGCACCAGCTGGCACTTGGCGCAAATGGTTGGCATGAAGAGCTCCTCCGTATGGGCTGTGCTGCGCACGCATCCCGCACGAGAAGCGGCGCACCTTCGGGCATTCACAAGGCATCAGGTCCCTCCCGTGCCGATGTTCGTTGGCTGGCTGCATGTGTCGCGAGTCGCCAACAGCCGGTCGAGCTTAGCAAAACCGGATGGCCGCCAGCCCCTAGAATCGCGCCCTTCTTTTTCAACCTCTTTCATCTGGAGCGCCAAGTGCCCCGATTCGCCGTCATCACTCTCTGACGCCGACAACACCACTTCATTGCGGGTCATGTCGGGCGCCAAGCTGCGTTCCCACACTGACCCGGCACGGCCCTTCCGGCCGCTGAAGTCGACTCTCTTTCCAGCTTCGCTCCCGCACGTTGTCGGTTCTTCCTGATTTGCATCTGGAGAACAACGTGTTCCCTCTCTCTTCTCTTTCTCTCTCGTCGATCCCGCTGCTCAAGTACCCGCGTACTGCGCACCTGGAAGGCTCTCGCCTGCAAACCGGCGACACCGACGATGGCCAGACGCCGTTGTCGGCGCTGCAAGGCCGGCATGTGGTCATCGAGGAAAAACTCGATGGCGCCAACGCAGCCGTGTCGTTCACGCCGGCGGGCGAACTGCTGCTGCAATCGCGCGGCCACTACCTGGCCGGCGGCGCGGGCGAGCGGCAGTTCAACCTGTTCAAGCACTGGGCCGCGGCGCACGAAGCGGCGCTGCTGGAGCGGCTCGAAGACCGCTACGTGATGTACGGCGAGTGGTGCTTTGCCAAGCACAGCTGCTGGTATGACCGGCTGCCGGCCTTCTTCCTGGAGTTCGACATCTACGACCGGCAGGCGCAGTGCTTCCTGTCGACGCCCGCGCGGCATGCGCTGCTTGCCGATGGGCCTGTGCTGTCGGTGCCCGTGCTGTACGACGGCGAGATGCCGCGCAACGCGAAGGCATTGCGCGCATTGGTTCGGCCTTCGCTGGCACGCAGTGCCGGCTGGAAGCCGGCCTTCGAGCAGGCGGTGGCGCACGAAGGCCAGCCGCTCGATCTGGTGCGGCAACAGACCGACCTGTCCGACCTGGCGGAGGGTTTGTACCTCAAGACCGAATCGGACGGCGAGGTGACGGGCCGCTACAAGTGGGTGCGGCCTGATTTCGTGCAGACCATCCTCGACTCGGGTTCGCACCACAGCCGCCGGCCGGTGCTGCCGAACCAGCTCGCGCCGGGCGTGGATCTCTACGCACCAACGCCGCAAGTGAACTGGCAGGACCTGGGATTGCGCACGCTGCACGACCCGGTCGAGCTGGCAACAACAACAACAACGACAACAACAAGCACAAGGAGGCCACGATGACTTTCGACGATCTGCGCGCGCTGGTCCCCGCGCCCGCGCAAAACTTCGACTGGGCGCAGTGCTGCGAACTGCTGCCAGCGCTGCTGCGCCTGGAAGAAACACCGCAAGACCCGTACTACCACGCGGAAGGCAACGTCGGCATCCACACGCGCATGGTGCTCGACGCGCTCCTGGCCGACGCGCACTACCAGCGCGCCGATGCTGATGGCCGCTTCGTGCTGTTCATGGCCTGCCTGCTGCACGACATCGCCAAGCCCGACACCACGGTGATCGACGAGGCCAGCGGCCGCATCGGCCAGCCGGGCCATTCGCGTCGCGGTGCGGTCGACGTGCGCGTGCTGATGTGGAAGGCGCGCGTGCCGTTCGCCTTGCGCGAGGCCGTCTGCCGGATCATCGCGGTGCACCAGCTGCCGTTTCATGCCTTCGCCTCGCGCAAGGGCGTGCGGCCCGAATGGCTGGTGCACAAGCTCTCGTGGGAGCTGAGCCTGCCCGACCTGTGTTGCGTGGCGCGCAGCGACATGCTCGGCCGCCACTGCGAAAAGCGCGCCGACAGCATGGCCGACATCGCGCTCTTCGAGCAGTTGGCGCAAGAGGAAGGCTGCTGGGAAGGTCCGCGGCAGATGGCCGACGCGCACACGCGCCTGGCCTATTTCCGCGGCGCCGACACCAGCCCCGATTACCCGCTGTTCCAGACGGCGGGCTCTCGGGTGACGGTGATGTGCGGACTGCCCGCGAGCGGCAAGAACCACTGGGTGGCGCAGCACCGCAAGGGCTGGCCGGTTGTGTCCTTCGACGATGCGCGCGCCGAGCTAGGGCTGAAGCATGGCGAGAACGATGGACTCGCCGCGCACCACGCGGTCGACCAGGCCAAGGCGCTGCTGCGCAAGCAGGAACGCTTCGTCTGGAACGCCACGCACCTGAGCCAGCAGATGCGCACCAAGACGCTGGACCTGCTCTGGGCGTACCACGCGCAGACCGAGCTGGTGTATCTGGAGGTGCCGCACGCCGAGCTGATGCGCCGCAACCGCGATCGCGACACCACGCTGTCGAACGCGGGCATCGAGCGGATGCTGCATCGCTGGGAACTGCCGGCGCCGGTGGAGGCGCACGAGACGGTCTACGAGGTACAGAGCTGAAAACGACGAAGCCCGCCGGGGAATGCTCCGGCGGGCTTCGGTCTGCTGATTCCGTCTATCTATGTGCGCGGCTCAGAACGGCAGCTTCGGACCGCCGGGGCCACCCATGCCGCCCATGCCCTTCATGCCGCCCATCTTCTTCATCATCTTCATGAGGCCGCCGCCCTTCATCTTCTTCATCATTCCCTGCATCTGCTCGAACTCGTTGAGCAGGCGGTTCACTTCCTGAACCTGCACGCCGGCGCCGGCCGCGATGCGGCGCTTGCGCGTGGCCTTCAGCAGTTCGGGCTTGCGGCGCTCCAGCGGCGTCATGCTCTGGATGATCCCTTCCTTGCGGCGGATGTCGCGCTCGGCACGGGTCATGTCGGCCTCGGTGGCCTTGGCGGCCATCTGCGTGGGCAGCTTGTCCATGAGGCTCGACAGGCCCCCCATCTGCTTCATCTGCTGCAGCTGGCCCAGGAAGTCGTTGAGGTCGAAGCCCGCGCCGCTCTTGACCTTGGCCGCGAGCTTCTGCGCCGCCGCCACATCGACACCTGCCGTGACCTGCTCGACCAGCGCGACGATGTCGCCCATGCCGAGGATGCGGCCCGCATGGCGCTCGGCGTCGAACACCTCCAGGCCGTCGATCTTTTCACTGGTGCCGGCGAACTTGATCGGCACGCCCGTGACCTGGCGCACCGACAGCGCCGCGCCGCCGCGCGAATCGCCGTCGGTCTTGGTCAGGATGATGCCGGTCAGCGGCAGCGCTTCCTTGAAGGCCTTGGCGGTGTTGATGGCGTCCTGGCCCTGCATGGCATCGACCACGAACAGGGTTTCGACCGGATCGAGCGCCGCATGCAGCTGCTTGATTTCGGACATCAGCACTTCGTCGATGGCCAGTCGGCCTGCCGTGTCGACCAGCAGCACGTCGAAGTAGTGGCGCTTGGCGTGGTCGAGTGCGGCACGCGCGATGTCCAGCGGCTTCTGGTCGGGCGTGCTCGGGAACCATTCGGCGCCGGCCTGCTTCGTCACGGTCTTGAGCTGCTCGATGGCGGCGGGGCGATACACGTCGCCCGACACCGTGAGCACCTTCTTCTTGCGCTTTTCGATGAGGTGCTTGGCCAGCTTGGCGGTGGTGGTGGTCTTGCCAGCGCCTTGCAGGCCAGCCATCAGGATCACCGCCGGCGGTTGCGCCGCGAGGTTGATGTCCGACACGCCTTCGCCCATGGTGGCGGCGAGCTCGCGGTTCACGATGCCGACCAGCGCCTGGCCTGGCTTCAGCGAGCCCAGCACCTCCTGGCCCAGCGACTTTTCTTTCACCCGGGCAACGAAGTCGCGCACCACGGGCAGCGCCACGTCGGCTTCCAGCAGCGCCATGCGCACTTCGCGCAGCATGTCCTGCACATTGCTTTCGGTGATGCGCGCCTGGCCGCTCATCGTCTTGACGAGGCGGGAGAACTTTTCTGTGAGAGCGGTGGCCATGAGCGGAATGCCTTGCTTGCTGCCCGCTGCGGTGCGGGTCGGGTGAGAAGTCGGGGAAACGAGGGGAGAACTTGAAGTCGGGCGCGGGGAACGCAAGGGCGAGACGCTAAACTCCGACCGATGATTTTAGCGATCCCCTCTCCACTCGGCGTGGCGCTGGGCATCGCCACCGCGGCAGCCTACGGTTTTGCCGCTGCCGCGGGTGCCCGGCTGAGCCGCCAGACCACCCAATGGGCCCTGGGAATTGCATGGCTTTTGCATGCCGCCGTGCTGGCCCACGGGCTGGTCGGCAGCGAGCCGCGCTTCGGCTTTGCGCCCGCGCTGTCGGTCACCGCCTGGCTGGTGCTCACTGTCTATGCGGTCGAAAGCCGCATGTATCCCCAATTGAAGGTTCGGCGCGCGCTGGCCTGGCTGGGCGCAGCCGCGGTGCTGCTGGCCATTCTGTTTCCCGGCACGCCGCTGCACGTGAGCGCGTCGCCCTGGCTGCCGCTGCACCTGGCGCTGGGCATTGCCTCGTACGGCCTGTTCGGCGCGGCCGTGGTGCACGCCTGGCTGATCACGCGGGCCGAAAAGCAGATCCGCCTGGCGGCCGGCTCGCAGAGCGAAGGCGGCGTGCCGCTGCTCACGCTCGAGAGGCTCACTTTCCGTTTCGTGACGGCCGGCTTCGTGCTGCTCTCGGCCACGCTGCTGGCCGGCCTGCTGTTCAGCGAACAGCTGTACGGCGCCGCCGGCCGCGCCTGGAAGTGGGACCACAAGACCACCTTCTCGGTGCTGGCGTGGCTCACTTTTGCCGTGTTGCTGATCGGCCGGGCGCGCTTCGGCTGGCGCGGCCGCACCGCCCGCCGCGTGCTGTACGCCGGCTCGGCCCTGCTGCTGCTGGCCTATGTGGGCTCCCGCTTCGTGCTCGAAGTGGTGCTGGCGCGTCCTCCTGTATGAAATACCTCCTCGTCCTCGCCGTGCTCTGGATCGCCATCTGGCTCTGGCGCAAGAACCGGCGCGAAGAAATGCGCGACGCGCAGCGCGAGCACGCGGCCAAGGCACAGCGGGCGCCAACAAGCCCGCCACCCGCCGTCGGCGCGCCGCAGGCCATGGTGCGCTGCGCCCATTGCGGCCTGCACCTGCCCGCCACCGATGCCATTGCCGGCCCCGGCGGGGCGGTCTACTGCAGCCCCGCGCACCGGCAGGCCGGCGCGGCACCGGGCTGACCCCGCACCTCGCGGCATGAGCACCCCACTCTGGTCGCGCGGCGAGCCGGTCACCGACTGGGACACGCTCGAGCTGAGCAGCGGCGAAAGCACGGCGCTGCTGCGGCTGTGGCGCGGCTTCATGGTGGCGCGATGCTTCGTCGCGCTGGTGCTGGTGCTGCTGCAGTGCGTGGCTTTCGCGCTCGGGCAGACGATGCAGCCGCTGGCCATCGCCATCTCGGCCGGCTACCTGGTGGTCACCTGGCTGGGCATGCGCTACACGCGCTTCGTGCCGCCGATCCGCGGCTTCAGCCCGCTCTGGTTGGCGACCATCGGCATCGATCTCGCGGCCTTCACCACGCTGCAGGTGATCCAGGGCGGCAGCGTCAACTACACGCCGCTGTTCGCGCTGCCGGTGCTCATGAGCGCGGTGCTCGGCACCATGACCGTGAGCCTGGGCACCACGGCCACCGTCACGCTGCTGTTGCTGGGCGACGCGGGCTGGCATTGGCTGCAGCAACCGGTCGACTCGTCGGCCCGCTTCGTGCAGGCGGCGCTCACCGGCACCGGCCTCTTCGTGGTGGCCCTGCTGGCCCACGAACTGGCGCGCCGCCTGACGCGCGAAGAGGCGGTGGCGCAGCGCAACCGCAGCAGCGCGCAGATGCAGGCGCAGGTGAATGACCTGGTGATCGAGACGCTGAGCGAAGGCGTGCTGGTGATCGATGCCGATGGGCTGGTGCACGCGGCCAACCCGGCGGCCGACGCGATTCTCGGGCAGGGCCTGGCCAAGCTGACGCTGCCGTTCGCGCTGCACGCGCAGCCGGCATGGCATGCGCTGGCCGCGCTGGCGCGCCAGACCTTCGCGCGCCGGGCGCCGCAGTCGGAAGAAATTCCGGTGGCGCAGGCGCGCGGCGCGGCGCGCGAGGTGCGCGTGCGCACCCGGCTCACGCCCACCAGCGACCGCCACGTCGACAGCCTCTGCGTGATGTTCCTGCAAGACCTGCGCGAACTCGAGGCCCGCATCCGCACCGAAAAGCTGGCCGCCATGGGCCGCATGTCGGCCGCGGTGGCGCACGAAATCCGCAACCCGCTGGCGGCCATCACCCAGGCCAGCGCGCTGCTCGCCGAAGACCTGACCGACCCCGCGCACCGCAAGCTCACGAGCATGGTGCAGCACAACGCGCAGCGGCTGGCCCGCATCGTCGACGACGTGCTCGACGTTTCGCGGGCGCGGCAGCAGCGCGTGCTGTCGCTCGGCGAGCAGGTGGTGCTCGACCCCGCGGTGCAGGTGCTGGCCGACGAGTGGGTGCGCCAGACGCAGCGCAAGGGCGTGCTCATCACGCTCGATGCCCCGCAGAGCGACGTGCGCTTCGACGCCGAGCACCTGCGCCGCCTGATGGTCAACCTGCTCGACAACGCGGCGCGCTACGCCGGCAAGCGCGAAGGCTCGATCCAGGTGCTGACCACGCTGCAGCGCGGCAACTCCGGCCGTCCCAGCCTGATGGTGTGGAGCGACGGCGCGCCGCTGGAGCCGGCCGTGAAGCGGCATCTGTTCGAGCCCTTCTTCTCGTCCGAGAGCCGCTCCAGCGGGCTCGGCCTGTTCCTGTGCCGCGAGCTGTGCCGGCGCCACGGCGCCACCATCGGCTACGAGCGTCGCGCGCTGGTGCCGGGCGGCCCCGAGGGCAATGAATTCTTCGTCAGCTTCGCCGCCAGCGAAAACCGGCTGACACAATAGCGCCGTGAGTACTTCGCCCCCCTCTACCCAGCGCCCCGCGCAGATCCTGGTCATCGACGACGAACCCGACCTGCGCACACTCTATGAATTGACGCTGCTGCGCGAGGGCTACCGGGTCGAGGCCGCGGGCAGCGTGTCCGAGGCCTGGCAGCACCTGGAGGCCGGCCGCTTCGACGCGGTGATCACCGACATGCGGCTGCCCGACGGGCAGGGCATGGAAATCATCCATCGCATACAGAAAGACCAGCGCAGCGAGCGTTGCGTGGTCATGACCGCCTATGGCTCGGCCGAGAACGCGGTCGAAGCGCTGAAGGCGGGCGCCTTCGACTACCTCACCAAGCCGGTCGACCTGAAGCAGTTTCGCGCCGTCGTCGCCTCCGCCGTGCAGGCGCGGCAGGCAACGCAGCCGCCGGTCCGCGCAGCGCAGGCGGCACCGGCGAACGTCGACGCCACGCTGGTCGCCACGGGCAGCGGCGCCGCCGCGCTCGACCGGCTGGTCGGCGACTCGGACCCCATGCGCCTCGTCAAGTCGCGCATTGCCAAGGTGGCGCGCGGCATGGCGCCGGTGCTGGTGCGCGGCGAGTCGGGCACCGGCAAGGAACTGGTGGCGCGCGCGGTGCATGCCTGCAGCCAACGCAGCGACGGTCCGTTCGTGGCGGTCAATTGCGGCGCGATTCCCGAGAACCTGCTCGAAGCCGAATTCTTCGGTGCGAAGAAGGGTTCGTACACCGGCTCCGCGCAAGACCGCGACGGCTATTTCCAGGCCGCGCGCGGCGGCACATTGTTCCTCGACGAAATCGGCGACCTGCCGCTGGCCATGCAGTCGAAGCTGCTGCGCGCCATCCAGGAGCGCAGCGTGCGCGCCATCGGCTCCACGCAGGAAGACGCGGTTGACGTTCGCATCGTGAGCGCCACCCACAAGGACCTGCACGCCGAAGTGCAGGCCGCGCGCTTCCGGCAAGACCTTTTCTACCGGCTCAACGTGATCGAGATCGCGGTGCCCGCGCTGCGCGAGCGCCGCGAAGACCTGCCCGCGCTGTGCACCGCCCTGCTCGCGCGCATCGCGCAAGACGGCGGGCTGCCGGTGCCGCACCTGTCGGCCGAGCTGCTGCGCCGGCTGGCACTGCACCCGCTCGATGGCAACGTGCGCGAACTCGAAAACCTGCTGCACCGCGCGGTGGCGCTGAACGACGGCGACGAACTGCATCTCGACCTGATGGGCGCGGCCGCCACGGCAGCGGCAGCAGCAGCCGAAGCGGCGTCTTCCGCGCCAGCGCCGCTGCTGTCGCTCACAGGTGAACCGGCCACGGCCCCCATGCCGCCGCCAAGCTTCGCGGAACCCCTCAAGCCCGCCGCGCCGCCACTGCCCTCCGACCTGCAGGCCTACCTCGACCAGCAGGAGCGCGAGATCCTCGTGCGCGCGCTGCACGAAAGCGGCTTCAACCGCACGGCCGCCGCCGCGCGGCTCGGCATGAGCCTGCGCCAGATCCGCTACCGCATCGCCCGCCTGGGCATCACCACGCCCAACGGCGACGATGGCGCCAGCAGCCATGCCGACGACTGAAGCCTGCAACGACGACGATGGCCTCTGGCAGGCCGGCTGGTATCGCTTTGCGAAAGCGCTGCGCTCGCCGAATTTCGGGCCCCGCCCCGAAGGCGCGCAGACCGACCTGGTCGTGCTGCACTCCATCAGCCTGCCGCCCGGAGAGTACGGCGGCGACGCGGTGCAGCGCCTGTTCACCAACCAGCTCGACTGGGACGCGCACCCCTACTTCCAGTCGATCCGCGGCCTGGAGGTGTCCTCGCATTTCTATGTGCGGCGCAACGGCGAGCTCTGGCAGTTCGTGAGCTGCGACGACCGCGCATGGCATGCCGGCGTGTCGTCGTGGCGAGGCCGCGACAACTGCAACGACGACTCCATCGGCATCGAGCTCGAGGGCCTCGAAGGCCAGCCTTTCGACGAGCCGCAATACGAAACGCTGGCAAGCCTCTGCGCCGCCGTCGCGCAGCACTACGCCATTGCGTACATCGCCGGCCACGAGCACATCGCGCCGGGCCGCAAGCAAGACCCCGGCAACGGTTTCGACTGGCGTCTGCTGCGCGAACAACTTGGCTGGGATCCACAAATGTTTCCCGCGCAGATAGCGCAGCGCTAATTTTTTCAATCGCGCGGCGCCCCGCGATGCGCCGATATCGCGGCGCAGCAATGAGACAATTGCAAACACCGGATCCAGCAACCATGCGCCCTGCAGGCCCAAATCGGCCTGCAAGCCACGCCCCATGCGGGTTGCGCCACCATAGGCCAGTATTGATGCGGCATCGCTGGCCGTGTCCTATGCCGAAAGAAATATCGGCAATGCTTGTATCCGGAAGAAAACGCTACATCTAGTGGGTTGTAGCCCCCTCACACCCTAGATATAGTGTCTTCCGTCCGACGCTCAATGTCGGCGCGACGCTCGCCGAGGCGTCGCCATCCAACAAGAATTGCCAACCGAGAGGAAGCGAATGCAAACAGCCCTGAACCCCCAATCGACCCCGCGTGCCGTTCCCTCGACGCCACCGCAGCAGCAGCGAGACACTGCTGGCTCGCCCACCGGCCAGAACCTCGCTCACTACCAGATCATTCGCCGCAACGGCGCCGTCGTTCCGTTCGAGCCGAACAAGATCGCCATCGCGATGATGAAAGCCTTCCTGGCCGTGCACGGCACCCAGGGCGCGGCTTCGGCCAGCGTGCGCGAAACCGTCGACACGCTCACGCAAGGCGTGATCCGCGCCATGGTGCGCTCGCGTCCGGGCGGCGGCACCTTCCACATCGAAGACGTGCAAGACCAGGTCGAACTGGGCCTGATGCGCGGCGGCCACCACGAAATCGCTCGTGCCTACGTGCTGTACCGCGAACGCCGCACGCAAGAGCGCTCCAAGCAAGTCGAGCAAGACACGCCGGCCGCTCCCGCGCTGCACGTGCTGGACAACGGCGAGCTCGTCGCGCTCGACCTGAACGAACTCAAGGGCCTGATCGAGTCCGCCTGCGAAAACCTGGGCGACAGCATCACGGCCGCGCCGATCGTCGCCGAGACGATGCGCAACCTGTACGACGGCGTGCCGCTCGACGAGGTCTACAAGGCTTCGATCCTGGCCGCCCGCACGCTGATCGAGAAAGACCCCGACTACACCTTCGCCACCGCGCGCCTGCTGCTGCACACGATCTTCAAGGAGATCATCGGCCGCGAAGTGATGCCCGCCGAACGCGCCACCGCCTACGCCGACTACTTCCCGCAGTTCATCAAGAAGGGCGTCGAGAACGAACTGCTCGACGAGAAGCTGCTGCAGTACGACCTGCCCCGCCTGGGCGCCGCCCTGAAGGCCAAGCGCGACAACCAGTTCGACTACCTGGGCCTGCAGACCCTGTACGACCGCTACTTCCTGCACGTGCGCAAGACGCGCATCGAGCTGCCGCAGGCTTTCTTCATGCGCGTGGCCATGGGCCTGTCGCTGAACGAAATCGACCGTGAAGCGCGCGCCATCGAGTTCTACGAAGTGCTGTCGTCGTTCGACTTCATGTCGAGCACGCCCACGCTGTTCAACGCCGGCACGCTGCGCTCGCAACTGTCCAGCTGCTACCTGACCACCGTGCCCGACGACCTGGACGGCATCTACGAGTCGATCAAGGAAAACGCGCTGCTCTCGAAGTTCGCGGGCGGCCTGGGCAACGACTGGACCCGCGTGCGCGCACTGGGCAGCCACATCAAGGGCACCAACGGCGAATCGCAAGGCGTGGTGCCGTTCCTGAAGGTGGTGAACGACACCGCCGTGGCGGTGAACCAGGGCGGCAAGCGCAAGGGCGCCGTCTGCACGTACCTGGAAACCTGGCACCTCGACATCGAGGAGTTCCTGGAGCTGCGCAAGAACACCGGCGACGACCGCCGCCGCACGCACGACATGAACACGGCCAACTGGATTCCCGACCTCTTCATGCGCCGCGTGATGGAAAAGGGCACCTGGACGCTGTTCTCGCCCTCCAACGTGCCCGACCTGCACGACCTGTTCGGCGCCGACTTCGAAAAGGCCTACGTCGCCTACGAAGAGAAGGCGGCCCGCGGCGAGATCAAGCCCGCGCGCACCATCCAGGCTTCGGACCTGTGGCGCAAGATGCTCACGATGCTGTTCGAGACCGGCCACCCCTGGATCACGTTCAAGGACGCCTGCAACGTGCGCTCGCCGCAGCAGCACGCCGGCGTGGTTCACTCGTCGAACCTGTGCACCGAGATCACGCTGAACACCAGCGACACCGAAACCGCGGTGTGCAACCTGGGTTCGGTGAACCTGCTGCAGCATCTGAAGGACGGCAAGGTCGACCAGGAAAAGCTCCAGAAGACCATCTCGACCGCGATGCGCATGCTCGACAACGTGATCGACATCAACTACTACGCCGTGAAGAAGGCGCGCGACTCGAACCTGCGCCACCGTCCGGTCGGCCTGGGCCTGATGGGCTTCCAGGACGCGCTGTACGAACTGCGCATTCCCTACGCCTCGCAAGAAGCCGTGCAGTTCGCCGACGAGTCGATGGAAGCCATCTGCTACCACGCCTACTCGGCATCGGCCGACCTGGCGCGCGAACGCGGCAAGTACTCGAGCTACAAGGGCTCGCTGTGGGACAAGGGCATCCTGCCGATCGACACGCTCGACCTGCTTGAGAAGGCACGCGGCGGCTACGTCGAAGTCGACCGCTCGTCCACGCTCGACTGGGAAGCGCTGCGCCAGAAGATCAAGGCCCAGGGCATGCGCAATTCGAACTGCGTGGCCATTGCACCGACCGCCACCATCTCGAACATCATCGGCGTCGACGCTTCCATCGAACCCTGCTTCGGCAACCTGTCGGTCAAGTCGAACCTGTCGGGCGAATTCACCGTCATCAACCACTACCTGGTGCGCGACCTGAAGCGCCTGGGCCTGTGGGACGACGTGATGGTCATGGACCTGAAGCACTTCGACGGTTCGCTGCGTCCGATCGACCGCGTGCCGCAAGACGTGAAGGCGCTCTACGCCACCGCGTTCGAAGTGGAAACCACGTGGCTGGTCGAAGCCGCCTCGCGTCGCCAGAAGTGGATCGACCAGGCGCAGTCGCTGAACATCTACATGGCCGGCGCATCGGGCAAGAAGCTCGACGACACCTACAAGCTCGCATGGCTGCGCGGCCTGAAGACCACGTACTACCTGCGCACGCAGAGCGCGACGCACGCCGAGAAATCGACGGTGCAATCGGGCCGCCTCAACTCGGTGTCGTCGGGCAACGACGCACCTTCGGGCATGAGCGCACTCGAAGCCGCCGCTGCTGCCGCGAAGGCACAGATGAGCGCAATGCCCGCCACCGACATCGCCTTCTGCGGTGTGGACGATCCGACCTGCGAAGCGTGCCAGTGAACGTGTCGATATTCACGACACGGAGTTCGTGAGCCAGTGAGGCGCATGTGAAGAAAAATCGCGCGACGTTCAGGCAATGAAGGCATTGACTGACATCGCGCGATGCATGCGAGCAACATAACAACCACATAAATGGAGCGCGATGTGAACGAGCACTTTGCAACTTACATCGTTACTCCGATAATTTGAGCATTGGATTTTTCTATGTTGACCTGGGACGAAGAAGTCAAGCCCTCCTTACCAAAGGATATGCAACAAGGATTGCAGCACCACAACGCATCGACCAGCGGCTTGCCCGCGGGCCGTTCGGTGGATGCTCCGACTTCGTCGATTGCACAACCCACGCTGCGCACGTTCGATGACGGCGCCGCGCCGTTGCGTCAGGTCGCACCGGCCGCAACCGCCGCCGCGGTTCCCGCTGTCGCCCAGCGCGTCAAGGCTTCCGACAAGCGCATCATCAACGGCCAGACCGACGTCAACCAGCTGGTGCCGTTCAAGTACAAGTGGGCCTGGGAAAAATACCTCGCCACCTGCGCCAACCACTGGATGCCGCAGGAAGTGAACATGACGCGCGACATCGCGTTGTGGAAAGACCCGAACGGCCTGACCGAAGACGAGCGCCGCATCGTCAAGCGGAACCTCGGCTTCTTCGTGACCGCCGATTCGCTGGCCGCCAACAACATCGTGCTGGGCACCTACCGCCACATCACGGCGCCCGAATGCCGCCAGTTCCTGCTGCGCCAGGCTTTTGAAGAAGCGATCCACACGCACGCGTACCAGTACATCGTCGAGTCGCTCGGCCTGGACGAAAGCGAGATCTTCAACGCCTACAACGAAGTGCAATCGATCCGCGAGAAGGACCAGTTCCTGCTCCCGTTCATCGACGCCATCAGCGACCCGCACTTCAAGACCGGCACGCACGAAACCGACCAGACGCTGCTCAAGTCGCTCATCGTGTTCGCCTGCCTGATGGAAGGCCTGTTCTTCTACGTCGGCTTCACGCAGATTCTTGCGCTGGGCCGCCAGAACAAGATGACCGGCGCCGCCGAGCAGTACCAGTACATCCTGCGCGACGAGTCGATGCACTGCAACTTCGGCATCGACCTGATCAACCAGCTCAAGCTCGAGAACCCCGGCCTCTGGACTGCAGAGTTCAAGGCCGAGATCAAGGACCTCTTCATGAAGGCCGTCGAGCTCGAGTACAAATACGCCGAAGACACCATGCCACGTGGCGTGCTCGGCATGAATGCCTCCATGTTCAAGGGCTACCTGCGCTACATTGCCAACCGGCGTGCACAGCAGATCGGCCTCGAAACGCTTTTCCCGAACGAAGAAAACCCGTTCCCCTGGATGAGCGAAATGATTGACCTGAAGAAAGAGCGCAACTTTTTCGAAACCCGCGTGATCGAGTACCAGTCGGGTGGTGCGCTCTCCTGGGATTGAATCTTTCCGACAAGAATTAATGAATTCAAGAATTGCCCTTGCCACCGATCGCGCCAAAGAGCGCGGCATGGACGAGGGCTCAGGTGTTCATGGTGCTGGGGCTCAGATTCCAACGCCATGAATCGCTTCACGCTCCCAACGTGCGTGGAGTGCTTCAATAGGTTGATTTTTTCAACTTGATCAAGGAGAAATAGAAATGGCAACTGCAAAGAAAGCGCCGGCTAAGAAAGCCGCTGCAAAGAAGGCTCCGGCAAAGAAGGTCGTGGCTGCTAAGAAGGCTCCCGCCAAGAAGGTAGCTGCGAAGAAGGCTCCGGCCAAGAAGGTCGCAGCGAAGAAGGTAGCCGCCAAGAAGGCAGCTCCGGCGAAGAAGGTAGCCGCCAAGAAGGCAGCTCCGGCAAAGAAGGCCGCCGCCAAGAAGGCTCCGGCAAAGAAGGCCGTAGCGAAGAAGGCTCCGGCGAAGAAGGCCGCTGCAAAGAAGGCGCCTGCCAAGAAGGCCGCCGCCAAGAAGGCGCCTGCGAAGAAGGCTGCTGCCAAGAAGGCCCCGGCGAAAAAGGCTGCGGCCAAGAAAGCCGCGAAAAAGCCCGCTGCCAAGCCTGCCGCTGCCGCCAAGCCTGCTGCTGCGGCCAAGAAGCCCGCAGCAAAGAAGGCAGCCAAAGCTGCAGCGCCCGCCAAGGCAGCCGTAGCGCCCGCTCCCGCGGCGCAAACGACGCTGAATCCCCAGGCAGCCTGGCCGTTCCCGACGGCCAGCAAGCCCTGAGTTTCTCAGCGGCCTTGAAGGCGCAAAGCCCGGCACCTCACGGTGTCGGGCTTTTTTATTGGCGCCGGTTGCTAGCGCCCAGGCAGCAAGCAAGCCGGCGAACCGGCCCGTGCTTGCGCGCGGTTCTTACAGGCCCAGCGCCTTGCGATCGATCTGGTAGTTCTGCGGCCCACGCTGCGCGATCTTGATCGCACCGACGCGATTGCCCAGTGCCGCGCATTGCGCGAGCGGCCAACCCTTTTCGAGGCCGAACAGCAGCGCGCCACGCCATGCGTCGCCGCAGCCGGTGGGCTCGACCACCTCGGTCGCGACCACGCCAGGCACGTGCTCGCGTTCGCCGCCGATCCAGATTTCACAGCCCTCGGCCGCCAGCGTGACCACCAGGCCGCGCACGCGCTGCGAGATCTCGGCCAGGCTCCAGCCGGTGCGCTGCGACAGCATCTTGCCCTCGTAGTCATTCACCACGACCCAACTCGCGAGCTCCACGAAATGCCTGAGCGCCTCGCCGTCGAACATCGGCAGGCCCTGACCCGGATCGAACACGAAGGGAATGCCGGCGGCGGCAAACTGCTCCGCGTGTTGCAGCATCGCTTCGCGGCCATCGGGCGCGACGATGCCGAGCTTGATGTCTTCGCGCGCGGACACCTGCGTCACGTGCGCCTGCTGCATTGCACCGGGGTGGAAGGCGGTGATCTGGTTGTTGTCGACGTCGCTCATGATCATCGCCTGCGCGGTGAACGTGCCTTCGAGCTGGCGCACGAACTCCGTGCTGATGCCCAGTGTGCGCATGCGCTCGATGTAGTCCGCGCCGTCGGTGCCGAGCGTGGCCATCGGCAAGGCATTGCCGCCCAGCGCATTGAGGCTGTATGCGATGTTGCCGGCGCAGCCGCCGAAGTCGCGCCGCAGGGTCGGCACGAGGAACGACACATTCAGGATGTGCAACTGGTCCGGAAGAATCTGGTCGGCGAACCGGCCCTCGAAAGTCATGATGGTGTCGAACGCGAGGGAACCGCAAATCACTGCTGCCATGGGTGGACCGTTTGTTGGGTAGAAATTGGATGAAAGAAGAAAGGACGGCGCGCAAGCGACGTCCGACTAGGGATAGAAGGCTTCGACGCGGTAGCCCGCTATGGGCGGCAGCGCCGCGGCCTCCGTCGCGGACAGGGTCAACGGCAGCGAGGCCGCACGGTCGGCGCGCGCCGCCAGCACGGCCGGTGCGCCGTAGTCCGCCGGCGTCAGCACGCGGCGCACCACGGCCCGCTCTTGCGTGTCGAGCAGCGACAGCTCGACGGCCGGCATCGCGAGCGGCACGGTGGCGCCGTTGCGCAAGGTGAAGCTCAGGCGGTAGTCGTTGCCGCCGCTCTTCTCGCGCGCGAAGGCCGCGCCTTCGATCACGATGTCGCCGATCTGGCGCAGCGCCGCGAGCTCGCAGCCCGTGTACTGGCACAGCGCGGCGAGTGCGGGGCGCAGGCTGGGTTGGCGCGCGGCAATGCCATCGCGCTCATGGCGAATGACCTGCACCGCAAGCAGCAGAAGCGCCAGCAGCACCAACAGGACCAGCAAGGCACGCACGCTCTTGCGCTGCCAGAAGCCCACCGGCTTTTCGGTGGCCTCGTCTTCTTCGGCGAAGGGATGGCCCTCTGGCGCCTCGAAGGGCGCCGACAGCGAAAAATCGGGCTCGCTCTGGACCGCCACCACGGCGGCCGACGCCTTCGCGGCAGCGCGCTCCTCGCGGGCCTTGGCCGTGGCGATCTTGGCCGACTTGATGCGAGCCCGGCGCAGCGCTTTCTGCATCTGCACCTGGTCGTGGTCTTTCTCTTGCTGCTCGCGCTCCCCTTCCCCGTCGTCGCTGGCCCTCTCGACCAGCGCGCGCACCCTCATGCGCGGCGCCACGGGCAACGGCGGTGCCGGCGGCGGAGGCGAAGGCGGGGGAGCCGCAAGATTCAGGTCGATGTTCGGGAACGGCGGCAACGAACTCGCCGGCGGCCGCCACGCGGGCTCGCTGACGTCGAGGTCGGACCAGGGCTCGTCCGCGGCAATACCGTGTTCGGGCAAGGACAGCGAGAACGAAGGAGGAAGCGCAAACGATGCGGAAGACGATGGATCGAGGGAAGGCGAAGCCGCCGCAGCGGCGGACGGCTCGGTCGCGCTTGCGGTTGCGGGCTCGGAGGCCGGCACCGGCGCAGTTTCCGGCTGTGCGTGCTGTTCGGGCTCGTCATCGAAGAAGTCGGCGTCTTCCACAGCCTGCTGAGGCTCTGGCTCTGGCTGGTGCAGCGCCAGGTCGGGCAACGAAGGCAGCGATGCAGGCGCAGCCGACGGCTCCGCCTTGGCTTCGGCCGGGGCCGGCTCGACCAGTCCGGGCATATAGCCACCCGGCATCGGCGACGGCGCACTCACTGGAGCGCTCAGCGCACCTGGTGAGGCACCCGGCGCCCCATCAGGCGCTTCATGCAAATCGAGCGTGGCGTCGAACACATGGCTGCACCGGCCACAGCGCACCCAGCCATCGGAGATGCGAAGCTGGTCGCGCACCACCTTGAAGGTGGTGGTGCAGGCGGGGCAGCGGGTGACGAGACTCATGACCGGGCGATTGTAGGGTTGAGCCCTCGCCGCGTGAGTGGGTGCGGAGCGACGCGAAAAACGGGGCTGCCGCCCCTCAGCAGCGCGCCGTCATGAGGATCCAGCCGTCCTCGCTGTCGCTGACTTCCAGCGCGGCGTACGGTGCGTACGCCTCCTTCAGCTCGTCGGCCTGGCGCTCGAGGATGCCGGCCAGCACCAGCGATCCACCCGCCTTCACGTGGCTGCGCAGCAGCGGTGCGAGCACCTTGAGCGGCGTGGCCAGGATGTTGGCGAGCACGGTGTCGTAGTGGCCCTTGGCCGCATCCGGCAGGCCGGCCTTCAGGCTGACGCCATTGGCTTCGGCGTTGAGCTGCGTCGACGACACGGCGGCCTCGTCGATGTCGACCGCATCGATGTCGGTCGCGCCGAACTTGGCCGCGCCGATGGCAAGGATGCCGGAGCCGCAGCCGTAGTCGAGCACGCGCTGGTTGCCCAGCGTGCCCTGCGTCGCAATCCAGCGCAGGCACATGCGCGTGGTCGGGTGCGTGCCGGTGCCGAAGGCCAGGCCCGGGTCGAGCCGGATCACCTGCCTGGCTTGCGCGGGCGGCTCGTGCCAGGTCGGCACGATCCAGAACTCGGGCGTGATCTCGACAGGCGCGAACTGCGATTGCGTCAGGCGCACCCAGTCTTGCTCGGGCACGTTCGCCACGCCGAGCACGGCGCAGCCTTCGAAAAAGTCCTGCAGCGCGAGCACCGACGCGGCGTCTTTTGCCAGCGCTTCGTCGGGGAACAGCGCGATCACGCGCGAACGCTGCCAGCCCTCCTTGGGCGGCGGCATGCCGGGCTCGCCGAACAACGCCTGCTCGGCGTCGGTCTGCGCATCGGCATCCTCGACCGACACGCTCAACGCATCGAGTGCGTCGAGTGCGTCGCTGAGCGCTTCGACCCGGTCTTCCGGCGCCATCAGGCGGAGTTCGAACATGGCGTCGTGCGTGGGCTCAGCGCTTGTGCGCCGCGAGCCACTCTTCCAGGTAATGGATGTTGGTGCCGCCGCTCATGAACTTGGCGTCGACCATCAGCTCGCGGTGCAGCGGGATGTTGGTCTGGATGCCTTCGATCACGGTCTCGTTCAGCGCCGTGCGCATGCGCGCCATGGCCTGCTCGCGCGTGTCGCCGTACACGATGATCTTGCCGATCATCGAGTCGTAGTTCGGGGGCACGAAGTAGTTGGTGTACGCATGCGAATCGACGCGCACGCCAGGGCCGCCCGGCGGGTGCCACATGGTGATGCGGCCCGGCGACGGCGTGAACTTCCAGGCGTCCTCGGCGTTGATGCGGACCTCGATGGCGTGGCCGCGCATCTCGATCTGGCGCTGCGTGAACGGCAGCTTTTCGCCGGCAGCCACCATGATCTGCGTCTTCACGATGTCGATGCCGGTGGTGAACTCGGTCACCGGGTGCTCCACCTGCACGCGCGTGTTCATCTCGATGAAGTAGAACTCGCCGTTTTCGTAGAGGAACTCGAAGGTGCCGGCGCCGCGGTAGCCGATCTTCTTGCAGGCCGCTGCGCAACGCTCGCCGATCTTCTCGATCAGCTTGCGCGGAATGCCGGGGGCCGGCGATTCCTCGATCACCTTCTGGTGGCGGCGCTGCATGGAGCAGTCGCGCTCGCCCAGGTAGACGGCGTTCTTGTGCTTGTCGGCGAGGATCTGGATCTCGATGTGGCGCGGGTTCTGGAGAAACTTCTCCATGTACACGGCCGGATTGCTGAAGGCCGCGCCGGCCTCCGCCTTGGTCATCTGGATCGCATTGACCAGTGCCGCCTCGGTGTGCACCACGCGCATGCCGCGGCCACCGCCGCCGCCCGCCGCCTTGATGATGACCGGGTAGCCGATCGCGCGGGCAATGCGCTTGTTGGTGGCGGCGTCGTCCGAGAGCTCACCCTCGGAGCCGGGCACGCAGGGCACTCCGGCCTTGATCATGGCCTGCTTGGCCGAGACCTTGTCGCCCATCGTGCGGATGTTGTCCGGCGTCGGGCCGATGAACTGGAAACCGCTCTGCTCCACGCGTTCGGCGAAGTTGGCGTTTTCGCTCAGGAAACCGTAGCCGGGGTGAATGGCTTCGGCATCGGTCACTTCGGCCGCCGAAATGATGGCCGGCATGTTGAGATAGCTCAGCGCGGACGGGGCGGGGCCGATGCACACGGCTTCCTGCGCCAGCTTGACGTACTTGGCGTCGCGATCGGCTTCGGAATAGACCATGACGGCCTTGATGCCCATTTCGCTGCAGGCGCGCTGAATCCGGAGGGCAATCTCCCCCCGGTTTGCAACCAGGATCTTCTTGAACATGGTCACTCGATGATGAACAACGGCTGTCCGTATTCGACCGCCTGGCCGTTCTCGCCGAGGATCTGGGTGATCGTGCCGGACTTGTCGGCTTCGATTTCGTTGAGGATCTTCATCGCTTCGATGATGCAGACCGTGTCGCCCTCGTTCACCTTGCTGCCGACTTCGACGAAGGCCGGAGCGCCAGGGCTCGACGAGCGGTAAAAAGTGCCGACCATCGGCGACTTGACGGCATGGCCTGCGGGCGCGGCTTCGGCAACCGGGGCGCTGGGCGCGGCGGGTGCACCGGCGGCGGCCGGGGCGGCAGCCGCGGGCGGGGCGGCCAGGGTTTGCACATACTGCACCGGTGCGGCACCGCCGCCCTTGACGATGCGAACCTTGCCTTCGGTTTCGGTGATTTCCAGTTCGGAAATATTCGATTCGGACACCAGGTCGATCAGTGTCTTGAGTTTGCGCAGATCCATGGGACTCCAGGGCCGGCTTTGCCGGTCATTAGGATATAACTTGGCTGAAAATCGGCGATTTTCAGCGTTCGGCGTTCAACGCCAGCGTAAGAAATGGATTCTAACCACGAACAAGTTCGCGTCGCCAAGTGTCCAGGTCGGCTGTGGCGAGCTGGCCCATTTTACGAGCCGCGACCAGGCCGCCGCCGTTCAGCACCAGCGTGAAGGGCAGCCCGCCCGCCGTATTGCCCAGATTCTTGACCAGTTCCGTGCCCTGCAACCCGGCCAGTCCGATCGGATAGCTGACTGGCGTGCGTTGCAGGAACTTGCGCACAGAGCTGGGTTGATCAATGGCCAATCCCACCACTTGCCATCCGTTGGCGGCATTTTCACGGAAAAAGGCGTCGATCATGGGCATTTCTTCGACGCACGGCGGGCACCAAGTGGCCCAGAAGTTGAGCAGCAGCGGCTTCCCGCGCAGGCTCGACATGACGAACTCGCCGCCCTCGGGACGCTCGAAGCTCTGGGCCCAGAAGGCCGCATCGAGCGTTTCACCGCCCGCGGCGACGCTGCTGCCGCCGCGCTCCTTCCACCAGGCACCGCCGATCCCGGCGGCGGTCGCCGCTACCGCCACGCCGGCATACAGCATGCCGCGTCGTGTGGGCGAAGAAGTCATTCACTTGTCCTTTTCTCGTTCAATCAGTCGGCGCAATGCGGGCAGGTCGCCGCGCGGCGTGCGCCCCTGGGCATCGGGCTTCAGGGCCCCGCGCAGGTCGTCGAGGTCATAGACCAGCAGGTGCACCCCGATTTCCTCTCCGAGCGCCCGGCTCGGGGCATGCACGCTCAAGGCCTCGACCTGCTCGCCATGGAAGCCGGTCACCATGCGCGGCTCGTAGTCCACGTGGTGATCGATCAGGGCGATTTCGGCCGACTTGGAATCATCGCAGAACAACTGAATATAAATGTCTGACAACCGGGTGGCCGTTCCGTGCCAGACGGCACCGCCCACATGAGGGCGAAAGGCCGCCATGCGCTCCATCCACTCGAGCGCCAGCAGGCGCAGCACATGCAGTTCCTGGGGCTGGGTGTCGGCGCAGAAGAGCGCGATGTAGTCGCGCACCTCGGCCTCGACCTCGTCGTTGTTCGGCAGCGCAGTGCGGGCCGAGAGGCCCAGGTCGCGCAGCGCGCGGCGCTTGGCCGGGCCATATTCCAGCCCTTCCTCGACGACGAGGCGGGCTGCGGTGGCGGCAATTTCACGCTTGGACGTGTCCATCGAGGCATTTTGCCCGCAGTAGACGGCGCGCACACGAACATCAGTACAGGCCGCAGGACAAAGGCCGGGCCGCCCTGCGGCGCGTGCATGGGGCTTACCTAGAATCGACCGATGCACATTCATATTCTGGGTATCTGCGGCACGTTCATGGGCGGGTTGGCCGCCCTGGCGCGCGAAGCAGGCCACCGGGTCACGGGCTGCGACGCCGGCGTGTACCCGCCGATGAGCGATCAGTTGCGCGCTCTCGGCATCGACCTGATCGAAGGTTTCGGCGCAGACCAGCTCGCCCTTTCGCCCGACGTTTTCGTGGTCGGCAACGTGGTGTCGCGCGCCCGGCTGGCCGACGGGAGCCCCAAGTTCCCGCTGATGGAAGCCATACTGGACGCCGGCAAGCCCTACACCAGCGGCCCACAGTGGCTGGCCGAGCATGTGCTGCTGGGCCGCCACGTGCTGGCCGTGGCCGGCACGCACGGCAAGACCACCACCACGTCGATGCTGGCCTGGGTGCTGGAACAGGGCGGCAAGGCGCCCGGCTTCCTGGTCGGCGGCGTGCCGCTCGATTTCGGCGTGTCGGCGCGGCTGGGCGACGGCGCGGCCTTCGTGATCGAAGCCGACGAGTACGACACCGCCTTCTTCGACAAGCGCAGCAAGTTCGTGCACTACCGGCCGCGCACGGCCGTGCTCAACAACCTCGAGTTCGACCACGCGGACATCTTCGACGACCTGCCCGCCATCGAGCGCCAGTTCCACCACCTCGTGCGCACCGTGCCGAGCACCGGGCGGCTGGTGGTGAACGCCTCCGAAGAAAGCCTGCAGCGCGTGCTGGCGCAGGGCTGCTGGAGCGGGCTGGCGCGTTTCGGTGCCCCCAGCCCGGGTGGACCTGACAGCGAATGGCAGGCGCGCGGCTCGCACGACGCCTTCGACGTGCTGTACCGCGGCGAGGCGGTGGGCCGCGTCGAATGGGCGCTGTCGGGCCTGCACAACCAGATGAACGCGCTGGCCGCCATTGCCGCGGCCGAGCACGTGGGCGTTTCGCCGGCCGATGCGGCCCGGGCGCTCGGCAGTTTTCGCAACGTGCGCCGGCGCATGGAGCTGCGCGGCACAGTGGAGCGCAGCGGCGGCGCGATCACCGTCTACGACGACTTCGCGCACCACCCGACGGCCATCCGCACCACGCTCGACGGCCTGCGCAAGAAGCTGGATGCGGCCGGCAAGAAAAGTGAGCGCATCCTTGCGGCATTCGAGCCACGCAGCAACACCATGAAGCTGGGCGTGATGGCGGCCCAGCTGCCATGGAGCCTGGAATCGGCCGACCTGTCGTTCTGCCACACGGCAGGGCTCGACTGGGATGCCGCCGCCGCGCTGGCCCCGATGGGCGAGCGCGCGCAGGTGGCGGGCGCCATCGAGCCGTTGCTGGCGCAGATCGTGGCGGCGGCAAGGCCCGGCGATCACATCGTCTGCATGAGCAACGGCGGCTTCGGCGGCGTGCACGAGAAACTGCTTTCGGCCCTCGGAGCCACGGAGACACCATGACCGCCATGCGCGCTCGCGAACTGATCGACACCCTGAAACTCCAGCCTCACCCCGAGGGCGGCTGGTACAGCGAGGTGTTCCGCTCGGCCGCGAGCGTCACGCCCGCGGATGGCCGACCGCCCCGCAATGCCCTGACCAGCATCTACTTCCTGCTTGAGGCGGGCCAGCATTCGCGCTGGCACCGGGTGCTGTCCGATGAAGTCTGGGTGCACCTCGAAGGCGTGCCGCTGGCGCTCTGGACTTGCGATGCGGCAATGCGCACCGCGCCGGCCCACACGCGGCTGGGACCGGTCGATGCGCACGGCACGCGCCCCCAGCATGTGGTGCCGGCCGGCCAATGGCAGGCCGCCCGGCCGATCCAGGGCCACACGGCAGGCGACTACACGCTGGTCGCCTGCATGGTCGGCCCAGGCTTCGACTTTGCCGATTTCTCGATGGTGCCGCCCGACAGCGACGAAGCTGCGTCGATGCGGCACCACTGGCCCGAACTGGCCGGAATGCTCTGACGACCAGTCAGGCAGAGCCCAGCGCCCGCTTCAGCCGCGGCGCTGCTTGACGGCCTGCGACAGCGTTTCGAGCACCTGCACCGAATCGTCCCAGCCGATGCAGGCGTCGGTGATGCTCTTGCCGTATTCGAGGCCCGAGAGCTGGTCCTTGCCCGGCGTGAACTTCTGGGCACCGGCCTGCAGGTGGCTTTCGACCATCACGCCGAACACGCGGTTCGAACCGCCGGCGATCTGGCCCGCGATGTCCTTGGCCACGTCGATCTGCTTCTGGTGCTGCTTGGAACTGTTGGCGTGGCTGCAATCGACCATCAGCGTGGGCGGCAGCTTGGCGGCTTCGAGGTCCTTGCAGGCGGCTTCGACGCTGGCCGCGTCGTAGTTCGGTGCCTTGCCACCGCGCAGGATCACGTGGCAGTCGCGGTTGCCGTTGGTCTGCACGATGGCGACCTGGCCGTTCTTGTGAACCGACAGGAAGTGGTGGCCGCGCGCAGCCGCCTGGATGGCGTCGGTGGCGATGCGGATGTTGCCGTCGGTGCCGTTCTTGAAGCCGATCGGTGCCGACAGGCCCGAGGCCAGCTCGCGGTGCACCTGGCTTTCGGTGGTGCGCGCGCCGATGGCGCCCCATGCAATCAGGTCGCCGATGTACTGCGGCGAGATCACGTCGAGGAACTCGCTGCCCGCCGGCAGGCCAAGGCGGTTGATGTCAATCAGCAACTGGCGCGCGATGCGCAGGCCTTCGTCGATGCGGAAGCTTTCGTCGAGGTACGGGTCGTTGATCAGGCCCTTCCAGCCGACCGTGGTGCGCGGCTTCTCGAAGTACACGCGCATCACGATCTCGAGCGTGCCGGCGTATTTTTCGCGCTCGACCTTCAGGCGCTTGGCGTATTCGACGGCGGCGGCCGGGTCGTGGATCGAGCAGGGGCCCATGATCACCAGCAGCCGGTCGTCCTTGCCGGCCATGATGTTGTGGATGTTCCGGCGGGTGCCTTCGATCAGCGTTTCAATGGCCGTGCCCCGGATCGGGAAAAAGCGGATCAGATGTTCGGGAGGGGGGAGCACGTTGATGTCCTTGATGCGTTCGTCGTCGGTCTTGCTGGTTTTTTCGACGCTCGCATACCAGCTGTCGCTGGCGGGGGCAGTGTTCGTGCTCATGGGTGCTTCCTTGTTGGAGTGGATATCGTCAGGGCATAAAAAAACCGCCGGGGGCTTGAGGCCACCGGCGGTTTTGGGAGGGTGTTCGTTTGCTTTACGCGCTCGCCTCTCGTCCGCCGGAAACCGGGAACCAAAAGTAGGCAAAGAAATAAGCGCGGAGGGCGGACATGTGGGCGGAATGTAGCACGGAAAACAAAAACCCGGTCAATCGACCGGGCTCGGCGTTGTTTATCGGTAGCCCGATTCGTTGGGGTTGTGAATGATCCAGATCAGGTTGCCGCTGGAGAAATCGCCCATGCCGCCACCCGCGAAAATCAGCCGTCCCTGGCCCTTGTAGGTCATCTCGAAACGGTGCCGGTCGCTGCCGAAATAGAACGGAATGAAGGCCTTGCCCGTCACGTAGGCGCCCTGGTCGGTCGGCTGGCCGGCAAGGTCGGTGACCTGCCTGGCGCTCATGCCGATCTGCAGGCGCGTGAACTTGCTGTTGCGCGCCGGGGTGCCGGTGATCTCGCCTTCGTAGCCGTTCAGGCCCTTGACGGTGCGGCCGCTGCCGGCTTCGACCTTCGAGGAATCGGTCACGTTGCCGCGGGCGTCCATGCCCGCCTTCGCGCCGCCGCGTGCGGGTGCCGCCGGTGCGGCAGCTGCCGGAGCGGGCGCTGCCGCGGGTTCGCTGGCGCCGGAGCCGCCACGCGAGGCACAACCGGCGCTTGCCAGCACCACCACGGCAGTCGCAGCCCACAGGGCCGCAGACGAATTGATCCTGATCCTCATCGAATGCTCCTTCTTGTGATGAAAAAACGAAGGAGCGCAGCTTAACAAGCCCTCAGGCCGTTCCGCCGACGGTCAACCCATCGATGCGAAGGGTCGGCTGGCCCACGCCCACGGGCACACTCTGCCCCTCCTTGCCGCAGGTGCCCACGCCGGAATCGAGCGCCATGTCGTTGCCGATCATGGTCACGCGGGTGAGTGCGTCGGGGCCGTTGCCCACGATGGTCGCGCCCTTGACCGGGTACTGGATCTTGCCGTTCTCGACCCAATAGGCCTCGCTGGCCGAGAACACGAACTTGCCGCTCGTGATGTCGACCTGCCCGCCGCCGAAGTTGGTGGCGTACAGGCCCTTCTTGATGCTGGCGACGATTTCCTGCGGGTCCTTGTCGCCGCCGAGCATGTAGGTGTTGGTCATGCGCGGCATCGGCACGTGCGCGTAGCTCTCGCGGCGGCCGTTGCCCGTGGGCTTGACCTTCATGAGGCGCGCATTGAGCGAATCCTGGATGTAGCCCTTGAGGATGCCGTCTTCGATCAGCACGTTGCGCTGGCTGGCGTTGCCTTCGTCGTCCACGTTGAGCGAGCCGCGGCGGTCGGCGATCGTGCCGTCGTCGAGCACCGTGACGCCCTTGGCCGCCACGCGCTGGCCGATGCGGCCCGCGAAGGCGCTGGAGCCCTTGCGGTTGAAGTCGCCTTCGAGCCCATGGCCGATGGCTTCGTGCAGCAGGATGCCGGGCCAGCCGGAGCCGAGCACCACAGTCATTTCGCCGGCAGGCGCCGGACGGGCCTCCAGGTTGGTAAGCGCCGCTTTCACGGCGTGGTCGACGTACTCGGCAATCTGCTCGTCGGTGAAGTACGCCAGGCCGAATCGGCCACCGCCGCCGCCCGAGCCGATTTCGCGGCGGCCGTTCTGCTCGGTGATGACGGTGACCGACAGGCGCACCAGCGGACGCACGTCGGCGGCCAGCGTGCCGTCGGCGCGCGCCACCAGAATCACGTCGTATTCGCTGGCCAGGCCGGCCATGACCTGCGCCACGCGCGGATCGCGCGAACGGGCCAGCTTTTCGACCCGCTCGAGCAGCTTCACCTTGGCGGTGCTGTCGAGTGTGGAAATGGGGTCGACGCCGTTGTAGAGCGAGCGGCTCGATGCAATCTTGCGGGCCGGCGTCTTCACGCGACCGGTTCGGCCGGCGGAGGAAATGGAGCGCACCGTGCGGGCCGCATCGAGCAGCGACGCCTCGGAGATGTCGTCCGAATAGGCAAAGGCGGTTTTCTCGCCGCTGACCGCGCGCACGCCGACGCCCTGGTCGATGCTGAAGCTGCCGGTCTTGACGATGCCTTCCTCGAGGCTCCAGCCTTCGCTGCGCGTGTACTGGAAGTACAGGTCGGCGTCGTCCACCCGGTGCGAGGTGATCTCGGCCAGGGCTTTGCTCAGGTGCGATTCGTCAAGGCCGAAGGGCGTGAGCAGGAGCTGTTGCGCCGTGGCGAGGCGCTCGATGGTGGGTTCGCGAGAGATCATTGCGCCATTCTAGGCAGCCACCCTCCTCCGTGCCGCCCCAAGGACACTCGGAGCACCCTTGGGACACTCCCGGGGCGCTAGTTCTGGGCGAGCTTCCGCGCCCGGGCGATCGACATCAGGATGCCCAGCCCCAGCCCCAGCGTCACCATGGCCGTGCCGCCATAGCTGATGAACGGCAGCGGCACCCCCACCACCGGCAGGATGCCGCTCACCATGCCCATGTTGACGAAGGCATAGGTGAAGAAAATCATCGTGACCGCCCCCGCCAGCAGGCGCGAGAACAGCGTGGTCGCGTTGGTGGCGATGGCCAGCCCGCGGAAGATCAGCAGGATGAACGCCGCGATCAACGCCAGGTTGCCCATCAGCCCGAACTCCTCGGAGTAGGCGGCAAAGATGAAGTCGGTGGTGCGCTCGGGAATGAACTCCAGATGCGTCTGCGTGCCCTGCATGAAACCCTTGCCGCCCACGCCGCCCGAGCCGATGGCGATCATCCCCTGGATGATGTGGAAGCCCTTGCCCAGCGGGTCCTTGCTGGGGTCGAGCAGCGTGCACACGCGCTGCTTCTGGTAGTCGTGCAGCACCCGCCAGTCGACGCCGTCGGCGCACAGCCTTGTCTCGAAGCTCACGATCAGCGTCACCGCAATGGCGCCGATCACCACCGGCGGAACGATCAGCTTCCACGGCAGGCCTGCAAAGAAGATCACCGCCATGCCGGCCGCCAGCACCAGCAGCGAGGTGCCCAGGTCGGGCTGCTTCATGATGAGCCCGACCGGCACCGCCAGCAGCACCGTGGCCACCACGAAGTCGAGCGGCCGCAACTGGCCTTCGCGCCGCTGGAACCACCAGGCCAGCATCAGCGGCATCGCGATCTTCAGGATTTCGCTGGGCTGGATCACCACCCCGACATTGATCCAGCGCTGGGCGCCCTTCTTGGTGATGCCGAACAGCGCCACCGCCACCAGCAGCGCCACCCCCGCCGCGTAGAGCGGCACCGCGCACATCATCAGCCGCTGCGGCGGCACCTGCGCCACCACGAACATGATGAAGCCCGCCAGCAGCATGTTGCGGCCGTGGTCGACGAATCGCGAGCCATGGTCGTAGCCCGAGGAATACATGGTGGCGAGCCCGGCAAACGCCAGCAGCATCACGGCGAAGGCCAGAAAGCCGTCGAAGCCCTGGAAGATGGGCGCGACACGGCGCGCCAGGGAGGGCTGATTGAACACGGCAGACATGGGGGCGGATTATCCCCGCCCCGCAAGTCGTTTCAGTCGAAACCGAGCTGAACGACCGTGCGCCCCGGTCGGCTTTCCAGCCCCAGGCGGGCACCGATGGCCCCGGCGCGCTCGGCCAGCGAGCGGGGCGCATGCGCCGCGTCGAAGCCCCGGCCGTTGTCGATCACGCGCAGCTGTACCGTACCGTCCCGCATGCCGGCCTCGATCCGCAGCACGCTGGCGTGGGCGTGCTGCAGCACATTCGAAATGGCCTCGAACAGCAAGAACTGCAGTTGCCGCATGGCTTGGGCATCGAGCCGCTCCACCGGCGCAACCTCGTCCACCGCCCATTCGAACTCGATGCCCGCCGCCGCCAGCCGGGGCTCCAGCCGGTAGCGCAGCGCCGCGAGCAACGCGCCGATGTCGCCCGGCGGCAGGTGAATCGAGTCGATCGACAGCTTGAGCTGGTCCAGCGAATCGCGCAGCGTGCGCAGCAGGTCGCCCGAGCTGGTCTGGCCCGACTGCAGTTGCCGGATCGCCGAACTGATGTGCGAGCCCACCCCATCGTGCATGTCGCGCAGGATGCGTTCGCGCTCGTGGGTGCGCGCCTGGTCGCGCGCCGCCGCCTCGAGCTCTGCATAGGTGGCCGCCAGTTCGCGCTCGCGCTGGGCCACGCGCTCGGCCAGCGCCGCAACCGATCCGCGCGCCTGGACGCTGGCGGCATGAAAGCGCCGCAGCACGATCAGCAGCAGCGCCACGCCGAAGAACACCGACGAATAGCGCACCCAGGTGGTTTCGCCATAGGTGTCGCTGAGCCGGATCACCAGCCAGTCGCGCGCGCCGAACATCACCGTCACCAGCGCGGCGCCCGCCACCAGCAGTTGCTCCGTGTTCGGCTTGCGAACAGTGGCCACGACAAAAGCCGCGACGAACGAGAAGATGAGCACGATCTCGACGGCAAGCCATCCGGTCAGCCACAGCGGCTCGTCGCGGGACAGCGACAGCGCGCTGAACACCACGGTGCCGAGCACGATGCCGCCCATGGGCCAGCGCACCCATCGGTGGCGCGGCGCCCGCCCCCACCCGGCGATATGGAGGCCGAACATCATGACGGAGACGGCCCACCCCGCGTAGCAGGCGGCCATGAGCACGCCCCACGGCCCCCACGAGAGCGGCGGCTCGGGAATCACCCCGTCGGCCACCCGGATGGCCCAGCAGAACTCGGCCAGCGCGGCCCAGAAATAGATGCCTTCGCGCCGCGTGTGCCCGTTGGCATCGATCTCGACCTGCGTCAGCCACAGCGCCAGCGCGATGCCGCCGACGATCAGGCTGAAGGCGGTCAGCAGCACCGAGCCGGTGAAGCGCCAGGCATAGGCGCCCTCGAAAAACTCGGTGCGCACCGGCGTGGCCGGCCCGATGGTCACGCGGGAAAGGCCGGCGCGCCTTGCGCTGTCGGCGCGCAGGTTGATCCGCAGGTGGTTGTCGCCCTTCCTCAGCAAATGCCCCGGCACGGGCACGTAGATGGGCGCCTTGGCGTAGTCGGCCTGGTTGCCGCGGTCCATGTCGCCGTAGACCTGCAGCAGCGCGCCGTTGAGTTGCACCTCGAAGACGCTGCCG
Organism: Variovorax sp. KBW07; assembly: GCF_003852515.1. Classification (GTDB taxonomy): domain Bacteria; phylum Pseudomonadota; class Gammaproteobacteria; order Burkholderiales; family Burkholderiaceae_C; genus Variovorax. Next base: position 390 of record NZ_QAJK01000154.1, on the reverse strand, counting down.
GCGCGGGGAATGAAAATGCCCCAGGGCGCCTCGGGCGTGGCGTCGAGCGTGAACGGGAGGTCGAAGGTGGCACTGCCGGGCCGGCCCCCGTGGCGGCGGTCCCAGTGGTAGGAAAGCTCGACGGGCTCGCTGCGCGTGACGCCATCGATGGTGGTGGTGACGGTGCCCCGCTGCAGTTCGATCGGGCTCTCTGGCGCGGCCACGCTCGCAGCTACGGTGCCGCCCGAAAGGAGCAGCGCCAGCCACAGCGAAAACAACGACACCAGCCTAGGCAGCATTCGCCCGCTCAGTGTTCCGCCACGCTGTTGCGTGATCCGCTGTGATGCATGAAGCCGACGGGGGTGCGTTTGCTCTTTGTGCTGCTGTTCGGGAGCGGGGTCATTCGTGGCG
>NZ_QAJK01000153.1 GCF_003852515.1 Variovorax sp. KBW07 | reverse complement strand
TGGTGTACCGCTGATCAACGACCACTCTGATGACGCTCACGCGGATGGTGTGCTCTGCGCAGCGAAATAAAGGAGGAGCGAAGCGGGGGACATTCGCGGAGCAGAGCACACCGTCGGCGCGGGCGCGCCCTGAACGACGAACGTCAAACACGACACAGTAAGCAGAAAGACAAGCCTTCACCCTAGCCCCCTTGAATCTGAAGGCTGCGCATCGTGCGCCCCATCGTGAAGCGCCCGAACGCGACCAGCACCACCGTCCAGAAGCACTGCAGCCCCAGGCCACCCACTGCCTGCCAACCGCTCAGCTGCCCGAAGTACAGCCGCGCCGGTATGTCCATCAGTCCCGCCAACGGCTGGATCAGCAATGCCGTCTGCCACGCGTCCGGCAACAGCGCGAGCGGCAACAGGTTGCCCGACAACACGATCACCGCCGGCGTCGCCACCGCGCTGATGCCGCGCTCGTTCAGCGCCGCCGTGGCCGCCACGTTCAGCAGCATCACCATCGACGTCGAGAGCAACAGCGCGAACACCATCGACAGCATGAACGCGGCACCGGCCGCCACGCTCGGGGGCAGTTGCCACGCCCAGTCGCCCAGCCCCGCCAACGGCAACGCAACGGCCGCGAACGCCGCCATCAACACCACGCGCGGCAGCAGGCGCGCGGCGATCCAACCCGCGCTGCGCGTGAACCACAGCGTGTAGGCGTCCACCGGTCGCAAGCGGTCGTAGGCCACTGCGCCGGTGCGCACGGCTTGCGCCACCTCCGGGTCGCCGAGCCATGGCAGCAGCACCAGCAACCCCTGCGCGAGCCAGGTGTAGGTGATGGCCTGCGCGAGCGACATCGACGTGCTGGCACCTGCGATGGCGCTGCCACCGTAGAACGCGGCAAAGATCATCACCTTGATGCCGCCCCACCAGCACTGCGTGGCAAAGCCCGCGAGCGCGGCGGTGCGGTACTGCAGCATCTGAAGGAAGCGCGAGGCAAAGGCCGCGACGTAAGGGCGCGTCACGTCCCGCAGGCTGCTGCCCGTGTTCATCCTTCCGCCGCTCCGTGCATCGCGTAGAAGCGCGCGATCACCGCCTCGATGGCCATGCCTTCCAGGCGGATGTCTTCCACCGCATGCTCGGCCGCGATGCGTGCGATGAGCGCGGGTGCGGTGGTCACCGCGGGGTCGAAGTCGAGCACCAGCGTCTGGCCGTCGCGCGAATGCACGGTGGCACCCGGCACTTGCGCGGGCAGTTCGGTTCCCTGCGCGAAGTCGACCACCAGCCGGCGCTCGGCCATCACCTGCGCGCGCAGCGCTTCGACGGGGCTGTCGGCCAGCACGCGGCCATGGCCGATGACGATCACGCGGCGTGCCAGCGCCTCGATGTCGTGCATGTCGTGCGTGGTCAGCAGCACCGTGGTGCCGCGCTCGCGGTTGGCACGGCGCACGAAGTCGCGCACCGCCAGCTTCGACGGTGCATCTAGGCCGATGGTCGGCTCGTCGAGAAACAGGATGTCGGGCTCGTGCAGCAGCGCCGCCGCAATCTCCGCGCGCATGCGCTGGCCGAGCGAGAGCTGCCGCACCGGCTGGTCGAGCACGCGCTCCAGGTTCAGCAGCGCGACCAGTTCGTCGCGCGTGCGGCGGTAGCGTTGCACATCGACGCGGTAGATGTCGCGCAGCAGGTCGAAGCCATCGCCCACGGGCAGGTCCCACCACAGCTGCGTGCGCTGGCCGAACACCACGCCAATGCGGCCGACGTGACGCTCGCGGTCGGTAAAAGGGTCGTTCCCATCGATTTCCACGCGCCCGCCATCGGGCCGCAGGATGCCCGACAGGATCTTGATGGTGGTCGACTTGCCCGCGCCGTTCGGCCCGATGAAGCCCAGCAGCTCGCCGCGTTCGAGCGAGAACGACACGCCCGACAGCGCCTGCACCGTGCGGTGGCGGCGCTGCACGAGCCCGCGCAGCGCACCCATCACGCCCGGGTCGCGCTCCGAGATGCGGTAGGTCTTGATGAGTTGGTCGACGAGGATGTGAGGCATGGGAAAGGAAACCGCCGCGCCGGCGGCCAGCGTTGAGGTGTCGAATGCGCGGCGGGGGCGGGATGCTACACGAAACGAAGAGGCACCCGGTACGATCACGGCCCCTCCGAAAATTTCCTTCTGCCTGCCTGCTCCTGTTCTGCCTGCCATGCCCGTGTCGTCCCCCCTGCCCTCCTCGCCCCACCACCTGCTGCCCCTGACCCGATGGCCCGCGCCCGCGCGCAGCGCGCTCGTCGGCGTGTTCACCGACATCGACGACACGCTGACCACCGATGGCGCGATCACGCCCGACGCACTGCAGGCGCTGGCCGACCTGAAGGCCGCGGGGCTTGCGGTGGTGGCCATCACGGGCCGGCCGGTGGGCTGGAGCCTGCCGTTCGTGACCACCTGGCCGGTCGATGCCATCGTGGCGGAAAACGGCGCGGTGGCGCTGCTGCCCACGGCCGGTGGCCAGATCGAAAAGCGCTACCAGCAGGACGCCTCCATGCGCGCCGCCAACTTCGCGCGCATGCAGGCCGTGCTGGCGCGCATCGAGCGCGAGATTCCGGGCGCCGGGCGCGCCACCGACTCACCGGGCCGCGAAACCGACATCGCCATCGACCACAGCGAGTTCGTGCAACTGAGCGAAGAAACCATCGCCCAGGTGGTGGCGCTGATGCGCGGCGAAGGCATGCACGCGACCGTGAGCAGCATCCACATCAACGGCTGGTACGGCGACAACGACAAGCTCGAAGGCGCGCGCTGGATCGTGCGCGAGCTGTGGGGACGCACGCTCGACGACGAGATGGACCGCTGGGCCTACGTGGGCGACTCCACCAACGACCAGCTGATGTTCCGCAGCTTCGCGAGCAGCATCGGCGTGGCGAACGTGGCGCGCTTCGTGCCGCAGCTGGAGCACCTGCCGCGCTACGTGACGCAGGGCGAGCGCGGCGCGGGCTTTGCCGAAGCGGCGCGCGCCGCGCTGGCCGCGCGCTGAACGACAGCAGCAGCGCCTTCTTTTCTCCCCTCAGTCTTCCACCAGCGCGAGCACGCGCAACGGACTGCCCGAGCCCTGCTGGATCTTCAGCGGCGCCGACACGATGAGCGCCCCCGTCGGCGGCAGCTGGTCGAGGTTCTTCAGGCACTGCAGGCCGTACTTGTTGGCACCGTGCATCAGCGTATGGCAGGGATAGGCCAGCGGCCAGCCATACGACTGCCCCGCGTCGGTGTTGATGGTCTCGACACCGAAGCCGTGCACATTGCGCGCGTGGATCAGCCACTCCACGGCACCCTGCGTGGGGCCAGGCGTGTGGGCGCCGTCGTCGCGCATGTTGACGAAGGCCACCGGGTTGTTCACACGGTGCGACCAGTCGGTGCGCAGCAGCACCCATGCGCCTTCTGGAATGCGGCCGTGCCGCGACTCCCAATCCTGCAGGAACGCCGGCGTCAGCAGCCAGTCGTCTTCCTTCGCGACTTCGGTGCTCGCATCGATCACCACGGCCGGTGCAATGAAGCTCCCCGGCTCGATGGTGTCGACGGTGTTGCGCGGATGGTTCTTGCCGGTGACCCAATGCGCAGGCGCATCGAAGTGCGTGCCGGTGTGCTCACCGCACGAGAAGTTGTTCCAGTACCAGCCGGGGCCCGCCTCGTCGTACTGCGAAATCCGCTCCATCTTGAAGCCGGACACCTGGCCGAACTGCGGCGGCAACTGCAGCGCGGGAAAGTCCTCGCTCAGCGTGTGCGTGAGGTCGATGGTGCGAATCGACCGGTTGCCCATGGCCTGGGCGAGCTGCATCAGGAGGCTCATCGAAAGATCCCGTCAAATGAAGAAGAGAAAAGAAAAGAAGAAATGCGTCGTCAGGCGTTGCATGGCGCGTCGCGGCGGCGACGCGCGGTCACCTCCAGCTCCACCTTCGCGCCCTCCACCGCGAGCGCGCAGCACACGGTGGTGTTGGCCGGGCGGTTGGCATCGAAGCGGCGCCGCAGCACGTGGCTGACGGCGACCACGTCGGCGCGGTCGGGCACGTACACGCGCACGCGCACCACGTCGCCCAGGTTGGATTGCGCCTCGGCCAGCGCCGCCGCGATGGTGTCGAGCGCCAGCTCGCACTGCGCGTCGGCCGTGGGCGGAAATTCGCCCGTCGCAAAGTCCTGGCCGATGGTGCCGGACACCATGATCCAGTCGCCATCGACCACGGCACGCGAATAGCCGGCAAGCTCTTCCCAGCGCGATCCGCTCTGGATGAAGCGGCGCGCGTGGCCCGCCGCACCGGCGTTGCCGTTGTCGTCGTTGCTGCTGTTCATTGCGGCTTGAACCCCGACTCGCGGATCACCTGGCCCCAGTGCTGAGAGGCATCGGCCACCCATTGCTGCACATCCTTCGCGGGCACCGGTGCCACCTCGTTGCCCATCTTGGCAAGGCGCTCCTGCAGGTCGGGCTGGGCCAGCACGGTCTTCACGCCACGGTCGAACTGCGCCACGAAGTCGGGCGACATTCCCTTGGGCCCGAAGAAAGCCAGCCACGGGTTCTTGTCGATGCCCTTGAAGCCGAGTTCGAGAAACGTCGGAATCTCCGGCGCGATGCGGCTGCGCTCGGCCCCGGAGCTCGCGAGGATGCGGACCTTGCCCGCGCGGTGGTATTCGATCAGCTCGGTCATCGACGCAATGCCGATCGGCACCTGCCCGGCCAGCAGGTCTTGCACCATGGGCGCGCCGCCCTTGTAGGGCACCGAGTTCATCGGCACGCCGAACGATTGCCCGACGATGTGCCCGATGAACTGCGGCACGCTGCCGGCCGCCGGCACGCCGTAGTTGGCTTCGGTCGGGCGGGCCTTCATCCATGCGCCCAGTTCGGGCAGCGTCTTGATGCCCGTGCGGGCGCTCACGGCCAGCACGTTGTAGTAGGTGGCCACGCCGGCCAGCGCGGTGAAGTCGGTCACCGGGTTGTAGCCCGCCGCGGCGATGGTGAGCGGAACGATCACCTGCGTGTGGTCGATCGACAGCATGATGGTGGAGCCGTCGGGCGGCGCGGCCTTCAGCAGTTGCGCGGCAATCTGCCCGCCCGCGCCGGGCCGGTTCTCGACGATGAAGACCTGCCCGTCCATCGCCTTGCCGAGCTTGTCGATGAGGGCCCGCGCCACCACGTCGGTGGCGCCGCCCGGCGGAAAGCCCACCAGCACGCGGATCGGCCCGTTGTACGGTTTGGCCGTGGCAGCGAGGGGCGCTGCCAGCGCCGGCGTCAGCAAGGTGGCAGCCAGGACCTGGCCGAAATCGCGTCGATTCATGGGGGCTTCTCCGGGTGGTTTCAAAGAGGGGCGGTGGGTGGCTTCGCGGCCTGGTGCAAAGCGAGCAGCTGCGCGTCGATCAGCAGCACCTCGACCTCGTGGCAGCGCACCAGGCGCAGCCAGCGGTCGTCGTCCATGTCGGGCGTGCGCTCGGCATGCAGGCTGATGCGGCACGCGGTGCCGTCGGGCTCGGGCTGCACCGTGGCGCGGATGCGCGGGGCCAGCGCCTGCGCCGAACCACCGACGTGATAGACCACGCTCAGCGCCTGCAGATCGGCCACGGGGCGGACCCATGCCGGCTGGCCGTCGAACAGCGAGTGGCCGCGCACCACGCCTTCACCGGCGGGCTCGGTCTGCCAGCAGCCCAGCGCCCACCGGCCGAGTTGCAGCCCGTCGACCAGGAAGTCCAGCGCGCGCGAGGCCGGCACGCGGCACAGCACCGAGGCGCAATGCGCCGTAGCGCCAAGGTGCGTGTTGTCGTTCATCGCCGTCATCGGGTCAGCCGCGCCAGTTCGCGCAGCGCGCCGACCACTTCATCGGCCGTGTTGTAGAAGTGCGGCGCCACGCGGACCACGTCGTTGCGGGCCGACACCACATAGCCCGACTGCAGCATGCGCGCTTCGACGTCGGCGGCGTTCGGAATGCGGATGGCCGTGTTCGCACCTTTCGCGGCGGGTGCGCCGGGGCTCGCCACCGAGAGCCCCAGGCGCGCGGCTTCTTCAAGGGCCACGGCCGACAGCTGCGCCAGGTAGGCCTCGATGGCGGGAACGCCGATCTCGTTGAGCAGGCCCATGCTCGCGCGCGCCACGCTGGCGCACATCATCGGCGGCGTGCCGGTGTTGAAACGCGCGGCGCCATCGGCAAAGTCGAGATGCTCGGGGTCGAAGGCGAACGGATTCACCCGGCCGAACCAGCCCGTGACCGTGGGCGTGAGGCGCTGCGCCAGTTCGGGCCGCACGTAGAGAAACGCGATGCCCGGAATGCCCAGCAGGTACTTCTGCGCACCAGCGGCCAGCACGTCGATTTCTTGCGCGCGCACGTCGATGCCGATGGCGCCGGCCGACTGGTAGGCATCGACGAACTGCACGGCACCCTGCGCGCGCGCCGCGCGGCCCGTGGCCGCGATGTCGACGATCTGGCCGTCGTAGTAGCAGGCCTGCGACACCGACACCAGCGCGGTGCGCGCGTCGACCGCATCCACGATCTGCGCCGTGGTGCGCGTGCCGCCGGCCTCGGCCTGCACGAAGCGCACCTGCGCGCCGCGCGGCTGCTGCGCGAGCCACACATGGCACAGCGACGGAAAGTCCAGCGTGGTGGTGACGATGTCGCGCCGGTCGCCTTCGAAGCGCAGTGCCGACGCGATGCTCGAAGCCGCATCGGACACGCTGCCCAGCACCGCCACGTCGCCGGGCTCGGCGTTGATCATGCGGGCGAACTCGGCGCGGGCCAGTGCCACCTGCTCCATCCAGTAGCCCCAGTCAGCGCCGCGCTGCAGCCAGACCTCGAGGTAGTCGTCGATGGCGCGGCGCACCGGCAGGCTGAGCGCGCTCTGCGAGCAGCTCGAGAGTTGGGCCGTCCGCTCCAGGATGGGGAACAGCTTTCGGTAAGAAGAGAATGGATGTTTCATGAGACTGCCTTGCGCGAAGACAAGGGCTTGAGACGATGAATAAAACGACCGACGCGGCAGCGTCTCCCTCCGCATGGATCGAGCTGCCGCATTTCGACTGGACGCCGCTGATGACCGACGACACACCGACGGTGCGCTTCGGCAAGGGCGAGACACTGTTCTCCCAAGGCGACGCGGTGCGCCAGGTCTACGTGGTTGAAGAAGGCCGCGTGCGCCTGCTGCTGCTGTCGGCCGCGGGCCATGAGAAGCACATGGCCATCGTCGGCACGCGCGGCATGGTGGGTGAATGCAGCGCGTTCCTCGACGGCCGGCATTCGGTGACGGCCGTGGCCTCGTCGGACGTGGTGGCGCGGCCCGTGGGCCACCAGCAGTTGCTCGACGGCATGGCGCGCCACCCGGCGTGCCTGCGACAGGTGCTCTGGCTGGTGAACGTGAAGCTGCGCATCCTCGCCAACCAGAACCTGCTGCTGAGCCAGGCCACGGCCGCGCAGCGCGTGATCCATCACCTGGTGCAGCTGGCCGACACCTACGGCGAGGCCGAGAAAGAAGGCGGCACGCGCATCGGCGTCGCCTTCACCCACCAGGAAATGGCCAACATCACGGGGCTGAGCCGGGTCATGGTCTCGAACGTGCTGATCCAGCTTCACGAACAAGGGCTGACCGACAAGAGCAAATCGCATTGCGTCATCCGGGACATGCAGGGACTGAGGCAACGCGCCGCCGCCATGTGAATAAATGACTGACGGACTGACTGGCTGGCTGGCGAGCGCGTCGGGCTGAGCCCAGTCTAGGAAGACCGCGCGAAGCCGTATGTCAACGGCTTTACAAGCGCTGGAGTTTTTTCAGCGCGCGCCTTGGCGTTGGCGCTCGCGCCGCAGCACGGCCCACTGGCTCCACGTGCCCGCGACGGCGATCAGCAGCAGCACCGCCGCATAGCCCTCGACCGTGGGCAGCAGGCCAAGCGGCTTCACCAGGAAGCCTGCCAGCATCGCGGGCAGGCTGAACGCGAGGTAGCTCACCACGAAGATCGCCGCGAACAGTTCGCCGCGCTCGTGCGATTGCGCCAGCGGCGCCAGCGTTTGCACCAGCGCCGAGAACGCACCGCCGAAGCCGATGCCCGCGACCGCCGTGCCCACGAAGAACAGCGCCAGCGAGCGCGTGGCGAACGAGGCCAGCAGCAGCGCGATACCCAGCGCGATGCTCGCCATGCCGACGATGGCCGGCCGGGGCGCCGCGAATCGCCCGAGCAGCGTGGGGGCGATGGCGCCGACGCCCGAGAGCACCGCCACCGTGAGGCCGTTGACCACGCCGTTATCGATGCCGAACACATGCAGCATCAGCGACGGCGCCAGCGAAAGAAACAGGCCGCCCAGCGCCCACACCACGACGAACACCGGCAGCCCGCGTACGAACTCGGCACGCGCCTGCACCGGAATCGACACGCGCGGCACCAGCGAGGCCAACGCGCCGGCACGCGGCGTGACGGTCTCGGGCATCCACAGCACCACCGCCGCGCCCATGGCGAACACCACGGCCAGCACACCGAACACCAGCATCACCGGTTCGCCCGTCAGCTTGACCGCCATGCCCGTCAGCAGCGCGCCGGCGGCGAGCCCCGCCAGCGGCGACACGCTGGTGATGAGCGCGCCCAGCCGCTTGCGCGAAGCCGGCGCGGCCTCGACCACCGCCGCGCTCAACGCGCCGCTCGCGATGCCCGTGGCCACGCCCTGCACCACGCGCGCGACGATCAGCCCGCCGATGCCGTGCGCCCACAAAAAGAGCCCCATCGCCACCGCCTGCAGCACCAGCGCCGCCAGCACCACCGGCCGCCGCCCGATGTGGTCCGACAGCGAGCCCGCCACCAGCAGCGAGATCAGCAGCGCAATCGCATAGATCGCGAAAGCCACCGTGAGCAGCGACGACGAGAAACCCCAGGCGTGCTGGAACACCACGAACAACGGCGACGGCGCGGCGGCCGCGAAGAAGAAGGCGAACAGCACGGCCGCCAGCAGCGGAAAAGCCATGCCCGCCGGCAGGCGCCAGGGCTTGGCACGCGCGGCGGCGGCGGTGGCAACGGCCAGTTCGGGGCAGGAGGATGGCATGGCGAATCCTTAACGCAACTTTTTTAGCTTTTGCGATTCTAGACCTGCATCTCTTCTAAAGCAAATATCTTTGCGTTAAAGTCTTGTCACCATGAACGACATCGCCCTTCCCAACAAGCGCCCCGGTGGCCGCAGCGCGCAGGTGCAGGCGCTGGTGCGCACCGCCCTCGAAGAGCTGGTGGCCGAACAGGGGCGCGAGCGCGTCACCGTGCCCGCCGTGGCCGAGCGGGCGGGCGTGAGCGCCTCCAGCATCTACCGGCGCTGGGGCGACCTTTCTGGGCTGCTGGCCGAAACCGCGACGCACAAGCTCGACCCGAACCGGCCGCTGCCCGACACCGGCGCGCTGCGCAAGGACCTGGAAGCCTGGGCGCGCGAACTCATCGTGCACCTGGCCAAGCCGTGCAACACCTCGCTGCTGAAAGCCGCGGCCGCGCTGGCCAGCGGCGATGCCGACACGGACTGTTTGCGCAACCGCCGCAAGGAGGCGCTGACGCTGGTCGAGCAGGCGCGTGCGCGCGGCGAACACGCGCCGGAGCCGCAGCAGGTGATCGACCACCTGATCGCGCCGATCGTGTTCCGGCTGGTGTTCGGGGGGGATGCGGTGAAGCCGGCGTTGGCGGCGCGGCTGGTGGACGAACTGTTCGCGATCAGTTCGTCTTGACTTCCTTCGCCAACCCCAGCTTGTCGATCACCGCTTTCTCCTTCACCACCGTGTCCTGCGCAAACTTCGTATACGTCGCCGAGCTCATGTAGTTCGGCAGCATGTCGTAGCGGCCCAGCGAGGCCACGTAGCTCGGCTCTTCCATCGCCTGCTTGAAGGCGTCGTGCAGCTTCTTCACCACCTCGGGCGGCGTGCCCTTGGGGGCGCCGATGCCGAAGGGCGAGTTCTGCACCACGTCGTAGCCCAGTTCCTTCAACGTGGGCGCGTCGGGGAACTTGGCGAGGCGCTTCTCGCCCCAGGTGTTGAGCACGCGCAGCTTGCCGGCCTCGACCTGCGGTGCAAAGCCGGTGCTGTCGGCAGCGGCCATCAGCTGGCCGCTGACCACGGCGAGCATCAGGTCGGCGCTGCCCTTGTAGGGCACGTGCTGCAGCTCGATGCCGGCTTTCTGCGCGACGATCTCGGTCGTCAGGTGCGGGCTGGTCAGCGTGCCGGTGGAGCCGTAGGTGAGCTTGCCGGGGTTGGCCTTGGCGTAGGCGACGAAGTCGGCCCAGGTCTTGAACGGGCTGTTGGCCGGCACCACGATGCCGAAGGCATAGCCGGTGACGTTCAGCACGTAGCTGATGTCCTTGAGCGGGTCCCAGTTGATCTTGGTGGTGTAGCCCAGGCGGAACACGCCGAGCGGAATCTGGGCGACGGTGTAGCCGTCGGGCTGCGAGGTCTGCAGCGCCTGCGCGGGCAGCGTGCCGCCGGCGCCGGGCTTGTTGTCGATGATGACCGGCTGGCCGAGGATCTTGCTGGCGTTGTCGGCCAGCTGGCGCATCGTGATGTCGGTCGGGCCGCCCGCGGGGAAGGCGATGACCAGCTTGATGGGCTTGGACGGAAACGCCTGCTGCGCGAAAGCCGCCAGCGGGGAGGCGAGGCCGCACGCGGCGAGCGTGGCGGCGCAAAGGAGTGAAGAGCGGCGGAGCATGGCTGACTGGGTCCTGACTTTGGAAAGCGCCGATTGGGCCTCGCCCGGTGGGCAAAGGCAATCGGGGCTCCCCTGATTTCCCGGGGAAACCAGGGCCTTTCGGGCGGTGGGAGTCGCCTGCGCGTCAGCGCCGCTCCGGCGCCTGCCGCGCCTGCCGCCGCTATGAGCGCGCCTGCTCGAAACCCTCGAGCACGTTGACGGCGTTGATGCCTACCTCTTCCACCGCGTAGCCGCCCTCGAACACGAACACCGTCGGCAGGCCGGCGCGCGCCAGGTCTTCACCCATGCGCAGGTAGTCGTCGGTCTTGAGCCTGAAGCCGGAGATCGGGTCGCCCTCGAAGGTGTCGACGCCGAGCGAGACCACGAGCGCGCCGGCCTTTACTTTCGCGATGCCGTTGAGCGCCGTCTTGAGCGCCGCGCGCCAGGCCGTGAAATCGGTGCCGCGCGGCAGCGGCAGGTTGTGGTTGAAGCCCTCGCCCTGGCCCGCGCCGCGCTCGTCGGCATGGCCCAGGTAGTACGGGTAGTCGGTCAGCGGGTCGCCGTGCAGGCTGGCGAAGTGCACGTCGCTGCGCTCGTAGAAGATGGCCTGCGTGCCGTTGCCGTGGTGGTAGTCGACGTCGAGCACGGCCACGCGCTCCACGCCCGCGTCGCGCAGCGCCTGCGCGGCCACGGCGGCGTTGTTGACGAAGCAGTAGCCACCGAAGAAATCGGCGCCCGCGTGGTGGCCCGGTGGCCGCGTGAGCGCGAAGGCCGAGCGCTCGCCGGCGATGACGCGTTGCGACGCCGTCCACGCGCATGCGGCGCCATGCCGCGCGGCGGCCCAGCTGCCGGCCATCAGCGGCGTGCCGGCATCGAAAGAAAACAGGCCCATGCGCGCCGGAAAACTCTTCGGCAGCACATCGGTGCGCATGCCGCGCGTGGGCCAGTACGAGGGCAGCGCATCGCGCAACGCGTTGGCCGGATCGAGCGCCACCCACTCTTCCCAGGCGTGCGCGACAAAGTCCAGGTAGCGCGGCGCATGCACCTTGGCGAGCAAGGCTTCGTCGAAGGCATCGGGCGCCTGCAGGGCGCCGAGCTTGCGGCGCTCCAGCTCGTGCCTTACGTGGTCGACGCGCGCGGGCACCTCGAAGCACGGCACGAGCTCGCCACGGAACATCTCGACTTTGCCTTGGTGAAGCGCGTGCTGGTCGTTGTAGATGGTGAGCATGAGGAAGAAAAAATGGCGTGATCGACGATGCCGCCGATCATGCCGCACGCCGCAGCACGGCCCGGCGCCGGCCCGACGCGGTCAGGCCGAACAGGTCCTTCGGGTCGTCCAGTTCGGGCACCAGCGCGATCTCCTGGCCGATGCCGCGCTCGCTGGCAATGCGCTGGATGTAGCGCAGCGCGGTGTAGTCCTCGAGTGCGAAGCCGACCGAATCGAACAGCGTGACCTGCGCCGGGCTTTCGCGGCCGGGCACTTCGCCGAGCAGCACGCGCCACAGTTCGTGCACCGGAAAGTCGGCGGGCAGCTGCTGGATCTCACCCTCGACACGGGTCTGCGGCTCGTACTCGACGAACACGCGCGCCATGCGCAGCACGTCGGGGTGCAGCTCGGTCTTGTCGGGCGAGTCGCCGCCCACGGCATTGATGTGCATGCCCGGCTCGATCATGTCGGGCGTGAGCACGGTGGCACGGCCCTGGTAGGCGGTGATGGTGGTAACGATGTCGGCACCGCGCACGGCCTCGGCCACGGAACGCGCGCGCACGATCTCCAGCGGCGTGCAGGCCGACAGGTGGCGCACCAGCTTGTCGGTGGCGCGCGCGTCGGTGTCGAACACGCGCACTTCCTCGATGCCCAGCAGCGCATGGAAGGCCAGCGCCTGGAACTCGCTCTGCGAGCCGTTGCCGATCAGCGCCAGGCTGCGGGAGTCGGGCCGCGCCAGCGCCTGCGCGGCCATGGCCGATGTGGCGGCGGTGCGCAACGCGGTGGTGAGGGTGAGCTCCGACAGCAGCACCGGATAGCCGGTGTCGACCTCGGCCAGCACGCCGAAAGCCATGACGGTCGGCAGCCCGACCTGCGTGTTGTGGGGGTGGCCGTTGACGTACTTGAAGGCATAGGCGCCGTCGTCGGCCACGGGCATCAGCTCGATCACGCCGAGGTGCGAATGGCTGGCCACGCGCGCCTTCTTGTCGAACTCGCGCCAGCGCAAAAAATCGTCGCGCAAGGCGTCGGACAGCGCCTCGAGGAATTGCGGAACGCCGGTCTCGTCCACCAGGCGGACCAGGCTGTGAACATCGATGAAGCGGGTCATGGCGAGGCTCCTTGCGTAGCCCGGCGCGGCGCTTCACCCCTTCGTGCGGTTCACTTCACCATGGCTGATTCAGGGTGCGCCTGCGCCAGGGATTGAAGCCATTGTGCGCCGCTTTTCATGTGCGTGGCGAGGCCCACGAAAGGCCTATGCATTCAGGTGGAAAGGCGTGCGCGCAAACTGCCGCGCGCCTTTCCACGCGCTCTTCACGTTCCCGCCGAACCTTTAGCGCGCCAGCACCGGCGCCAGTGCCACGCCGGTGTGCGTGCCCAGCCGCACCACCTCTTCAGGCGGTGCCGCCGCCACGATGCGCCCGCCGGCGTTGCCGCCTTCGGGCCCCAGGTCGATGATCCAGTCGGCCTCGGCGATCACGTCGAGGTCGTGCTCGATCACCACCACGCTGTGGCCGCCGTTCACCAGCCGGTGCAACACGTGGATCAGCTTCTCGACGTCGGCCATGTGCAGGCCCACGGTCGGCTCATCGAGCACGTAGAGCGTGTGCGGCGCCTTCTGCCCGCGGCGCGTGATGTCGTCGCGCACCTTGGCCAGCTCGGTCACCAGCTTGATGCGCTGCGCCTCGCCGCCCGACAGCGTAGGCGACGGCTGGCCCAGCGTGAGGTAGCCCAGCCCCACGTCTTTCAGCAACTGCAGCGGATGGCTGATGTTGGGCATGGCCGCGAAGAACTCCACGGCTTCGTCCACTTCCATCTGCAGCACGTCGCCGATGCTCTTGCCGCGCCAGCTCACGGCCAGCGTCTCGGGGTTGAAGCGCGCGCCGTGGCAGACCTCGCAAGGCACCTTGACGTCGGGCAGGAAGCTCATCTCGATGGTGCGCACGCCGGCGCCATCGCACCCCGGGCAGCGGCCTTCGCCGGTGTTGAAGCTGAAGCGCGCCGGGCCGTAGCCGCGCGCCTTGGCTTCGAGCGTGTCGGCGAACAGCTTGCGGATGGTGTCCCAGAAGCCGATGTAGGTGGCCGGGCAGCTGCGCGGCGTCTTGCCGATGGGGGTCTGGTCGACTTCGAGCACGCGGTCGATGGCTTCGTAGCCGTCGACGCCGCTGCAGCCGGCCCACGCCGGGCGCTTGCCCGCGGCGTCGGCATCGCGGCCGGCCTTGGTCATGCGCTGGATGACGATGCCCTGCACGTTGGCCAGCAGCACGTCGCGCGCCAGCGTGGACTTGCCCGAGCCGCTGACGCCGGTGACCACCACGAGGCGATGCAGCGGCAGCGTGGCGGTGATGTCCTGCAGGTTGTGCAGGTCGGCGCCATGCACGGTGAGCCATGCGTTGGCTGTCGCGCCCTCTCCCTGACTTGCTCCCTCCCCTCCCGGGGGAGGGTTGGGGTGGGGGCTCGCGGCGCTTGCACGCCCGGCGCTCTTCTTCGAGGCCGTCGCGCCCCCTCCCCGGCCCTCCCCCGGAAGGGGAGGGAGAGGGACAAGACGCCGCGCCTGCAACGGATGCCTGATCGCATCGCGCAGATACCGCCCGGTCTGCGATTCGCCCGCCGCCTCGATGTCGCTCACCGAGCCTTCGGCCACCAGCCGCCCACCACGCTTGCCCGCGCTCGGACCGATGTCGATGATGTGGTCGGCACGGCGGATGGTGTCTTCGTCGTGCTCCACCACCACCAGCGTGTTGCCCTTCTCGCCGAGCTTGTGCAGCGCGTTCAGCAATATCTGGTTGTCGCGCGCATGCAGGCCGATGGTCGGCTCGTCGAGCACGTAGCACACGCCCTGCAGGTTGCTGCCGAGCTGCGCCGCCAGGCGGATGCGCTGGGCCTCGCCGCCGCTCAGCGTGGGCGCGCCACGGTCGAGCGTGAGGTAGCCCAGGCCCACCTCTTCGAGGAATTCGAGGCGGCTCTTGATTTCCGGCACCAGGTCGCGCGCGATTTCCGATTCGCGGCCCTTGAGCACCAGCCCTTCGAACCACTGCCGCACCTCGGTCACGCTCATGCGCGCCAGCTCGGTGATGCCGATGCCGCCGGAGCCGTCGGCCGCGGTGCCGAAGCCCACGGCGCGCGCCGTGGCGTTCAGGCGCATGCCCTGGCAGGTCGGACAGGCGGTGTCGGCCAGGTCTTCGACCTCGGGCTCGGCGAAGGTCTGTTCGCGGCCCTTGTTGTCGTCGTCGCGAATGGAGTCGTCGAAGACCTTGCGCTGGTCCTTGCTGAGCTTGACGCCCGTGCCCACGCAGTCGGGGCACCAGCCGTGCTTGCTGTTGTAGCTGAACAGGCGCGGGTCGAGCTCGGCATAGCTGGTGCTGCAGATCGGGCAGGCGCGCAGCGTGGAAAACACGTTGACGCGGCCAATGCCCACGGCCGACACGCCGGCCATCATCGCGGCGCGCAGGCCGTCGAGGTCGCTCAGCACATGCACCACGCCCTTGCCGTGTTCGAGCGCCCGGGTCAGCGCCTCGCGCAGCTCGGTCTCCTTGGAGGGCAGCACGTCGAGGCTGGCCACCGGCAGCTCGATGCTGTGCTCCTTGAAGCGGTCGATGCGCGGGAAGCCCGTGGTCGGCAGAAAGTCGCCGTCCACGCGCAGGTGGGTAAAGCCGCGCGGCCGCGCCCAGTCGGCCAGCTCGGTGTACACGCCCTTGCGGTTGCTCACCAGCGGCGCGAGCAGGCCGATGTGCTGGCCCTTGAAGTTGCGCATCAGCTGCGCGGCGATGCTGTCGGGCGTCTGCGGCTGCACGGCCGCGCCGTCGTGGATGCAATGCTGGATGCCCAGCTTGACGTACAGCAGGCGCAGGAAGTGCCACACCTCGGTGGTGGTGCCCACCGTGCTCTTGCGGCCGCCGCGCGACAGGCGCTGCTCGATGGCCACGGTCGGCGGAATGCCGTACACCGCATCGACCTCGGGCCGGCCCGCCGGCTGCACGATGCTGCGCGCATAGGCGTTGAGCGATTCCAGATACCGCCGCTGCCCTTCGTTGAACAGGATGTCGAAGGCCAGCGTCGACTTGCCCGAGCCGCTGACGCCCGTCACCACGCTGAACTTGCCGCGCGGAATATCGACGCTCAGGTTCTTCAGGTTGTGCTCGCGCGCATTCACGATCTCGATGGCGTTGCTGCCCGGCGCCGTCTTCGCGTTGGCGATGTAGCGGCGCGCCGCGCGCTCGGCCACCTTGTAGGCGTCGGGGCCGATGGCCAGTTCGTAGTCAGCCAGCGCCGCGCCGGTGAGCGAGGCGCGGTTCTCGCGCAACTGCTCGGGCGTGCCTTCGGCCACCACCTGGCCACCGCCCTCGCCGCCTTCGGGGCCGAGGTCGATCAGCCAGTCGCTCGCGCGGATCACGTCGAGGTTGTGCTCGATCACCACCAGCGAATGGCCGGCGTCGAGCAGCTTGCGCAGCGCGCGCATCAGCCGCGCGATGTCGTCAAAGTGCAGGCCGGTGGTCGGCTCGTCGAACAAAAACAGCGTGCCCTTGCGCGCGACCGACTGCTTGCTGGCGGTCGCGCTCTTCGCGGCCTCGGCCAGGAAGCCTGCGAGCTTCAGGCGCTGCGCCTCGCCGCCGGACAGCGTGGGCACGGGCTGGCCGAGCTTCACGTAGTCGAGCCCCACGTCGGAGATGGGCTGCAGCACGCGCAGCACGTCGCGGTCGGCCTCGAACACGCTGGCCGCTTCGGCCACGGTGAGGTCGAGCACGTCGGCCACGTTGTAGTTCTTGCCCTTGCGCTCCACGCGCACTTCAAGAATTTCGGGGCGGTAGCGCTTGCCGTCGCAATCGGGGCAGCGCAGGTACACGTCGGACAGGAACTGCATTTCGACGTGCTCGAAGCCCGAGCCGCCGCAGGTCGGGCAGCGCCCGTCGCCGGAGTTGAAGCTGAACTTGCTGGCCGTGTAGCCGCGCTGGCGCGACAACGCCGCCGTGGCAAAGATTTCGCGGATGGCGTCCCACGCGCCCACGTAGCTCGCGGGGTTGGAACGCGCCGTCTTGCCGATGGGCGACTGATCGACGAACACCACGTCGCCCAGGTGATCGGCACCGAGCATGCGGTCGTGCGCACCCGGCGTTTCGGTGGCCTTGCCGAAGTGGCGCATGAGCGCCGGCGCCAGCACGTCCTGAATGAGCGTCGACTTGCCGGAGCCGCTGACGCCGGTCACGCACACAAGGCGCGCCAGCGGAAACTCGACCGTGATGTTCTGCAGGTTGTGCTCGCGCACGCCTTCCAGGATGAGCCGGTGCGTGTTCTCGCTCACGAGCCGCTTGAAGCCCATGCCGATTTTCTTGCGCCCGCCCAGGTACTGGCCGGTGAGCGTGTCGGCGTCGCGCAGCATGTCTGTGGTGCCGTCGAACACGATCTGCCCGCCGCGGATACCGGGGCCGGGACCCATGTCGATCACGCGGTCGGCCGCCAGCATGACGGCCGGGTCGTGCTCGACCACCACCAGCGTGTTGCCGGCATCACGCAGGCGCAGCATGGCCTCGGTGATGCGGTTCATGTCGCGCGGATGCAGGCCGATGCTGGGCTCGTCGAGCACGAACAGCGTGTTGACCAGCGAAGTGCCAAGCGCCGTCGTGAGGTTGATGCGCTGCACCTCGCCGCCGCTCAGCGTGCGGCTCTGGCGGTCGAGCGTGAGGTAGCCGATGCCGACGTCGTGCAGGTAGCGCAGGCGCGTGGTGATTTCGTCGAACAGCAGCTTGAGGGCCTGCGTGTCGCCTTCGTTCGCGGCGTTGCCGTTGCCGTGGCGCTCCACGCGGTCGAAGAAGCGCCGCAGCCGTTCGATGGGCAGCAGCATCAGGTCATGCAGGCACAGGCCCGGCAAGGCCTCCAGTTGCGCGCGCGTCCACTTGGCGCCGGTTGGCATGAAGCGCTTTTCGGGCGGCAGCACCGCATCGGCGTGGTCCTTGCTGCCGATGCGCCAGATCAGGCTGTCGAGCTTCAGGCGCGCGCCGCTGCAGGTGGGGCACGGCGTGTAGCTGCGGTACTTCGACAAGAGCACGCGGATGTGCATCTTGTAGGCCTTGCTCTCCAGGTAGGCGAAGAAGCGGCGCACGCCGTACCACTGCTTGTTCCAGTTGCCTTCCTTGTAGTTGGGCGTGCCCTCGATCACCCAGTGCTTCTGCTCCTCGGTGAGTTTGTTCCAGGGCGTGTCGCGCGGAATGCCGGCGGCCTCGGCGTGGCGCATGAGGTCGTCCTGCGCTTCTTTCCAGGCCGGCGTCTGGATGGTCTTGATGGCACCGGCGCGCAGCGTGAGCTTGTCGTTCGGGATCACCAGGCCCAGGTCGACGCCGATCACGCGGCCGAAGCCGCGGCAGGTGTCGCAGGCGCCCACGGCCGAGTTGAACGAGAACATCGACGGAATCGGGTCGGCGTAGCGGATGTCGCTCTCGGGGCAATGCAGCCCGGTCGAGAACTTCCACACATCGGGCGGCGTGGACTCGTCGGCCGCCAGCGCATGCACCGTGACGCGCCCGCTGCCGCGCTTCAGCGCCACCTCGATGGCCTCGACCACGCGGGCCCGCTCGCCGCTCGACACGCGGAAGCGGTCGGCCACCACGTCGAGCACCTTGCGCGGCCCGGTGGGCGTGGCCACCTCGCGCTCTGACTGCACGCGCGTGAAGCCGCTGGCCGACAGCCACTGCGTAACCTCGTCGGCGGTGGTGCTGGCCGGCAACTCGACCGGGAAGGTGACCACCAACCGCGGATCGCCCGCGGCGGCCGCGCGCTCGACGATCTGCGCATAGATGCTGTCGGGCGAATCGTGCCGCACCGGCAGCGCGGTCTCGCGGTCGAACAGATTGGCCGCGCGCGCGAACAACAGCTTCAGGTGGTCGTTCAGCTCGGTCATGGTGCCGACCGTGGAGCGCGACGAGCGCACCGGGTTGGTCTGGTCGATGGCAATGGCGGGCGGCACGCCCTCCACCTTGTCGACGGCCGGCTTGTCCATGCGGTCCAGGAACTGGCGGGCGTAGGCGGAGAAGGTCTCCACGTAGCGCCGCTGGCCTTCGGCATAGAGGGTGTCGAACACGAGACTCGATTTGCCCGAGCCGCTGGGCCCGGTTACCACGGTCATCTCGCCAGTGCGGATGTCGAGGTCGAGGTTCTGGAGATTGTGCTGGCGCGCGCCGCGAATCCGGATGGAGCCCTGTGTCATGAGTGCCTTGGGGGGTGGGGCAAACATTCTAGGGAGTGACCCGTGACGTCCTTGTGCAGTGCGTCACAAGCTTGGTGCCTGCGCAGGGGTTTGTCTGGATGGCATTGAAGACACTTTCAGAAACAAATACGACGTTTGTTTGCATAAATTTCCGGAGAGGTTTCCATGACGAAGATGCGCGCGCTTTGCGCCACCGCCCTGCTGGCACTGACCGCCATGAGCGCGTCGGCCCAGCTGCTGATCGGCCAGACCGCGGGCATGACCGGCTCGGTGGCCGCCAGCGTGAACGAGACCATCGGCGGCGCGCAACTGGTGATCGACGCGGCCAATGCCCAGGGCGGCATCCATGGCGAGAAGATCGAGGTGCTGCGCATGGACGACGGCTTCGACGTCAAGCGCGCCGGCGAGAACGCCCGCATCCTCATCGAAGACAAGAAGGTGCTGGCGCTCTTCATGAGCCGCGGCACGCCGCATTCGCAGGCCATCATTCCGTGGCTCGACAAGAACGACGTGGCGCTCATCGGCCCGTCCACCGGCGCGATGGTGCTGCACAAGCCGCTGCAAAAGCACGTGTTCAACGTGCGCGCCACCTACCAGCGCGAGGCCGAGAAGGCGGTGCAGCACCTGCTGACCATCGGCCTCACGCGCATTGCCGTGGTCTACGTGACCGACTCGTTCGGGCAAGACGCGCTCGAAGGCGCCATGACCGGCTTCGCCAAGGGCAAGGCCAAGCCCATCGTGACGGTGCCCGCCGACCGCGACAAGCCCGACTACAAGGCCATCGTGCCGGCCATCAAGGACGCCAACGCACAGGCCGTGCTGTGGATCGGCTCCGGCGTGGCGGTGGTCGATGGCATCAAGGCGCTGCGCGCCGCCGGCTCCGCGGCGCAGGTGGTCACGCTGTCGAACAACGCGTCGTCGGGCTTCATCAAGCAGCTGGGCGAGGCCAGCAGAGGCGTGATCGTCACGCAGGTGTTCCCGAGCGAACGCGCCATCGGCCAGCCGATGGTGAAGGAAGCCCTGGCGCTGGCGAAGGCCAAGGGCCAGGCCGAGCTGTCGCCGGCCGCGCTCGAAGGCTTTGCCTCGGCCAAGATCCTGGTGGAGGCACTGCGCCGCGCGGGCCCCAAGCCCACGCGCGCCAAGGTGGTCGCAGCGCTGGAAACCATCCGCGGCTACGACCTGGGCGGCGGGCTGGAGGTGAGCTATTCGCCGACCGACCACAGCGGGATCGACTTCGCGGACCTGTCGATCATCAGCGACGGGCGCTTCAAGCGCTGAGCTTCACCCCCTCCACGCCCGCCACACCCCATGCAAGCGGCCCGCCGGTCACACGGCGGGCCGCTTCTTTTTGGACGCTGGAAACAATGGTTTGACAGGGTTTCCGCGATCTAGCGATTTGTCACTTTCAGCAACACATTACACACCTGCTGACAGGGGCGTTCGCCTCGCGGAAAGGCTTTGCTTGATGAAGAAGACGTTCACGTCCTGCGCCGTTGCGCTTCTCCTGGCGACGGTGGTTCCCTGTGCATCGGCACAGATCCTCATCGGCCAGTCGGCCGACCTGTCGGGGCCGGTGGCGGCCAGCGTGAAGGAAACCATCATGGGCTCGCAACTGGTCATCGACCAGGTGAATGCCCAGGGCGGCATCAACGGCGAGCAGATCGAGGTGATCCGGCTGGACGATGGCCTCGATGCCAAGCGCTCGCTGGAAAACTCGCGCATCCTGATCGAAGACAAGAAGGTCGTGGCGCTGCTGCTGAACCGCGGCACGCCCAATACGCTGGCGGTGATTCCGCTGCTCGAAAAATACGGCGTGGCGCTGGTCGGCCCCTCGACCGGCGCCATGGCACTGCACAAGCCGCTGCAGAAGAACATCTTCAACGTGCGCTCGACCTACCAGCGCGAGGCCGAAAAGGCCGTGCAGCATTTGCAGACCACCGGTATCCAGCGCATTGCCGTGGTGCAGGCCGACGACTCGTTCGGCAAGGACGCAATGGAAGGCGCGACCAAGGGCTTCGAGAAAGCCAACCTCAAGCCCATCGTGCTGGCACTGGCCGACCGCAACAAGCCGGACTACGCGGCCATCATTCCGCAGCTGACCAAGGCCAATGCACAGGCCGTGCTGTGGATCGGCTCGGGCACCGCGGTGACCGAAGGCGTGAAGGCGCTGCGCGCCGCGGGCTCGGCGGCGCAGATCATCACGCTGTCGAACAACGCGGCCTCGGGCTTCATCAAGGAACTGGGCTCGGCCAGCGCGGGCGTGATCGTCACGCAGGTGCTGCCCTACGAGCGCTCGTTCGGCCACCCGCTCATCAAGGAAGCGATGGCGCTCGCCAAGGCCAAGGGCCAGAACGAGTTGTCGCCCGCGCTGCTCGAAGGCTTCGTGGCCACCAAGGTGATGGTGGAGGCACTGCGCCGCACCGGGCCGAAGCCCACGCGCGCCAAGCTCATCGCCACGCTCAACGGCTTCCAGTACGACCTGGGCGGCGGGCTCGACGTGAGCTACTCGCCGACCGACCACACGGGCATCGACTACGTCGACCTGTCGATCGTGAGCGACGGCCGCTTCAAAAGGTAGGCTCGCCCCCAGGCTTACTTCGGCGCGGCGGCCGGCGCGGGTTCGTGGGTGGCCGAATCGCCGCCGTGCTTTTCGCCCGACATGTCGACCTTGTCGCCGGCCTTGGAGATCACGTACAGCGAGATGGCGGCAAAGATGACGAAGCCGACGACGATTTTCCACATGGGTGTTGTCTCCTGAATGGGTGATGGATGAATGAATGCGTTCAAGAAAAAGGCCTCATGCCGCGTGGCATGAAGCCTCTTTGTTGAACGGAGGGCCGAAGCCCTCCCTTGCGGCTGGAACTCAGTCGTTGGCGTAGATGTCCACGTCCTTGGTTTCGCGGATGAACAGCGTGCCGATCACCAGCGTGATGCCCGCGATGATGATCGGGTACCAGAGGCCGTTGTACATGTTGCCGGTCGACGCCACGATGGCGAAGGCCGTGGTCGGCAGCAGGCCACCGAACCAGCCGTTGCCGATGTGGTACGGCAGGCTCATCGAGGTGTAGCGGATGCGTGTGGGGAACAGTTCGACCAGCATCGCGGCGATGGGACCGTAGACCATGGTCACCAGCAGCACCAGCCAGAACAGCAGCAGGATGGTCAGCACCTTGTTGATCTTCGCGGGGTCGGCCTTGGCCGGGTAGCCCGCGATCTTCAGGTCTTCGGCCACGCCCTTCTTGAAGGCCGCGATTTCCTTGGCGGAGCCTTCGTCGAACTTGGAGTTCACGACGTTGCCCACGGGCGCCTCGACCGTCTTGTCGCCGATCTTCACGACGGCCTTCGAGCCCGGTGCACCGGCCACGTTCTCATAGCTCACCGAGTTCTGCACCAGGTAGCGCTTGGCGATGTCGCACGAGCTCTTGAAGTCGATCTCGCGGGCCACCGGGTTGCCCTGGAACGAGCAGGTCGCCGGATCGGCCGTCACCGTGACGCCGGCCGTGGCTTGCGCGCGGGCCAGGTCGGGGTTGGCGGCTTCGGTCAGCATCTTGAAGACCGGGAAGTAGGTGACCACGGCCAGCAGGCAGCCGGCCATGATGATCGGCTTGCGGCCGATCTTGTCCGACAGCGTGCCGAAGATCACGAAGAACGGCGTGCCCAGCAGCAGTGCCGCGGCAATCATCAGGTTGGCCGTGGTCGCATCGACCTTCAGTTGCGCAGTCAGGAAGAACAGCGCGTAGAACTGGCCCGAGTACCACACCACCGCCTGGCCCGCCGTGAGGCCGACCAGCGCAAGAATGACGATCTTCAGGTTCTTCCATTCGCCGAACGATTCGGACAGCGGCGCCTTCGAGGTCTTGCCCTCGGCCTTCATCTTCTGGAACGCGGGCGACTCCGACAGCGTCAGGCGAATCCACACCGAGATGCCCAGCAGCAGGATCGACACCAGGAACGGAATGCGCCAGCCCCAGTCGTTGAACACCGCTTCGCCCAGGCCTTCGCGCACGCCCAGGATGACGATCAGGCTCAGGAACAGGCCGAGCGTGGCCGTGGTCTGGATCCACGAGGTGTACGCGCCGCGCTTGCCGTGCGGCGAGTGCTCGGCCACGTAGGTGGCGGCACCGCCGTACTCGCCGCCGAGCGCCAGGCCCTGCAGCATGCGCAACGCGATCAGGATCACCGGCGCGGCAACGCCGATGGTCGCGTAGCTGGGCAGCAGGCCGACGATGAAGGTCGACAGGCCCATGATCAAAATCGTCACCAGGAAGGTGTACTTGCGGCCGATCATGTCGCCCAGGCGGCCGAACACGATGGCACCGAACGGACGCACCAGGAAGCCAGCGGCAAACGCCAGCAGTGCAAAGATGAAGGCGGCGCCCGCATCCAGCCCGCTGAAGAACTGCTTCGCAATGATCGCGGCCAGCGAGCCGTAAAGGTAGAAGTCGTACCACTCGAACACAGTGCCGAGGGAGGAAGCGAAGATGACCTTCTTTTCCTCCGCGGACATGGGCCGGGGGGCCGGATGCGGCACTCCCCGTGAATCTAGTGTGGCTGCCATTGGTCGTCTCCTGTTTAGATATGCGTTCATGCGGTGCCCGGCATTTGCGGGACCGTGAGGCATTCTTGGAGGCGCGACTGACCCGAGCCTTTCGCGAAACTGAACCGGTGCTTACGAATTAAGGTGAAACCCGCGGAGCGCGTTTCAGCCTGTAAGAAATCGAAACCCTGCTCGGGTTTGTCCTCAGCCCTTGCTGCTGCGCAACAAAGACGGGCGCTGGTCCGCGGCGGCCCATTGCGGGCCGTCGAACCACGCATCGCCCGACAGGTACGCGCGCAGCATCGCCAGGCCGTCGAAGCCCCAGAACAGCCGGCCATCGACCACATAGGCTGGCGTGCCGAACACGCCGAGCTGCAGCGCTTCGTCGGTGTTGCGCTTGAGCAGGGCCTTGCTCTCTTCGCTGCCGGCTTCGCGCTTCGGCTTGAGCTGTTCGGTCAGCGCGGCAAGGCGCGTGGCGTCGGCCGCTTCTTCTCCGCCGCGCCACACGTGGCGAAAGATGGTCTCGGCCACGAGGCGGCTGATGCTGCCGTCGTCGCCGGTGGCCACCGCGAGCCGCAGGTGCGCCAGCGGGTTGTAGGGATGCGAGGCCGGCATCTCGATGGGAATGCCGTGCGTGTGGCCCAGCCACAGCACGTGGCGGTAGGTCCAGCTGCGCTTCGAAGGAATTTCCGCCGGGCCGAGCTGGCCGTGCTGCTTGAGCAGCGCGCCCAGCAGCACCGGCTTGTAGGCCACGCTGTAGCTCAGGCCTTCGAGCGCCTCGGGCAGGTGCTCGAACGCGAGATGCGCGTAGGGCGAGATGAAGTCGAGATAGAAATCGATGTGCTTCATGCGTGGGTGTCTCCGGATGCGGCTTCCGCTGCCTCTGCTGCTTCTGCTTCCGGGGCGCGCCAGATGCCGGCCCGGGCCCGCAACTCTATCGCGCGCCAGACGTGGCGCCGGGCCTCGTCTTCCATCTTGCTCCAGCCCGCGATCTCGGGAATGGTGCGAAGGCAGCCCTCGCAGAAGCCGCTCAGGCGGTCCATGCGGCAGACCGAGGTGCAGGGCGAAGGCACGTCTTCCGGCAGGCCGCGCACGGCCACCGCGCGCCCGGCCAGCGTTTGCGCTTCGGCGAAGTTCACACCACGTCCGCCACCGGCGCGCCGGTCAGCGTTTCGAGGTCTTGCGGGCGCAACTGGAACACCGCGTGCGGATGGCCCGCGGCGGCCCAGATTTCCTCGAAGCGGAACAGCTCGCGGTCGATCAGCACCACCGGCTTGTTCACATGCCCCACCGGCGACACGCCGCCGATGGTGAAGCCGGTGCGCGCCTTCACGAACTCGGCATCGGCGCGGCCTGTCTTGCCGACCAGCGCATCGACTTTCTTCTCGTCCACGCGCTTGTCGCCCGAGGTGATGACCAGCACCGCCACCTCGTCGCTCTTGCGGCGAAAGATGATGCTCTTGGCAATCTGCCCGACCGAAATGCCGAGCGCATCGGCGGCCTGCTGCGCAGTGCGGCAGGCGTCGTCGAGCATGCGTGGGGAATGGGGATGCCCGGCGTCCTGCAGCACGCGGGACACGCGTTGCACGCCTTCGGGGAGGGAATGGAGTTCAGAGCCGCACATGCGTTCGAATCTATCAGGCCCCGAGTGGTCGTGCAGCAGACGGGATTGGATACGGCTCGGTCCGTTCAATGGAACAAGATGCTCATCAGAATGATCAGGACGAGCAATTCGAGGAGCAGCCAGCCAGCGTAATCTTCGTTGCGCGCGTCCTTGTGGCCATCGACTGGCGCCACGCTGGCGTCTCCCGACCTAGGCGAGGGCAACTCGTTCTGATTGCCCGCCTGTTTTTTCTTGCTTTTCCTTGGCTTGCTTTGCTTCGTTTTTTGGGGGTCGCGAAGGTAGTCTCGATTTTTGCAAAAGCCCGATACCGTATTCCAAGCAAGCCACAACAAGTACGGGCCGAGCAGGGAGAACAGCACCATGTAGGACTTGGGGCACTGCTCGAAGTGGCTACATGCGGTGCCGGAACCACTCGCCCAGGCCGCATTACCCCAAAGCGTCATGCAAACAAAGAAAGCGCAACGCAGTCTTCGAAAGACTTCAATTTCTTTGGACTCGCCCATCGGATGCTCTCCCAGTGACAGAGGGAGAGTTGTACGCGCATGACCTCGATGACGCGGTCTCGCGAGTCAGGGGACTCGGCAGTCCTTCACGATGCCACGTGATATCTGCCTCACCATCCGTGGCCCCGCTCGCGCGAAGCAGCCACTCAGGCGGCCCCGAGAGCCAGCCCTGCTTATCCGGCCCGCTTGGTGCGGATGGCCTTCGACGCACGCGAGTTCGGCTCGCGGCCCAGCGCTTCGCTGATGTACACGCCCGCGTCGATCAGCTTGTCGAGGTCGATGCCGGTCTCGATGCCCATGCCGTGCAGCATGTAGACCACGTCTTCGGTCGCGACATTGCCCGTCGCGCCCTTCGCGTAGGGACAGCCGCCGAGGCCGGCCGAGGACGACTGGAAGTTCCACACACCCAGCTCGAGCGCCGCCAGCGTGTTGACCAGCGCCTGCCCGTAGGTGTCGTGAAAGTGGCCGGAGATGGCATCGACATCGAAGTGCGCCAGCGTGGCCTGCATTGCCGCCTGCACCTTGCGCGGCGTGCCCACGCCGATGGTGTCGGCCACGTCCACGCGCTGCACGCCGATGCCCTTCATCAGTTGCGCGAGGTAGCCGACCTTGGCTGGAGCGATCTCGCCTTCGTAAGGGCAGCCGACCGTGCACGACATGGCGCCGCGCACGTGGATGCCCTTCTCGCGCGCCGCGGCCACCACGGGCGCGAAGCGCTCGATGCTCTCGGCGATGGAGCAGTTGATGTTCTTCTGGCTGAAGGCCTCGCTGGCGGCACCGAACACCACGATCTCGTCGGGCCACTCTTCGCGCGGCGCGGCGATGGCAGCCTCGAAGCCCTTCATGTTGGGCGTGAGCACCGAATAGAGCACGCCGGGCTTGCGCACGATGCCGTGCATGACCTCGGCGTTGTCGGCCATCTGCGGCACCCACTTCGGACTCACGAAGCTGGTGACCTCGATCTCCATGAGCCCGGCGTCCTGCAGGCGGTGCACGAGGCCGATCTTGATGTCGGCGGAAACGGGCTGCTTTTCGTTCTGCAGGCCGTCGCGCGGGCCAACGTCGACAAGCTTGACTTGGGTGGGGAGTTTCATGGGATGTCTCTTGTGTCGCGGGAGGATGAGAAACCGCCGCCCATTGTCCGACACATGGAAATGCCCTGCTTGGTACACAACTCGCGGAAGGTAGCAATGCGCGCCTGTGTGGTTGCAAATGGTGCCAGCCGCGCGCAGCCGGGTGCGCCCCGGCTGCGGTGAAGGATCAGTATGACTTCGGCAACCCCAGCGCCTTCTCTGCGATGAAGTTCAGGATCATCTGCGGACTGACCGGCGCGATGCGCGGAATGTAGCTCTCGCGCAGCAGCCGCTCGACGTGGTATTCCTTCGCATAGCCCATGCCGCCGAGCGTGAGCACGGCGTTCTGGCAGGCGTCGTGCGCCGCCTCGGCCGCCAGGTACTTGGCGGCGTTGGCCTCGATGCCGCAGGGCTCGCCCGCGTCGTACAGCGTGGCTGCCTTGAACACCATCAGGTCGGCTGCCTCGAGGTTGGCCCAGGCACGCGCGAGCGGATGCGCCACGCCCTGGTTCTGGCCGATGGGCCGGCCGAACACCACGCGCTCCTGCGCGTACTGCGAGGCGATGCGCAGCGCCGCGCGGCCGATGCCGATGGCCTCGGCTGCGATCAATATGCGCTCGGGGTTCAGGCCGTGCAGGATGTATTCGAAGCCGCGCCCTTCCTCGCCGATGCGGTCTTCTTCGGGCACTGCAAGCCCGTCGATGAAGAGCATGTTCGAGTCGACCGCCGCACGCCCAAGCTTGTGGATCTCGCGCACCTCGACCTTGCTGCGGTCGAGCGGCGTGTAGAACAGCGTGAGGCCCTGCGTGGGCTTCTTCACCTGGTCCAGCGGCGTGGTGCGCGTGAGGATCAGCATGCGGTCGGCCACCTGCGCGGTCGATATCCAGATCTTGCGGCCATGCAGCAGGTAGCCGCCATCGGGCTGGCGCACCGCCTGCGTCTTCAGGCTCGTGGTGTCCAGGCCCGCGTCGGGCTCGGTCACGGCGAAGCAGGCTTTCTCGGTGCCCGCGATCAGTGGCGGCAGGAAGCGCTGGCGCTGTTCCTCGCTGCCGAACACCACCACCGGGTTGAGTCCGAAGATGTTCATGTGCACCGCCGACGCACCCGACATGCCCGCGCCCGACGCGCTGATGGCACGCATCATCAGCGCCGCCTCGGTGATGCCGAGCCCCGCGCCGCCCTGCGCCTCGGGCATGGCGATGCCGAGCCAGCCGCTTTCGGCCACGGCGCGGTGGAACGCGTGCGGAAACACGGCGCGGTCGTCATGGTCGCGCCAGTAGTCGGCGGGAAAGTCTTCGCACAGCCGTTCGATGGCCGCGACCAGCGAGCGCTGGTCTTCGTCGAGAGAGAAGTTCATGAGGGGTCGTTGTCGTCGTCCGTGGAGGGGTTCGGTGCCGGTTGCAGCGTCACGCCGTTCGCGAGCATCCGTTCGATGGCTGCGTCGGCGTAGCCCGCTTCGCGCAGCAGCTCGACGCTCTGCTCGCCGATGCGCGGCGCGGGGCGGCGAATGGCGGCGGGCGTGGCGCTGTAGCGGCCGACCGGCGCCAGGGTGCGGATGCGGCCTTCGCTCGGGTGATCGAACTCGGGAAAGAAATCGACGGCGCGCAGGTGCGGGTCGTCGAGCAGGCTCTCGGTGGTGTGCAGGCGCGCGACCGGAATGTCGGCGGCTTCGAGCGCGGCCATCCATTCGTCGCTGCCGCGCGTGGCCATCACCTCGGCCACGAAGGCGTACACAGCGCCGATGTTGGCGGCGCGCGCCGTGTGCGTGCCGAACATCGGCGAGGCGCGCAGTTCGGGCCGGCCGATCACGTCGAAGAAGGCCTGCCAGTGCTTGTCGTTGTAGATGAGCACGCCAAGGTAGCCGTCGGCCGTGGCGTAGGGCTTGCGGTGCTCCGCCAGCAGGCGCGCATAGCCGGTGGGGCCGAGCGGCGGCTCGAAGCTGTGGCCGCCCAGGTGGTCGCCCATCACGAACTGCGAAAGCGCCTCGAACATCGGCACCTCGACCGCCTGGCCCTTGCCGGTGCGCTGCGCGTGCAGCACGGCGGCAAGCAGCGCGATGGCGGCCTGCAAGCCGACGGCGCGGTCGGCCAGCGTGACGGGCGCGTAGCGCGGCGCACCGCCGCTTTGCTGCGCGAACAGCGAGGCCACGCCGGCCGCGCCCTGGATCAGGTCGTCGTACGCGGGCTTGCCGGCGTAGGGGCCTTCTTCGCCGTAGCCGAAGGCACCGAGGTAGACGATCTTCGGGTTCACCGCGGACACTGCCGCGTAGTCGAGCCCGAGCCGCGCCATCGCTTGCGGGCGCGTGTTGTAGATGAGCGCATCGCACCCCGCCGCAAGCTTCAGGCAGGCTTCGCGGCCCTCGGGCTGCTTCAGGTCGAGCACGATCGAACGCTTGTTGCGGTTGAGGTGCATCGCCATCGCGCCCATGCCGGCGTGGCGCATCGGCCCGACCGCGCGCAGGTTGTCGCCGGCGGGGGGCTCGACCTTGACGATGTCGGCGCCGAGATCTCCCAGCGTCTGCGTGGCGTAGGGGCCCATCACCACGGCCGTGAGGTCGAGGATGCGGATGCCTTCGAGGGGTCCGTTGGTGTTCATGCCTTGGTCTTCGCTCCTTCCCCTTCCGGGGGAAGGTTGGGATGGGGGCAGGCAGAGCGACCAATAGGTACGCCGCTTGCCCCCACCCCTGCCCTCCCCCGGAAGGGGAGGGAGAAATTCAAATTCAACACCCTGCTCATTCGGGTTGAATGCCCGCGGCCTGGATCAGCTTCTTCCACTTCGCCAGCTCCGACACCGTGAACGCGCCCAGCTCTTCCGGCGTGCTGCCGAACGCATCGAAGCCCAGCTTCGCGACGCGCTCGCGAAACGGCACGCCGTTCGCCATGTCCGACAGCGCCTTGTTGAGCTTCAGCACGATGTCGCGCGGCGTGCCGGCCGGTGCGAACACGCCGTTCCACGAGGTGATGTCGAAGCCTTTCAGCTCCGGCGTGTCGGCCAGCGGCGGCAGCTCGGGAAAGAGCTTGGTGCGCTCCTGCGTGGTGACGGCAATCGCGCGCATCTTGCCGGCCTTCACCGTGGCAAGGCCCGCGGCCAGGTCGACCACCATCATTGATACCTGCCCGCCGATCAGGTCGGCAATGGCCGGCGGCGTACTCTTGTAGGGCACGTGCAGCATGGGAATGCCGCTCATGCGCGACAGCGTGGCGCCGCAGACGATGCCGGTGCTGTTGCCACTTGCATAGGTCAGCTTGCCGGGATGCGCGCGGCCCCAGGCCAGCAACTCGGCCACGCTCTTCACCGGCAGGTCGTTGTTGACCACCAGCATGAACGGCAGGTTGCCCATGCGGCTGACCGGCGCGAAGTCTTTCACCGGGTCGTAGGGCAGCGACTTCATCAGGCTCGGGTTGGCCGAGTGCGTGGTGTTGGTGGTCATGAACAGCGTGTAGCCGTCGGGCGCCGCCTTGGCCACCGCCTCGGCGCCGATCACGCCGTTGGCGCCCGCCTTGTTGTCGACGATGACCGAGCCCTTCAGCGCCTCGCCGAGCATCTGCCCCGTGATGCGCGCCACCGCGTCGGTGCCGCTGCCGGCCGCGAAGGGCACGACGATGCGGATCGGCTGCTTCGGGTAGCCCTCCTGTGCAAAGGCCCATGGCGCGGCGCCGGCAAGGCCTGCGGCGGCACCGATGGAAATGAAACGGCGGCGGCTTGCCACCGCGACTGCTTTTTCTTCTTCAGTCGCGTTCTTCGTTGTCTGCTGCATGTGCTTGTCTCCGGGTTGTTGTCGGTTCAGGGCCGGATCACGCGCTCCGGCGATTCCTCGTACGGCGGGCTGTAGATGACCAGCACGCGCACCGGCTCGTCGCTCACCACCGTGAAGGTGTGCATGGCGTCGGCCGGAAAAAAGCAGCTGTCGCCGGGGCTCAGCTCCTGCCGCTGGCCGCCCACCTCGGCGACCGCGCGGCCTTCGAGCATGTAGCAGACCTGCTCGATGCCCGGGTGCGCATGCGGCAGCGCGCCCTTGCCCTTCTGGATGTGGCCCACCAACACTTCGAGCTGCTTCGCGCCCACGGTCTCGGGGCCAATCAGCCGCTTGTTCAGCGTGCCGGTGTGGTTGGCCGGGTGGTAGCCGGCGATGTCGGCTTCGCGGACGAAGTAGCGGGGTGCAGTGGCGGTGTTGGTGGCAGTGGGCGTGTTCATCGTGGGTTCTCTGTCTTGGGTTCGATAGCAAGGCAGGCCGAGCGCAGCATGGCCGCGATGTCTTCGATGCGCGCCTCCATGCGGTAGCGCGGGCCGGCGACGGAAATGGCATAGGCCTCGCCCCCGATGCGCAGCGGCCATGCCAGGCCGATGAGGTCGGGAATGCTTTCGCCGAGGTTGCCGTACCAGCCGCGCGCAACGGAGCGCTGCAGCTCGGCCTCGATGGCGTCGGCGGTGGTGAGCGTGGCGTCGGTCAGCGGCGCCAGCGTCATGCCGTCGAGCAGCTTGCGGCGCGCCTCGGGGGCGAGCGTGGACAGCAGCGCGCGGCCCAGCGAGTTGGCATAGGCGGGGCGCGTTTCGCCGGACTCGGCCGAGTAGCGAATGGCCTGCGGTGCGCTGAGCACTTCCAGGTAGACGACCTGGCCCGCATCGCGGAATTTGCCGAACACGACGGTTTCGCGCGCGGCGTCGCGCAGTTCTTCGAGGGTGGCCTTGACGCGGTCGAGCACGGGGTCGTGCGCGGCAATGACCTGCGCCATGGCGAGCAGCCTGCCTGTGGGGTAGTAGCCCTGGCGGCGGCCGGTTTCGTACATGTAGCCCTGTTCTTCGAGGGTACGGATGAGGCCGAGGCAGCTCGACACGGGCATGTCGAGGAGCCGTGCCATTTCGGAGAGCGCGAGGGGCTGTTTCTCCCGGGCGAAGAGTTCGACGATCTCGATGACGCGGAATGCAGTTTTCACAACCATGAATTAATTTTCACACTTGTGAAAAACAAAGCGATCAGGGTTTCCCCTGTCGAATGTCTGTCGTTCGAGGCGCTGCTCTTCAGGGCGCCGTGTGGCGCGCAGCTAATACGAGCGCAGTTGTTGGGAGCGGGTGCGGGCGCGGGGTCATTCAGGGCGCGTGCGAATGACACCGGGTACT
>NZ_QAJK01000152.1 GCF_003852515.1 Variovorax sp. KBW07 | reverse complement strand
ACCTATGGCAGGACGGGTCACTTTCGTGCATAAGCCACTGCGCCGGGCGGCATAAGTCTTGCTGGACAATCCGCACACCCATGGGAATCAGCCAATACATCAAGGAAATCGGCCGCGGCGCGCGAGGCGCCAAGCCGCTCACGCGCGAACAGGCCACCGACCTGTTCGGCCAGGTGCTGGACGGCACCGTCACCGACCTCGAGCTTGGCGGCTTCTGCCTGGCCATGCGCATCAAGGGCGAGACGCCGGAAGAAATGGCCGGCTTTCTCGACGCCACGCACGCGCGGCTCCAGCACATTCCCGCCACCGGGCGCCCGCTGGTCGTGCTGCCCAGCTACAACGGCGCGCGCAAGCTGCCCGTGCTCACCCCGCTCCTGGCGCTGCTGCTGGCACGCGAAGGCCTGCCGGTGCTGGTGCATGGCAGCGCCAGCGAAACCTCGCGCGTGCTGGCGTCGAACGTGCTCGCGGCCATGGACATTCCGCCGCTCACGGCCATTCGCGCCATTGCCGACAGCGAAGTGGGCTTCGCTCCCACCGAGTTGCTGAACCCCGCGCTGAAGCGCCTGCTCGATGTGCGCCGCGTGGTCGGCCTGCGCAATCCGGGGCACAGCGTGGTCAAGCTGATGCAGCCGACCACCGGCCCCTGCGTGGTGGTGGCCAGCTACACGCACCCCGAATACGCGCGCACCATGGGCGAGACCTTCGAGCTGATGGGCATGACCGCCCTGCTCTCGCGCGGACTCGAAGGCGAAGTGGTGTCCGACCCGCGCCGCACGGCGCAGATCGACGGCTTCGTGCGCGGCGTGCGCACCGAACTGCAGGCCCAGGCCAGCGGCACCGCCGCCGACGTGCCCGGCCTTCCGAAAGAAATCGACGTCGCCACCACGGCCGCCTACACGCAACGCGTGCTGGACGGCGAGCTTCCCGTGCCCGAGGCCATCGCGACGCAAGTCAGGCACATCACGCAACTGGCATCCCACGCATGAACACTTCTTCCACTTCCCTCATCACCGGCCGCTGCACGCTGGTGGGCGCCGGCCCCGGCGACCCGGAACTGCTGACGGTCAAGGCCGTGAAGGCGATCCAGGCGGCCACGGTGCTGCTGGTCGACGACCTGGTGAACGACGAGATCCTGGCCCATGCGCAGCCCGGCGCGCGCATCGTGCACGTGGGCAAGCGCGGCGGTTGCAAGAGCACGCCGCAGGCCTTCATCGAGCGGCTCATGATCACCGCGGTGCGCGAAGGCGAAACGGTGGTCCGGCTCAAGGGCGGCGACCCGTTCATCTTCGGCCGCGGCGGCGAAGAGGTCACGCACCTGCGAGAAGCCGGCATCGAATGCACCGTGGTCAACGGCATCACCGCGGGGTTGGCGGCCGTGACCTCGCTGGGCGTGCCGCTCACGCACCGCGACCACGCACAGGGCGTGGTGTTCGTCACCGGCCACGCCAAGACCGGCGCCGGCGCCGCCGAAGACCCGACCGACTGGCGCGCGCTGGCCGCAACGGCGCACACCGCACGGCTCACGCTGGTGATCTACATGGGCGTGGCGGGCGCCGGCCACATCGAACGCGAACTGCTGCACGGCCTGCCGGGCGACACGCCGGTGGCCGTGATCCAGCACGCCAGCCTGCCGCACCAGCGCCACATCGCGACCACGCTCGACAAGCTGCAGAGCGGCATCGCCGAAGCCGGGCTTGCAAGCCCCGCAGTGATCGTGGTGGGCGATGTGCTGCGCGGGCTGGCCGCGGCGGCGCTGCCGGTGCCAGAGGCAATACCCGCACTAATGCCGCCGCCGACGGACCGCTTCGGCACCTAGCCGCGCACGCCGGGGCCGCCCGCCTAAAATCGCGCCCCAACAAGCGAACAAGCGAGAGAGAGGCGGGCATGCTCGACATAGACAAACTGAACGAATTCACCGAAAGCCACGGCGAGTTGCGCCGCGGCCGGGGGCTGGTCACGGGCACCATCGCCCTGACCCTGGCCATCCTGTGTTTTCTGGGCGTGCTGGCCTTTCACTTTCCGCAGTACCTCACCACGCCGGAGTTGCGCAAGAGCTACAACGTCGACGTGATGCGCTTCATCTTGCTGGCCGCAATGGTCATTTCGGGCGGGATGTCGCTGGTCAACATCATCTTCAACCGCTCGCGCTGGCTGTCCTCGGCCGCGTTCCTGCTGGTGGCGGCCTCGGCGCTGCTCGGCGGGCACAAGGTGCCGGTGCACGACTTCGCCGACCACACGCCGTACATCGGGCTGGACTGGTTCATTCTCGATCTGCTGGGCTCGTCGCTGATCTTCATCTTCATCGAGAAGCTGTTCGCGCTGCGCAAGGACCAGCCGGTGTTTCGCGAAGAGTGGCAGACCGACTTCCACCACTTCGTGGTGAACCACATGATCGTGGGCTTCGTGCTGCTGGCGACCAACCTGCTGGTGCACAAGCTCTTCGGCTGGGCCGCCAACGACGGCATTCGCGGCTGGATCGGCAACCTGCCGTTCTGGGCCGGCATCCTGCTGATCATCCTGGTGGCCGACCTCGTTCAGTACTGGACGCACCGCGCGTACCACGAGGTGCCGGTGCTGTGGCGCCTGCACGCGGTGCACCACAGCGTGAAGGCCATGGACTGGATGGCCGGCTCGCGCCAGCACATTCTTGAACTGCTGATCACGCGCACGCTGGTGCTCGCGCCCATC
>NZ_QAJK01000151.1 GCF_003852515.1 Variovorax sp. KBW07 | reverse complement strand
GTAGTTGCGTTCTGTGCTCATTCTTTGTCCTTGCCCGTCGCCGGGCGCTCCATGCTGATCAGGTCGCCCGCCTGCGATACCGGGGTGAAACCCATGCGGGTGTACAGGCGGACCACTGCCTCGCTGTGCTGATTGACTTCGAGCCTGTAGCGCCTCGCACTAGGAATGTCCAAGCGGTCGAAGCAGCTTTGCAACAGGCACTGTGCCAAGCCTGCGCCGCGGCACGAAGGCGCGACACTGACATTGGTCACGAAGACGTCGAGCCCCGCATTGTCGTACACCGCGACCAGCCCGACGAGGCCCAGCGCCGCGTCCCAGGCCTCGAAGCGGATCGCCCTGCTGGCGATTTTTTCGGCGTAGGCCGCGATATCCACGCGCTCGGCGAGCGGCGGCACGAAGCTGTCGCTGCATTCCCGAAGATGCCGGGCGATCTGGTCAGCCGAGGCCCGGTCGACCGCCAGTTCAATGCTCCCCTGCCGAGCCATTTCCCACGTCACTCGAGCACGGCGAGCCCGAAGCCGCGACGCCCGAACTCGTTGCCGTTGTAGAGCAGGTAGACCTTGTCCTGGAAGGTGAATGCATGCGGATAGCACTGCATGTCCGAGTCCCAGTCCGCCTCGGGGATGTCCAGCCGCGGGTTGTCGTCGTCGCGCGTCCAGTTGGAAAGGTCGTCCGACCACGCGTGGCCGATGCGGTAGCCGCGGCCCTTGGTCGCGCGAAAGTCGAACGACTGGCGAAAGCAGAAGAACATGTGGAACCGGCTGCCGATCTTGACGACCGTCGGCAACGCCTGGCTCTCGTCGGGCCCCAGGCTGTCGGAGACGATCTGCCGCGCTTCTTCCTTGGTCCAGTTGACCCGGTCGGTCGAGGTGGCGTGGCCGATCTTGTAGGTGCGATCAGGGGCGGCACCATCGGCGTACTGCTTCCAGCCGGTGCCGAAGATGTACCACATGTGAAACACGCCATCCACCGGCAGCACGAAGGCATCGCCGACAAGGCAGGGCTCGTGCAGCGACGCGCCCATGACCGGCCCATGGCCGAGCTTTGTGAAGGTAAGGCCGTCATCGTGGCTCTCGGCCAGGCCGACCGCGGTATCGACCGACACGGAGACGCGCCGGTTCCAGCCGCAAGTGAAGGCCGATATCTTTCCGTCGTGGCGCACTACGTTGATCGGGAAGATGCCATGCTCGTCGAAGCAGCCCAACTCGCCCAGCGGGATGACCGGCTTGTCGGCCACGCGGATCACGGTGCGCAGATCGGCCGCGACGTCGACGAATGCAACGTGGCTCAGGAACTTGCCGTTTTTCGGATCGACGGCGCGCGTCGAAAAATAGATCCGTACGAAGTCGTCGAAAACCAGCGTCTGCGGCGACTGCGCGAACTGCACGCAGCCGTTGGGGAGCGCGTGCTCCGTCGGGTCGAATATCTTGCCCAGCCTCTTCCACTTCATTGCCATTTCCTCACTCCAGCTTTCCGTCGAGCACTGCGAGGCCGAAGCCCTCGCGGCCGACCTGGTTGCCCAGATAGGCCATGTAGACCTGCCCATCCACCTCGAAGACGTGCGGGTAGCTGATCATTTCCGAATCCCAGCCCGCCTCGGAGATGTCGATGCCGGCCTTGTCGTCGTCGCGCGTCCAGTGCAGCAGGTCGGGGCTGGAGGCATAGCCGATGCGGTAGCCGAAGGTCTTGCCTCGGTAGCCGGCGCTGTACCGGTAGCAGAAGAACATGTGGTACTTGCCGTTGGCAAAGAACACATCGGGGCTGGCCTGCGCCTCGTCTTCCTCTATGCGGCTCTCGATAAGGTCCCGGTCTTCCTTGTGCCAGGTGACGCCGTCGTCGGACGTTGCCATGCGGATCTTGTAGACCGGTTCGGCGCGGCCCTCGACCACCTTCCACTTGCGTCCGGCGATATACCAGAGGTACCAACGATCGTTGAAGCGGCGGATCTTCGGGCCGCTCATCACGAAAGGCTCGTTGGGCGAATACCCCAGCACCGGCCCGATGCCGAGCTTGGTGAAGGTTTCCCCGTTGTCGTGGCTGATCGCACCGCCGATGGCCACGTTGAACGGCACCGACTCGCAGCGCGTCCACCCCGCGTAGTAGGCGCGAACGTCCGCGCCATCGCGCGCTACCGAAACCGGGTAGATGCCGAATTCGTCGAACGCCCCCAGCGGCCCCAGCGGAAGGATCGGGTTCGCACTGACGTTCAGCACCTTGAACAGGTCGCGGCGGTCCAGGTCCAGGAAGGCCGAGTAGCTCACGTACTGGCCCTTGGCATCGGCCTTGGGCCGGCACGAGAAATACACGCGCACGAAGTCGTCGAACAGCAAGGTTGCGGGCGCTTGCGCGAACTCGTTGAGCCACTCACGGCCGTGTTGCGGGCCGGGGCTGAAGACCTTGCCCAGTTTTTTCCACTTGAACATATTCAGACCAATTCGAATTTCGTCAGCAACGAGTCTTTGATCTCGTCAGCCGGATTGAACATCATGACGTCGACCATCGATAGCCACGGCACGAACGGATCCTTGCCGAACTGCCTGTACTCGATGGGCAGGGACCGGATGAACTGCAGCGCGATGCCCTGCTGGGCGAAGCGCTCGCGCGAGTAGAGCTCCAGGCCGCCGATGGTGTTGATGTAGGTGTCGGCATGGCAAGCCGCGCAGATGGCGAGCACGCGGTCTTCGCCCTTCTGCGCATGGTCAGCCGCTACATCGGAAGAGATCTCGATGCGGGTGTCGATGCCGAGGTACTCGCAGGTCTGCACGATCGAGGCATGGATGTAGCGAAAGAGGTTCGCTTCTTCATTCATGACGAGCGAACGCACGAGCTCGATGCAGGGCTCGAAGCACGGCGCGGAACGGTAGGCACCGATGAACTGGTTCAGCAGCTTCTGCCGGTTGAAGTCGGCAGCCAGCTCTCGCTCGACGACGTCCAGTGCATCGGAGTCTTTTTTCAGCGGCAGCGAGAAAACCGCGTCCGCGCTGCCCTGCAGCAACCGGTTGCGATTGATCCAGCCCTTCTTTGTGTACTTGATGTTGTCGTACACCACGAACAGGTCCACCGCCGCAATCAGCTGGAAATAGCCGATGTAGGGCAGGAAGTACGGCTGCATGATCCCGACCTTCATCGCGTCTCCATCCGTTCCGTCGGCACGCTCATGGCGTCGCGATCAGGTCGACGATGCGTTCGACCTGGTCAAGGCCGAGGTCCGGATAGATCGGCAGGCACAGGATGCGGTCGGCCGCACGGCTCGCATTCGGCAGGTGATCGCGGCTGGCCGTCGGCAGGCCCCGGTACATCGGAAACTCCGAGATGAGCGGGTAGAAGTAGCGACGCGGGTGAACGTCGTGTTCCTTCAGGCGGGCGTAGAGCTCATCGCGCGACTGGCTGTATTCCGGTCCCACGAGGATCGGGAAGTACGCAAAGTTGGCCACCGATTCCCCGGCGTCGGGAAGGCACACGATGCCCGGCACACCGGCGAGCATGCGGCGGTAGGCGCTGTCAATGGTCCGGCGCAGGTCCAGCGCGGTTTGCAGGTGCTTGAGTTGCAACAGGCCCAGCGCGGCATTGAACTCGCTCATCTTCCCGTTGATGCCCGGCGCCACCACGGTAACTTCGCCCACGTGTCCGAAGTTCTTGAGCTGGTCGATGCGGGTCTTGGTGATCGCATCCTTGCACACGATGGCACCGCCCTCGAAGGTGTTGAAGACCTTGGTCGCGTGAAAGCTCAGCACCGACATGTCGCCGTGCCGCAGGATGCTGCCGCCTTCGTCCTGCACGCCGAAGGCATGGGCGGCGTCGTAGATCACGCGCAGGTTGTAGGTGTCCGCGATCGTCTGGATGGCCTTGGTGTCGCAGGGATGCCCGTAGCAATGCACCGGCATGATCGCCGTGGTCTGCGGCGTGATCAGCGCCTCGATGCGTGCCGGGTCGAGGTTCAGCGTGCGCGGGTCCACATCGGCAAACACCGGCTTGATGCCATTCCACAGCAGCGAGTGCGAGGTGGCCACGAACGAGTAGGGCGTGGTGATGACTTCGCCGGTGATGCGCATCGACTGAAGCGCCGTGACCAACGCGATCGTGCCGTTCGTGAAGAGCGCGATGTGCTCCACGCCGAGGTACTCGCACAGCGCCTTTTCCAGCTGCTGATGGAACGGCCCGCCGTTGGTGAGGATCTTGTTGTCCCAGATCTGCTGCAGATAAGGCAGGAACTCGTCCAGCGGCGGCAGGTAGGGCTGGGTCACATAGACAGGCTTGGTCATTGGCATTTTTCTTTTGAAACTTCAGGAGCCCAGCATGGCGAGCACTTTCGCGCGCACCCTGTCCGCCGGGACGACATAGTCGGAATGCTTGAAGCTGGTGCTTTCGGTCGCTTCGCCCTCCATGAACTCGGGCTTGAAGCCGAGGTCGAGGATGGGGCCCAGCCAACCGCCCCAGTTGAAGCTGTTCTGCTGGCCCAGGATGAGCGCTTTCACCTCGGTCGACGCAAAGATGAGGCTGTTGAGCGCGGAGCCGTTGGGCGCCACGATGATCTCGGCCTCGCCGAAGGTCCGCACCTGCCGCGCGAAATCGTAGTCCTCGAGGAAGATGGTCTCGAAGCCCAGATCCTGCAGGGCCTCGATGATCTGGCCCTCGTTTCGCAAGATGCGCCAGGAGCTGTTCTTGCGCGACAGGAAGAGCCTGCGCGCACGTCGGTCGGAAGGCGAGTGATTCCTGGCGACACCTTCCTTGATGTACCGCATGGCCTCCGCGGTCCAGGACGCCTGGTGCTCCGGCGGCACCGTATGGTCCCTGAAGAGCTCGACGGGAAAGAAGGTGGTCGTCGGCGCCAGGTGCAGGCAGCCGACCGACAGCGCGGCCCCGCTCTCCAGGCGATGCAGGGGATTGCCCACAAGCGCTGCCAGAAAGTCGAAATGCGAGGGTGGCATGCCGGCGTCCACGATGATCGGCAAACCCTGGAAACGCGGATGCTTTTCGAAGTGGCGCAGCTTGGGCAGGAACTCCGCGAACCAATGGCCGTAGGCATTGCTCGCGAGGCCGGCAAGCATGACCCCTTCCGCCAGGTGCGCCGGCTCGGCCAGGGGTGAAAGCAGCAATGCATCGGGGCGCTGGGCCAGCACCGTCTTGTCGTATTCGAGGCTGACCTGATTACCGTATTGCGCATGCGCGACCACATCGGACAAAACGTCGTGGTCACCGACATAGACGAGGCTCGAGTTGCCGACGACTGTGGCATCCCGTATTTCAGCAATGTAGGGCTCGCTCGCGAGCACGTGCTTTTCCTGCGGATCGTCGGCATAGGCTTCCGTCGGCGCGACCAGGCGGATGGAAGCTGGCTCGCCAAGGCGCACATACGGCAGGCCGTTGCCAAGGGCCCAGGCTTCGACGGAATGGATGCGCCTGAACGAGGGCTTCGGCTCGCCGCTCTCGCCCCCGGGAACGAGCCTTTGGGCCAGGTCCGCATCGCGTCGCCAGAAGAACAGGAACTGCAGCGCCATCGGCTCGGGCAGCTTGCCTCGCGCCAGCAACTCGTCGAAGAGCGCGGAAAGCGCGACGCCGTCATCGCTTTCGGGGTGCTCTTTCGCAAGCTTCATGGCGGCTTCGAAAGGCTCGACGATGGATTCGACTGGCAGCCTGCAGCAGCGCATGTAGTGAAGGATCGCCTCGTGGCGGTTGCCCAGCGCGCTCTCGGCATTCGCAAGCAGCAGGTTCGCGTAGTAGTCGTCGCGGTTCAGCACCACCGCCGCCTGCAGGTGTCTTTGGGCTTGGGCCGGTCGACCCGTCTGCGCGTAGGCGTGGCCCAGGAAGAGCGAGGCCACGAAATTGGTGTCCGGTGACGCGATCGTGGCCAGGCACAGTTCGATAGCCTCGTCGAAACGGCCCCCCCCTGCCAGCGCCATCCATTTGGCGTGTTCCGCGTAGATGTCGATCCGAGGCTCGGGCGCACGAGGTTCGAGCACAGTCTCGACCGGCGGCACGACGGCCGGCACCGGTGCATCGGGCGCGGATCCGAAAAGCCTGCGTGCCGCTGTCTTGAGCTTTGCTCGAATAGTCATCGTTAAATCGTTCTGGACCGCATGAGACGGGATTGTTCCTGATCGGGCGGCACCGCAAGCAGTGCCCTCCCTCTCACAGGGCGTTCTGGAGGAACCGTGGAAGCTGGAGGCCGAAACGCTCTGCCTTGGCAAGGAAGTCCGGGTCTTCGGACAGCTCGACAAGGTACTCGACACCGACCATGCGCATCTCGTTGCGGGGATGCGAGAGCAGGAAGAGCGCCTTGTCGAAAGTGGTCAGCGGGGAAGCCGGATCTGCCACGGGTTCGAAAAGATAGGGAAAGGCCCGCCGGAATTCGGCCGGGCTGCCCGTGTCCAGGACCGATTTGAAGATCGGGATCGACTCCGCGGTCGATGCGAGGCTCGCACGCGGTGACGAAAGGTTGGCCGAGTGCCTGCGGTACTTGACGACGCGCGGTCCGGTTTCCGCCAGGCTCAGGCCCGCTGCCGCGGCGCGCAGCCAGTAGTCGTAGTCCTGCAGCTGGATCAGGCCGGGACGGAACAGCCCGACCTTCTGCACCGCTTCGCGGCGCATGAACGCAGTGGGCGCACACAGGAAGTTGCCCTCGAGCAGCAGAGTGCGCAGCAGGGGTTGGTCCGGCCGCTCGTCGAAGAACACCGGAAACGAGGCATCGTCCAGCGGTCGCCCGGAACCGTCGATCAGCAACGGCTTCGAGAAGACGATGTCGTGCGTCGTCGTTCGCATGATCTCCAGCTGGATGTCCATGCGGTCGTCTACACAGACATCGTCGCCGCCCAGCAGTGCAATGAACGACCCGGTGGCCGCCGCGATGCCCGCGTTGATCGCCGCCGAGGGGCCGCCGTTCTTCTGTCGCAGCAGTTGGATGCGATCGCCGAACTCGGCGGCCAACCGGTCGGCGCTCCCGTCGGTCGAGCCGTCGTCCACGACCACGATTTGCAGGTCGCGACAGGTTTGCCGAACGGCGCTGCCCACGGTTTCAACGACGAACTCCGCCTGG
Organism: Variovorax sp. KBW07; assembly: GCF_003852515.1. GTDB lineage: Bacteria > Pseudomonadota > Gammaproteobacteria > Burkholderiales > Burkholderiaceae_C > Variovorax. The sequence goes on along the minus strand of NZ_QAJK01000151.1, from coordinate 21,616 downwards.
TTGAAGATGGGAATGACGACAGTGACCAGCGCGGACGGCATGCAGCGATCCGGTTCAGGCGAAGAAGCTGCGGATATGGCCCACCACGGCGTCGACCTGCTCCGGCTTCATTTGCGGCCAGATGGGAAGCGACAGGGTCTCGTTGGAGGCGGCGGTACCCAGGGGCAGGCTGTCGGCCGGCAACCCGAGCTCTGCGTAGGCGCCCTGCATGTGAGGCGCGATGGGGTAGTGAACCAGCGTCTGCACGCCCTGCGCGGTCAGGTGGGCCGACAGTTCCGCGCGGCGCTGGGTGCTGATCACGTAGAGGTGGAACACGTGCGTGCTGTCCGCGGGAACATACGGAACGCGCAGGTCGCCGACGCCCTTCAGGCCCTCGGAATACCGCGCGGCCAGGGCCCGACGCTTGTCGTTCCACGCATCGAGGCGGTCGATCTTCGTGCGCAGCAGCGCGGCCTGCAGTTCGTCCAGCCGCGAGTTCACGCCGGCGACTTCGTGCACATACTTCTGGCTGGAGCCGTAGTTGCGCAGCATGCGCAGATTGGCGGCCAGTTCGTCGTCGTTGGTCACCACCGCGCCCGCATCGCCCATGGCGCCGAGGTTCTTGGTCGGATAGAAGCTGAAGGCGGCCGCGTCGGCGAGCGTGCCGGTGCGCTTGCCGTTGTGGGTGGCGCCGTGTGCCTGCGCCGCGTCTTCGAGAACGAAGAGGCCCAGCGGGCGCGCGATCTCGTTGATCTTGTCCATGGCGGCCGGCAGGCCGTACAGGTGAACCGGCATGATCGCCTTGGTCTTGCTCGTGAGCTTTTCCTTGATGCGTGCCGGGTCCATCAGGTAGGTGGCTGGATCGATCTCGACGGGCACGGGCGTCGCGCCCACCATGGACACGCCCAGCCACGAGGCAATGAACGTTTGCGAGGGCACCAGCACTTCGTCGCCCGGGCCGATGCCGCGCGCGCGCAGCGTCAGCGCCAATGCATCGAGGCCGTTGCCCACCCCGATGCAATGTTTGGCGCCGCAATAGGCGGCGAATTCCTTTTCAAAGGCGACGACCTCCGGCCCCATGATCACGTGGCCGCTGGCCATGACCCTGGAGAAAGCCTGCGTGAATTCATTCGCCAGTTCGGCATGGCCAGCGTGAATGTCGAAAAACGGAATCATAAATTTATCCTTTGCGCGCCACAGAAATAAAGTCGTCGTAATTGCGAATGTAATCGGATTCCTCGTACCGCATGGAAGCGAGAACCAGGCAAACGGCACCGGAAGAAAAATTCTCCAATTCTCGCCACACCAGCGATTTCATGAAAATTCCCTGGAATGGCCGATTGCAGGTGACCGTTTTTCTTTCGTACCCGTTGTCGAGAACAACGTCGAAGCTGCCGGCCACCGCAATGATCAATTGCTGCAATTCATGGTGCGCGTGGCCGCCTCGCGATTCACCGGCAGGCACGTCGTACAAATAATAGACCCGCTTGACATCAAAAGGAATATGCCGGCCACCCTCGACAAACGTCAAGTTGCCGCGAGGATCGCTCAATCGCTCCAGGTCGAGCAATTCAACAGCGTTGCTCAACGAATGTTTTGGATTTTTTATCTCTTCCATGGTAGATCCCTTTGCTTTTTTATTCCGTGCCGGAGGCCGCGGCAATTACCGCATCCTCATCGACACGGTAGTCATCGTGTACGCTGTAAATATCGTCCCGCGCATAGGCTCGGGGCCCTTGCAAAATCGTTACCGTCGCGCCAGACACTCGGCCGAGAAGCTGCCAGAAATAAAGCTGATGACTCGGGTGATCGGAAGCCAACACAATCACGCGGACGCCGGGCCGACACCAGACCAGATTGGTCAATTGCGCACCCGTGGGCCCGACGATGACTTCCGCCTCCTGGAATATCCGGATTTGCGTTTCAGCGTCCAAGTCATCAGTTCGCAGCACTTCGAATCCAATGTCCGAAATGCGCTTCTCGATGCTTTCTTGATTCAGCAGCTTACGGTAGCTGCCATCGCGAGCTGCGAAGATCTTTCTTTTTCGGGCAGAAGCATCAACGGGAAATGCCGCCCGCAAACGGTCGACGCCTTTTCGGATGCGCCCGATGTCCAATCCGGTCTGGCGCGCCATCCAGCCACCCTCGTATGCATCGACGACGGATGTCAGGTCCGATGGATAGTACATGTGCTTGACCCGGTACAAGGTTCCCTTTTCCAGCACGATGGTAGGCCGTTTACCGACATTGGCAAGCTCGAAAAGCCTTTGAATATTCGGATGCAGTTCGTTCGTCGAAAGAAAGGGAATATCCGCAGGAACACCCGCCTCTTCCGCAAGAATCATCCTTGGAATTGTTTCAGCAATGAAATGAAAGTAATTATTTTCATATTCATGCATGATGTTGAGGCCAGACTCCAACCAAGCCGCCTGCCGCACATTGACTTCGATGTTCAGATGCCCTGGGGTCGGTGAGCGCGTTGCCTTCCCATATTTGATGGCGGCATCAGGCTGATTGATGAAATGCGCATTTTCATCATGCAGAATTTGCTCACCCGGCCCGATCAGATAGCGCGTTCCCGCAATGAGAATCGAGTCATCGATTTCGGCGACAAAAGCGCTTTTCGGATATTTTGGCGCGCCGTCGACACCTTCACAGAACCCACCAGGTGCCTGATGAAAAATACGCGCGGCGCCCGTCTCTCCCGAAGCCAGTGAATAAACCGAATTCACCGGCAAATCCACGGAGCAGGGCTTGTTTGCAAAGGAAGGCGACAGGGCAGCCAGGAATCTCGAAAGCGCCGACACCGAATCGAAGTGCGCAAGCCGCTGGGGCAGGCGCCCTTCCGCTGCACCGAACTTCAGGTAATGCAGCAAAGGGCTCAAGTTGGTGGCCGCTACGTCCGGATATTCGTCCAGATACCATTGCGGATCGAAACGTGGGCTGGGCGGATTGCCGGTCCGCTCTCCAATTTCGAGGTAATGCTGCAGCGGGTTCTTTTGCGCGGCGCGCAGCTCCGGATGACGATCCAGGTACCAATTGGTATCGAACATCGAATTGGGATTGCCCCGCAAAAAGCCACCGGCGAGGAAATGCTCCCAGGGCTTGGCTACCGCCTCATGGGCCTGGAGGCTCTTGCGGTACCAATCGGCGTCGAAAAGCTCGGCCAGGGACGGCATCTTGCGCGGAATCCGCCTGCGGATCGCGCCCTTGGCTGCCTCGAGCAGATTTGCTTTCTTTTCCTGGGCTGGAGCGTTTCTCACGAGCTCGTCGCCTTCATGCCGCCAGACCCGTTGACCAGCGTCACCCTGCAATGCCCCGCACACGCGGCCGATTGCGCAAAGTCGATATGTGAGCTCATCGTTGTCTGGCTGTTTTTTGGAGACGCCCTGTGCGCCGCCGAATGCGATCCGGCAGCACCTGAAAATCGAAATTCCGCCTGCTGCCTATTCCGGCATTTCGGCCGTTGCAAAGGTCGGCGCGGCCGCATCCTTGGCGGACAACAAGGGCGCCATTCCGATGTCGGGCCAGGCAATGGACAGGGTTTCGTCATTCCATGCAATGCAACGCTCGTGCGCCGGTGCATAGTAGTCCGTCGTCTTGTAGAGGAAATCGGCAGATTCGCTCAATACGAGAAAGCCGTGCGCCAGGCCCGGTGGGACCCACATCTGCTTGTGGTTTTCCTCCGACAGCTCGCTGCCGACCCACTGCCCGAAGGTAGGCGACGACTTGCGGATGTCGACGGCCACGTCGAACACGGCACCGCGCACGACGCGCACGAGCTTGCCCTGCGGCTGCTGCAGCTGGTAGTGCAGCCCGCGCAGCACGCCCTTGGCGGAGCGCGAATGGTTGTCCTGCACGAAATCGACATGCCGCCCGATCGCCTCGTCGAAGGCCTTCTGGTTGAAGCTCTCGAAGAAGAAGCCGCGCGCGTCGCCGAACACCTTGGGCTCGATCAACAGCACGTCGGCAATGGCCGTTCGCGTGACCTTCATGGACGCACTCCCTCGGCCAGCAGGTGACTGAGATATTTGCCGTAGCCGTTTTTCTGCAGCGGTGCCGCCAGCTTGGCCAACTGCTCGCTGTCGATGTAGCCGTGGCGCCACGCGATCTCTTCCGGGCAGGCGATCTTCAGGCCTTGGCGATGCTCCAGCGTGGCGATGAACTGGCCGGCTTCCAGCAGGCTCTCGTGCGTGCCCGTGTCCAGCCAAGCGTAGCCGCGCTGCATGATCTGCACGTTGAGCGTGCCCAGGTCGAGGTAGGCCTGGTTGACGGCCGTGATCTCGAGTTCGCCGCGGGCGCTGGGCTTCACGGCCTTGGCGATATCGACCACCTGGTTGTCGTAGAAGTAAAGGCCGGTCACCGCATAGTTGCTCCGGGGCTTCAGCGGCTTTTCTTCGATGCTGCTGGCCTTGCCTTGTGCATCGAAGGCGACCACGCCGTAGCGCTCGGGGTCTTGCACGTGGTACGCGAACACGGTGGCACCGGCCTCCTGCGCATTGGCGCTGCTCAACAGGTGAGCGAAGTCGTGGCCATAGAAGATGTTGTCGCCCAGCACCAATGCGCTGGGGTCGTTGCCCAGGAACTTGTCGCCGATGATGAAGGCCTGTGCAAGGCCGTCCGGACTCGGCTGCACCGCGTACTGCAGGTTGATGCCCCACTGGCTGCCATCGCCCAGCAACTGCTGAAAGCGCGGCGTGTCCTGCGGCGTGCTGATGATCAGGATGTCACGCATGCCGCCGAGCATCAGGGTGCTCAGCGGGTAGTAGATCATCGGCTTGTCGTACACCGGCAGCAGTTGCTTGCTGAGTGCCAGGGTGGCGGGGTGCAGTCGGGTGCCCGAGCCACCGGCCAGGATGATGCCTTTGCGTTGCGTCATGTGTTTTCTTTGCGAGTGAGTCAGAGAGTTTCGCGCAGCATGCGCGCAACGCCGTCCTGCCAAGGCGGCAGGCGCAAGCCAAAAGTGGCCTGCAGCTTGGAGGTATCGAGCCGCGAGTTATGCGGCCGCTTCGCCGGCGTAGGGAATGCACTGGTCGGCACCGCCTCGACGGCATCGGGCCCGGCCTTGAGTTCGACACCGGCCTGCTGCGCCATCTCGAGCACGAAGCGCGCATACCCGTACCAACTGGTTTCTCCACCCGCGATCGCGTGATAGAGCCCCGCCTTGGACGAATCCTGCAGCGTCGCGCGAATGGCGTGCGCGGTGATGTCTGCCAGCAGCTCGGCACCGGTCGGCGCACCGAACTGGTCGTCGATGACGGTCAGCTTGTCGCGCTCCTTGGCCAACCGCAGCATGGTCTTGGCAAAGTTGCCGCCACGCGCCGCATAGACCCAACTGGTGCGAAAGATCAGATGCCTGGCGCAGTGCGCGGCCACCAGTTGTTCGCCTTCGAGCTTGGTCTGGCCATACACGCTGAGCGGCCCGGTGGCATCGTCTTCCTTCCAGGGCTTGCTGCCGCTGCCGTCGAAGACGTAGTCGGTGGAGTAGTGAACCATCAGCGCGCCGATCTGCTGGGCGGCCTGGGCCACCACGCCCGGCGAGGTGGCGTTGAGCTTGCGCGCGAACTCAGGCTCGCTCTCGGCCTTGTCGACGGCCGTGTGCGCCGCGGCATTGACGATGACGTCGGGGCGAACCTTCAGCACTGTCTCAGCCAGCTGCTCCGGGCGGCTGAAGTCGGCGTTGAAATCGGTGCTGTCGAAATCAAGCGCGACCAGTTCACCCAGCGGCGCAAGGCTGCGCTGCAACTCCCAACCGACCTGTCCGCCCTTGCCCAGCAGCAGCAACTTCATGCAGCGACCTTTGCGTCGTACTGTTTCTCGACCCATTCGCGGTACGCACCGCTTTGCACGTTGCTCACCCACTCGCCATTCGCGAGGTACCACTCGACGGTCTTGCGGATGCCGCTGTCGAAGGTTTCGGCGGGCTTCCAGCCGAGTTCGGCTTCGAGCTTGCGCGCATCGATGGCGTAGCGGCGGTCGTGGCCGGGGCGGTCGGTAACGTAGGTGATCTGCTCTTTGTATGGCTTGCCGTCGGCCTTGGGGCGCAGCTCGTCGAGCAGCGCGCACACGGTGTTGACGATCTCGATGTTCGGCTTCTCGTTCCAGCCGCCGACGTTGTAGGTTTCGCCCAGCTTGCCGGCTTCGAGCACGCGGCGGATGGCGCTGCAGTGGTCTTTCACGTAGAGCCAGTCGCGCACCTGCATGCCGTCGCCGTACACGGGCAGCGGCTTGCCGGCCAGCGCGTTGACGATCATGAGCGGGATCAGCTTCTCGGGGAAGTGGAACGGGCCGTAGTTGTTCGAGCAGTTGGTGGTGAGCACCGGCAGCCCATAAGTGTGGTGCCAGGCGCGCACCAAGTGGTCGCTGGCGGCCTTGCTGGCGGAGTACGGGCTGTTGGGCTCGTACTTGTGCTCTTCGGTGAAGGCGGGGTCGGTCTTGGAGAGCGAGCCGTAGACCTCGTCGGTCGAGACGTGCAGGAAGCGGAAAGCCGCCTTCTGTTCCGCCGGCAGCGCGCTCCAGTGGCCGCGCACCGATTCGAGCAGGCGGAAGGTGCCGAGCACGTTGGTCTGCACGAAGTCTTCGGGGCCATGAATGGAGCGGTCGACGTGCGACTCGGCCGCGAAGTTGATCACGGCACGCGGCTTGTGTTCGGCCAGCAGGCGGTCGAGCAGCGCGCTGTCGCCGATGTCGCCCTGCACGAAGATGTGGTTCGGGTTGCCCTTGAGCGACGCGAGGGTCTCGAGATTGCCCGCGTAGGTCAGTTTGTCGAGGTTCACGACCGGCTCGTCGCTGTTCGCGATCCAGTCGAGTACGAAATTGGCGCCAATGAAGCCGGCGCCGCCGGTAACCAGGATCATGGGGTCCCCTGTTGTTGTGGAACGATTTGCACTGTGACAAATCAACAGGCGATTATCCCATCGGCCAGACAGGCTGAAATCCCGGAGTTGGCGCCGATGTAAGCGCCGCCTACAATCCCGGGACTGCAGGAGAGCGGGCCACAAGGTGGCCCTACCGAAGGCGCAAACTCCCATAAACGCTCAGGTCGGCCCGACGAAGTCTCGAAGATTTCGGCAAGGGGTCAGTACTGCAGACCATCGAAACGCCGTCTGGAGAGCCATCGCACCACCCTTGGTCGCGATGCACCGAAGGAGCAAATCTGTTGCAACATTGCAACAGATGAATCTCTCAGGTACCGAGGACAGGGGGAGCGGCAACTTGGACGGCGGACGTCCGGTTGCTTGCTATTGATTCAATAGCACACCACATCCGCCATTCAAGCGCTGCAACCTCAAAGGTACTTGAAATGCGCGTGATCGTTCTTGGCGCCGGCCTGCTCGGCGTGACCTCGGCTTACTACCTCCAGCAACTCGGCCACGAAGTGACCGTGATCGACCGGCAGGCCACGCCCGCCGCCGAAACCAGCTTCGCCAACGGCGGGCAGATCTCGGTCAGCCATGCCGAACCCTGGGCCAACCCGAGCGCGCCGCTCAAGGTGCTGCAGTGGCTGGGCAAGGAAGACGCCCCGCTGCTGTTCCGCATTCGCGCCGACATGCGCCAGTGGCTGTGGGGCCTGCAGTTCCTGCGCGAATGCACGCCGGCGCGCACCCGCCATAACATCGAGCAGATCGTTCGCCTCGGCACCTACAGCCGCGATACGTTGCAGCAATTACGTCGGGACACCGGCCTGAACTACGACCAGCGCACCCAGGGCATCCTGCATTTCTATACGACGCAGAAAGAATTCGACGGCGCCCTCAAGCCCGCCGAGCAGATGCGCGCGCTCGGCTGCGAGCGGCTGGTCATCTCCGCCGACGAGGCCGTGAAGCTCGAACCGGCCCTGGCCCACATCCGCCCCAAGCTGGCAGGCGCCACCTACACGGCCGAAGACGAATCGGGCGACGCCAATCGCTTTGCGCGCGAACTCGTGGGCCTGGCCGCCGCGGCCGGCGTGAAGTTCCTGATGAGCCACACGGTGACGGCGCTGCGGGAAGCCGGCGGCAGCATCGACCACGTCGAAGCCACCGACGCCGAAGGCCGCTTCCAGCGCATCCGCGGCGACGCCTTCGTGCTCGCGATGGGCTCGCTGAGCCCGCTGTACGCCGCGCCGCTGGGCATCCGCCTGCCGATCTACCCGGCCAAGGGCTACTCGGTCACGCTGCCCGTGAAAGACGCATCGAAGGCCCACCAGGTCTCGCTGACCGACGATGAATTCAAGCTCGTGTTCTCGCGCTACACCTCCGAGTCGGGCGACCGCCTGCGCATCGCCGGGACGGCCGAACTCAACGGCTACGACCGCGACCTGAACCGCGTGCGCTGCGAGGCCATCGTGCGCCGCGTCGAAGAGCTGTTCCCCGGCGCCGGCGACACCACGCAGGCCCAGTTCTGGACCGGCCTGCGCCCCGCCACGCCGAGCAACGTGCCGCTGATCGGCAAGACGAAGCTGCCGAACCTGTACCTTAACACCGGCCACGGCACGCTCGGCTGGACGCACGCCTGCGGCTCGGGCAAGTCGATCGCGCGCATCGTGAGCGGTCTGGCGCCCGAGGTCGATTTCGCATTCACCGGCATGCCGGCGCCCGCGCCGCGCGCACTGCAACCCGCCTGATCGCGCTCGCTCAGTCGTTGCTGGTGAACACCGTCAGCACACCGGTGTAGCCATACAGGTGATGCCGCGCAATTTCGCCGGCCGCAAAGAAGCCGACCAGCGGCACGTCGCCCAGCGCATGCCGAACGATCTGCAACTCGGCGCCCGGCGCGCCGAAGTGCGGTCCGCCGCGCCCCGAGCAGCTCACGTACACCGCCCCGGCAATGCGCCGCGCCGGATGCGGCGCGGCCTCGGCCTCGCCTGCGGCCACTGCGCGTGCGGTGGCCAGCGTCTGCTCTTCCGGCTCCAGCTCTTCGCGGATTTCCGCGCAGATGCGCATCAGGTCGGCACGCGCCGCCTGCGCATTGCGGCGGCAGAAAGTCAGCCGCATGCCGGCCTCGGCCGTGTCGGCGATCGCGATGCCGCGGCGCGTGGGGTCGAGCCCGATGATGTGGCGCACCAGCACGTCGGCGCCCAGGTCGCCGGTGCGGCGGATGCCGTCGCTGCCCGCGTCGGCCAGCCCGACCAGCGTGTTGCGCACAGCATCGATGGCTTCCTGCGGCCGCTCGAGCGACACCTGCAGGTCGGCCAGCAGCACGTCGAGCGCCGGCTCGCCGTCGAGCTTGAGCAGCAGGTTGCCGTCGGCCTCGGTGATCTCGCGTTCGCGCACGGCGCCCGAGCGCAGCGGCTGGCAGCCCTGCGTGACGCGCGACACCAGCCGCACGCCATCGCCGAACACCACGCCCGACAGGCCGCCCGAAAACACGCCGCCCGCCGCGCCGTGGCCGCGGATGTTGCCGTTGCCGCCGATCGCGAACTGCAGCGCGCCGCCCCGGCCCGACGAGAGCCCGCCGAACAGATAGCCGGTGTCGGTGCGGCCCGCCATCTCGGCGATCAGCTCCGACAGGTCGGGCGTGGCCGGGTCGGCGTGCACGAGCGCGGTGTGCGCCTCGAAGCCGCTCATTTCGGAGTTGCCCAGCGGCGCCACGCCCGAGAACACGCGGTACTGGTCGCTCGGCAAGGCGCAGAGCATCAGGCTCATGCCGGGCTCGTCGAAGTACTCGGCGTTGTTGGCCGAGACCCCGATGCCGACGGTGCCCGACCAGTCGGTCACTTCGGGCAGCTCGGCACTCAGGTGATCGAGAATTTCCTGCGCCTCGCTCGCATAGTGATCGGTGATGTAGAGCAGCCCGAGCGTCGGCGACGAGGCGTAGTCGGGCAGCGCCATCTGCGCGCGCAACTGAGCCAGCACGAGGCCGGCCGCCATTCGCCATTGCGGATGGGTGGCATGGCCGGAGGGAAACAACTTCATGATGCGTGCCAACCCGTTCTCTTCAAAAAATATCCGTGTATGAGCTCAGCGGCGGCTGGCAGTTCGCTTGCGCGCGGCAGCCGTCGATGTTTTCTTTTTGGCGGCGGGTGCCGCCGCCGCCTTCTTTGCGGCAACCGCGGGCTTGCCGCGGGCCGCCGTTGCCGGCTTCTTGCCGCCCATCACCTTGCCGACGGCGTCGGCCAGCGGCTGGGCCATGGCCGGCACCTTGAGCTGGGCCGCGTCCTGCAGTGCCGAACTGGCAATCTGCTGGAACTGTTCGGTGAGCGAGCCCCACCATTGCATCGGATCGACAACGCCGTTGCCATCGGCCGAGGCGGCCGCCTTGGCCGAGGCCGGCTTGCTGCGCGATTTCCTGGGCGCCGGTGCTTCTTCTTCGGGCTCGACGTCGTCCTCGACCTCTTCCGGCTCGGGCTCGGGTGCGGCAGCCGAAGCAGCATGTGCGGGCGCCGCGGCCGGCGCCATCGCGGCCGCCTGCTTGGTGAACGCGCTGGCGATGTCTTCCATCCGCACATTCATGCCGCGCAGGGTCGACAGCGTCATCTTCTGCACTTCGAGCGCCTGGATGGTGGCCTTGAGCGCATGGCCGTTCTGCTCGAGCCAGTACTGCACGGTCTTGAGTTCCTGGATGCGCTTGTCGACTTCTTCCACGCTCAACGTGGGCGCCACCCAGCTCGCCAGGCTCGGAATGCCGGGCACCGAGCCGGCACCGGCACCCGCCGCGGCACCGCCGGCGAGGTTCTTCAGAAAGTCGAATCCGGGGACGAATTGACTGAAGGCAAAGGGTTGGCTGGCGTTGCTCATGCAGGAGGTCTCCGGGTGGGTTTTCTTGTGCTGCCAGCTTACTCCAAGCCTTCGGCCTTTGACCGGCCCCGCACAGCTTTTACCCTCCGTCAGATCCCGCTTCGGACCTTGCTGAAGACCTTCCAGAACGCGGCATCCTGAGACGTGGCGAAGTTGATCCGCATCATCGTGCTCGGCGGCCGCCGCGCATGGAACAGCGAGCCCGGCGCCAGCAGGTAGCCTTCGTCGAGCATGCGCTGGGTCAGCGCGTCGGTGTCGACGCCCGTATCGACCCAGCCGAAAAGCCCCGCCGGCTCCGACGCGAAGGTGCAGCCGTGCGACATGGCGAGCTTCACCGCCCGCCCGCGCGCGCCGTCGAGCCGGATGCGCATGCGCTCCGAGTGCCGGCGCAGTTGCCCCTGGTCGATGCACCACGACAGCGCCCGCTCGAACAGCGTGGGCGAGGTCAGCGTGGTCAGCAGCTTGGTCTCCAGAAGCCGCTCTTTCACGGCGGGCGCCGCCGCCAGAAAGCCGATGCGCCAGTTGGGCGCCAGGATCTTCGCGAAACCGCTCACGTAGATGGTGCGCTGCAGCCCGTCGAGCGCGCTCAGCCGCGTGGCGTGCTCCGGCGCGAGATGGCTGTAGGTGTCGTCCTCGACGATGTGGAAGTCGTACTCGTTGGCCAGCTTCAGCACGCGATGCGCGCTGCCCGGCGTCAGGCTGTAGCCGGTCGGGTTGTGCAGCACGCTCACGCTCACGAACAGCTTGGGGCTGTGCAGCTTGCAGTACTGCGCCATCACCTCCAGGTCGGGCCCGTCGGCGCGGCGCGGCACCGGCAGGATGCGCATGCCCAGCGCCTCGAGCCGCGCAAATTCGAGCGCCCAGCCCGGCTCCTCGACCATCACCGGGTCGCCGGCCCGCAGCAGCGTGCGGCTCACGATGTCCAGCGCATGGGTGGCGCCGATGGTGGTGACGATCTGGTCGGGCGTGGCCGGCACGTTGATGCCCACCAGCTTCTGCGACAGGCTGCGGCGCAGCGCCATGTCGCCGGACGGCTCGCCGTACTGGAGCGACAGCTCCTGCAGCGCCGCTGTACTGGTCATGCGCCGCACGGCCGTCGGCATGAAGGTCGACGACATCCAGTCCGGCGGAAACACGCCCATGCCCGGCTGCGGCTTGTCGCTCGGGCGATGGAACATGCTGCGGATCAGCGAGCTGGCATCGGCCGGCACGCGCGAGGCCAGCATCTGCACGGCCATTGCCGCCGGTATGCCGCCGACGCCGCCGGGGGCCGCGCCGTTGCCCGGACGGTTGTCCTGTACCGGCGCCGAATCGCGCACGTAGAAGCCGCGTTGCCGGCGCGCCTCGACCAGCCCCTGGGCCAGCAACTGGTCGTAGGCCGCGACCACGGTGTAGGGGCTCACGCCCTGCTGCCGCGCGCATTCGCGCACCGACGGCAGGCGCGCACCGGGCGGCAGCAGGCGGGTGCGGATGCGTTCGGCCAGGCGGTCGGCCAGCTGGCCGGTGAGAGACTGGGTGGAGGTGCGTGTCAGCATGCGGTTCGGCAAGAAAAGGTGCTGCGTCGGAGGGCGTATCGGAGCGTGTACCGAAGAGATGACCAATACAGATTCAGATATTGTTCGATCATCTGTATTGGAACTGTAATGGTCACAAGTTTAGAGTGTGTGTCATGAACTGGCAAGAATTCACCGCGCTGCTGGTGCTGGCCACGGCGATGAGTTTTTCGCCCGGACCCAACACCACGCTCTCCACCGCGCTCGCGGCCAACGGCGGCCTGCCGCGCGCCATGCGCTTCGTGATCGCGGTGCCGGTCGGCTGGACCCTGCTGCTGGTGCTGTGCGCCGCCGGACTCGGCGCGCTGGTGGTGGCGGTGCCGCCGCTGCGCCTGGCCATCAAGGGCCTGGGCATCGCCTACCTGCTGTGGCTGGCCTGGAAGCTCAGCGGCAGCGGCACGCTGGGCCGCGCCGACAGCGCCAACCTCACCGTCGGTTTCGGCCAGGGCGTGATGCTGCAGTTCGTCAACATCAAGGCCTGGCTGCTGGCGCTCACGCTGGTGGCCGGCTGGATCGCGGGCCAGCCCGATGCGCTGGGCCGCTTCGCCATCGTGGCGCCGGTGATGCTGACCTACGCCTTTGCCAGCAATTTCACCTATGCGCTGGTCGGTGCCCTGCTGCGCGAATGGCTGGCCAAGGGCGCGCGGCTGCTGTGGTTCAACCGCGCGATGGCGGCTGTGCTGGTGCTCACGGCATGGTGGATGGTGGGCGTATGAGCGCCCGGCTCGACATCAAGGACGAAACGCTGGGCATGTGGCTCGGCGTGGCCGGCGTCGCCATGTTCGCCATCACGCTGCCCATGACGCGGCTGGCCACCGGCACGCAAGAGGCGCCGCAGCTCTCGCCGTGGTTCGTCACGCTCGGGCGCGCCGCGCTGGCGGGCGTGCTGTCGGCCATCTTCCTGCTGGTCACGCGCTCGCCGCGGCCGGCCGCGCACCAGTGGAAGCCGCTGGGCATCGCGGTGCTGGGCAACTGCATCGGCTTTCCGCTGCTGCTGGCCTACGCATTGCGCGTGGTCACGGCCAGCCACGCGGCGGTGGTGACGGCGCTGCTGCCGCTGGTTACCGCGGCCGTCGCGGCCTGGGTGCTGCACCAGCGCGCGCGGCTCGGCTTCTGGCTCTGCGCCATCGCCGGGAGCCTGCTGGTGGTGGTGTTCTCGGTGCTGCGCGCCAGCCAGAGCGGCCATGGCTTCGGCTTCGAGTGGGCCGACCTGCTGCTGGTCGGCGCGGTCATCGCGGCATCGTTCGGCTACATCTACGGCGCGCAGGTCACGCCGTCGCTGGGCGCCGAGCGCGTGATCTGCTGGGTCTGTGTGATGGCATTGCCCGTCACGCTGCCTGCCATGCTGGCCCTGTGGCCGACGCAGCCCGTCGCCACGTCTGCGTGGCTGGGCTTTGTCTACGTCGGCACGTTCTCGATGTGGATCGGCTTCTTTGCCTGGTACCGCGGCCTGGCGCTCGGCGGCGCGCTGCGCGTGAGCCAGACGCAGTTGCTGCAGCCCTTCCTGTCGATCCTCGCGTCGATCCCCCTGCTGGGCGAACCGCTCGACGTGGTGACGCTGGGCTTTGCCATCGCCGTGGTGGGCACGGTGCTGATCGGCAAGAAGCTGTCGCAGCCGCAGGCCGCGCCGGCGCTTGCCCCCGCCGATACGCCCGCCGCTGCCGGCGCCGTCAGGCAGGGAAGAAGCTGATGTCCGGCCCCGTCACCGCCGGCTGCACCGGCCTTTCGCGCGACGAAGGCGCGCCGGGCTCACGGCCACGCTGCGGCCATGGCTATTACGGCGTCTACCTGCCCGATGCGGACGGCAACAAAATCCATGCTGTGTACCGTGGCGACATTCCGCCGGACCGACACTGAAGAACTGCGGCCCGCCCCGGTCCGAATTTTTTATCGAATCTCACCTCACCCGCCTGAAAGAAGAACCCATGAACTGGAAACTCGCCGCACGCGCCGCCAAGATGAATCCCTCGGTGCTGCGTGAAATCCTCAAGGTCACCGAGCGCCCCGGCATCATCAGCCTGGCCGGTGGCCTGCCCTCGCCCAAGACCTTCCCCATCCAGGCCTTTGCCGATGCCTGCGCCGAAGTGCTGCACAACGACGGCCAGGCCGCGCTGCAGTACGCCGCCAGCGAAGGCTATGCGCCGCTGCGTCAGGCCGTGGCCGACATGCTGCCGTGGAACGTCGACCCGGCCCAGGTGCTCATCACCACCGGCTCGCAGCAGGGCCTGGACCTCGTGGCCAAGGTGCTGATCGATCCGGGCAGCAAGGTGCTGGTCGAAACGCCCACCTACCTCGGCGCGCTGCAGGCCTTCGGCCCGATGGAGCCGAACCCCGTGAGCGTGGCCAGCGACGAGGACGGCGTGATCGTCGACGACCTCGTGGCCAAGGCCAGGGACGCGCGCTTCGTCTACCTGCTGCCCAACTTCCAGAACCCCACCGGCCGCACCATGACCGAGGAGCGCCGCGCCGCCGTGTCGGCTGCCGCCGCCGCGGCCAACCTGCCGATCGTCGAGGACAACCCCTACGGCGAGCTCTGGTTCGACGAAGCCCCGCCGCTGCCGCTGGCCGCGCGCAACCCCGACGGCGTGATCTACCTGGGCTCGTTCTCCAAGGTGCTGGCCCCCGGTCTGCGCCTGGGCTTCCTGGTGGCGCCGAAGGCCATCTACCCCAAGCTGCTGCAGGCCAAGCAGGCGGTCGACCTGCACACGCCGATCTTCACGCAGCGCATGGTGTCGGCCGTCATGAAGGACAAGTTCCTCGACCGCCACGTGCCCACCATCCGCGCCCTGTACAAGCGCCAGCGCGACGCGATGATCGCCGCGCTCACGCGTGAAATGGCCGGCCTGGACGTGAAGTTCAACGCCCCCAAGGGCGGCATGTTCCTGTGGGCGCGCCTGCCCGAGGGCATCGACACCGTCACGCTGCTGCCCAAGGCGGTCGAGCGCAACGTGGCCTTCGTGCCAGGCGCGCCGTTCTACGCCGGCCAGGGCGATCCGCGCACGCTGCGCCTGTCGTTCGTGACGGCCAGCGTCGAAGAGATCGACATCGCCATCGCCGCGCTGGCGCAAACGCTGCGCGAAGAACTCGCGCTGGTGGGCGACAAGCAGCTCGCGGCGGCGCAGATCTGAAGACCCGGGCCGAGCCGCCATGCACATCGCCATCCTCACCTTCGACGGGTTCAACGAGCTCGACTCGCTGATCGCGCTCGGGGTGCTCAACCGCGTGAAGCGGCCCGGTTGGCGCGTGACGCTGGCCGCGCCGAGCGCCACGGTCACGTCGATGAACGGCGTGACGGTGCATGCGAGCTCGACGCTCGAATCGGCCTGCGAGGCCGATGCCGTTCTCGTCGGCAGCGGCATCCGCACCCGCGAGATCGCCGAAGACGCGGCCATCATGGGCGTGCTGCGCGGCCTGGACACCTCGCGCCAACTGATCGGTGCGCAATGCTCGGGCACGCTGCTGCTCGCCAGACTCGGCCTGCTGGGCGCGGTGCCCGCGTGCACCGACCTCACGACCAAGCCGTGGGTGCAAGAGGCCGGCATCGACGTGCTCAACCAGCCCTTCTTTGCCAAGGGCAACGTGGCCACCGCCGGCGGCTGCCTGTCGGCGCCCTACCTCGCGGCGTGGTTCATCGCGCGCTCCGAGGGCGTGGAAGCCGCAAAGAGCGCGCTGCACTACGTCGCGCCCGTGGGCGAGAAAGACGACTACGTGGCGCGCGCCTTCGGCAACATCGAACCGTACCTGCCATCCCTGACATCTCCGCCATCCCTTCAACCGGCTGCCGCATCAGCCACCACCGAGACGGCCTGACCCCGGCCGGGACACCCCATGATCGGACTCGCAACCCTGTCCCTCTTTCTGCTTGCGGTACTGGCGCTGTTTCTCTCGCCCGGCCCGAACATGGCGTTCGTGATGTCGCATGGCGTGGCCCACGGACCGCGCGGCGGCTTCGCGGCGGCCATCGGCATCACGGCCGCCGACCTGGTGCATACGCTGTTCGCCGCCACCGGCGTCACCGCGCTCATCGCCGCCTGGCCGCCCTCGTTCGACGTGCTGCGCTATGCGGGCGCGCTGTACCTGGCCTGGCTCGCGGTGCAGGCGCTGCGCAATGGCAATGTCCTTCGAACGGGCGCACAGGCCCAGCCCGCCGGCTTCGGCCGCATCGTTCGCATGGCGCTGCTGAACAACCTCGTCAATCCGAAGGCGCTGCTGTTCTTCATGGTCTTCCTGCCGCAGTTCGTCGACCCGGCGCGCGGCAGCGTGCCGCTGCAGCTGGTGCAGCTCGGCGTGGTGCTGTCGATGGCCGCGCTGGCGTTCAACACGCTGCTGGGTGCCTGCAGCGGCCAGGTCGGCCGCTGGCTCGAACGCCGTCCCGGCGCCGCCAGGCTGCAAAGCAACCTGCTCGCGGCCGTGATGCTGGGGCTGGCCGTGCGCCTGCTGTTCCTCGACCGACCCACGCCCCGCTGAAGGCGAGCACCCCATGAATGTCCTGAAGATCGCAGCCTTCTCTGATGGAGAGACGGGCGGCAACCCTGCCGGCGTCGTCATCGCCGATGCGCTGCCGCCAGAGGCCCGGATGCAGGCCGTGGCCGCCGAAGTCGGCTTCTCGGAAACCGCCTTCGCCGCCCGCTCCGGCAGCGGCTGGCGCGTGCGCTACTTCTCGCCGCAGTCCGAAGTGCCGTTCTGCGGCCACGCCACCATCGCCCTCGGCGCGGCGCTGGCGCTGCAGCACGGCGACGGCGTGTTCGCGCTCACGCTCAACCAGGCCGAGATCACGGTCGAAGGCCGGCGTGAAGGCGATGTGATCGCGGCGGCGCTGCAATCGCCGCCCACGCACAGCGCCGCTGCCTCGCCCGACTTCGTGTCGGCCGCGCTGGCCCTGTTCGGCCTGGCACCTGAAGACCTCGACGCGCGCCTGCCGCCGGCCATCGTCCACGCGGGCGCGGACCATCTGCTGCTGGCCCTGAAAAGCCGCGCCACGCTGTCCGCCATGCGCTACGCGCTGGAAGCGGGCCGCGCACTGATGAACAGCAAGGGCCTGGCCACCATCGTGCTGGTGCACGCCGAAAGCGCCCAGCGCTTTCACACGCGCAACCCCTTCGCCTCCGGTGGCGTGTACGAAGACCCGGCCACCGGCGCGGCGACAGCCGCGCTCGCCGGCTACCTGCGCGACATCGACTGGCCCCATGGCGGGTTCATCGACGTGGTGCAGGGCGAAGACATGGGCATGCTGTCGCTGCTGCATGCCGACATTCCCTCCACGCCGGGCAGCTCGGTCCGCGTGTCGGGCACGGCGCGCGTCATGGCGGCATGAGCCGCATCGAACAACACAACGAAAAAGAAAGAACCTCGTCCATGCTCAACATCTGGGGCCGCATCAGCTCGATCAACGTCCGCAAGGTGGTGTGGTGCGCGCAGGAACTCGGGCTCGACTTCCAGCGCACCGAAGCTGGCGGCAAGTTCGGCGTGGTGCAGACGCCCGAATACCTTGCTCTCAACCCGAACGCGATGGTGCCCACCATCGACGACGGCGAAGGCACCGACCGCGTGACGCTCTGGGAGTCGAACGTGATCGTGCGCTACCTCTGCGCCAGGCACTCGCACGGCGAGTTCTATCCGGCCGAGCTGCCCATGCGCTTCGACGCCGAACGCTGGATGGACTGGCAGCAGACCACGCTGAACCGCGCCAGCCGCGACGCCTTCGTGCAATGGGTGCGCACGCCGCCGTCGGAACGCCAGCCCGCGCTGATCGACGCCTCGGTGCGCGAAAGCGAAGCGCTGTTCGCCATGCTCGACACCCACCTCGCGCAGCGGCCCTACATGGCCGGCGCGCGCTTCACCATGGCCGACATTCCCATCGGCTGCGAAGCGCACCGCTGGTTCGGCCTGCCCGCCGCCGAATACCACCGCCCCAGTTGGCCGAACGTCGAGCGCTGGTACGCCGACCTGCTTTCCCGTCCGGGCGCGCGCGGCGTGCTCGATCTATCTCTTGAATGAACCTGATGAAATCCCGCCCCTTCCAGCAAGTCGACGTCTTCACCGCCACGGCCTACCGCGGCAACCCGCTCGCGGTGGTCGTCGATGGCACCGGCCTCGACGACGCCACGATGCAGCGCTTTGCACAGTGGACCAACCTGTCCGAGACCACCTTCCTGCTGCCGCCCACGGCGCCCACCGCCGACTACCGGGTGCGCATCTTCACGCCCGGCGGCGAGCTGCCCTTTGCCGGCCATCCGACCATCGGCAGCTGCCATGCCTGGCTGCGTGCCGGCGGCAAGCCCAAGGCGCCCGGCCTCGTGGTGCAGGAATGCGGCGCCGGCCTCGTGCCGCTGCGCCGCGACGGCGACCGGCTGGCCTTCGCGGCGCCGCCGCTCAAGCGCAGCGCACCGAGCCCCGCGCTGCTGGCCAAGGTGGCCGGCGCGCTGGGCCTGAAGGCGCAGCAGATCATTGCGGCGCAGGTGCTCGACAACGGACCGGTCTGGTTCGGCCTGCTCGTGAATGACGCCGACGCCGTGCTGCAACTGCAGCCCGACCACCGCATGCTCAAGGAGCTGGGCGTGAAGGCCGGCGTGGCCGGCGTGCCCGCGGAGATCGACACTTCGCCGCTGATCGGCCGCTCGAACCGCGAGGCCCGCGCCTTCGGCAACCGCCGCGCCGCCGAGTACAGCGACGGCGCGAAGATCGACCTCGAAGTGCGCGCCTTTGCCGAACCCGTCGGCGTGCAGGAAGACCCGGTCACCGGCAGCCTCAACGCCAGCCTGGCCGAATGGCTGATTGCCGACGGCCACATGCCCGAGCGCTACCTGGCCGCGCAAGGCCAGTGCCTGGGCCGCGCCGGGCGCGTGTACATCGAGCGCGACGCCGAAGGAAAGATCTGGGTCGGCGGCGACGCCGTGACCTGCATCGACGGCAACGTCACCCTGTAATCCTGACGCACGACACGCCATGCTCGCCCGACTCGACCACCTCGTGATTGCCGCCACCTCGCTCGCCGAGGGCGTGGCGTGGTGCGAAGCCACGCTCGGCGTCGTGCCGGGGCCGGGCGGCGCGCATCCGCTGATGGGCACGCACAACCGGCTGTTGAACATCGCGAGCGACGCCTTTCCGGCCGCCTACCTGGAGATCATCGCGATCGAGCCCGGCAAGCAACCGTCGCGCGCGGGCACGCACCGGTGGTTCGACCTCGACGACAGCGCGCTGCAGGCCGGGCTCGCGCAACACGGCCCACGCCTGATTCACTTCGTCGCGCGCGTGCCCGATGCGCCTGCCGCGCTGCACGCACTCGCGCACGACGCGCATGCGCACATCGATCGCGGCCAGTTGCTCGAAGCCTCGCGCGACACGCCGGCCGGCCGGCTCGAATGGCAGATCGCGGTGCGCGACGACGGCCAGCGGCTCTTCTACGGCGCGCTGCCCACGTTGATCCAGTGGGGCCCCGTGCACCCCACCGATGCCATGCCGGCCTCGGGCCTTGCACTTCGCGCGCTGCGTGCCACGCACCCGCGCGTGGCCGACCTTGCAGCGGCGCTGTCGGCCATCGGCATGGCCGACATGGCGATCGATGCCGGCCCACCCAACCTCGTCGCCGTGCTCGACACGCCGCGCGGCCCCGTCACCCTGGAATCCAAAGGACTCTGACCATGCTGAGCCTCACCGAAATCGCCTGGTTCGCGCTGGCCTCGCTGCTGCTGGCACTCACGCCGGGGCCCAACATGATCTATTGCGTCTCGCGCACGCTGATCCAGGGCCGTCGCGCGGGCCTGATCTCGCTGGGCGGCGTGCTCATGGCCTTCCTGGTGCATCTGTTCGCGGCCGCGCTCGGCCTCACGGCGCTGTTGCTGGCGGTGCCGCTCGCGTTCGACGCCATTCGCCTCATCGGCGCGGCCTACCTGCTGTGGCTCGCGTGGCAGGCGGTCAAGCCCGGCGGCAATGCGCCCTTCGAGGCCCGTGCGCTGCCGGCCGATCCACCGGCCAAGCTGTTCCGCATGGGCTTTCTCACGAACCTGCTGAACCCGAAGGTCGCCATGTTCTATCTCTCGTTCTTTCCGCAGTTCATTCACCCCGAGCGCGGCTCGGTGCTGCTGCAGAGCATGCAGCTGGGCATCGCGCAGATGGCGAGCAGCGCGCTGGTCAACACGGTGATGATCCTCGGCGCCGCGAGCATCACAGCCGTGCTGTCGCAGAGCGCCGGCTGGCTTCGTGCGCAGCGCTATGTGATGGGCAGCGTGCTGGCCGCACTGGCCGTGCGCGTGGCGCTGACGGAACGCAAGTAGGCCGAAGACAACCGTCAAAAACAAAGGACGCCAGTGAGATTCACCCGCGAAGAAATCGAAGCCGCCCAGCGCACCGTGCACGCCGCCATGCCCCCGACGCCGCAGTACGCCTGGCCGCTGCTGGCACAGCGCCTGGGCGCCACGGTCTGGGCCAAGCACGAGAACCACACGCCGGCCGGCGCCTTCAAGATCCGCGGCGGGCTGACCTACTTCGAGACGCTGGCACGCGAGCAGCCCGAGATACGCCACGCCATCAGCGCCACGCGCGGCAACCATGGGCAGTCGGTCGGTTTCGCGTCGCGGCGCCACGGGCTGGCCGCGACCATCGTGGTGCCGCACGGCAACTCGCTGGAAAAGAACGCGGCCATGCGCGCGCTGGGCGTGACGCTGGTGGAGCATGGCGAAGATTTCCAGGCGGCGTCGGAACACGCGGCCGTGTTGGCGGAGCGCGATGCGCTGCACCGCGTGCCGTCGTTTCATCGCGAACTGGTGCGCGGCGTTTCGACGGCGTACGTGGAGTTCTTCGACGCGCTGAAAGACACGCCGCCCGACGTGCTGTTCGTGCCGATCGGCCTGGGCTCCGGCTTTGCAGGCGCGGCGGTGGCGCGTGCGCATTGCGGCGCAAGGACGAAGCTCATCGGCGTGGTGTCGGCCCACGCCACGGCATACCGCGATTCGTTCCGCGCCGGCAAGCCGGTCGAATCTCCGGTAACGACGCGGCTGGCCGACGGCATGGCCTGCCGCACGCCCGTGCCGGAGTCGGTGGAGGTGATCCTGCGCGAAGCGGACGACGTGATCATGGTGACCGACGACGAGGTGGCCAATGCAATGCGAATCCTGTTCAGCGACACGCACAACGTGGCCGAGGGTGCGGGTGCCGCGGCGTTGGCGGGTGCGCTTCAGCAGCAGGAACGGTGGCGCGGCAAGACCGTGGGCATCAGCGTGAGCGGCGGGAACGTCGACTCCGACATGTTCGCTGGAGTGCTGGGGCGCGCTGCTTCCTGAGTCGATTTCGGGTTCTGACCCCGGGGTCCTTGTTCTTGGCGCTGCTGTTTGGGAGCGGGTTCGGGTTCGGGTGCGGGGTCATTCGGGG
>NZ_QAJK01000150.1:770-932 GCF_003852515.1 Variovorax sp. KBW07 | reverse complement strand
GGCTTGAGCACAACGAACAGCAGCGTCGCCAGCCTGTCGACCTCCACTTCTACCGGTCTGAGCACGGCGACCAGCAATATCGGAAGCCTGTCCACCGGCCTGAGCACAGCCACCAGCGGCATCAACAGTTTGTCGACTGGATTGAGCACTGCAACGAGCAGC
>NZ_QAJK01000150.1:0-762 GCF_003852515.1 Variovorax sp. KBW07 | reverse complement strand
CAGCGTTGGCAGCCTGTCAACTGGCCTGAGCACGACGAACAGCAGCGTTGCGAGCCTGTCTACGTCGACCTCGACAGGCCTGAGCACGGCGACCAGCAATATTGGAAGCTTGTCTACGGGCCTGAGCACAGCCACCAGCGGCATCAACAGTCTGTCGACTGGATTGAGCACTGCAACGAGCAGCGTTGGTAGCCTGTCCACTGGTCTGAGCACGACGAACAGCAGCGTCGCGAGTCTGTCGACCTCGACCTCTACCGGCCTGAGCACCGCGACAAGCAACATCGGAAGCCTGTCTACCGGCCTGAGCACTGCCACCAGCGGCATCAACAGTCTGTCGACTGGCTTGAGCACTGCGACGAGCAGCGTTGGCAGCCTGTCCACGGGCCTGAGCACTACAAATAGCAGCGTTGGCAGCCTGTCCACGGGCCTGAGCACGACAAATAGCAGCGTTGCGAGCTTGTCGACATCGACCTCGACAGGACTGAGCACGGCGACGAGCAATATCGGAAGCCTGTCTACTGGCCTGAGCACCGCCACCAGCGGCATCAACAGTCTGTCGACTGGCCTGAGCACTGCGACGAGCAGCGTTGGTAGCCTGTCCACGGGCCTGAGCACGACGAACAGCAGCGTTGCGAGCTTGTCGACATCGACCTCGACAGGACTGAGCACGGCGACCAGCAATATCGGAAGCCTGTCTACCGGCCTGAGCACTGCCGCCAGCGGCATCAACAGTCTGTCGACTGGCTTGAGCACTGCAACGAG
>NZ_QAJK01000015.1:51089-82067 GCF_003852515.1 Variovorax sp. KBW07 | reverse complement strand
GCTCAGCGGTCACAGAGATTCCTTCGGCGACGCTCCGCTCATGGCCGCCATCGGCCTTCGGCGTACGCCGCGAATGTCCGCTGTCCAGCGAAATGAGCGGCGCTCGCGAACGGCTTGTTGTGGCCGACTGAGCCGCACGCATCGTCATCGCAACAGGCCCTGAGGCGACTTTCCATTTGTACTCAAAAGCGGCCATCCAATGTGATCGCTCTTAACAGTCACCTGCATAAATCATTGCCGCACCGCCCGAAGCCAGCGCCAGAAGCGCAATACCGGGGCCGATGAGTTGCGCGCCTGGCAAGCCGACCAGATGCGCCGTGGCCGAGAGCAGACACACGGTGCCAGCCACGCGCATCGCCCATCCCACGGCAGGTTTGCGGAACAGCACGCCGTCGGTTCTCCATGCGGCCAACAGCGCGCCGCCGCCCGCTGTCCACGCCCCGATCGTGAACAGCACGTCGAAGAGCGCGCGCAAGCCCGCGTAAGCCGCTTCTCCGCCGGTTTGCGATGCGCTCAACGGAAGCACCATGGCCACCGTGGCATCGACGACGATGAACAACGCACTTGCGATGGCCAGCGCAAGCCATCCCGCCATTGCCGCGGTGGCTCCGCGCCTGTATTCGCACGAGGCGAGCAGCAGGGTCCCCACCGCCAGGAACACGTCGCTGGGCATGCCGGCCAGACCTGCCAGGCGCATCCAGCCTGTCGCGTGCGGCGTGGCCGCCATGGCCTGCGCAGTGCTGGACGCACCACCGGGCAACGCCGCCTCGGGTCCGGCCAGGACATAGAACACACAAGTGGCAACCAGACCGACGGCGCCGATGCCGTACAGCAGCGCGCCCAAGCGTGCCGGGGTGCCAGAACCAGGGGTTGTCGAAGCAAGCATCGGTCGCCTTTCCTTTCTTGAAATCGGCCAGAAGTTATCGTTGCTAACATCAAGCGTATGAGCCAATGTTATTCTTGTCAACATGAAGAGAGCGAACGCGATGCACACCCCTCGCTCGAGAGCCGAGCCGAAGGCTGGATACCACCATGGCGACTTGCCCAGAGCCCTCGTGGCCGCGGCAACGCGCCTTATCGATGAAGGGGCGGGCGGGCACGTCACGCTGCGTGCGGCCGCCATTGCGGCGGGCGTGAGCATCGCGGCGCCTTACCGCCATTTCGAGAGCCGGGAGGCCTTGCTTGCGGCCGCGCTCGCCGAGGGATTTCGTGACCTGACCCGCCGCACGGACCAGGCGCGCCGCGCGGCACCCGATCCATTGGAGGCGCTGGTGGCATCGGGCACGGCGTACGTGCGGTTTGCGGCCGACCGGCCTCGGCTCTACCGATTGATGTTCGGACCGGAATGCGACAAGGCCTCTTTTCCCGAACTCATGCAGGCAGGCCACGAGTCGCTGGGGGTGGTGCAGCAGGCCGTTGCCGACGCTCGGGTCGGCCTCGGGATTGCGGAGGCCGACGTGCAACGGATTGCCCTGACGGGCTGGGCGCTGACCCACGGCCTCGCATCGCTGTACGTCGATGGGCTCCTGGCCGATGCCTGCACGCCGGCCGACCTGGATGCCACCGCGCACGGCATGGTGGTGACGCTGATCGAGGGCTTGCGCAAGCGACCGGGGGCAAATCGAAGGGCCCGGTAAGGCGTCACCGCTTCACGTACGGTGCGCGGCGCTGCGCACACCGTCGGCGTGAGCGTCGCCCTGAATGAACCCGAACAGCAGAGCGAAAATGTGAGCCCCATTCAAAGTCGTCTACGGAAGGAGCAGACATGAACCGGACTGACCTCTCGGACATCTACCGCGCCTACATCGCGTGCCTGAACGAACAGGCCTGGCCGAGACTCGCCAACTTCGTTCACGACCAGGCAGTCCACAACGGACGACAGCTCGGCGTGCCCGGCTATCGCGAAATGCTTGAGAAAGACTTCCGCGACATTCCCGATCTCCGGTTCGACATCCAGTTGCTCGTTGTCGATCCGCCCTTCATCGCCAGCCGGTTGCAGTTCAACTGCTCGCCGAAGGGAACGTTCCTTGGCTTGAACGTCAACGGAAAGAAAGTCTCGTTCACCGAGAACGTGATCTACGAATTCCGCGATGGAAAGATCGTCGAAGTCTGGTCCGTCATCGACAAGGCCGCCATCGAAGCCCAGCTCTGACGCAACGCCACTCAGGAGCCCGGTTCCCCGTCTTCCGAAGGCTGCAACTTCGTTGCGATGCCGTAGAGCGCCAGCATGCCCATCACATGCCCGATGGCGACGCCGGGCTCGCCCGATTCGATGCGGGCAATCGTCTGCACATGCACCCCCAGCTTGGCCGCCGCCGCGGACTGGCCTTCGCCTGCCCTCGTTCGTGCCAGCTTGGCCGCCGCCCCCATGTCCTTGATCGCCTGGAGGGCGTCGCTGCCGATGTCTACAGAAATGCGTTTGCCTTGGGCCATGCGCGGATTGTCGCTGCACAATAATCCGGACGTGCCTCGAACTTCGCCTGCCCCTCTGCCCGCCCCCGCGCCCACTCCAGCGCCCACGCCGTATTGGCTCTACCTCCTGGAATGCGAAGGCGGCGTGTACTACGCGGGCATAGCCATCGACGTCGAGCAGCGCTTCTTCCAGCATGTCTTCGGGCTGGGCGCCAAGTTCACACGGGCGCGCCCTCCTCTGCGCGTGCTCGCGGCGCGCATGTATGAAAGCAAGGGCGCCGCGCTGCGGGCGGAACTCAGGCTCAAGGCGCTGCCCCGTGCCCGGAAGCTGGCCTTCTTCGAGGCGGCGGAATCCGCAGTGGCGCCTCAGCCAGTCACGGGGCGTTGAAGTACTTGGTCAGCCCGTCTTCGTCGCCCTTCATGCCGTAGACGTCGCGGTCGATTTCCCCCGGGTTCATGTCCGGGTCGGAACCGAAGATGCGGCCGAAGACCCTCCTCATCGCCTTCGACATGTTGTCCTTGACGAAGTATCCGTGGCCGCCCACGTCCTTTGCGGCGTTGGTGCAGCTGATGTAGCGCATGTAGGGCACACGCAGCAGGTCTGTGGTGGGGTCGGTGCCGAGCTTCGGCCCGGATGAGTTGTCGGCAATGCTCGCGGCCGCCAGGACCGAGTCGCCGTGGTTGAAGGTGACGAAGAGCTGCCCCTTCGGGCGCATCTTGCCCAGCCAGTTCTTGTGCCCGCTGGAGCGGACACAGGGCGCGAGCAACAGTATGTTCTGGGCGGCCGATACGGATTCGCTCGCGCCCGAAAGATCGAGCGTGTATTCGAGATA
Organism: Variovorax sp. KBW07; assembly: GCF_003852515.1. GTDB lineage: Bacteria > Pseudomonadota > Gammaproteobacteria > Burkholderiales > Burkholderiaceae_C > Variovorax. Next base: position 78,822 of record NZ_QAJK01000015.1, on the reverse strand, counting down.
CTGCGCGCCCAGGCTGTGCGCCGCCAGCGTGAAGGGCTGCCCGTTGGCGTAGAGCCTGGCCGTTGCAAGCAGGCGGAGAAACCGCGCCAGCGCTTCGCCGGAGTGCTTGCCGTTCAGCGTCGCCTGGTGGTAGCGGTTGATCTTCGAGCGGATCGGTCCCTCTGCTGGATCGCTGCCGGACTTCACCGCGGCAAGTTCGTTTTCATCGCCGTCGACCTCTGTCGGCAGCACGCCGGGAACGGTCGTTCCGTCGGCCGAGTACCCTTCGGACGGCCACGAAAACCCGATCACCTCGACGCCATACAGCGCCTGCAAGGCATCGCACCGCTTGAAGCATTTCGCGGGCGTGTTGTTGTTGCCGTGGATGTAGACCAGAACCCGTTTGTTGCCCTTGAATAGCGGCACCAATGCATTCAGGGCCTTGTCGTCACCAACGTTGGAATCGGCCGCGGAGACGGCCCACCCCTTCTTGTTCGAGCCCGACACCGTGGCCATGCCGAGCTGCGCCGACCCTTGCCTGAAGCTGGTTCCGAACGCGGCCTCGTTCGGACTGTTGACCATCACCCGATTCGTGAACATCAGCATGGCGTCCCCTCCAGTTGTTGTTGGGACAGGGAGTCTGGCGCCATTCGGCGTTCAGCGGCCTACCGCGAACATGGATTGACAAATTCGCATACCTGGGGCTGTGGCAGGCGATCTTTTGCGTTTTCAGACCGTCGGCAGAACGCCCGCGATTACCGCATCGGCGGTGCGAAGCTGCATGGCGTGTTGCTCCTGGCGAGCATGCGGTTGCGGATGAGCGGCATCCTAGGCCGGCGCCTTGCCCCGGGCAAGAGGCGGCGGCGAAAGCGCCAGCTCCCGCAGCCGCTGGTGCGCGGCGCCGTCCCACACGATGGGCTGCTGGTTTTTCGCATGCAGGTAGTGATGCGTGAACACCGCCAGGTAGGCCTCCAGCGTTTGCTCGGCAGCATGTTCGCCAGCCAGGTTCATGCACAGGGCCGCCACTTCGCTGGTGCAGAAGTGGTCGTCGCGGCCGGAGCGGCGCAGCTTGTATTGCGATATCTGCTCGGGCTGCAGGCTCAGCACCGGCAACCGGTCCAGGTAGGGGCTTCGCCGGAACATCTTGCGGGCTTCGCCCCAGGTCGCATCCAGCAGGATGAACAGCGGGCGCTTTGCGGCGATCTCGCTATTGCCATTGCCATCACCATCGCCGGCTTCATCAGGAAGCCGAACGGCGGTCACCACCCGTTCCGGCGCCGCGTACTGGCCCGGGAACACGACATAGGGCTGCCACTGCGGGTCGGCCAGCAGCGCCACCAGTGCGGGATCGATCTCGGTGCGCGCCCAGCCGAAGGCGAAGGTATCGGCCACCACGTCGGCAATCAGCCAGCCCGTGTTGGTCGGCTTGAGCGGCTCGATGTCGGCCATGAGCAGGCACACCCCCGCCCGCGTGGCCACCGACGGACGCAAGGCGCACATGCAGTGGCTGGGAACGAGCCGGCACCCGGCGCAACGCTCGCGCTTGAAACCACCACGGGCAAGAAAGGGCTTGGCGCTGCGCGCCAAGCGGGCGGCGCGCAGGAGGGAAACGGCGTGGGGCATGCGGGGATTCTCGGGGATGGCTGCGAGCGCCTTCATCCAAGCGGGAAACGGCCGCTTTCGCCCCGATGCATTCATCGGCCGGGTGGCGACAATCCTTGTCACCGATGAAACATCTCTCCTCTTTCGAGTCCCAAAAATTTTTTCCCTCCGCCTCATGTCGCTGAGTCATATTGCGCTCGCCGCGCTAGCGGGACTCGTTTGCGCTGCCGCGTTGCTCTTCGCCGCGGGCGAAGCAGCAAGCCGACCCACGACACGCCTCATCGGCCCTCCGCCGTCGGACTTCCCGGCCCGGGTCGTCACTCTGCCGGGCCCTTTCGGCGGATCGGTGTCGGGCTGGTTTGCGCCTGGTCAACCCGGAAAAGGCGCTGTTCTGCTTTTGCACGGCGTGCGCTCCGACCGAGTGCAAATGCTCCGGCGCGCGCGTTTTCTCAACCGTGCCGGCTATGCGGCACTCCTGATCGACTTGCCCGCCCACGGAGAAAGCTCCGGTGATCGGGTCACGTTCGGCGCGCGCGAAGCGTCCGGTGTCGTGGCGGCGCTGGACTACATGCGGCGCGAGTTGCCTTCCGAGCGCATAGGCATCATCGGTGTGTCAATGGGCGCTGCATCGACGGTCCTGGCGCAGCCCAAGCCGGCCCCCGATGCGATCGTCCTGGAGTCGATGTATCCGACCATCGACGACGCACTGGCCAATCGGCTGAGGATGCGATTCGGCCCCATCGGCGCGAGCTTGGCACCCCTGCTGCTTTGGCAACTTCCGTTCCGCACGGGCCTGAGCACTCAAGACCTGCGCCCCATACAGCATGTTTCAAGCCTGGGGGCTCCCCTCTTGATCATTTCCGGCGCGGACGACAGGCACACGACATGGGCGGAAACGCAGCGCATCTTCGATGCAGCCGCCGAGCCCAAAGAACTCTGGCAGGTGAACGGCGCAGCCCACGTGGACCTTCACGCATTCAATCCGGAAGCCTACGAGCGCAGGATTCTCGATTTCCTGTCCAGGCATCTTCGGGATGAGCGCTGATCCGTCGATCAGCCAAAGCCTGGCGTTGGCGCTCCATAGGTCCCATCCACTCGCCGGTGTAGCCTGTCGCCATGGATTCCCTCATCTCCGCCTCCGCCCGCGCCCTTGCCGCCGGTGACGCGCTCGGCGCCCTCAAGCGGGTGGCCCTGCGCGACGATCCGCCGGCGCTGGCGTTGCGTGGCATCGCCATGGCCCAGCTCGGCGAGCACCCGCGTGCCCGCGAACTCCTGCGCCGCGCGGCGCGTGGCTTCGGTGCCCACGAGGCGCTGGCACGCGCGCGCTGCGTCGTCGCCGAGGCCGAGGTCGCGCTGGCCATGCGCGACCTGAGCGGTTCGCCGCGCACGCTGACCAGCGCCGCCGCCACGCTCGATGCGCACGCCGACCACGCCAACGCGCGGCAGGCACAGCTCATCGCGGCGCGCAAGCTGTTGCTGCTCGGCCGCCTCGACGAGGCCGCCGCCGCGCTGGCGCTGCTCGATGTGCGCGGCCTGCCGCCATCGCTGGCGGCGGTGGCCGAGCTGGCCGCCGCCGAACTGGCACTGCGCTCGCTGCACATCGACACCGCGCGCAAGGCACTGGCCAGTGCGCACGAAGCCGCCCTTCGCGCGCGCGTGCCGGCGCTGCTGGCAGAAGTGGCTGAGGCGCGGGCCACGCTCGATCGCCCCGCCGCCCGCCGGCTCGTTCCCGGCGGCGAGCAGGCACTGCGCCTCGACGAAGTCGCCGCGCTGCTGGCGTCCGATGCGCTGGTGGTCGATGCCTGCCGCCGTGGCGTGGGCACGGGCGACGCGTGGCAGCCGCTGGCACGCCGGCCGGTGCTGTTCGCCCTGGCCCGCGCGCTTGCCGAAGCATGGCCCGGCGACATCGATCGCGAAACGCTGATCGCCCACGCGTTCAACACCCGCCACCCCGACGAAACGCTGCGCGCGCGCCTGCGGGTCGAGATCGGCCGGCTGCGCGCGCTCATCGCGGCGCAGGCGGGCATCGAGGCCACCGCGCGCGGCTTCGCGCTCAAGCCGCATGGCAAGGCGCGTGAAGTGGCGGTGCTGGCGCCGCCCATCGACGGCGAGCAGGCCTCGCTGGTGGCGCTGCTCTCCGACGGCGCGGCCTGGTCGACCTCGGCGCTGGCGCTGGCCCTGGGTGCCAGCCAGCGCACGGTGCAGCGCGCCCTGGCCGAGCTGGAGGCCGAAGGACGGGTGCGTTCCATCGGGCGGGCGCGGGCGCAGCGCTGGCTGTCGCCGCCGCTGGCGGGATTCACGACGATCTTGTTACTCCCCGCCGCGCTGCCGATTGAATAGAGTTGCTCCCAAGGCGCCGGTCCGAGGCGCACCACAAGGAGCCAGCGATGACGAGCAAGACAGCAAGCAGCAAGAACCATGTCCAGGCCACCGTGCGGATGGCCGAGGTCGTGCGCGAATACGGCCCCTTCGCCGGCGCCGCCAACGTGGGCGGCGTGACGCACGACGGCCAGCGCGTCTGGGCCGCCGTCGGCGCCCATCTGGTCGCCTTCGATCCTGAAAGCGGCGAGACCACGCGCACGCTGGACCGCGCGGCCGATGCCGGCACGGCCTTCGACGGCAAGCACCTCTACCAGATCGCCGAGCAGCGCATCGACAAGATCGACCCCGTCACCGGCCATGTGCTGGCGTCGATCCCCGCCCCCGGCCACGGCGCCGACTCGGGCCTCACCTGGGCCGAAGGCAGCCTGTGGGTGGGCCAGTACCGCGACCGCAAGATCCACCAGATCGATCCGGCGACCGGTGCGGTCTTGCGCACCATCGAGTCGAACCGCTTCGTCACCGGCGTGACCTGGGTCGACGGCGAGCTGTGGCACGCCACCTGGGAAGGCGACGAGAGCGAGCTGCGCCGCATCGACCCCGAGAGCGGCACCGTGCTCGAACGGCTCGAACTGCCGCGCGGCATCAACGTGAGCGGCCTCGAATCCGACGGGGCCGGCCTCTTCTACTGCGGCGGCGGAGGCAGCGGAAAAGTCCGCGCCGTGCGGCGCCCGAAAACCGGCAGGGCCTGACCCTCGCCGCGGCGCGCGGCTGACCACGCCTTCGCGCCGACAACCCCTTTCGGTCTTCAGACCGGAGACGAGCGCGCCGACCGCCCGGCGGGTGGCGCCGCGCATGGACGAACCTCGACCGGCTCCCCGAGCCAAGGAGAACGCATCATGACCACTGCCACTGCCACCGCCACCGCGGACACCGGCACCGTGAAGAACCACCCCGTCGTGTCGAAGGACCGATGGCTCGCCCAGCGCAAGGCACTGCTGGCGCGCGAGAAAGAGCTGACGCACCTGCGCGACGACATTGCCCGCGAGCGCCGCGCACTGCCGTGGACGCGCGTCGACAAGAACTACGTCTTCGATGCACCCGAAGGCCCGCGCACGCTCGCCGAGCTGTTCGAAGGGCGCCGCCAGTTGCTGGTGCAGCACTTCATGCTCGGCCCGGAATGGGAGCAAGGCTGCCCCAGCTGCTCGTTCATGGCCGACCACATCGAAGGCATGAGCGTGCACCTGGCGAACCGCGACGTCTCGGTGCTGGTGGTGTCGCGCGCGCCGCTGGCCGAGATCGAGCGCTTTCGCCGGCGCATGGGCTGGCAGTTCAAGTGGGTGTCGGCGCACGACAACGACTTCAACTACGACTTCGCCGTGAGCTTCAAGCCGCAGGAGTGGGCCGAGGGCAAGGGCGCCGTGTACTACAACTACAGCGTGCGCCCCTTCCCCGCGCAGGAAGCGCCCGGCATCAGCGTGTTCTTCAAGAACGACGACGGCGAAGTCTTCCACACCTACTCGACCTACGAGCGCGGCGTGGAAGTGATGATGGGCACCTACAACCTGCTCGACCTCACGCCGAAGGGCCGCGACGAGCACAACCCGGTCTACGCGATGGACTGGGTGCGCCACCACGACCGCTACGAGCCCGCGCCCACCGCGGCAAAGTCCCAAGCCGGTTCGTGCTGCCACGGCGGCGACTGAACGCATCATGGCCAACCTCTGGCCGTGGCTGGTGGTCGCGGGGGTCGGCGCCCTTCACGGGTTGAACCCGGCCACCGGATGGATGTGGGCGGCCGCCTGGGGCATGCGTTCGCACGACCGCGCACAGGCGCTGCGGGCCCTGCTGCCGATCGGGCTCGGGCACGCCGCATCGGTCGCGCTGGTGGCCGGCGCCGTGGCCTTCGGCCTGTCGATGGACCGGCTCGTACTGCAGGCGCTGGCGGGCGGGCTGTTCGTCGTCGCGGCCGTGGTTCACCTGTGGGGACGCACGGCGCGGCGTGTGCGCGCACCGGCGGGACATGCCGGGCTGGCGCTGTGGTCCTTCATGGTGTCCACCGCGCACGGCGCCGGGCTGATGCTGGTGCCCGCGCTGGTTCCGCTGTGCATGGGGGATGCGTCGGCACGGGAGATCACCGCATCAGGCTCACTGATGCTGGCGCTCGCGGCGGTCGGCGTTCATACGGCGGCGATGCTGGGGGTGACCGGGCTGGTCGCCAGCGGGGTTTGCCGGGGCTTCGATGCAGGCGGGCGCTGGCTCAACCGCCCTCGACAGCGGCAACGATCGGCTCCGGAAGAATCGCCGTCAACGCAAAGTCGATAAGGTGCAGCCAGGTCGCTTCAAGCTCCATGATGTTGTAGTGGTCCGAATCGGGAATCGTCTGCACGCTGACGGGCGTCGGCCACGCGGCAATGAGTTTTTCGGAGCGCTCGTGCGGCACGACATCGTCGTGCGCGGCCAGCAGCACCTGGGTGATTGCCGCGACTTCCGCGCTGTGCGTGAGCGAGTCGAACCGGTTGCGCAGCAGCAGCGACAAAGGCACGAGCGGAAAGCGCCGCTTTGCCACTTCCAGCAAGGTGTCGTAGGGCGTGACCAGTTGCAGGCTCGCGAAGTCCTGCCGCGCCACCAGCTGAATGGCCACGCCGGTTCCCAGGCTGCGGCCGACGACGTGCAGGCGCGCCTTCGGGAAGGCCCGGCGCAGGTGGTTGGCGAACTGCACCGCGTCTTCGACGGACGCGATCTCCGAGGGATGCCCTTGCGAGTCGGCCACGCCGCGGTAGTTGATGGCCGCGAAGCCGAAGCCCTGCGGAAGCCAGTGCAGCATCTGCGCGGTGGCGCGCACGTCTTCGCTGCGGCCCGCGAAGTAGATGAACAGGTCTTGCAGCGCGTCTTCGCCGTCGGGGTGGTAGACGTACCCGCGGACCAGGCCGCCGGGCACGATGTGCGAATAGGTCGAGAAGTCGTCGGACAGATGAACAACGGGCAGCTTGCGCGCGTTGAACAGGATGTCGCCCTGGCGCGTGGCCAGGAGGGTCCAGTACGCCGCGAGGCTTCCGATGGCAGCCGCGGATGCCGACAGGGCAATGCGGAAGACTTTGTTGGATGACAAGGTGGGCTCCGGGGTCGAGGGAAGAGAAGGAAATGGGATCGGATGAATGGCGCCTAGTTTCGCCTCGTTCTTCCGTGCGGATGCCCAAGGCCCCGATGCCACCTGCAACACGGCCGCTTTTCCCGCACGCGGTGCCGCCGTCTTCCTACGCCGCCTTCAGCATCGCGACATTCCCGCCCGCGCGCAGATCGGCACGAAGATGCGCGTGCTCCCGCGCTGCACCAGCAAGGCCGCCGCGCCATCGGCCACGTCCAGCTCCTGCACGAGCGCCTCGGCGCTGTCGATGGGCTGGCCATTGAGCGCGATGATCAGGTCCCCCGGCTGCACGCCAGCGCGCGAGGCGGCGGCGTTGACGCGCTGCACCAGCAGCCCGCCCTCGACGCGCAGGAACTGCCGCTCCGCCGGCGAGAGCGGGCGCACCGCAAAGCCCAGGCGCGACGGCGCCGAAGGCGCATCGGCCGCATCGCTGCGCAGGCGCGGGGTGTCGAAGCCTTCGACCTTCACTTCGAGCACCTGCTCGGCGCGGTCGCGCCACACCATGAGGCGGATGTTCTCGCCCGGCGCCTGGTCGGCAATGAAGCCCAACGCATCGGCCGCCTGCACCACTTCGCGGCCCTGCACCGCCAGGATCACGTCGCCCGACTTGAGGCCGCCGCGGTCGGCTGCGCCGCGCGGCTCCACGTAGTTGACCAGCGCGCCGGCCGGCCGTGGCAGGCGGAAGGTGTCGGCCAGCGCCTGCCCCACCTCCTGCACCGACACGCCGATGCGCCCGCGCGTGACGGTGCCGGTCGACAGCAGCTGGTCCTTGATGCGCATGGCGGCGTCGATGGGAATGGCGAAAGACAGGCCCTGGTAGCCGCCGCTGCGGCTGTAGATGCGCGAGTTGATGCCGATGACCTCGCCGCGCAGGTTGAACAGCGGTCCGCCCGAATTGCCCGGATTGATGGGCACGTCGGTCTGCAAGAACTGCATGTATTCGGCGCCCGGCAGCAGCCGCCCCTTGGCACTGACGATGCCGGCCGTGACCGAGTTGCCGAAACCATAGGGCGAGCCGATGGCCACCACGCCGTCGCCGGGCTCGACGCTGGCCGGCTCGCCGATGCGCACGGTCGGCAGTCCGCTCGCGTCGATCTTGAGCAGCGCCACGTCGGCCACCGCATCGAGCCCGATGAGCCGCGCCTTGAACTCGCGCCGGTCGGGCAACTTGACGTTGATCTGCGTGCCGCGCGCCACCACGTGCGCGTTGGTCAGTATGAGCCCGTCGGCGCTGACGATGAAGCCGGTGCCCAGGCTGCTTTCGTCCATGCCGCCCTGCTGCGGCAGCGTGCCCGGCGCGGGCGCCAGCCAGCGGTCGCTGTAGCGGCGCACCGGCACCGAGGGCCGCTCGACGCCGATGTGCACCACGGCCGGGCCGTAGGTCTTGACCAGTTGCGCAAGCCCCGAGGCCGGCCACGGCATGGCGGCCTGCAACGGCAGGCTGGGCGCCAGGCAGGCGAAGGCCAACACCGCCGCCGTGCCAACGCGGCGCCAGCCCCTCCGGGGGCACAACATCTTCATGCGCGGCAACCGCCCCTCAGGTGCTGGCAATGATGCTCAGCGTGAGCTGCAGCACCATCGGCTGGCGCATGTCGCGCGGCGGTGCTTCGGCCAGCGGCTGCGCGGTGAGCAGCGCGCGCAGGTCGGCGTCGGCCTGCGCGTTGCCCAGCGAGTCGAAGGCCACGCGCTCGATCTTGCCGTTGGCGGCGACCCACACGCGCACCACCACCGGCGCGGGCAGCACGGGCTGGCCTTCCTTCAGCATGCGCTCCTGCATCCAGGCGTGCAGCCGCACCACGGTTTCGTTGGCCGGGTCGCTCAGCGAAGACTGCAGCTGGTTGCCGGCCAGGTTGGCATAGCTGATCCAGTGCTGCGGCACCGGCTGCTGCGCCTGGGCCTGCGCGGAAGCGACGACGGGCACGGTGGCGCTGGCAATGCCCAGGCCGAGCCAGCCCAGCGCCAGGCGCAGGCGGCCCCAGCCGGGCGTGGATTTCTTGGAAGAAGCGTTCATGGATCTTTCTGGAAGAAGGAAAAAGCTCAGCCGCACAGCACGCCGACCGACAGGGTCGACGCCCGTGCGGCCGGCGATTGCATCGGGCTCAACTGCGGACTGTCGCTGGCCGCGAAGGCGATGCCGTGACGGCCCAGGAACTGCCGCAACTGCGAGGCCGGCACGGCGCGCACCTGCGTGGCACCGGTCACGCCGCTGGCCGAGGCCACGCGGCTCAGTGCCATGCCGGCCGCATGCGGCGCCGCCGCCACGCGCTCGACCACCACGCCCAGCAGCAGCCCGTCGGCCCCCAGCACCGCGCTGCCGCTGGCGCCGGGCTTCGCGCCCGACAGCAGTTGCAGGCCTTCGGCGCCGGGCACGGTCATGGCGTTGCTGAGCAAGGCCGCGCGGTCGGGCAGGCGCTGCAGCACGGCATAGGCTTCCGTGAACACGCCGATGCTGCGGCCGGGCGCGGCATCGGCCAGCGCGAAGGTGGCGCCAAGGTACGGCTTGAGCGTGGTACGCAGCACGGCGACGTCGAGCTCGGCGCTTTCCGCGATCACCGTGGCCTGCGCCACCTGCCCGCCCTTGATGGCAAAGAGCGAGCGGCAGTCCGACACGGCATGCCGCGCGGTGAGCACGTCGCCGGCTTCGTTGAGAAAAACGCCGCTGGCGTTGGCCTCGGGCAGTGCGCCGGCCCACGCCGCCACCGGGAGCGCGAACAAGGCAAGGGCCCATGCCGCGAACACCGGCAGGCGCAGGCGGGTGAAGAAAGTGGCAGCAGGCATGAGGAAAGAAAAAGGCGATCGCAAGGGCTCTGGCAACTAGACGGAACGGCGCACGCAAAACTGCGCTTTGTCATAAAAATTTCATGAAAAATTAAGCTCCGGCCCGCGCGGGATGCGATGCTTTTTGCATGCCTTCCCCTACTGCTTCCCCCATCGACGCGCACATCGGCGCGGTCTTCATTCCGGTGCGCGACATCCGCGCCGCCCGCGACTGGTACTGCCGCCTGCTGGGCGCAGAGCCCACGGGCGAGATCCTCTTCGGCCACATCTACGTCGTCCCGATGCGGCACGGCAGCGGCCTGGTGCTCGACAGCAAAGACTTCAGCGGCCCGCACGACCGCAAGCCGCTGTTTCACTTCAACACCACCGACATCGCTGCGGCCAGGGCGTCGCTGGCGGCCCTGGGTGCGCCGCACGGCGACATCGTCGATGGCGCCTTCCTGATGTTCAAGGACCCGGACGGCAACCTGCTGATGGTGGCGGATGTGCCACCCGCGCCACCTGCTCCGCCGGCGCCGCCCGCCCCCCTGTCCGTCACTGCCCCAGCAGTTGCCGCTCCCGTGGCGTGAGCTTCGCCTTCTGCGCGTCGCCCAGCGGCCCACGGCCCAGCACCTGCACCGGGCTGTTCGCGTCGTAGCCGACCTTGGTGGCCGTTGCGCCGCGCACTTCGCCAGCGCCCGGTCCGCCGCCCGCCGGCTCGTCGCCGAAGCCCAGCACGCGCACGGTGAACACCGACGGCAGGCTCTGGCGCGCCGCCGCGCGTTCGCGCTGCATGGCGTCCTGCGCCGCCGTGGCGGCCTGCGAAGCCGCCGCGCTGGCGTTGGTCAGCGCACCGACGTTCACCGACGCCACCACCGGCAGGCCGGCCGACTCGCCCTTCACCTGGATGTTGGCCGCGTTCACCACCTGCAGCGCGGCCAGGTTCACGTTGCCCGACACGCGGATGCCCGCCTCGCCGGCATCGATGGTGCCCAGCGGCGCGATCAGGTCCATGTCGCCCGCCGGCACTTCCGGGATGGGCGCCAGCGTTGCCAGGCCGGCGCCCGAGCTGGGCACCTGCGACGACAGCTTCACGTTGCCCACGTTGTCGTACACGCGCTTGGGCGGCGTGTAGACCAGCGTGGTCTTGGAGCCACGGCCGGCGTTGATGTCGCCCTTCTCGGACCAGGCCAGCACGTCGCCGCCGAAGGTGGTCATGACCCGCGAAAGGCCCAGCAGCAGGCTGCCTTCGCTGAACAGCTGGATGTGGCCCATGCCCTGGGTAATGACGCCCGCGCTGCCCGGCGGCACCGCGCCCTGCACGCCCACCACGATCTGCCCGCCCGGCGCCATCATCTGGATGTCGCCGCCGAAATCGGTGTGCACGCCCGAGGGGCCGTACATGATGATGTCGCCCTTGCGCACGATCTCCTGCCCGTTGGCGTCCAGGTCGGGGAACAGCGTGGCGATCATGCCGCGGCCGCGCAGGTAGCTGCCGTAGCGTGGACCGTTCACGTCGTTGTATTCGCGGCCGCCGGCGCGCAGTTCGGCAAAGTACACGGTGCGCAGGAACACGCGTTGCTGCTCCGGCGCCAGCGTCCTGAAGTACGCCTGCGCGCTGCCCGGGTCCTTCGCGTCCTGGCTGGTGGCAACGAAGCCATAGCGCTCGGCGAGCCACGCGGCCAGCTCCACTTCGTAGGTCTTCACCACGCGGTCCGGCTGGCTGGCCAGCGACTCGCCGGCGCCCGACGCGGCGCGCTTCGCCGGATCGAGGTAGCGGTCGGCAATGGCCGAGAAGTCGGGGCCGCCCACGCCCATCGGGCCCATGCCGGCCATCATCGAGATGCTCGCGCCGGGGCGCGTGTCGCCCTCGACCAGCGCGCCCTTGCTCACCACGCTGGCGCGGTCGTCCTGCGTGATGTGGCGGCCCGCCGAAATTTCCAGCGCACCGGGTCCGGCGACGCGCACGTTCGCATACAGGATGTCGCGCCCGGCCTCGATCAGCGAGACGTCGCGCGGGTCGTTGTTGACGATCAGCGCGTCGGTGCCGACGATGTCGCGCCCGGCGCGGATGCGTGCCGGCGCGGCCGAGCGGTTCCAGGTCTCGACCGTCGGAATGCCCGCCGCGGTGACCCTGCGGGCCGTGCCGCTGGCCAGCCCCAGGATGTCGCCCCTGGCCGCATAGAAGAGCGTGGGCGGTGCATCGGCGGCGTGCAACGCGTGGCTGCCGAGCGTGTCCGGCCCGAACGCGAACAGCGGAAAGTAGTTGAACGAGGCAGGTATCGGGATCAGTTCCCCCGCGCCCACCGAACCCAGGGTGCTGGTGTTGTAGACCACCGGCTTCTGGAACGCGTCGTAGCCGACGAACGCGGGCGCCAGCGGCGTCGGCAGCGGCGTGACCGCGCCCGACATGCTGACCGGATAGCCCCCGCCGAACAGCGACGTGCCCGCCAGGAACTCGAGTTCGCCTGTCGGCGATGGCGCCAGCACCAGCGCCTTGCCGTCCGCTTGCTTGGCCGGCGCTGCCGAGAGGCCGTAGTACAGGCTGCCCGAAGCGGCCGTGGCGCGCAGGATCGACGGATACACGGTCACGCTGTCGCTCACGTTGATGCTGCCGAAGTCCCCGCTGCTGGGACGGATGTTGGCAACGTCGGTGCCGGGCGTGAGATTGCCGCCGGCGCTGAACAGGTTGATGGCCGTGCGGCCGGTCCACAGCGTGAACCAGCTCTGGCCGGCGCTGTACGCCATGCCACCGAACGTGAAGGGCGAGGTGTTCGGCACCATCGCGCGGCCCGGATCGACCACGCTCGACATGACCAGGTCACCCGGCGTGTCCAGGTGCATCGCGGAATCCCCGGGCACCAGCAGGATGCCGGCATTGCCGACGCCGATGGTCGCGCTGAACGGGTCGATCGGGCGCGTGTCCGCCGCGTCGCCTTCCTGGCCCGGGATCGCGCGCAGGGCCTTGCGGTACATCAGCTCGATGCCGCCGATGGCACTGGCGGACACCAGGGCCGCGCCGCGCAGGTTGACCAGCGCGCCATTCAGGTCCAGGTATTGCCCGTTGGTGCCATAGCTTGCGTACTGCGCCGCCGCGAGGTTCGGGTTGATGGCGCCGCCGATGCGCAGCTGCAGGTCGCCGCCGCCGGTCAGGGTCATGTTGCCGTTCGCATCGACGCGGCCGGTGCTGCCGACCGCCGCGACGATGGCTTCGCTGCGCGCAAAGCGCTGGCCATCGCCCATCCGCCTGCTGAGGCCCGCGTCGCCGCCCGTGCTCAGCGTCAGGTTGCCGCCGCCCAGCGTGCCCATGCCGGTGAAGCCCACCAGGTAGGGCTCGATGCTGGCGTCGCTGAACCGCTGCAGGGGCGTCACCGCATACGCGCCGAAGTTGATCCACCACGCCGTGGCAATGCTGTCGCTGCCGGGCAGGGCGTTGCCCGAGCCCTGGCGCCACAGCCAGCTGCCCACCGAGGCGCTCGGAATCTGCGACCGGCCGATGCCGAAGGTGCCCCAGACATCGCCCAGCACATTGCCGCGCACCGCGATGTCCACGTTGCCGCCGTGCTCCGGGTACCACGCCTGGTAAGCCGCGAGCGCCGCATCGTAGTCGTTGACCTGTGCACCGATCGCCGAGCCATCGAGGGTTTTTCCGCGCGGAAGGTTGAAGGGGTCGAGGCCGTTGGCATCGAGCAGCGGTGCCGAGCGCGTGCCGGCCGTGTAGAAACCGAACGGCGACTCCATGATGAAGTTGCCCGCCGCGGCGGCGCCCAGGTCGCCGGTGCCGGTGCGCACCACGCTGAACATCGGCGACAGCAGCGTGTGCTTGGCAATGTCCTTCACCGGGTTGATGAACGTGACACAAAGGGCCGCATTGCCCGAGTCGCAGCGGGACAGCTCGCTGTCCGGGACCAGTTCGCCTTCCTTGAAGCTCGGGTCCAGCTTGAAGGCGTCGGGCCCCCATTTCTTGACGATCCGCACCGGATCGACCAAGCAGCCGTCGGGTCCGAGGAAATCGCAGTAGCCGGAGTCGACCAACCAGGACTCCACTGGCGAGCCCACCTCGAAGCCCCAGTCCGGTCCGGCCGGACCCCACACGAGCCCGGTGCCGCCCGGCTCGATCTTGATGCTCGTCATCGTGTGGCTGTCGGCCAGGATGATGGAGCCCTGCTTCGCGGGGTCGACCGCGCGGCGGTCGGCCGAGTCCAGGTCGGCGCCCGCCGTGAGCTGCAGGCTCCAGCTGCTCGCGCCCTGCCCCAGCATCGGCGCCACGGCCCAGTTGCGGCCCTGCACGCCATTGACCATGGGTCGCAGGTTCACGGGCTCGTCGTTCGGCAGCTGGACGTCGGTCATGGACGGAATCAGCGCGCCGCGCGGCAGCGCGATGGTGCTGGCGGCCTTCATGGCGGTCGGCATCCGCACGCCCTTGGGCCAGACCAGCGCCAGCACGCTGGCGTCGCCGCGCAGGGAAGTGCCGGCGCCCAGCTTCATGCCGCTGTCGAGCGCCACCGCTTCGCCCAGCACCGTGCCGGCCTTCAGGCGGATGCTGCCGTCGGCGTTGTAGACGTTGGCGCGCAGCACCGTGCCGGCGGGCAGCGTGTAGGCCTCGCCCAGCGTCGCGTCCACCGGCAGCACCGTGCCGCCGGGCAGCACCAGGGCCTGGGCCGGCATGTCGTAGTTCAGCACCGAGTCCCTCTGGAACACCGTGCCCTTGTCGAGCACCACGCCATCGATCGGGATGACGATGTCGCCACCGAAAGACGTGAACGGCTGGCCGAACTTGCTCTGCTCGGACAGGTACCAGCCCGTGTCGTCGGGCGTGGCCGGCGGCGGCGCGAAGCCGTCGTTGATGCTGCCGTAGATGTTGAGGTTGCCGCCCGCGCGAATCACCAGCCTGCCCGGTTCGCCGAAGCCGCGCCGCGCCGGATCGTTGCGGTCGGCACCCGGGCCGTAGCGGTAGCCCGAGAGGTCGATGTCGCCGACCACGCTCAGGTCGCCGTCCGCCGTCCTGCTGGTAATTTCCACGCCGGGCCGCAGGTGGTAGCTGCCCAGTCCCGCCAGCCGCGTGGACAGCGATGCATTGGCCAGCGCGCTGTCCATGAAGGCGCTGCTGTCGACATCGATGTCGTCGAAAAACTTCTGCGTGATGAGCTGCGGCTTGTGGCCGGTCACGTCGGCCGCGGGTGCGTCCGGCGCATCGCGGTAGGTGCGGAATGCATTGACCGCGATGCTCTTCGCGCCCAGGACCACGGGCGTGCCGTTCACCGTGACGGCCACGTCGTTCGCGCCGGTCCCGCTGCCGCCCACGCCGTCGCCACCCGTGCGGCGCGCGTTCAGCTCGAGCGTGCCGCGCGCGCCCCCATCGTTCTGGCCCGGCTTGCTGCCCACGGCCACGTCGGTGCCGGCACGCAGGTCGATGCGCGCGCCACCGCCCAGCGTCAGCATGCCTTCGGTGCTGGTCAGCTCGACGATGGCCCGGTTCGGGCTGTCGATGATCTTGCCGTAGCTGTCCACGCGCAGGCCCGTGCCGTGCGCATCGAGCGCGCCGTTCACCGTGAGGTCGCCCTTGGCCGCCAGGCGGATCGAGCCGACCTGGAAACCGCTGGCATCGATGCGGCCGTTCACCGTGAGGCTGCCGCCGTCCACCACCACCTCGACCTGCCGCGCCTTCACTTCGTCGCCGATGGCAAGGTCGCCCTGCTTGATCTGGAAGCGCCGCGCGCCGGTCACGCCGCCCTGGTTCAGGCGCGTGTTGAGGCCCGCGAAGTCGGCCACGCTCTGGCCGCGCACATTGATCTCGGCCCCGTCGTACGGCACGATGGTGCCGCCCGCGTCGTAGGCGCCGCTGGCCGTGCCGAGAATGCTGCCGCCCAGGTCCACGCGGCCCGCGCCGGCACCCAGCGCCGTGACCTGCATGCTGCCGCCGCGGTTGTGCGTGGCCGACATGTCGATCACCGAGCCCGCGGCCTGCGTCACGTTGCCCGTCGTGCTCGACACCACCAGGTCGCCGCCGCGGCTGTAGCGCGTCTGCTCGAAGAACTTCACCGGCTGGCCCGACAGGTCGATGCGCGAATTGGCGCCCAGCATCACGTCGCCGGTGGCCGACAGCTGCAGCTTGCCCGACGCCAGGCCGATGGTGCCGTCGATGGTGACGTTGCGGCCCGACAGGCCCAGCTCCGCGCCCAGCGTCCGGTCGCCGGCCGGCTGCGCGCCGCCCGCCGAGCTGACGAGAACGTCGCCGCCCGCCGTGATGTGGTTGTTCGACCCTGCCTCGCCGGTAATGAGCGGTGCGCGCAGGTTCAGGTTGCCGCCGCTGAAGTCGTAGCCCTTGCCGGCCACGTAGTCGCCCTGTCGTTGGTACACGCCCAGCGTGCCCTTGTCGTTGGCGGTGATGCGCTCGGTCGCGTTCAGGTTGACCGTGGCAAAGCCCAGCGCCAGCCGGTCGGCCGAGAAGCCCGCGTCGGGCTGCGTGTTGGGGCCATGGCCGAACACGATGCGCGCCGCCGACACGTCGAGCGTGCCGTTGCCCAGCAGGCTGCCGATGGCGCCGCCCGGCGTGTTGGGGCCGGGGAAGCTTTCGTTCGAACGCGCCGGTGCGGGCGTCAGTCCGGTCCAGATGAATTCGCCGGTGGTGATCTTCGCGCTGTCTCCCGCGCCGCCGTAGCCGTAGATGGCGGGCGTGCCCAGCACCAGCCGCTCGATGGACGACACGCCGGTCGCGGGGTCGAGCGTGTCCAGCGACACCGCGCCGTAGATGTTGACCGACTCGCGCACGTTCAGCACCAGCGTCTCGACCGCCGGCACGCCTTCGCCCTTGTTGCCCGCCAGCAGGTTGGCCAGGATGCCCTGGTTCATCGACAGGCCCGACGGCAACTGGTTGTTGGCGGCCGCCTGCTGCAGCGCCGCGTCGCTGCCCAGGTTGACCGACGACACGGCCAGCACCAGGTTTTTCGCGCCGTAGCGCACGTTGTCGGCCAGCGTGAACGCGCGGTTGGTGGCCACAGCAAGCGTGCCTTCGCCATACAGCGTGGCGTTGCCGCTGCATGACGCGGTCGAGCAGTTGCCGATCTGGATGGGAGAAGGCGTTCCGTCGAACGTGGGCGGCAGCAGGTTGATCCAGCCGTTCGACAACCCCAGCACGGCGCCACGGCCTGCCGAGAAGACCACGCCGTCGGTCGAGTCGTAGGCCGGCGCGCCCATGCCGAGCGTGTTCAGCGAAGCCCCCTGCTCCACGCTGATGCCTGCGCCGTAGCCGCTCGACAGCAGGAAGATTTCCGGGGCGCGCAAGGTGGCGCCGCTTCGCACGGTGACCTCGCCCGCGTCGGACTTGAAGGTGGCGAAGTTGTCCGCGTAGGCCATCTCGAGCTTGCCGCCCAGGATCATCCGGGGCGCGCCGAGGGCATTGAGCTGGTCGGCCTGCAACGACGCGCCCGTGAACCCCGGCGTGCGCTCGGCGCCCGGCGCCAGCACCTCGAGCGTCGTGGCGATCACCGAGAGCGTGCCGCCGAAGCCCACGCTGCCGGCGGCGGGGTTGAGCAGCGCCTTGCCGTCGAACTTCAGCATCGGCACGCCGTCCTTCGGCTTGCTGTAGAAATAGTCGAGCAGCAGGTTGCGCGAGTCGGCCGCGATCTCGCCGCGCACGCCGCCCAGGCGGGCCGCGTCGGCCATCACGAAGGCGTCGTAGCCCATCGTGTTGTAGCTGGCGCTCAGCTTCACCGAGGCCGCTGGCGTAATGACCAGTTGGCTGCTCAGCGAAGACTTCACCGCCGAGTTGGCAACGCCCAGGTGTCCGCTCGCCACGTGCGAGCCATTGCCGACCGACAGCGGCGCGGTCGGCAGCGCGCTCTCGGCGCCCAGCTCCACGCGGAAGGCGCCCGGCAGCAGCGCGTAGGTGGAAGGCAGCAGCGTGTAGGTGCCGGCCTTGAGCCCGGCCACGTCGGTGTCGAGCGTGATCTGCCGGCCGATGGCCGGCTCCGATGCGCCCGCATCCGGCGACACCGGCGCATAGCCGCCCTGGAAGCCCGGCACGATGGCGTACACGCCGTTGCCCGCCTTGCTGAAGGTGTTGGCGGGGTTGGCATTGGCCAGCGGCGTGCGCAGCACGTCGACCGAACCACCGCGCCCGCTGATGAAGCCCGCGCCCGTGAGTTCGCCGCCGCCCGACAGGTCGAGCAGCGCGCCTTCATGGCCGACCACGCTATCGCCCGTGAGCAAGATGCTGCTGCGGCCGATGGCGCGCTTGTCGACGGGCTTGCCGGCATAGCTGTAGCCGATGCCGTCGGTCGTGCCGCCATACGGCATGAGCAAGCCGGCGCCGCTGACCGAGGTAATGCTGCCCGGCATCAGGTCGACCAGGCTCGCATGCGCCTCGTAGGTGCCGCGCCCGTCTTGCCCCACGATCAGGTTGCCCAGCGGGGCGCGCACGATGCCGCCCTGGCGCACCGTGTCGCCGCCGATCGCCAGGATGCCGAACGCCGACTGCGGCATGGCCACGTCGCCTTCGACCTGCCGGCGGATGTCCAGCACGCGGCCCTTGTCGTAGCCCGCGATGATCTGCGCGTCGACGCCGGTGGCGGGATAGATCTGCGCGGCGGTGATGGTCAGGTCGCCCATCGTGGCCAGCTCGGTCGTGGTCGCGCCGCGCAGGCCGAGCGCCGGCGTGCCGCCCAGCAACCTCAGGTCGCCGCGGCTCGTCACGTTCACCTGGTCGAAGCCGCGGCGGTCCACCGTCTGCGCGGGCCCGGTCTTCATGGCGATATCGCCGTGCGCGCCGAAGCCCACGCGGTCGCGAACGTCGATCTGGTCGGCCTCGGCCGTGAACACCGCGTCGCTCGATCGCTTCGATGCGCCCGAGCGCCAGTTCACGCTGTAGAGCACCTCGCCGTCTTGCCTGGCCGCGTTGGCCGCGCCGGCCAGCCGCAGGTAGGACGATGCAAGGCGCACCTGCGAATCCGCCGCAGCGCTGTCGGCCAGCGCAAAGCTGCCGGCGTAGATGCGCATGCTCTGCGCGGTCGAAAAATCGACGTTGCCATCGAAGCTCAACAGGCCGTTGACCAGCAGCGACAGATTGCCGAAGCCACCGTCCCGCACCTGGTCCACGCCCAGCCGGCCCTTGCCGTACGTCAGCGCCGCATCGGCCTGGCCCGGTTGCAGCGTCGAAGGCAATCCGCTCGGTTGCCGCGTCTGCGACAGCACCAGTTCGCGCTCCTGCCGCACCGCGTTGTCGACCTGCGCGAACTTGGAGAACACCGGCGTCTCGAGCGCCACGGCCAGCGTGCCGCCCGCCGCATTGGCGCCGCCCGCATGCGCGCGCAGCGTGCCGTCCAGGTAGAGGCTGTGCGCCGACTTGAGCACGATGCTGCCGCCGTTGCTGGCCACGTTCAGCTCGCGCCAAAGGCCGCCGGCCGGCACGTCGATGGCCGCGCTGCTGCCCGAGGCATCGAGCACCGCGCCGGGCCGGATCACCAGCGCCAGGTCGGGCGCATTGGCCACGCCCTTGGCTTCCCAGTCGAGTGCGCCGCCGATGGAAATGGTGCCGCCGTTGCGCACCGAGCCGTAGCGCCGGCCGCTGGCATCGACGCCCGTTTGGGCGCGCGCCGCCACGTCGAGCACCGCGCCCTCGCCGATCCACACCGAGCGGTTGTGCGCCGCCAGCGACGTGCTGACCGCCGAATTGAAAAGGGGCGCCTCGATGTCGATGCCGATGCTGCCGCCCCAGGCATTGAGCCGGCCATCGACCACGAAGCTGCTCTTGCCGCCGCCGAGCAGGCGGATCGAGCGGCCCGGATCGACCGTCACCACCGAGCCCGCGCCGATGGCGATGTCGCCGCCTTCGGTGACGCGGCGCTGCGCGCGCAGCGTCAGGTCGGCACCCTGGCGTTGAATCACCTGCCGGTTCGCCACGTCCTGCTGCAGCAGCGGCGGGGTCCACAGCTGCAGCGCGACGCCGCCCTCGTTGCCCGCGGAGGTGTCGGGGGCGATGCGGTAGACCGGCACCGCCACGTCGATTTGCGCACCCGGCGCGACCGACAGGCCCTGGTGGCCGTTGAGGTCGTAGGCCGAAAAGCCGGACTGCAGGCGCGATGCGTCGAGCACCAGCGTCGCTGCGTCCGCCGTTGCGGGGTCGAGGCCGATGGCCAGCGCATTGCCCGTTTCGATCTTCAGCGTGCCGCCGCCGTTCACGCCGTGGCCACGGATTTCGCCGCCCAGCGAGAGCACGCCCTTCGCGTCGGTGGCCGTGGCAGCCGAGTCGGCCACCAGCGCCACGCTGCCGCCCTTGCCGCCCTTCTGCTTGCCCTTGGCCAGCAGCGCGGCGCCGGAGGACACGTCGATCAGGCTGCCCTTTTCGATCATCACGCCGTGCGTCGATTCGATGCGCACCGTGCCGCCGTCGATGGCGGCCAGCGTGGCCGAGTCTTCGGGGGACGTGCCCACATCGACACGGCGCCCGCGCAGGTCGAGCGTGGCGCCATCGCGCAGCGTGACCGACGACGCGCCGTCTTTCGCCAGCGCGCGCACCAGGGTGCCGGTCATCGGCGACGTGAAGATGTTGCCGGCATCCAGCTTGCCGCCGCGCGCCGTGATGTCGGCGCCGATGTCGATGAACGCGCCGAGCAGGCTGGCCTGCCCGCCGTCCGCCAGCGCCACGGCCTTCTCGACCTTCACAGTGCCGAGCGTGCCGATGTCCAGCACCGACAGGTGCTGCGCATTCAGCTGCGCGCTGTCGATCCACAGCGTGCCGATGCGGTCGGTGGCCAGCGCGTCGGCGGCGGCCATCTGCTGCGTCGTGCGCGCGATGTCGCCAAGGCGCACGTCGGTGTCGAACAGGTCCACGCGGCCCAGCGCCGAATAGCGGCCCACCGCCAGCGCACCGCCTCGCGCCACCGCGGTCTGCGCCTGCCGGTAGCCGTCCTCGATGGCATCGCGTGCCCGCGTCTGGCGCGCACCGTTGAACACGTCGGCCACGATGTCGCCTTCGAGCACCGCCGTGGGCGCGCTCACCACCAGCCGGCCCGCGTCGCGGCCCACCGTGTAGCCGTTTTCAAGCAGGCGCTGCGGCCCGATCAGCGGGTTGTAGAAATACTCGGTGTTCTTCTTGCCCCAGCGCGCGTGCTCGGCCTCGAAGCCCTTGTAGACGCCATCGAACACCATGTCCGACGGGGCCTTGTTCAGGCTGTACAGGCGGCCGTCGCTGCCCTTGAGCCAGGTCTGGTTGATGAAGCCGGTCTGCACGTTCAGCGAGCCGCCCGACAGGTTCACGCTGGAGCCCGCCTGCGTCACCACTTCCTTGCCGCCCAGCACCACCGTGCCGCCCTGCGCGGCCCATTCGCCGATGCCGTGGCCCTGGTTGCCCAGGTAGCCACCGACTTCGAGCAGGCCGCCCGCCGCGTACCAGCGCTCGCCTTCGTAGCCGCCCACGCCGGGCGCCACGCGCACCAGGCTGCGGCGGTCGATCCACACGTCGTTGTTGAAGAGCTTGCCGCTCTCGCGGTTCTGCGGCGAATCGCGCAGCTCGTTGCCCTGCACGTTGACCTTGACGTTGTTCGACTCCATGGCCACGCTCACGCCCACCGCGCCCGACACGTCGAGCCGCGCCCTGTCGGCCACGAAGCTGCGGCGCGCGGCACTGGCCGCGATCTGCCCGCCGGTGGCGAGCGTGAGCGAATCGCCCTCGAAGCGGATGTCGCCGCCCGAGACGATCTCGATGCGCGACTGGTCGCGCCGGTCCGACAGGTTGGCCAGGTTGTCGAAGCCGTTGGCCAGGGCCGCGAAGCGCAGCGCGTCTTGCGCGGCCGAATCCTTGATGAGCGCATCGCGCTGGCTGTCGAGCGCGCTGGCCTTGCCGTCGTCCTCGATGACCACGGCGGTGACCGCGCCCTTGCCCACGGCCACGTTGCCCAGCTTGTCCGACGCCGAGTTCAGCAGGTGCACCGTGCCGCGTGCGCTGACGGTGCTGCTGGCCACGGCCACGCCGTCTTGCCGCACGTCGCGGCCGGCCAGCGTGATGTCGCCTTCGCGCGCGGTGATCAGCCCGGTGTTGCTCACCTTGCCCGCCGTGCTGTCGGGCACGAACTGCGGCGCCACCTCGTTGCCGCGCGTGGTCGAGAAGGTGTTGGCATCGGTGCCCACACCCTTGCGGATGAGGAAGCTGTCGCCCGCCGCCATCTGCGCCTGGCCCTTGCGGGTGGAAATTTCGCCGGCGTTCGACACTTCCTTGCCGAGCAGCAGCACGTAGCCGCCGCCCTGCGTGACGGAGCCCGGCTCCCTGGTCGTGATGCGCGCACCGGCCTGCACCTCGACCTTGCCCAGGTCTTCCTTCAGCGTGGTGAAGCTGGGCGCCGTGCCGTTCGAATAGATGCCGCCGCTGGTGAACTGCGAGTCCTTGATGCTTGCGGCGGCCGCCACCAGGTTGCGCGTGTCGACCTGGCTGCTGCCGCTGAACACCACGCCGTTGCGGTTGGCGATGAGCACCGTGCCGTCGCCCTTGATCTGCCCGCGGATCTGCGACGGGCGCGCGGCCGGGTCGTTGACGCGGTTGAGCAC
This sequence comes from Variovorax sp. KBW07, assembly GCF_003852515.1. Lineage (GTDB taxonomy): Bacteria > Pseudomonadota > Gammaproteobacteria > Burkholderiales > Burkholderiaceae_C > Variovorax. The sequence goes on along the minus strand of NZ_QAJK01000015.1, from coordinate 56,477 downwards.
GGCCCATTCGGCCTGCTGCTTGAAATCGACCGTGGTGTTGCGCCCGACGTTGAAGGTCTCCCAGTTCAGGATGGCCTTGTCGCCGGTCTGCTGGACGGTCACCGTGGTGCGGCCGCCGGCCGTGCCGGGCACCGGTGCGTTGGCGTTGTGCCAGCCGGCCGTGAGGCTGTTGGTGTCGACCTTCAGGCCGCCTTCGACCAGCCCGTCCGGCACGTCGCTGCCGCCGTTCTGCGCGGCCAGCCGTGCCGCCGCCTGCGCCGCCTGCTGCGCGGCGATTGCCTGCGCCGCCAGGTTCAGGTTGCCCAGGGAGCGCTGCAGTTGCTCGCTGGCTTTCTGCTGCTGCGCGAGCGGGTTCGTCAGCATCGAGGCCGGCATGCCGTTCGGCAGGTAGCCCGTGGCAGCGGCCGTGCCCTGCGCCACGTTCTTCTGTGCCATCCAGGCCGCGCTGAACGCGCGCTGTGCCTGTGCGTTGCCGGCGAAGCCCGCCATGGCCAGTGCGATGGCGACCGCATGCGCGACCGGTGCGCGGCGGAATGTCTGTTTGCTCATTTCATACCCCAGAGGAAAACCCGTTCGCGTGATTGCGTGGCACGGCGATGTAGCGCCGCGCTCTGGTTAAGAGACCGGGCTCGCCGGATGCGACCGACACGGCATGAGCAAAAGACAGGAAAAATTTGCGAGGCGATGCGGGTGGCCGTGTTTTTCACAGCCGTGTCACGCAGCAAAGGCAAAAAGGGCCGCGCGGGCCCTAGCCGAGCAGCACGATGCCGGCCGGCAGCGTCGTCACCTTGGCGCCGTAGCTGGCACCGATCAGCGTTTCGATGCGCGCCAGCTGTTCGAGCCGCAAGCGCGCCTGCACCTTGCGCCGGCCCAGCTCGGCATTGGTCACGATCAACCGGCCGGGGCGGTAGCGGTTGATTTCCTCGACCACCGCCGCGAGCGGCGTGTTGTCGAACACCAGCACGCGCTCGCGCCATGCATTCACGGCCGAAAGGTCGGGCGCGCGCGCCACCTCGGCACCGCGCCTGCCGTAGCTGATCTGCTGCGCCTCCTTCGCGACCCACACGCGGCCGCCGTAAGCAAGCTCGACCGAGCCGGCCATGCAGGTCACGCACACCTCGGCGCCGGTGGCGCGCACGTTGAAGCGGCTGGCGGCCGCGGCCACCAGCCGGCCGCCACCGACCGTCATCGTGAACGGCGTGGCGCGCGATGCATCGAGCAGCACCTGCGCCTCGCCACCCAGCAGGTCGAGCGTGGCCGCCTCCCCTTCGGCGGCGCGCGACACGTTGAAGCTGGTCTGCGTGTTCATCTCGACCACCGCCGCGTCGGCCAGCACCACCTGGCGCTGCTCGCCGGTGCCGGTGCTGTAGTCGGCCGTCATGTCGGACAGCGCGGGCCACAGCCGGCCCGGCGGCCGCACCACCACGAAGGCAGCGGCGCCGGCGGCCAGCGCGGCACCGAGGATGTAGCGGCGATTGGGATGCGCTCGGGCGATGACGGCGGCGCGCGGCGGCTCCGCGGCGCGCAGGCGCTGCGCCACCGCCTCGGCCGCGGGCCGTGCCACGTCCCACAGCCGGGTCGTCTCGGCCATGACCTGCGCGTGCAGCGGGCTCTGGCCGCACCAGCGCCTGAAATCCTGCGCGTCGACCGTCGTGGCCCGGCCCGAGGTCAGGCGCACGAGCCAGTCGCGCGCCTGCGCTTCCAGCGCGGCGCGGTCGTCGTTCGGGGTGTTCACGGCAAGCATCCCTACTGAGACTGTTTTCCGGCCCCGGGACCGAACCTCTGGATCACATCGCGCCCCAGCCGGCCGGCGCAATGCACCAGCGCGGCCTTCACTTCGCGCTCCACGATCCGCACCGACACGCCGTAGCGCAACGCGATGTCCTTGTGCGGCGTTTCGTCCACGCGCGAGGCAATGAAAATTTCGCGGCGCCGGCGCGGCAGCTCTTCGAGCGCGCGCTCCAGCGCCTGCACTTCGCTGCGGCCTTCAGACAGGCGCGCCGGGTCCTGGCCCTCGTCGGCAAAGTGCAGCAGCTCCTCGACCTCCACGAAGTCGAGCAGCCTGCCATTGGAAATGCGCCGGTCTTCCGCCACGTTCGACGCGATGCGCAGCAGGTAGGCCATCGGGCTCTGCACCGGCCCGGGGTCGCTCATGCGGTTCACGCGCAGCCAGGTTTCGTGCAGCACGTCGTCGGCCACGTCCTCCGAACCGAGGCGGCGGCGCAGCCGGTTGCGAAAGTCGAGGTAGCGGCTCGTCAGCAGGTTGCGCAGGAAGCCGGGGGTGTCTTGTTCCACGGCGGACTCAGGACGCGGCGGGCGCCACGCCCGCGCACACATCGGTGCTGTGGCCGGTGCGGGGCAGCAGCAATATGGTCAGGGGTTCGTCGGGCGTTTCCTCGCCCTCCTTCGGCGGGGCCAGCACCAGCGTGTTCATCGCGCTTTCGAGTGCCGCGTCGCGCTGCGCGAGACCGGTCGTGCTGAGCAGGCGCGTGCGCCGCACACGGCCGGAAGGCCCGACCCACAGCTGCACCAGTGCGCGGTAGCTGCCGGGCTGCACGGCAGGCCATCGGCACAGCGTGCGTTCCAGCGCCTGCTGCACCACGCGCGCATTGCCGTCGCTCAAGGGCTCCACGGCCGGTGCTGCCGACGCAGGCGCCACTGCCTGCTGCGGAACGTCGGTCTCGACAAGGGTAAAGGTGGTGTCGTCCGCATAGCGCGCCGCCAGCCGCGTGCCCGCCAGCATCCGCTGCAAGGCTTCGCGCGGCGCCAGCTCGCCGTGCACCGGCATCGATTCGAGACCGGCCGCAAGCTGCCCGTCGAAGAACACCGACTGCCCCGTGGCCTGCGCGAACGCCTGCAGCGCCGAAGCCAGCGGCTGCGCGGGAATGTCGAAGCTCACGCGCTTCGCCGGCTCTTGCGGGCGGGCAACGGGCGAATCGACAACGGCGGCAAGGGAAGCACCCAAAGACAGGATTCCGAAAATCAAGATCAAGACATCCAACCACCCTCGCGACCGAGCAACGCACGACATGCCGGGTCCTGTCACGAAATGGAATTTGATGCGGGCCAGCGAGAACCGTGGCCGTACTACTTTCAGTGGACCGGATGCTAGTGAGGATTTGTGACAAGTTGAATGCAATGCGCCCCGCAAGCCCCGCGAATATCGCGGTCCGCGGGGCGCTGCGGCTCGTCGTTTTCAGGCGTTGCCTGGAGCTTGTTCAGACCGTGAGCACGACCTTGCCGATGTGCCCCGCACGCTCCAGGTACTGGTGCGCCTGCACCACGTCGTCGAGCGCGAAGGCACGGTCGATATGCACCTGCAGCGAGCCGTCTGCCAGCCCCGCATCGACAAAAGCCAGCGCGCGGCCGAGCGCCGCTTCGTCGCGCGGCAGGCCCATGGTGGGCGCGCCCGTGAACTCGAGCACCTTGTAGACGTGAAAGCGCCAGCTCTTGCGGAACTGCGCGATGGCCGGGTACGCCAGCTCCGCCCCGCCGGACAACCCGTACAGCACATACCAGCCACGGTGCGCGACGACATCGCCCAGGCGCGCCAGGTCCGCACCGCCCACGCCGTCGTACACCAGCTCGACGCCGCGCCCATCGGTCAGCGCCATCACGCGGCCGATCACATCTTCGTCTTGCGTCACGACCACATGCGCCGCGCCCGCGTCGAGCAGCGCCTGGCGCTTGGCGCCCGTGCGGGTGGTGGCGATGGCGCGAATGCCCGCGGCGCGCGCCATCTGCAAGGCCGCGATGCCGGTCCCCGACGAAGCCCCGGTGACGAGCATGGACTGCCCGCGTTGCAAGCGGGCCATTTCGAACATCGGAAAGTAGCCCGTGAGGTAGGCCATGTACGCCCCGGCGGCTTGCGCGGCAGACAGGTTGCCGGGGTGGCGCACCACATGCGTGGCGGGGAACAGGATGCTGTCGCCGTAGGTCGGGTAGCGCCCCTGCCCGGCGCCGGGCAGCACCGCCACGCGGTCGCCGGCAGCCAGGCCTTCGACACCTTCGCCCACCGCATCGATGACACCGGCCGCCTCGTTGCCCAGCCCGGCCGGCAGCATTGCGTCTTCGATGTACATCTTCTCGCGCCACAGCGCGTCGGCCCGGTTCAGGCCGATCGCCTGCACCGCGATGCGCACCTCGCCCGCGTCTGGCGCAGGCGTTTCGCCCTGCTCGATCTTCAGCACGTCGGCACCGCCGAACGCATGAAAGCGAACCCTCTTTCCCATGTGAATATCCATTCCTGAAAAGCTGGCGGCTGCGGAATTGAAGCCACCGACACCGCCAATCTAGAGGCCACGGCGCCATCAAGGAAATCGATTGATGGGATATTCGGCATGCACGAAATCGATACCTCCCCACATCGTTCAACTCCGCTCCACAGCACGCATGAAACCGATCGAACTCGGCCGCATCGACCTGAACCTGCTCACGGTGCTGGCGGCGCTCATGCGCGAACGGCACGTGAGCCGGGCCGCGCAACGGCTGAACCTGGGCCAGCCGGCGGTGAGCCATGCACTGGCCCGGCTGCGCGAACTCACGGGCGACCCGTTGCTGGTGCGCCAGGGCCGCGTGATGGAACCGACCGAGCGCGCGCTGGCGCTGATGCAAGGGCTCGGCCCCGCGCTGGAGCAGATCGAGGCCACCTTCCGCGCGCAAGCCGACTTCGAACCCGCGCGCGCCGCCCCGGTGTTCCGCATCGGCCTGACCGACGACCTGCAGATCGCGATGCTGCCGCGCCTGCTGCGCGCGCTCAGCGCCGAAGTGCCGCGCGCCAAGCTGGTCACGCTGACCGTCTGCTACCGCAACGCACCGCGCTACCTCGACGAAGGACGCGTGAGCGCCGTGATGGCCTTCCTGAAAGACCTGCCCGCCGGCGCCAAGGTACGCAAGGCGCGCACCGCGCGTTTTGCCGTGTTGCGCGCCGACACCGCAGCCGGCAAGCTGTCGCTCGACGAGTACTGCCGCCGGCGCCACGTGCTGGTGACCTACGCCGGCGACCTGTGCGGCACGGTCGACGAAACGCTGGCCGAACTGGGCAAGGAGCGCGACGTGGCTTTTTCGGTGCCGCAGTTCGGCAGCCTGCCTGCCGTGTTGGCCGGCACCGAGTTGCTGGCAACGGTGCCCGAGCACGTGGCGCAAGTGCTGTCCGTACAAGGCGGCCTTCGCTGCGAGGCTCTGCCGTTCGAGAGCCCGACGTACCAACTGAAGCTGGCCTGGCGCGCCGTGACGGACAAGGACCCGGCGGAGGCCTGGTTGCGCAAGGCGATGTTGCGGGCTTTCAACGATTGACTCTTCGCGGCTTTGTTTGACTGCTGCTGTTCTGGTTCATTCAGGGCGACGCCCACGCCGACGGTGTGCTCTGCTCCGCGAATGTCCCCCGCT
>NZ_QAJK01000015.1:364-51011 GCF_003852515.1 Variovorax sp. KBW07 | reverse complement strand
CAAAGAATGACCCCGCTCCCATACAGCAGCACCAAGAACACGTCCCCGATGCGTCATCCGCACAAGCCCCGAAGCGTATCGGAGCATTTACGATCACCGCACCTTCTTCATCGAGACAAAAGGGACACCGCATGCCAAGCACAGAGACACACTTCGACCTCACCGCCAACGACGGTCACACCGTCGAAGCCCATCGTTGGCAAGGGCCCACGCAGCGGGCCATCGTCCAGCTGGCACATGGCATGGGCGAGCATTCGCTGCGCTACCGGCCGCTCGCCGACGCGCTGACCCAGGCAGGTTATGTGGTCTATGCGAACGAACATCGCGGCCATGGCAAGGGCGCCGCTGCGCGCAATGAGCTTGGTGAATTCGGTCCGCGCGGCTTTGCAGGGCTGGTGGACGACATGGCGCTGCTGAGCCACCACGTTCGCGGTGTGCACCCCGGCCTGCCGCTCATTCTTCTCGGCCACAGCATGGGCTCGTTCGCCACGCAGTACTACCTGGCGCGGCACAGCGCGCTGCTCTCCGGCGCCGTGCTCTCGGGCACCACCGCACTCGACCTGCTCGGCGCCGCATTGCAGGCCGGCTTCAAGCTCGAAGACATGAACGCCGCGCTGCCCGATGTGCGCACGCCGTTCGACTGGCTCAGCCGCGACCCGGCCCAGGTCGATGCCTACATTGCAGATCCGCTGTGCGGGTTCACCGTCTCGGCAGAGGGCCTGGGCTCGATGTTCGCGAACCTTGCCGACCTGGCGCCCGATGCGCTGCGCACGCGCATCCGGGCCGATCTGCCGCTGTACCTGTTCGTCGGCGACCAGGACCCGGTCAGCAATAAGGCCGAATGGTTCTATCCGCTGGTGCAGCGCTACCGCGAAGCCGGGCTGCACGATGTGTCATGCCATGTGTTCGGCGGCGCGCGCCACGAGACGCTCAACGAAACCAACCGCGACGAAGTCGTGGCCGTGCTGCTGGCCTGGATTGCGCGGGTGGTGGTGGTGGTGGGCGCCGGCAAGAACTGAGGTCAGGCCTCCACGTTCAGCACGGAGCCGATCGTTACGCCGCCGGCGTTCACGCGCGCCTTGTCGGCCTTCGCCTCCTTCGCAGCCGGCTGGCCGCCCAGTTCGTCGAGCTGCGCCATCGCGCTCTGCTGGACGCCAGCCGTGCGCAGCGCATTCATCTGCGCCTGCAGCATCGCGATCTGGTTGGCGATGGCGACCAGTTGCTGTTGAAGCGCGGTGCGCAGTTCGCCCGCCGGCGTCGCGAGCAGCAGGCCCTGCTTTTCCTGCATCTGCTCCTGCAGGTTGGTGATCTGGCGCTGGATCTTCGCGATTTCCGCGTTGATGTTTCTCCCGCTCGCCGCGCTGCTCGTGGCCCCGATTCCAGTCAGCATCTTGTTCCTTCGTTGTGACGGTAAAAGAGTTCTATCGGCACTTCCGCGGAAAAATGAAGGGCCGATACTGCAAGATTTGCAAGATTCCGTCGCCAACTTCCGATGCCCATGCAACTCGATCCGCTTCCCTCCGAATGCCTTGTCGACCACGCGCTGGCCATTCGCGTTCGCGGTCTTTCCGCCGGCGCCCGGCTGACGGCACGGCTCTACAACGCGGGGCCCAACGACAGCATGTTCCTGTCGCACGCCACGTTCGTGGCCGACGCCGATGGCGTGGTCGACCTTGCGCTGCAGGCACCGGTCTCGGGCTCGTACCAGGGTATCGACGCGATGGGGCTTTTCTGGTCGCGCGCGCCTGTGGCCGGGCCCGAAGCGGCAGCCTGCGGCGACGCCAGCAAAGACCCGTTCACCCTGACGCTGAAGCTTTCGAGCGACGACGGCAGCGGCAACAGCAGCGAACCCTTGTCGCACACCCTCAAGAGAACCTTCGCTGCATCGGACGTCAGCTCGCGCGACGTGCGCGAGCACGGCATGGTCGGCCGCATGTTCGAGCCGGCGCAACCCGGCCCTCGCAGCGCCGAGCTCGTCGTCGGTGGCTCGGGCGGGGGGTTGGCCTGGTCGCAGGAGATGGCGGCCCTGCTTGCCTCGCACGGCCACGCCGCGCTCGCACTGGCGTACTTCGGCGCCGAAGGCCTGCCCGCGACGCTCGACCGGATTCCACTCGAATATTTCGGCACCGCGCTGGAATGGCTGGCGGCCCAGCCCGGCGTGGACGGCAACCGCATCGCGGTGGTGGGTGCATCGCGGGGCGGAGAACTGGCACTGCTGATCGGAGCGACCTTCCCCACCGTTCGAGCAGTCGTCGCCTACGTTCCCAGCGGCGTCGCATGGCCTGCCTTTCCGGCGAGCGGCCATGGCGCCTGGACCCTCGAGGGCAAGGAGATCGCCCATGCGAGCACGCTCACCTACGAAGAGTGGGACAAGGCGCTCGCCGATGGCACTGCAAGAAAAGACAGCTTCGACTGGTACCTGATACCGCTCCGAGATGCCGGCTACACGGCCAGGGCGTCCATTCCCGTGGAAAGAATCGGCGGCCCCGTGCTGATGATCTCGGGCGCCGACGACCGGCTGTGGCCCTCCACGGAGTTGACGGAAATCGCCGTGCAGCGCTTCAGGGCAAACCACTTTCCTCACCCTGTCGAGCACCTGATCTACCCGGAGGCGGGACACAACATTGCGTGGCCCCATGTGCTGACGACCCAGCTGAAGTCGAAGCACCCCGTGTCCGGCGAGGACATCGACATGGGCGGCACACCGCAGGGCACCGCGCGCGCACGGCAGGACTCGTGGCCGCGCATGCTCGCCTTCCTGCAAACGGCGCTGAAAAGCGGCTGAAATCGCGCGGCCTTTTACCGCGCATCGGCACTGCGCGATGTAGCGCATTCGAGCGACAAGCGACGGCATATCGGCTTCCTAGAATCGCGCGGCCCGGCCTTCCAGGCCCTGTCAGAAAGCGTTTCCCATGCCGTCGATTCCGCACGCCCGCGCCCTCTTTTCCAGCTTCGATGCACAGGCCACTTCGCGCCGTGCAGCCATGAGCGCGATGCTCTTCATGCTGGCGTCCTGCGGCGGTGGCGGCGGCTCCGGTGGCGGTTTTCTTCCTTTGCCTCCACCCGCCGCGCCCGCGCCCGCCGCCAAGCTCCATGCGGTCGGCGGCACGGTCAGCGGACTGCTCGGCACGGGCCTCGTGCTGCAGAACAATGCGGGTGACGACCTGGCCGTTGCGGCCAACGGCAGCTTCAGCTTTGCCACGCAGCTTGCCGATGGCGCCAGCTACGCGGTCACGGTCAAGTCGCAGCCCCAGCTGCGAACCCTGGTCTGCACCGTCAGCAACGGCAGCGGCAAGATCGCCGGCGCGGCCATCGGCAACGTGGCGGTGCACTGCGCCGCGCCGCCGGCCCGCTTTGCCTACGTCGCGAATTTCCTGTCGATGGACGTGTCGGGCTACACGCTCGATGCCGCCACGGGCACCCTCGTGCCGATGGCGGTACCGACCTATTCCGTGGGGGCCGAACCCAACGCCATCACCGTCGATCCCACGGGCCGCTTTGCCTACGTGCCTCATCCGAACGCCCACTCCGTTTCGGGCTACACCATCGACGCGGCCACCGGTGCCCTGACCCCGATGGCCGTGCCGACGGTCGCGACGGGCACCGAGCCCACCAGCGTTGCCGTGCACCCCACGGGCCGCTTCGCCTACATGACCGACGCCGCGCTCGACACCGTGTCGGCCTACGCCATCGATGCCGCGACGGGCACCCTCAGTCCAGTGCCGGGCTCGCCGGTCGCTACCGGCAGGTCACCGTCGTTCATCACGGTGGACCCGACGGGCCGTTTCGCCTACGCGGTGAACGCCGTCAGCAGCAATGTGTCGGCCTACACCATCGACGCGGCCACCGGCGCGCTCACCGCCGTACCGGGGCCTGCCGTGTCCTCGGGACCGAACCCCTATGGCGTGACCGTCGATCCGACGGGCCGGTTTGCGTACGTGGCCGATACCGGTGACTACACCCTGTCGGCCTATGCCATAGACACCACCACCGGCGCCCTCCGCCCATTGGCAACGCCGACGGTCACGTCGGGCAAAACGCCCTACTCCATCGCCGTGGACCCCACCGGGCGGTTCGCCTATGCGGCCAACCTGGACGTCAACAACCTGGCGGCCTTCACCATCGACGCCGTCAGCGGCATGCTGAGTCCAATGGCCGTGCCGACGGTTCCCACGGACAACCAGCCCGCTGCCGTCGTCGTGGACCCCACGGGCCGGTTCGCGTACGCGGCGAACGCGATGTCCAGCAACGTATCGGCCTACTCCATCGATAGCGGCACCGGCGCCTTGAGCCCCATGGCCGCGCCGACCGTGCCTGCGGGTTCGGGGCCGCAGTCGATTGCTTTCGCGAGATAGCTGGGCAGCGGCCGGTGCGCGCGCCGCGCCGCCGATGGTCGATCAGTCCCGCGAAACGAGGGCCATGGCATCGGGCCCCCATTGCACGGCGTACTGGTCGGCGAACTCTTCAGCCTGGCGAACACTCGCCCGGCTCCAGCGCCGCCCGTACCAGTCCACGTGGTGGCCCACCTCGTGGCAGAAGAGGTGTTCGATGTAGAAGCGCTTGAGGTCGGCCGGCGTGAAGCTCACGTACCACCGGCCACGGTCGCAACTCACCTGGGCTCCGAAGCGCTGGTACGAAGCCATCGACTGCGCCGGCGGCTTGCTGCGCCCCACATAGAGCCGCCCGTCCGCCCGCCACGGATACAGGATGACGACGCGCACACCGCTGCCGCAGATGAACTCCGCCAACGCGGCGGCCGAATGGCTCATGCGTGCCGGCCTGCGCCGCAGCCAGATGTGCGTCACGCCCTCTGCATGGCCGGCGGGCAAGGCACGCAGCGCCGCCGCGCACTCCTCCACCGACACGGGAAAGACGAACTCGCGCGACGGGTTGTCCTGGATCAGGATGGGCAGCGCCTGGCCCGGCACCGGCCGCTGCAGCGAATGCGCACGGGCAAAGATGTTGTCGGTCATCCGGCGGCGCATGCGCCCGCCATGGATGTCGCCATACGTTCGGCTCTTCTTCCAGGGCGTGGCGGATCGGTTCTTCATGGTGCTTGGCGGGGCATGTTCGGCGCGAAGCCTACCTGAGCCGAAGGCCATCGCAATGCCTCCTGCAGCGGGAGCGAACGTGGCTTCGGCAATAATGCGAACAATTCCTATCGGGGAATTGCAGGCCGGATCAGCCAACGCCACATCTTGAAGCCAGCCCATCGACGGAGCGCCCGCGCCGTCTTCCTACTTCAACGATCCGTGGTCACACGCTACTACCGAGAACTGCTGAACCACTTCTCCCGGCAGGTGAAAGACCGCGATGGCGCGGCCGACATCGTCCAGGAGGCGTATGCACGCGTGCTTGCGGTGCAGCAGGCCGGCCAGCCCATCCACGAACCGCGCGCGCTGCTCTACCGCACCGCGCGCAACGTGCTGATCGACGAGCAGCGGCGCAGCGCGGTTCGCGGCGCCGAAGACCCGCAGGCAATGGAAGAAATGCCCGCGCCCGCCGCACAGCAGCCCGAGGAAGCCTATGCCGCGATGCAGGGCGTGCACCGGCTGGTCGCGGTGATCGAAGCCTTGCCGCCGCGCTGCCGCGAAGCCTTCGTGCTGCACAAGTTCGATGGCCTGTCGCATGCCGAAGTGGCCGAGCGCATGGGCATCTCGCGCAACATGGTCGAGCGCCATGTGATGCTGGCGGTGCTGGCCTGCCGCAAACACCGCGACGGCCCTGGCGCCGCCACCACGCCGCCGGACAAGCGCGAGGTGCAACCTTGAGATCGGCGACACTTTTTTCGCGTCCGGACATCAGGTTCCGGCGCCTTCATCCGTCTACGAAGAAGCAAGCAGAAATTCCCGCGCAATGACTTCACGCCCCGTCATCGACGACCCCACGCAGCGCCCCTCCGGCAAGGAGCAGGTGTGGGACGGCGCGAGCGCGTCGGGCGACGACGGCATGCTCGATGCCGCGCTGGCGGACCTGGATGCGGCCGAGGTGCAGGCGCTTCACTGGCTGGTGCGCAGGGAAGACGGGCTCGATGCCTCGGCCGAGGCCGAGTTCCAGGCCTGGCTGCAGGCCGACGCCGCGCACCAGGCAGCATTCGACGACATGGCCGGCACGTGGCGGGCGTTCGACGACATTCCCGCCGACGGCGTGGCCCAACTCAGGGCCGGCGTGGCAACTGCGAGGCCGGCTGCACCGGCCGGATCGACTCACTCGACGGAGCCGGCGAGCGCTGTCCCGCCCTCTCCCGCGCCGCAGACACCTCGACAGCGAAAGCCCACGCGGCTCGCCGGTCCAGGCGGTTGGCTCCGCAGCCTCATCGGTGGCCAATGGCTGCCCCAGGCCCTGGCCGCATGCGTGGCCTTCGCGACCCTCGGCGGCGGCTGGTTCGCATGGGACCATTGGCAGCAGCAACCCGTCTTCAGCCAGCACTACGCCACCGCACGCGGGCAGCAGATCGAAGCCCGCTTGCCCGATGGCAGCACGCTGCGGCTGGACACCGCATCGCAGGCCGACGTCACGCTGTACCGGCAGCGCCGCGAAGTGCGCCTGCCCGAGGGCCAGGTCATGTTCACGGTGCAGGGCGACAAGACCCGGCCCTTCGACGTGCTGGCGGGCGCCATGCGCATCACCGTGGTGGGCACGCGTTTCTCGGTGCGCTACACGCCATCGATGGGCAACGACCAGGTGCAGGTGGCCGTGGAAGAAGGCCACGTGCGGGTCGCGCGCGCAGATGCCTTGAAACGCAGCGACGGCCCCCCCACGGCCGCGCAGATGAGCGACGCCATCGATCTCGAAGCGGGCCAGACCGTTGCCGCCGACGCCGAAGGCCGGCTCGGGCCGGTCGGCCAGATCGCCACTGAAAGCATTGCGGCCTGGCGCGGCAACCGCGTCAACTTCGACGACACGCCGCTGTCGCTGGCCGTGGCCGAACTGGAGCGCTACGCAAGCACCGGCCTGCTGGTGCGCGACCCCACGGTGGCGGCATTGCGCGTGACCGGCAGCGTGGACCTGAGGCGCGTAGGCGACTTCACGCGCAGCCTGCCGGAGGTCTTGCCGGTGCGGCTGGTGCCGCGCGAGGGCGCCGTCGAGGTGGTGGCCAGGCGTCCGTAGCAGGCCGGCTCGCAACCCGCGCGCAAATTTTCTTTTTTTGCCGGCATCAGGTTTCCGCGAGGTGATCCGTCTTCTGGAGATACCGCTTCCCTGTTCGTATCTTCTGGAGATCTCCCGCATGCACCGTTCGCGCCCCTCACTCGCCCGATTCGACCTCGCGCCCCTTGCGCTGGCGGCCGCTCTCGGCCTCGGCGCCTTCGCCGTGCAGGCCCAGACGGCGCCCGCCGCGCAGATCGACATCGCGATCACCGCACAGCCGCTGGCCCAGGCACTGACCGAACTGGCGCGCCAGGCCAGGCTCACGCTGATGGTGCCGCCCGCCCTGGTGGCCGGCCGGACGGCGCCCGCCGTGTCGGGCCGGTTGACGCCGCAGCAGGCGCTCGACCGCCTGCTGGCCGGCAGCGGATTGGTGGCCACCCACGAAGGCAATGCGGTCGTCGTGAGGGCCGTGGCTGGAACAGTCTCGCTGTCCACCATCACTGTCAGCGAAGACCGGGACATCGGCCTGCGGGCTGACGATGCGCCCATGACGACCAAAGGCATCACGCCCCTTATCAAGACACCGATGTCGGTGCAAGTAGTGCCACAGGCCCTGATCGACGACCGGCAGGCCAACACCCTGCGCGATGCACTCGAGACAGTGAGCGGGGTGAATGCCGGCAGCACCTCGTTGCACGAAGACATCATCGTGCGCGGCTTTCCTTTGTACGACACGTACCGCAACGGTGTGCGTACCCGCCGCATCGGCGTGACGGAACTGGCCAACGCGGAGCGCGTGGACATTCTCAAGGGACCGTCGTCAACCCAGTTCGGGCGGGGCGACATGAGCGGCATGTTCAACGTCGTGACCAAGAAGCCGCTGGAAGAGCGGTATCTGTCGTTGCAGCAGCAGGTGGGCAGCCATGGTTTTTTCCAGACCACGCTCGATGCCACGGGCCCGCTCGGCAAGGACAACGGCCTGTTCTATCGCCTGAACGGATCGCTCGAAGACGCAAGGTCGTTCCGGGACTACGCAGGCAACTCTCGCAAGTTCATCGCGCCTTCGCTGAGCTGGAGGCCCAATGCCGACACACAAGTGAACATCGACCTGGAAGTGTCGCGCGACAAATCCCCCATCGACCGTGGCATCGTCGCCTATGCAAACCGCCCCGCAGACGTACCACTCAATAGAAATTTCGGAGAAGACTTCACCCACTACCGGAACAACGAAACGCTCCTTTCCATCGACGCCTCTTATCGAATCGCGCCGACCTGGACGATTCGCCAGAAGTACTTCGTGCAACAAGGACGAGGCAAAGGCCTGGAATACCTGCAGCAGACCGAATCGCCGGACAGCGTCGGCATGGTTCGCATGGCCCGCCGCATCCAGCAGCGCGACATCGACAACCAGTTCTATTCGCTGGAATTCGCCGGCACGCCTGCATGGCTTGGCATGAAGCACGACTTTTCCGCCGGCTTCGATCACAACCGATACGAAGGCAGATTCGACTTCCGCTACGGCGAGCTCGAAACAATTCCGAACCTGTTCCTTCCTGTCACGTCCCATGTGCCCCCAGCCACTGCGACGCAAGACACCATCTTCAACCGAGGGCACGGCACCGGCTTCTACGTGCAGGACCAGATTGCGCTGAGCGAAAAAATCAATCTCCTTCTGGCCGGCCGCTACGACAGGGCAAGCGTGCGTACGGAAAATCCGGTCGGCACGGAGGCAAGCCGCGCCGACGACACCAAATTCAGCCCACGCCTCGGTGTGGTCTACACGCTGGCGCCGGGAGCCTCCGTTTACGCGAGCTATACCGAATCGTTCAGCGACGCCAACAGCACCGCCAGTTCGAAAGGGCAGTCGTTCAAGCCGATCGAGGCCAAGCAGTACGAGATCGGATTCAAGGCCGAATCGGAGAACAAGGACTTCTTCACCACGCTGGCAATCTATGACTTGAAGAAGCAGAACATCGTCGTGCCCGATCCAGATGACAGCACGAACTCTGTCCAGATCGGCACGGCCAGAAGCCGTGGACTTGAATGGGATGTCGGCGGGCGCCTGACCCGACACCTCAACCTGACGGCCTCGTACAGCTACACCGCCGCAAAGGTCTTGCGGGACACGACCGGCAACGAAGGCAACGCTCTCTATGGGGTCCCGCGCCACATGGGCAAGTTGTTCTTGCGCTACGACCTTCAGGCGGGTGGCGTTCAAGGCTGGAGCTTCGGGGTCGGCATGGTCGCCTTGAGCAAGCAGCAGGGAGACACGGCCAACAGTTTTCAGCTCCCCGGCTACGGCCGCATCGACCTGATGGCCGCCTACAAGTGGCGCGCAGGCGCCGCGCGATGGACCGCACAAGTCAATATCCTGAATACGGGGGACAAGAAGTACTACCTGCCGAGCGGATCGCGCGACGAGGTCGCGGTAGGAAAGCCGCGCACTCTGCTGGCTTCCCTGCGCATGGAATACTGACTACCGCGCCCTCCCGCTGCGGCGTTGGTGCCATTGGTGCCATTGGCGACAATGGTCGCCATGACGCTCGACCTGTTCGACGACCTCCCCCGCGAAACACGTGAAGCGCGCGAGCCGCTCGGCCCCGGCGCCTTCGTGCTGCCCGGCTTCGCCCTGCCCTTCGTCGATGAACTGCTGCCCGCCATCGATGCGCTGCAGCAGCGCGCGCCGTTCCGCCACCTGGTCACGCCGGGCGGCTTCACCATGTCGGTGGCGCTCACCAACTGCGGCGCGCTGGGCTGGACCAGCGACCGCCGCGGCTACCGCTACAGCCCCACCGACCCCGACACCGGACAGCCCTGGCCGGCCATGTCCGATGCGTTCTTGCGCCTTGCCCGCGAGGCCGCGTCGGCCGCCGGCTTCGACGGCTTCGTGCCCGACGCCTGCCTCGTCAACCGCTACGCGCCCGGCGCGCGCCTTTCGCTGCACCAGGACAAGGACGAGCGCGACTACGGCGCGCCCATCGTCTCGGTGTCGCTCGGCATGCCCGCCATCTTTTTGTTCGGCGGGCTCGCACGCGGCGACAAGGCGGTGCGCGTTCCGCTGCGCCACGGCGACGTGGTGGTGTGGGGCGGCGAAGACCGGCTGCGCTACCACGGCGTGTTGCCGCTGAAGGAAGAACCGCACCCGCTGCTGGGCGCGCAGCGCATCAACCTCACATTCCGCAAGGCGGGCTGACAGGCAAGCAGATGCAGACGCAGACGCAGAAGACCAGGGGCGACGATCCGCGCAACGCGATGCTCGAGCTGTATGCCGCGCTGTGGCACTTCGCGGCGGGTGCGCGCGGGCAGTTGCTCGGGGCCACGGCGTTGCTGGCCACGTCGCAGCTGATCCGCCTCACGCTGCCCTACCTTGCCGGGCAGGCCATCAACGCGCTGCAGCGCAGCGACCTGGCCGCGGCCGGCCGCTGGATCGGCACGCTGGCCGCGGTGTACGTGGGCGCGTGGGTGCTGCACGGGCCGGGCCGCATTCTCGAGCGCAACGTGGGCATGAAGGTGCGCGAGACGCTGGCCGACGAACTCTACGCGCGCATTGCCGCCGCGCCGCTGGCCTGGCACGACGGCCACCACTCGGGCGAGCTGCAGCACCGCGTGCACTAGGCCAGCCGGGCACTTGCGGACTTTGCGCAGAACCAGTTCATCTGGCTCACCAATGCGGTCAACTTCGTCGGGCCGCTGGTGGCGCTGGCGCTGCTGTCGCGCACCAGCGGTGCGACAGCGCTGGCGGGCTACGTGCTGATCGGCCTTGTCATCGTGCGCATCGACCGCGCGCTGATGAAGCTGGCGCGCGCCGAGAACGACGCGGACCGGCGCTACGTGGCCGCGCTGCTCGACTTTCTGGGCAATGCATCGACGGTGATCGGCCTGCGGCTGCAGGGTGCCTCGCGACTGTTGCTGCGGCGGCGCATGGCGGCGATTTCGCTGCCGCTGAAGCGCACCGTGGTGCTGAACGAAGGCAAGTGGTTCGCGGTCGACCTGATGGGCCTGGCGCTGACCTGGGGGCTGGTGGTCATCTACGTGTGGCAGGCTCGCACGCCGGGCCAGGCCGTGATGCTGGGCGCAGTGTTCATGATCTACCAGTACGCGCAGCAGGCGGCCGGCGTGGTGACCTCGGTGGCCGCCAACTTCCAGTTCTTCGCGCGCATGCACACCGACTACAGCAGCGCGCAACCGATCTGGCAGGCGCCGGCGGACGAGCCCTTGTCCACCGCGCCCGAGCAGGTGCCGGCGCACGAACGCATCGATGCCGATGCCGCGTGGACGCGGCTCGATGTTCGAGCGCTGCAATGGAACTACGCGGCGCGCGGCGCACAAGCAACCGACACAACCAGCGCAACGGACGGATCGACCGAAGCCGCACCCGCGCGCAATGGCCTGCACGACGTGACACTGGCCCTGCGCCGCGGCGAGCGCGTCGCACTGGTAGGCCCCAGTGGCGGCGGCAAGAGCACGCTGCTGCGCGTGCTCGCCGGCCTCTATGCGCCGCAAGGCGGCACGCTGTCGCTCGATGGCGAACCGGTCGAATGGCCCCGGCTGCGCCAGCTGGCCACGCTGATCCCGCAGGAGACGGAGCTCTTCGAGGCCAGCGTGCGCGAGAACCTCGCCTTCGGCCAGCCGGCCAGCGACGACGCGCTGCTCGCGGCCCTGCACACCAGCACCTTCGACGAGGTGTTGAAGGCCACGCACGGCAACCTCGACACGGCGGTGTCGGAGCGCGGCTTCAACCTGTCGGGCGGACAACGCCAGCGCCTGTGCCTTGCACGCGGCGTGCTCGCGGCACGGGGCAGTTCGCTGCTGCTGCTCGACGAGCCGACCAGCGCGCTCGACGCCGCCACCGAGGCACGCGTGCTGGAGCGCATTGCCGATGCGTTTCCCGATGCCTGCGTCATCGCGTCGATCCATCGCCTGAGCCTGCTGGAGCGCTTCGACACGGTGATCGTGATGGAAGCCGGCCACGTGCTCGACGCGGGCCCGCGCGATGCGGTGCTGGCGCGCCAGCCATTGCTGCAGCGCATGGTGGCGCCGGCACAGGGCGCAGCCACCTGAACAAGTTGCGCGGCCACCTGAACGATTTGAAGCCTTCCGTCGAACCTCGCCTACAGACAGGCGGCGCCAAAGAGGCCAAGGTGGGCAGCATGACACAGCCCATCGAACTCACCATTGAAGAGCCGCTGCCGGGCGCCTTCGTCTGGCGGCTGCTCGAGACCGACGCGCAAGGCGCGAGTCCCAGAATCTTGCGCAGCGCCTACGACGCGTCCGAGAACTACGAGACCGCGTTGTCCGCCGGACAGCGCGCACTGCAAAGCGAAATTCGCCAGCGCACATCCGTGAAGTCCGTGAAGGCCAACGCCTGACGCCGCGGCCTGACACTGCGCTGACTTCCCCTGCCGGTGTGCCACGCGGCGCACCGGTTTTTGCGCGCCCACCCGGCACCGCACGACTTACCATGCGGGCCGGAACACACATGCACCGATCCATGACACACACGGCAACGCGCACACGCGAATTCACCGCCCTTCGCCCCCTTCACCCGCTCCGTCTTTCCGCGCGCTGGGCCCTTCCGGGCCTCGGCGCGCTCATGCTGCTCGTGGCCGGCTGCACAGGCACCAGCGACGCGCAGCGGCGCGCCACCGCCGCCGAAACGCCGCCCACCGATTGCACCGCGTGGGTGGGCACCGACCGCAACGCGATGATGGGCGGCTACCGGCTGCCGCAAGGTGCGCGGGGCATGGGCAACACGGTGTGCGTGCCGGTGCTGATGACCGCCAATCGCAAGCCCGCCGACTACACCGGCGGCGACTATCACGTCAGCGAATTCACCGACGACAAGCTCAAGGCCCGCTGGCGCGCCTGCAAGGAAGAGCCGGCCTGCTTCGCGCGCATCAATGCGCAGATGCAGCGCTGGCTGCCGCCCAACAAGGAACGGGCCACGCGCTCGACCGGCGTGGTCGATCCGTCGGGCAAGATCGATCCCGAAGGCCAGGTCGACCTGAAGCAGATCCGGCGCCCGGCGTTCTTCGCGAAAGCGCCTTACAACGAAGGCATCGCCGAGGCCGATGGCCGCACGTACATGGTCGAGTTCACCGTGCCGCGCGACGCCTTCGAACGCATCGACCTGAAGATGACCGACGAGATCAAGCTGCGCGGCTGGTACATCGAAGGCGCCGGCGTGGACGACGGCAAGGGCAAGAAGGTGCGCGCGCTGGCCATCATGGCGCCGGGCGGCGGCGGGCAGCTCACGGCCATCCAGCACCCCGACGAAGCCTCGTACCGCATCGACGAGAAAACCGGCAAGACCATCCCCATCGCCTTTCCCAATGCCACCACCGAGACCATGGGCCAGCGCTGGTGGCGCGAGAACCTGCATGCGCTGAACCAGGCGGGCTTCGACGTGCTGGCCTACGACCGGCGCGGCGAAGGCCTGTCGGGCGGCTTCAGCGACACCAACACGCTGGAGCAAGGCGAAGACGTGTTCCGTGCGCTCTCGGCACTCGAAGGCGGGCGCGGCCTGCGCGTGCTCACGCCTTCGGGACAGCTGCTCGAAGGCGACGCGGCCAAGGGCAAGCTGCTGGCGGGCATGAAGGCGCAAGACATTCCGTTGGTGCTCGGCGGCTACTCGCGCGGCTCGATGTCGACCGCCTGGGCCATGACGAAGAACTTCGTGGCCGAATGCAGTTTCGACATGCCCGAGCCCAGTTGCACGCCGCCCAAGGGCCTGAAGAACATTCGCGGCGCCATCTTGCTGTCGTCATTCGCGAGCGGCGCCGGCTACGTGGGCGACTCGCCCGACCTGGCCGACCGCAACCTCTTCCTGGGTGGCATGGCGGCCGACCATCACATCGTGTTCTATCCGAACTCGTCGACGCTGGCCGGCATGGACCGGTGGCCTTCGGCCTTCTTCGGCAAGGGCCTGTGGGACCGGGCCGAATCGCTCGAAGGCACCGTGGCCGCCTACAACCGCATCCGCGGCGTGAAAGAGATCGTGCTGGCGCGCGGCCCGCACTCCATAGAGACCTGGCCCGTGTCAGACCGCGGCTACCTGCGCGAGCGCATGGTCGCGTACGCAAAGACGGTCATCGTCGGTGGGCGCAGCCTGTCGGGCGCCAGGCCGTGGAAAGATTTCAAGTCGCTGGTGGCCACCACGCCCGATTCGTGGGAGCCGTCGTCGCGGCCGAAGGCTGCTGATGCAGCAGCAGCCACGCCCTGATGAGCGTGGCCGGGTGCTGAGCGCCGGTCAGTACTTCCTGGGGTTGTCCGGCCGGCGGTCGTAGCGGTCGGGCACGCCATCGCCATCGCTGTCGCGGTTTCTTTCGTAGCGGTCGGGGATGCCGTTGTGATCGCGGTCGCGGTCATGGCGGTGACGGTCGTGGCCGCAGCCGACCAGCAGGATGGTGGCGGCAAACAGGATGGCAAGGGTTTTCAAAAGCAATACTCCCGATGTTCTGGTGTCGTTGGGGTACGCCAGTTTCGGTTTGGCGCCTAAAGGATCGCTTAGCGCATCCTGAAGAGATTCTGAAATCCGGCACGCACGCGCGCGCGCTCGCTCGCACATCGCGTGTGGTGTCGGCATGGTGTCGGCGTGGGACGACACGGCTGTGCGCCCTGTGTCCTCAAGCCGAAGTCACGCGGTCCCTTACGGTAAAGCCTTCATTTCGCTTTTCCGGAGAGACCCATCGATACCCAGACCCCAGCCCGCCCTCCGCACCGCTGGCAGTTCATTCGCGCAGGCGGTGCCGACCAGGTGATCTTCCGCACGGGCGAAGACATCGCCCGCCTCGGCGAACTCGACCAGAAGCTCTGGGTCGCGCTGGCCTGCCCCACGCGCGGCATCGACTTCGATGCGCGCACGCTCGACCTGATCGACACCGACGGCGACGGCCGCGTGCGGCCACCCGAAGTGGTCGCAGCCTGCGAGTGGGTCTGCGCCCGGCTGCGCAACCCCGACGTGCTGCTGCAGGGCAGCGACGTGCTCACGCTGGACGACCTCGACACCGGCAACCCCGCCGGTGCGCGGCTGCGGGAAGAAGCGCGCCGGCTACTGCAGATCCAGGGCAGGCCCGATGCCGCCACCCTCACCCTCGCGGACATTGCCGACCGCGGCGAGTTGCTCGCCGCCATGCGCTTCAACGGCGACGGCGTGATCACGCCCGACACCGCGCACGGCGACGATGCCGCGCGCGCCACGCTCGCCGAGATCATGCGCACCCACGGCAGCGTGCCCGACCGCCACAAGGACGCGCCCGGCGTCGACCGCCCGCGCGTGGAAGCCTTCTTTGCCGAAGTGCAAACGGCACGCGACTGGCACGCGCAGGCCGACGTGAACGACACCGCGCTGATGCCGCTCGGCGAGCCCACGTTGGCCGCCGCCGATGCGGCCAACAAGGTGCAAGCCAAGCTCGACGATTACTTCGCGCGCTGTCGCGTCGCCGCCTTCGACGCGCAGGCCGTGACGGCGCTCAACCCATCGGCCGAGGCCTACGACGCGCTCGGTGCGGCAAGGCTCGACCTGGGCGCCGAGCCCATCGCCGACCTGCCGCTGGCCCCCGTCACGCCGCGCTGCGTGCTGCCGCTGCACGGCACCCGCGTCAACCCCGCGTGGTCCGAAGCCATCGCGACATTTGCGCTGCACACGGTGGCACCGCTGCTGGGTGCGCGCGAAGAACTCTCGCAAGCCGACTGGCTGGCCATCAAGGAAAAGCTGGCCCCGCTGCAGGCCCTGATGGCCAAGCGCCCCGACAACGCTGCGGCCGCGCTGCCGCTCGACACGCTCGATGCCTTCCTGCAGACCCGCGAGACGCTGCTTTCATTGCTGCGCGACGACGAGGCCGCCGAAGAGCACAACGCGCTGCTGATCGATCTGGAAAAGCTCATCCGCCTGCAGCGCGACCTTGTGGTGCTGCTCAACAACTTCGTGTCGTTCAAGGCCTTCTACCGCCGCGAGGGCGCCATCTTCCAGGCCGGCACGCTGTACCTGGACGGCCGCAGTTGCGAGCTCACGGTGCAGGTGCAGGACACGGCCCGGCATGCCGTGCTGGCCGGGCTTGCGAAGACCTGCCTTGCGTACTGCGACTGCACGCGCCAGGGCGCGAAGATGAGCATCGTCGCGGCTTTCACCGCCGGCGACATCGACTTCCTGTTCGTCGGCCGCAACGGCGTGTTCTACGACCGCCAGGGCCGCGACTGGGACGCGACCATCACCAAGCTCATCGAGAACCCGACCAGCGTGGCACAGGCCTTCTTCGCGCCCTACAAGAAGTTCGTGCGCGTGATCGAGGAGCAGGTCGCCAAGCGCGCCGCGGCCAGCGAGGCGGCCGGGCAAGGCAGCCTGACCGGCCTGGCGACGCGGCTCACGACCGCCGACCAGGCTGCTGGGACAACTGGAGGTGCGGGTGGTGCAGGTGCTGGCGCGGCAAAGATACCGACCGCCACGCCACGCCCCGCCGGCCGCGTGGATGTCGGCACCGTGGCCGCCATCGGCGTGGCACTGGGCAGCATCAGCGCCGTGCTGGTCGCCGTGTTCGGCAAGTTCATCGACCTGGGCCAATGGATACCGGTGGCCCTGCTCGGCATCGTGCTCGCCATCTCCGGGCCGAGCATGCTGATCGCGTGGCTCAAGCTGCGGCAGCGCAGCCTGGGCCCGATCCTCGATGCGAGCGGCTGGGCCATCAACGGGCGCATGAAGGTCAACGTGCGGCTGGGCGGCATGCTGTCGCAGATGGCGCATGTGCCACCCGGTGCGCGGCGCATCGCGCGCGACCCTTACCGCGACCGCCACGGCAAGACCGGTGTCGCGGCAGTGGCTGTGCTGGCCCTTGCGATGGTGGTGCTGGCCTGGCGCATGGACTGGCTCGACCACCGGTTGCCGGCGGCGCTGCAGCATTCACCAGCGGCTGCGGCTTCTTCTTCAGTGCCTCTGCCGCGCAACGGCTGACGTGGCCTTGCAGTTTGGCCGTCAGTGCACCAGTGGCTGCGCCTTGGCGCGCTCGAGTTCGGCCTTCGCTTCATCGAGCTTGGCCTGGCGGCGTTCGATCTTCTTCGTATCGCCATTGCGCTGCGCCGCGTCGAGGTCGCGCTGGCGCTGCGCCACTTTCTTTTCTTCAGCCTGCACGCGCTTCGCGTGAGCGGCCGAAAGCTTTTCTTCGCTGCAGTTGCGCTTGTTCTCCGCCAGCGCGCGTTCCAGTCCGCGCACGCGTTGCGCCTGGCCCTTTTCGCGGGCGATGGCGAGATCGTTGCTGATCTCCTGGCGCTTCACCTCGCAGGGGCCGGCCGCGGGCTGGGCGAACACCGACGCCGAGCCTGTTGCCAGGGCGAAGATCAAAGAGAGGTAGGCTGTCTTCATGTCGGCTGTTTCCTTGTTTGTTGTTGCGGTGTGTGTTGAACGGTGTGCTGTTGAATTCTCGTTGCGATGCGCGCTACGCGGCAAGCCGGTCGGCCGGGTCCGTGGTTTCCGCGCCGACACGCCCGAGGTCCGGGCGCCGCAGGCTTCCCCACGCACCGATCAACGCGATCGCAAGGCCCGACAGCACCACGGCCATGGCGGCACCCAGCACGTCGAACAGCAACGTGCCCAGCCCCGCGCCCGCCATCATTCCCGCGGCGGTCAGGGCCAGGCGCAAGCGGATGACGCTCACGAGGTCGGTGCCTTCGAGGCGCGTCTGCAGGAACGTCATCATCGGAATGAAGAACATCGGCCCGCCCAGGCCCGACGCGAATGCGGCCACCATCATGGCCGGCAACCAGGCGACTTGCGGCAACCACCAGAACGGAAGCGGCACCAGCGCAAGCGCTCCGCCCAGCAGCACATAGCCATTGAACATGAAGCGGCCCAGCCGCGACGGCCGGCGGCTGGCCACCCAGAAGTTCGACAAAAAATCGCCCGCGCCATAGGCCGCGACAAGGGCTGCCACCGCACCAAGCCCCGTCAGGCCGAAGCCCGACAGCCCCGTCTGCGCCACGAGAAATGGCAGGCCGAGGCTGACGCCGACAGTCCACGCGGCCAGCACGGCGGTGTTGACCACCAGCAGAAGGCGCACATCCGAATGCGCCGACATGAGCGTGAAGCCACGCATCAGCCGCGTGGACACCGAAGTCGGCTCGGCCGCCTCGGCGGGTGATGGCGGCCGATGGCCTATTCGTCCCATCCGCCCCATCGCGGCGATGGCCCATGCCGACACGAGAAAGCTCACCGCATTCACCGTCAGGAAATGAAGCACCGGCAGCACGGGGACCAGCAGCCCCGCAGCGAAGGGACCCGTCAGCCGCGCCAGCCGCGTGGTGGCGTCGAAGAGCGCGTTCACGCCCCGGATGCGGTCCCGCGTCTGCGCAACCTGCGGAATGCTCGACAGCAGTGCCGGCTGGAACAGCGCGCTCAGCGCGGCCAGGCCCATGGCGCACACCACGAGGCTCCAGAGAGTGAGTCCGTACGTGACGGCAAGCAGCACGGGAAAGATGGCGACGACCGCCGACACGAGGTCGGTGCCGATCATCGTGGCGCGTGGCGAGAACCTGTCGGCGAACAGGCCCGCGCCCAGGCTCACGGCCAGCACCACGGCGCTTTGCGCCATCGGCAACAGGCTTGCGCTCGGGCCTGCGAGGCCGATGGCGAGCCACAGCACCGCGATACGGTTCAGCTCGCTGCCGAGGCCCGAGAAAGCTAGGCCGGCCCAGAGGCAGGCGGTCTTGCGTTCGCGCAGCAGGTCGATGAAAGGGTGCGCCATCACGAAGCCTTCATGGTCGCCCCCACGTCTCCGCAGAAAACGAAGGTTCGCAGAAGTCATCCATCGCGCGAGTGGTCGTGTGCAGGTGCATCGCAGGCGTGACCCGAAGTGGCTCTTGCTACCGGATGTTAGCGATGCGCGCGCAAGCTCCGCGCCGATTGCCAAGCCCCGTGCCCCGCAGTAACGTGCCGCGGAGCATCACGCTCCCAGTCACCCCAACCCACCCCAACCCAACGGAAAGACACCATGAGCACTTTCACGACGAAGGACGGTACAGAGATCTACTACAAGGACTGGGGCGACAAGAGCGGGCGCCCCGTCACCTTCTCGCATGGCTGGCCGCTCACGGCCGATGCATGGGACGCGCAGATGGTGTTCCTGGGCGAGCGCGGTTTCCGCGTGATCGCGCACGACCGCCGCGGCCACGGCCGCTCCAGCCAGCCATGGCACGGCAACGACATGGACACCTATGCCGACGACCTGGCCGCGCTGATGGCCTCGCTGCATTTGGAAAACGTGGTCATGGTCGGCCACTCGACCGGCGGTGGCGAGGTGGCGCGCTACATCGGCCGCCACGGCACCAAGCGTGTGAGCAAGGCCGTGCTGCTGGGTGCCGTGCCGCCGCTGATGCTCAAGACCGAAGCCAACCCCGGCGGCCTGCCGATCGACGTGTTCGACGGCATTCGTGCCGGCGTTGCGGCCGACCGCTCGCAGTTCTTCAAGGACCTGACCACGCCTTTCTACGGCGCCAACCGCGAAGGCGCGAAGGTCTCGCAGGGCCTGCGCGATTCGTTCTGGCTGCAGGGCATGGCGGGCGGCCACAAGGGACTGTTCGATTGCATCAGGCAGTTTTCGGAAACGGACTTCAGCGAAGACCTGAAGAAGTTCGACGTGCCCACGCTGATCGTGCATGGCGACGACGACCAGATCGTGCCGATCGGCGCCTCGGCCATGCTGTCAGCCAAGCTGGTGAAAGGCGCGACGCTGAAGGTGTACCCCGGTGCGCCGCACGGGCTGGGCAGCACGCATGCGGACCAGTTCAACGCCGACCTGCTGGCGTTCATCGAAAGCAGCGAGCAGTAGCGGTAGCGCCGCCTCACGGGCGGCTGCCACTGCCGCGCTACAGCTAACAGCGCTACGGCGTTACGCCGACGGCTCGAACCCCGGCGCCTGCGACACCTCGGAGGGCTTGAAGATCTTGTGTTGCGCCGCGGGGCTGGTGGCCTCGGAGACCACCAGGAGGCGCCACAGCGGCTCGCGCACCGAGCACGCGTTTTCTTCGCTCGTGAGCTTGAAGGTGGGCACCCCGGTGGCGGTGCCCTTCACCACGACCCTGAGCAGCGTCGCGCCCTTCGCGTTCGACACCTCGATGTCGTAGCCCAGCTTCTGGCCGCTCACGTCCTCGGCCTTGTAGCCGTAGCCCTTGAAGTGACGCATGACGTAGTCCGTCGCGGCGGCCTGCGCTTCTTCGGGCGAAGCATCCGCGACAACGACCACGGGCTCGGCCGCCTCCGGCTCGTCTGCCTTCGCAACGCTGGTACGGGCCCTGGCGGCCTTGATTTCTTCTTCCGACGGCTCCCAGCCGCGCGGTCCGCGAACCAGCACCGCGAGCAGTTGATCGGGTTCCCAGCTGGCGACGTGCCATTCGGCATCGTCGCGCACCCGCGTCGACACCTTCGCGCTCTTGTTGCTTTCCAGCTCGGCGATGGCCACGCGGTTGGTCTGCAGCACGGTGCGGAAACCCTGGCCCGCGTCGAAGGTGCGCTTGAGCAGTGCCAGGCGGTCCTTGGCGCGCTGCACCTGGTTGGGGGCGCGCGTGCCGCCACCGGCGCGGTGCTGCACGTCCATCGACTCCAGGTAGAACCAGCGACCGCCGCTGCCGACGTTCACGTGCTCGGCCCAGATGGTGGCGATGACGTTGTCGCCCGTGGCCAGCCAGGCATGGTCGAAAGGCTTGTCCCGCGCATCGAACACCCCCATCTTGGCGACGATTTCGACCGGCGTGAGCCGTGGTCCTGACAGTCGCATCTCATCGATCACAGCGAGTACGTGGGGGTCGACTTCCTTGTCCATTCAGCGGGTTCTCTGGCGAGTTTGAGGGGGTGGGGAGTATGCCGCATCGGTGGCACGCCCCAGGGCGGCGGGGTTTTCAGGGAGCCCCGAAAGCCGCAACGCCTAGAGCGCAGACCTCGCCCCCCCGAAGCTGGCGCCTCCCGGCGCTGATGCCTGCGAACACCTGCTGCCCAGAGCCCTTCGCACAGTGGTCCAGGGCTTGGCGCAGCGCGGTGTCCACGCCTCGCAGCGACAGGCCATAGCGCGTTGCGACCTCATCGCGCGTCATCTCGTCGACGCGCAAGGAAATGAGCACGGCACGGTGGCGCCGCGGCATGCGCTCGATCGCGCGATCGACCGCATGCAATTCCGAGCGGGCTTGCGCAATCGTCTCCGGGCCGGGCGAATGGTCTTCGAGCTGCTCGAGCAGGGCCTCGGCGTCGCCGCTGTACTGCCACGGCCGATCGGTGCGCAGGTAGTCGATGGCCACGTTGCATGCCACGCGATAGATGTAGCGCTCGGGGCTGTGCACCGGCTCGCCAACGTCCATCTCGCCCAGGCGCAGCCAGGTGTCATGCAGGCAATCGCTGGCCAGGTGCGCGCAGCCGATGCGGTGCAACAGGCGTTGGCGCAAACGCTCGTAGTTCGCGACAAGAAAATCCTGCAACGCAAAGCCATGCGGCGCCTGGCCGGGCGAAGCAGGCGAACCAGGCGAACCCAGCGCGAGGGAAACCATGCCGTTGTCCTACCGGGCCTGTTGCAGGCGACGGCGCTCTTCGTCCGTCAGGCGGGCCAGTTGCTTGGGATCGAAGCTGTCTCCAAGGCCCACGAGCTGCATCGGAGACGACGGATCGTACGGATGCTTCCTGCCTGCCTGCCGGCCCGACTCCGGTGGCGGAGAAGCTTCGGCGCCGTTCCTCGGGGCCGTGTCGTCGCCGAAGCCCAGCACCCGCACCGTGAACACGGATGGCAGGCTTTGCCGGGCCGCGGCGCGTTCGCGCTGCAGCACGTCCTGCGCGGCGGAGGCGGCCTGCGATGCGGCAGCGCTCGCGTTGGTGAGCGCTCCCACGTTCACCGCCCCGACCACCGGAATGCCCACCGACTGCCCCTTGACTTGGATGTTCTCGGCGTTCACCACGCGCAGTGCCGCCAGGTTCACGTTGCCGGACACGCGGATGCCGGCCTCCCCCGCGTCGATGGTGCCCAGCGGCGCGATCAGGTCGACGTCGCCCGGCGGAATCTCCGGGATCGGGTTCAGCGTGGCAATGCCGGCGCCGGTGTTCGGCGTGTTGGGCGACAGCGCCACATTGCCCACGTTGTCGTAGACGCGCCGCTGCGGCGTATAGACGATGGTGGTCTTGGCGCCGCGGCCCGCGTTGATGTCGCCCTGCGCCGACCACGCCAGCACGTTGCCGCCGAAGGTGGTGAAGATGCGGCTCTGCCCCAACAGCAGGCTGCCGCGCGTGTAGACGTTGATGTCGCCCTCGCCCTGCGTGAGCAGGCCCGAGCCCTCGCCCGGCGTGAAGCCGCCGTCCACGCCCACGACCGCGCGCCCGCCCGGCACCAGCAGGCTGATGTCGCCGCCGAAGTCGGTGTGCATGCCGGCATCGAGCACCCTGTAGAACGGCAGGCCGGAACCCGCGCTGCCCATGGCCAGCCATTCGTCGTAGCGCAGGTAGTTCTTGCCCGGCAAGGCCCGCTTGGTCGGCTCCGCGCTGGCCTGCTCGTAGTACAACGCGCTGCTGAACATGGTCAGGTCGCCGGTGTAGCCGCGGGGGTTGCCTTGCGCATCGTGCGACGGCAGCAGCGTGGCGATGGCTTCGCGCCCGCGCAAGTAGCTGCCGCTGCGGCGGCTCTTCGGGTCGTTGTACTCGCGACCGCCGGCCTTCAGCTCGGCGTAGTACACGTTGCGCAGGAAGGCGCGTTGCTGCGGTGGCGGCAAGGCGTCGAAGAAGGCCCGCGCATCCATCGTCTTCGCATCGAAGTGCAGGCCCAGGCCGTTGGCGCCGCCGAAGCGTTCGGTGAGCCAGTTGACCAGGTGCAGGCCGCTTTCCAGGCGGTACTCGCGCTCCAGCGTGCGGATGGCCGCGCCGCTGCCGCTGCCGGCGTTGCCGGTTCCATTTCCCTGGCGCGCACTGTCGAGCTCGGCCTGCTTGCTCGCCAGGTACGCGGGGGCGCCCGCCTCGTCGCCGCTGTAGCCGAACTCGCGCGCCAGCCATTGCGACAGCGACAGCGCGCCCTCGTAGGTGCGCAGCGCCTTGCCGGGCTGCTCGGCGAAGGACTGCGCAGCGTTCGCCAGGTTCTTCGGATCGAGGTATCGCGCGGCAAAGGCCGCCCAGTCGGCGCCTTCGCGGCCCGCGCCCGCGGTCACCGCAATGCCGGCACCGCTGCGGCGATCGCCCGGCACCACGCCGGGCCCGCGCGCCACCGAGCCGATGCTGCGCAACTCGGCCTTGTCGGCCATGTACACGTCGCGGCCCGCCGTGAGTTCGAGCTGGCCGGGGCCCGCCACGTAGAAGCTGCTGTAGCGGATGTCGCGGCCCGCTTCCACCACCGACACGTCGTCGATGTTGTTGTGCACGATCAGGTTGCCCGTGGCGAGTCCGGTCGCCTGGGAGGGCGCCGGCTTGTACGGCGCGTTGCCATCGGCACGGCTCATGATGCTCGTCCAGCCCAGGGCATCGTTCGGCACGCTCTCGGCACCGCCCAGCGGCGTGCCGGCGTTCACGATGTCGCGTCCGGCGCGGATCGCGACCGGGCCGCTGCCCTCGTACCAGGTGTCCATCGGCCCGAACCCGTTCGAGCGCGTGATGAGGGAACCGGTACGCAGGCCGACGATGTCTCCCTGCACCGCATAGAAGCGCAACGGCGCCTGGCCCGTGACGCTGTAGCCCGAGGCCGTGGGCGACACGAAGCTGAACAGCGGATAGCTCTGGCTGGTGAGGTTGGCCGGCGATTCGCCCGACACCAGCACCGAAGGCGCGATCGCATCGGGGTGGACGTTGGTGATGCGAAGCGGCCCGTACCAGACGGCCTCGCCCATTCCGACGAAGCCCGGGTTGAACGGCGTGGGCAGCATGGCCGGATCGACACCCGAAAGCGTGACGGCGTAGCCGCTCGCATAGATCGAATCGCCGGCCAGCAGTTCGAGTTGCGGCGTGCCCTTGCGCGCAAACTGCGCACCGGCCGGCGCCGGCGCGAGCAGGATGCCGGTGCTCGACTTGTCCGCCAGGCCGGCCTTGTTGAAACTGCCGGTCGCGGCATTGCCGTAGTAGAGGCTGCCGTTGGCCGCCGCCGCGCGCAGCACCGAGGGGTAGATGAAGCGGTCGCCGCTCGCGACATGGTCGCTCATCGCACGGTTGTCGGTCCAGGCCATGCCCGGCGTCAGGTTGCCGCCAGCCGAGAACAGGTCGACCGCGGTCGACGGCGTCCACAGCGAGAACCAGCCGAAGCCTCCGCCCGCGAAATGCGTGCCGTTGGAAGTGAACGGCACGCCGCTGTTGAACTGCGGGACACGCCCGGCATCGGTCACCGTGCCGATCACCAGGTCACCGCGCGTTTCCATGCGCAGGCCACTGTCGCCCAGCACCAGCACCGGTCCGCCGCCGGCAATGCCGGAGCTGGACACGTCGACGCGCAACGCACGCGACTCCGCCGGGTCGGCGCGGTCGTAGCGCAGTTCGATGCCGCCCACCGAACCCGCGTCCACGCGCAGCGCACCGCGCAAGTTGGTGAAGCTGCCGTTCAGGCCCAGCAGCTGTTCGGTGCGGCGAAGGTCGGCCGCGAACTGGCGGTTGCCGTTGGGGGCAAAGCTGCGCGTCTCGGCCACGGGGTTGAGGCCGCCACCGATGCGGATGTCGAGGTCGCCACCGCCGGTAAGCACCAGCTCGCCCGTGGAGGTCACGCGGCCGGTGCTGCCCACGGCCAGGTTCAGGCCCTGGCTGCGCGAGACGTAGACGGCATTCCAGTCGCTGCGCAGGTTCAGCATGCCGGCATCGCGGCCCGCTTCGAAGACGACATTGCCGCCGCCCAGCGTGCCGAAGCCGGTGAAGCCCATCAGGTAGGGCGCGCCGTCGCTGGTATTGGTACTGCTGGCCACATAGGTGCCGTAGTTGATCCACCAGGCGGTGGGTACGTCCTGGGCCGCGGTGCCGCCACCCTGGCGCCACAGCCATTGCCCGACGGACGCGGTGCTCGTCATCGCCCCGCGCATGCCCAGCGGGTCCGCGCGCACCCAACCGTTGCGGGTGCCGATCTGGTCGCCCATGACGTCGCCCTCCGCGCGCAGCAGCAGGTTGCCGCCACGCTCGGGGTACCAGGCCTGGTAGAGGCTCTGGCCGCTGCCATCGACGAAGGGTGCGAGGGTGCCGCCCAGCGAGCCGAGCGTGCTGCCGTCGGGTTGCCGGCTGCGGGGCAGGTTGTACGGGTCGGCCTTGCCCGGCGCGGCCAGCGAGGCCGAGGGCGTGCCGGCGGTGTAGACGCCATAGGGCGAGGTCATCAGGATGTCGGCGCCGGAGAGCAGGTCGAGGTCGCCGGTGCCGGTGCGCAGCACGCTGAAGATCGGCTCGCGCAGCGACTTTTCTTCCAGCCGGGTTTCCGGCGGCTTGGGCGGCGCGGTCTGCACGATCAGCGGGCCGATGCCCCAGGTGTTCAGCTCCAGCCCGCCCCAGCCGACGATCTCCCAGGCCTGCTCGAGCGTCAGCGGCTGTCCGGGGCGAATGTCGAAACCCAGGCCTTGCTCCTCCCAGAGCGCCACGTCGGCGTCGATCGCCCAGACGAACTCGCCGGGCGTGGCGGTGCCGGGAATTTCCACCTTGTTGAAGTTGCTGCCGTAGTGCGTGTCGGCCAGGCGAATGCCGGCCTTGGCATGCG
This sequence comes from Variovorax sp. KBW07, assembly GCF_003852515.1. Lineage (GTDB taxonomy): Bacteria > Pseudomonadota > Gammaproteobacteria > Burkholderiales > Burkholderiaceae_C > Variovorax. Next base: position 25,266 of record NZ_QAJK01000015.1, on the reverse strand, counting down.
GCTGCGTGAGGCGCGTGTCGGCGGCCGACAGGTCCGCCCCGCCGACCAGGCGCAGGTCCCACGACTGCGAGCCCTGCGCCAGCAGCGGCGCCAGCGCCCAGGTACGACCCTGGTTGCCGTCGGCGTCGCGCTCGCGCAGGTCGACGAGGTCGATGCCGCCGGGCAGGCGCACGCGGGTTTCGCTCGGAATGACCGCGCCCTTGGCCAGCGCGAGCGGCCGCGCGAGCTGCACGCCGTTCACAGGCGCTCCCGGGTATGCCTGGTCGTTGACTTCGCCTTCGGGAAAAGGCAGCGCCACGCCACGCGGCCAGTTCATGGCGGCCACGTTGGCCACGCTGTTCAGGCGGAAGCCCGCGCCCAGGCGGGTGCCGGCCGGCAGGGTCACGTCCGACGGGAGCACCGTGCCCGCGGCATACAGCACGTTGCCGGCCGCGTCCAGCACCGGGCCGCCGAGCACCGCGCCCTTGGCCAGCGCCAGCGGCTGGCTCAGCGTGGCTGTGACGGGCAGCAAGGTGCCGCGCGCCAGGCTCATGGGCTGCATGGGCAAGTCGAAGTTCAGCACGCGGCCCGACTGGAAGAAGGTGCCGGTGTCCAGCGTCACGCGCCCGCCTTGCGGCAGCACCACGTCGCCGCCCTGGGGGATGCGGCCGCTGGGGAGCACCCAGCCCTTGTCGTCGGGCGTGACCGGCAGGCGCGCGCCGTCGAAGCCGTCGCTCAGGCTGCCGAAGACGTCCAGCCTGCCCTTGGCGCGCAACACCAGCGCGCCGGCCTCGCCCGAACCCGCGACGCCGGTGCGCGGCGTGTGGGGGTTGATGCCCTGGTAGCGGTAGCGCGACAGGTCGATGTCGCCGTCCAGGTGCAGGTCGCCATCGGCCGTGCGGCTCGCGATCTCGATGCCCGGGCGCAGGTGGAAGGCATCGCTGTACGCGCGCAGGCCCTGCAGCCGGGTGTTCATCAGGTTGCCGTTGGCCAGCGCGTTGGCCATGAAGGCCGTGCTGTCGGCATGCTTGGCATCCAGGTAGGCCTGCGTGACCGACTGGTAGCTGCGGCCGTCCACGCCGACATCGGTGCCCACCGGCGCATCGTCGTAGCGCCAGAAGGCGTTGAGCATGATCGACCGCGCACCGTCGATGGCGATGCCGCCGGCGGCATCGATGCCAACGTCGTTGCCGGTCGCGCCGCCCAGGCGCGGCGCGTTGAGCGCGACGGTGCCGAACGCGCGGCCCGCGCTCCCCGCGCGCAGGTCCATGCGCACGCCGGGCTCGATGCGCAGGCGTCCGCTGCCCGCGTCGATCTCGATCACCGCGCGGTTCGGTGCGTCGATGGCCTGGCCGTAGCTGTCCACGCGCAGCACGCTGCCGTGCGCGTCGAGCACGGCGTTGCCGGCCAGCGTGACGCCGTTCTTCGCGGCAAGGCGGATGCTGCCCACCTGCTCGCCGCTGGCGTTGATGGTGCCGGCCACGGTGAGCTGGCCGTTGTCCACCGACACGTTGATCTCGCGTGCGCGCAGTTCGTTGCCCACCCGCAGGTCGCCCTGCTTGAGCTGGAAGCTGCGGCCACCGACCACGCCGCCGTCGTTCAGGCGCTGGTTGAGGCCGGTGAAATCGTCGATGTGCTGCGCGCGAATGTCGGCGCGGCCCGCTGCGTAGGGCACATCGGTGCCGCCCGCGTCGTAGTGGCCGCTGCCGGCACCGCGCAGGGCGCCCGCCAGGGACACGGTGCCCGCGGTGTCGCCGAGCGCCATCGCCACGATCTTGCCAGCACGGTTCTCCACCGCCGACACGTCGATGGCCGAGCCCGCCGCCTGCACGACGTTGCCCGCGCGGCTTTCGAGCAGCACGTCGCCGCCCCAGCTGTGCTTGGCACTGTCGAAGAAGTCGATGCGCCGGCCCGCCATGTCGATCTGCGCGCCCGCTCCCAGCAGCAGGTCGCCCTGCGCGGCAAGGCTGAGCTTGCCGCTGGGCAGCAGCACCGAGGTGTCCAGGCGCAGGTTGCCCTTGCGACTGTCGAGCGACAGCTCGGCGCCGAGCGCATCGGCCAGCGCCGCGTTGTCGGGCGCGCCTGCACGGGCGCCGGGGAAGGCCACGGCTTCGATGTCGCCGCCCGCCACCAGCTTGTTGACCGACCCCGCGCGGCCGGTAAGCAGCGGCGTGCGCAGGTGCAGCGTGCCGCCGCTGTAGCTGAAGTCGTTCAGCGTGTCGTCCCACGCACCACGGCTCTGGTAGACCGACAGCGAGCCGCTGCGGTTGGCCGTGATGCGCTCGCTCGCGTTCAGGCTCACGTCGGCAAAGCCGAGCGCCATGCGATCGAAGGTGTGAACGGAGTCGACACGCGCACCGGGGCCGAAGCCGAACTCGATGCGGCGCGCGTCGATGGCCAGGCGCCCGCTGCCGGTGCCCGCGCCGCCGGCCACCACGCTGCCGGCCGGCGTGGCCGCGCCGTTCCACACCAGCGTGTCGGTCTGGATGCGCGCGAGCGCGTCGGCACCGCCATGGCCATAGATGGCGGGCGTGCCCAGCACCAGCCGCTCGACGGACGAGCGGCCGGTGGCGGGGTCGATGGTGGACAGCGTGGCCGTGTCGTAGAAGTTGAGCGAATCGCGCACCGTGAGAACCAGGTTCTCCAGCGCGGGCGCGCCGGCCTCGGTGTCGCCGCGCAGCAGGCGGTCGAGCACGCCCTGGTTGAGCGTGAGGCCCGGTGGCAGCACGCCGCGGGTGGTGGCGTCGGCCAGCGACTGCTCGCTGCCCACGTTCACGCCGCCCACGGCCAGCACCAGGTTGCGCGTGCCGTAGCGCACCGCTTCACCGAGGTTGAAGGTGTTGTCGGTCGCGGCCGTGATGGTGCCTTCGGAGTACAGGCGCGTGACCCCGGCGCACGGCGTGAGCATGCAGGCGCCGATGCGGATCGCGCCCGCGCCCTTGCCGTCGCCTTCGGTCGGCACGGTGGGCGCCAGCATGTCGAGCCAGCCGTTGGACACGGCCACCAGGCTGTTGGGGCCGGGCGCGAAGACGAAGCCGTCCGTCGAGTCGTAGGCGGCCTTGCCGCGGCCCAGCGTGTTGATGCTCGCGCCCTGCTCCACGGTGATGCCGCCGGCGCGCGAAGTGGTCACTAGAAAGACCTCCGCCGCGCGCAACTCGCTGCCGGCGCGCAGCACGATCGAGCCCGACTGCGCCGTGGCATTGACCATGTTCGCCTGCTGCAGGCTGCCCTTGCTGTCGAGGTAGGACGCCGTGAGCTGGCCGCCGATGACCAGGCGCGCGGCACCGATGGCGTTCAGCTCCGGCGCGTTGATCGACACGCCGGTGAAGCCCGGCGTGCGCGACGCGCCGTCGGGCAGGATCTCGAAGGCGCTGCCTCCGCCGACCGACACCGTGCTGCCGCGCCCGTCCTCGGCCGGCGCCGCCAGCACCGTGCCGGCAAAGCGCAGTTGCTGCGGCCGTCCGAGCGAGCCGGTTTGCGTGGGCACCAGCAGGTCCAGGCGCATCGACTTGGCGTCGCGCTCCAGCACCGCGCGCGGCACGCCTTCGCGCAGGGCCTGCGCTTGTGCGAAGGCGCTGTAGCCCATCTCGTTGTATTGCGAGTAAGTGCGCAGCGTGTCGGCCGGCGTCAGGATCACCTGCGTGGGCATCGCATCGCGAAACGCGGTGCCGGCTGTGCCGAGCTGCCCCGAGGCCGCCCACGACCCGTTGCGCATGGCGTTGGCGGTGCCCATGGCACCCACGCTGGGCGCCAGGCCGTTCAGCTCGACGCGGAATGCGCCCGGCATCAGCGCGTAGGTGGAAGGCAGCAAGGTGTAGGTGCCCGCGGGCAGACCGGGCACGCCCGCGCCGATGGTGATCTGGCGGCCCACGGCGGCGTTGCTCGCGCCCTTCTCCCCGTTCACCGGCGCATAGGCGGCGGGCATGCCCGGCACGATGGCGTACACCGGGTTGGTCGCAAGGCCCGGCAGCACGAAGCCGCGGCCGTCGGCGCCGCGCTGCATCAGCGGGTTCATGCGCGCATCGACCGAGCCGCCACGGCCCGGCAGGAAGGCCGTGCCCGTGAGTTCGCCGCCGCCGGAAAGGTCGAGCACCGCGCCCGCATGCACCTCCACCGCGTGGCCCACGAAGTTGATCGACGGGTCCCAGCCCACGCCCTGGTACACCACGTCCTTGCCGTTGAAGACGTAGTTCAGCCCGTCCGACGTGCCGCCATAGGGCATGCGCAGGCCGGCCGCGCTGACCGACGTGACGCTGCCCGGCATCAGCTCGACAAGCCCGGTGTAGCCGCTGCCCGTCGCGCTGCCCAGCGTGATGCTGCCCAGCGGCGCGCGCAGCACGCCGGCCTGCACCACCTTGGCCGCCAGCAGCTTGAGCCGGCCGAACGCGCTTTGCGGCATGTCCGGCAATGCGTCGCCGGTGCGCTCGATGGTGAGGGTGCGGTTCGTATCGAACGCAACCTGCTTCAAGCCGTACTGAGGGTCCAGAAAGCTGTACGAACCGACCACCACCGTGCCGGCATCGTTGCTGGCCGGATAGATCTGCGCCGCCGCGAGCGTGAGATTGCCGGGCACATAGAGCGTGCCGCTGTCGTGGAAGCGGATGTCGCCGCGGCTGGCCAGGCGCATCTCGTCGAAGGCAAAGCGCTCGACAGGCGTCCTCTTTCCGCCAGTGAGGTAGATCAGCCCGCGGGTGCCGACGGACAAGTCGCCGGCGATGTCGATGTGGTCGGCGTCCAACTGCAGGCTGCTGCCTGCCGCCACCTTCGGAATGCCCAGTTCCCCGCCGCCCTGGCCGGAATTGCGCACGCCGGTCACCGGGTTGGGCATGAGCGTGTTGTCGCCCTGGCGGTTGGCCGAACCGCCCAGGCGCACATAAGGAGCGGCCAGCACGATGCGGCTGTCGATGGGCGCGTTCTCGCCCAGGCCCAGGCTGCTGGCGGTCAGGCGCAGGCTCTGGCCCATTCGCAGGGTCACCGGGCCGTCGAAGCTCAGCACGCCGTTGACGCCCAGTGCCAGGTTGTCGAAGCCGCCTGCGTGGATGCGGTCCACGCCAACGCGCGCGCGGCCATAGACCAGCGCGGGGTCGGCCGCGCCGGCCTGCAGCCCGGCGCCCAGCGCGCTGTCGCCCTGCGTTTGCGCCACCACGAGTTCACGCGTCTTGCGCACCGCGTCGGTCACGTTCGGGGCCAGGTAGGTGAATCTGTCGACGGGGCCGTAGTTGGGCGTCTCCAGCGTCAGGGCCAGCGTACCGCCGGCCGCGCCCGCGCCGCCCGAGGCGGCACGCATCTGGCCGTCCAGGAACAGGCCGCGCGAAGAGGTCAGCGAGATCACGCCGCCCTGGCTGGGCGCTTCGACGGGCCCCGCGCCCGGCTGGTACAGCGTGGCCGTGGCGCCCGAAGCGTCGAGCCGCGCACCGGGGCGCACCACCACGAAGGTGTCGGCCTGTGCCCACTTGCGGGTGTCCAGGTCGAAGGGCACGCCGATCTCGATGGTGCCGCCGGCGCTGACCTTGCCGTAGGCGTGGCCGAGCGAATCGGTGGCGGTGAAGGCGCGCCCGGACACGTCGAGCTCGGCGTGCTCGCCGATCCAGATCGATCGGCTGTCGCTGCGGCCGTTGGTGACGTCCACCGGCAAGCCGCCGTCGATGTAGGCCCCGCGCAAGACCGAGATGCGCCCGCCCGCGGCCTGCAGCAGCCCATCGATGGTGGTTTGCGCATTGCCTTCGAGTGCAATGGTGCGGCCCGGATCGACCTGGATGCGCGCACCGGCTCCGATGGTCAGTGCCCCTTCCGCTTCCAGCGTGCCCGCCTTCAGCGACAGGTCGGCGCCGTCGCGCATCGTGAGCGTGCGGCGCACCGCGTTCTCTTGCTGCAGCGGCGGCAGCCAGGTGCGCAGCGCCTGCGAGGTGTCGCCCCCGGTGGCCAGCATGCGGCCCGTTGCCGGGTCGAATCGCAGCACCGGCATGGCGACCTGCAACTGCGTGCCATCGACCACCGATATGCCGTCTGGCGAGCTCACCGCGTAGCGGCTGAAGCCGCGCTGGAACAGGCCGGGGTCCAGCGCCAGAAAAGGCGCCACCGCGACCGTGTCGGGCCACACAGTGCCGGCGGCAATGCGCGTGCCCGCGGGCACCGTGGTCGGAAATTTGGCCGCGGTGCCGGCTTTGTAGACGGTGGTCAGCTCGAAGGTCGGCAGGCCTTTGGGGAACACGTCGGCCGGCAGCACATAGCCCGCGGGAATGTTGGAGATGACGATCAGCGTGCTGCCCGCCGGCACCAGCTGGTTGGCGCCGATGAGCTTGCCCGAAGCCAGTTGCACGGTCGATGTGCTCACCCACGGGGCGGCAGTGACCACGGGATTCTGGTCGCTCAGCCGCGGCTGCGCGTCTTGCCGCACCACCTGTCCCGGCGCCAGCCTGTCGCTGGTGACGGAGAAATCCATCGGGATCAGCGCGCCCGCGCCAATCAGGTAGTCATTCGCCAGGCGCAGCGGCTGCGTGCTGGCCAGCCCGCCCTGCAGCACCTTGTCGGCATCGGTCAGAACACCGCCGATGCGGATGGTGGTGCCGTGCTCCACGCTCAGCTTGCCGCCGCCGCGCACGCCATAGCCGCGCAGCTCGCCGTCCAGCGCCAACGCACCGGTGCCCAGGTTCTGGCTGGCGCCCAGCGTGACGTTGCCGCCCTTGCCGCCGCGCAGCGAACCGTCTTCCATCAGCGCCGCGCCCGAAGACACGTCGACCAGGCTGCCCTTGCCCAGCGCCACGCTGCCGGTGCTGCGCACCGACACGCTGCCGCCGTCCACGTAAGGCAGGCCGGCAATGTCGCTGCGGTCGAGCTTCAGGTTGGTCCAGAGGCCGCGCGCGTCGAGCGTCACGCCGTCGGCCACCAGCGTCCGGTTGACGTAGCCGCCAGGTGGCATCTTCTCGATCGGCAACTCCAGCCAGGGCTGGGCCGAAGTCGTGTGGCGCTCGATCATGTTGCCCAGCAGGATGCTGCCGCCGCGCGCCGTGAGGTCGGCATTGACCTTCACCTCGGTCGCATGCAGCGCGAGCGTGCCGCCGTGCGAGATGCTCACCGCGCCGTCCACCTGGATGCCGCCCGCCGCGTACACGCGCAGTTCGCCCAGCCCCAGGCTGCTGAGCCAGCCGGCGTCGAGCAGCAGGCTCTTCGTGGCTGCTTCGGGCAGCGGCTGCGCGAGTGCCAAGTCGTCAGCCTGATGGCGCGCGTGCGTGCCGATCTCGACCTTCTCGGCCACCGCGTCGGGGCTGTTGCGCAGGTTCTGCAGGGCCTTGTCGTAGTACGGCGTCAGCGCGCCGATGACGAGCTGGCCCTGCTTTGCCACGGCGGTCTGCGCCTGCAGGTAGCCGTCGATGCCGGCGTCGCGTGCGCGTTGCTGGCGCGGGCCCTGGAAGGCGGTGGTCGTGAGTTCGCCTTCGAGCACCGCGGCGCGGGTAGACACCACCAGCCGGCCGGCGTCGCGGCCCACGGTGTAGCCGCTTTCGAGCCGCTGCTGCGGCGCGATCAGCGGGTTGTAGAAGAAGTCGATGGCCGAGTCGCCCCAGCGCTTGTGCGCCGACTCGAAGCCCTTGTACACGCCGTCGTACAGCAGGTCGCCCGGTGCCCTCGATGTTTCGTAGAGGCGGCCGTCGCGGCCCTTCAGGTAGCTCTGGCGGATGTTGCCGGTCTGCACGTCGATCGTGCCGCCCGAGAGGTTGATGTTCGAGCCACCCTGCGTCACCAGCTCGCCGCCGCCGAACTGCACCGTGCCGCCCTGCGCCGCCCATTCGCCGATGCCGTGGCCACTGGTGCCCAGGTAGCCGCCCACTTCGAGCAGGCCGCCGGCCGTGTACCAGCGGTCGCTGTCGTTGCCCTGCGTGCCCTTGGGCACGCGCACCAGCGTGCGCCGGTCGATCCACAGCTTGCTGTTGTTCAGCCGCTTGCTGTCGCGGTTGCCCGGTGCGTCGCGCTGCTCGTTGCCCTGCACGTCGACCTGCACGTTGTTGGCTTCCATGGCCACGTTGACGCCCACCGCCCCCGACACGTCGATGCGCGCGCCGCTGGCCACATGGCTGCGACGCACCGCGTCGACCATCACCTGCCCGCCGGTGGCGAGCGTGAGCGATTCGCCCTGGAAGTCGACATTACCGCCGCTCGCGATGCGCACCAGCGACTGGTCGCGGCGGTTGAACCCGTCGCCGCCGGTCTTGTCGCTGTCCATCAGGAGCGACTCGCGCTGCACGTCGAGTGCGGTGGCGGGGTCGGTGTCGAGCCGGATCGCGGTGACGCTGCCGGGCGCGAGCGTGACCGTGGCCGCGGCCTGCTTCTCGTCGGCCACCAGGTGAATGGTGCCGCGCGTGTGCACGGAGGTGGTAGCTTCCAGCACGCCCTCTTGCCGCACCTGTCGGCCAACCAGCGTGATGTCGCCGGTGGGCGCCTGCACCAGACCGCTGTTGACCACGCGGCCGGCGGCCGAGTCGGCCAGGTAGAGCGGCGTGACCACGTTGCCGCGCGTGCTGGAGGTCTGGTTGGCGTCGGTGCCCATGCCCTTGCGGATCACGAAGGCATCGCCGGCGGCCAGCACGGCCTGGCCCGAAGGCGTTTCGATGCGCCCGCGGTTGACCGCCTCGCGGCCCGCAAGCAGCACGTAGCCACCGCCCTCCGTCACGCTGGTGGGCTTGTGCGTGGCAATGCGCGCCCCCGCCTCGACCGTCACGTCGGCCGTGGCCGCGCCGTGGGTGAAGCCGGTGGCCGTCGTCGCAAGGTCGTTGGCCAGCGTCGGAATGAAGGCCGCGGCCTGCGGGTCGCTGTACAGGCCTTTCTTGAACTGCGCGTCGCTGAGGCCGACGGCGGAGGCCACGAGGTTGCGCGTGTTCACCTGGCTGCTGCCGCTGAACACGATGCCGTTGCGGTTGACCACCAGCACCGTGCCATCGGCCTGGATCTGCCCCTGGATCTGCGAGGGCCGCGCCTTCGGGTCGTTCACACGGTTGAGCACGGCCCAGCTCGGCTGCTGCTCGAACTTCACCGTGGTGTTCTTGCCGACGTTGAAGGTCTCCCAGTTCAGCGTCGCCTGCGCGCCGGTCTGCGCAATGGTGACCTGGGTCTGGCTGCCGCCCTGTGTTTGCACCGGCGCATTGGCGTTGGCCCAGCCGGCGGTGAGGCTCGCGGTGTCGACCTTCAGGCCGCCTTCGGCCAGGCCGTCGGGCACGCCCTGCCCGCTCTCGAGTGCCGCGCGCCGCGCCGCTTCTTGCGCCGCCTGCTGCGCTGCAATGCCGCGCGCGGCCAGGTTCAGGTTGCCGATGGAGCGCTGCAATTGTTCGGCCGCGCGCTGCTGCTGCGCCTGCGGGCTGGTGAGCATCGACGCGGGCATGCCGTTGGGCAGCCGGCCCGTGGCCACGGCCATGTTCTGGATCGCGCCCTTGTCGTTGAACCAGGCCGGACTGAAAGCGCGCTGCTGCGCCTGCGCCGTGCCGACCACGCCGCTGGCCACCAGGGTCAGCGCGACGGCGCGTGCGACCGGCGCCATCCTGAAGAGACCGCCGTGGGTCGTTGTCGCTTGCCCTTGATGGCTGCGTGCGCGTGTGTTCATGTGAGGTCTTGCCGATAGGTTTTGAGCGATGCCATCCGGCTGCCCGGCACATGCCGGCACAGCCACGTCCGTGGGGTGGCGTGCATGGCCCGCGAACCCGTCGCCTGCCATGCCTGTCCCGCCCCCGATGCGCTAAGACGGAGCCAGCCTCTGCAAAACCGCAAACTTTTTTTGGACCGACGCGTCAGGCGAGGATGAGCAGCCCGCCGGGCAGCGTGCGCGCGCTCAGGTCGAAGTTGTGCTGGAGCTGCGCGAGCGCCGAGTCCAGTGCCTTGATGACGAAACGGCCGCTCACGCGGTTGTCTTGCACACGCGTGTTCATCAGCACCACGCGGCCGGCGCGGTAGCGGTTGATCTCGTCGATCACCTCGGCCAGCCGTGTGTTGCTGAACACCAGTTCGCCCCGGCGCCATGCCGCCGCATCGGCCACGTCGACGCGGCCGATGCCGCTCAGCGCGGCGGCGTCGTACACCGCCTGCTGCCCGGCCCCGAGCGCGTGCGCGCCGGCCGGATGCTCCACCCGCACCGAGCCCTCGATGCAGGTCACGCAGACCTTGCCCGCCAGGTGCCGCACCTCGAAGCGCCCGGCCTCGGCCAGGCTGCGGCCCACGCCGGCCACCACGCTGAACGCAGGGCTCCCCGCGCGCCGCGCTGGCGGCATGTCGACTGCCGCCTCGCCCGCGAGCAGGTCGATGCCCACGGTGTTGCCGTCCACCACCTGGCGGCGAATGCTGGTCTGCGTGTTCAGGGTAATGCCGACGCTGCCGGCCAGCGTCAGGGCCTGTTGCTCACCCACCGCCGTGCGGAAATCCGCTCGCCATTCGCCGGGCGAGTACAGCAGCCGCGCCGGCGGCTGGAACACCGCGACGCCGGCCACGGCGGCTGCCGTGCCCAGTGTTGCACCCAGGAAGGCACGGCGCTTCATCAGCCCCGGCCCCTCCAGCGTGCGCGCATGGAACTCGGCGGCCTGCGGGTTGGTGCGCAGCATTTCGCCCACCGCGGGCTTCAGCGCGGTCCACCGTGCCTTCACTTCGCGAAAGGCCTCCTTGTGCGCTGGACTGGCGTCGAGCCAGCGCTTGAACGCCTCCGCGTCCCATGGCTTCACGTCGCCCGAGGAGAGCGTGCGCAGCCACACCCGCGCCTGCCTGCGCGACAGGTCGGATGCGGCGTCACGGTCGTCGGGAGATTTCTGCATGTTCATCGGCGCGGTTCAGCGAGGTCCATGGGTCATGACGTTTTGACGCACCCCAAAACCGCAATCAATTTTTTTCATCTGCCATCCGCGTGTCGAGATAGTCATGGGCGCGCTTCAGGTCCAGCTCCACCGTGCGAAGCGACACGCCCAACTGCCTGGCCACTTCTTTCTGCGCCATGCCCTCCCATCGCACCAGCACGATCACCTCGCGCTGGCGCTTGGGCAGGCGGTCGAGGTGCCGCATCAACGCGCCGAGGTTGGAGCGCGCCTCTGCCACCTGCGCCGGCCCCGGTGCCGTGTCGGCCAGATCGAGCAATGCGGCAACGTCGTCGTGGGGCAAAGACTGGCCGTGCCTGCGCTGGATGTCCACCGCGGCATTGGCGGCCATGCGCATCAGGTACGCACGCGGGCTCTGTATGGGGCCTTCCTCGTCCTCCCGGCTCTTCAGGCGCAGCCAGGTGTCTTGCAGCGCATCGCCCGCCAGGTCGGAGTTGCCGAGCACCCGCGTGAGCCGTCGCTTCAGCTCGCCGTAGCCTCGGGTCAGGTAGTCCAGCAGGACCGGCTGTGCCTTGTCCGACATGCTCAGGACACCGCGCCATTGCGTGCCGCGCAAGCGCTGCCCGATGCGGCATCGGGGCCGTCGCGCTCGCTCGGCAGGATGAGCATCGTCATTGGCTGGGGCATTCCCGTGGGCGGGGGCGCATCCATGCGCACATGGCCCAGGGCTTCGAGCATGGCCGTGTCGCGGCCTGCGTCACCGGTCGATCCAAGCAGTTGGACCCGCTGAACCCCGCCCACCGCATCCACCCGAAAGCGCAGCAAGGCGCGATAGCGACCTGGTGCCGTACGGACGCCACCACTGCACAGCGCCTGCCAAAGGCGGGCTTGCACCAGGCCGGGATAGTCACCCGCACTGGCCCATGCGGCCGGCGTGGACGGTGCCGACTGCTCGATCACCTTCAATGCGAAAGCCTCCACCGGTCCGGTCCGCGTCCGCTCCGCCACCAGGCCAGTGCCTTCCAGGAGCATCGCCAGGGCCGCTTCCGGCGTGTAGCGACCTCGAACCGCTGACGACGTGCGCCCGGCAACGACTTCACTGCGGAACAACGCGGCGCGCTCGGTGATGGAAGCGTAGTGATTGAGCGCGGCCGACAGAGGCTGCGCCGGGATGTCGAAGCCGAAAAACCGGCCCGTCGTTTCCGGTGCGGGCGCCTGGTGCTGTGCGTTGCCCGACGGCGGCATGGCCGCACCGTTCGCGGCCCACGCCGAGGCCGCAAACAACATGCACGCGCTCAACAGCACCACGCCGTGCCGGCTCAAGAGGACGGCTTGCAGGCGCACCCGGAGCCACCCCCAACGCTATCGCCATCTGTCTGGCCGGCATCGCCATGGACGGCATCGCTCCCGCGGACATGCCGGAGGGCGAATCGCAAAAGACTGGAGCGGCGTAGCAAAACTTAAGCACTGGTTTGAAGCACGGGATGGTCGCAGTGCCGCGTGACCCCTTCGTTACACACGGGGGTGCATGCGTGCGTGCGTACGCGAGATGCTTCCGCGAAGATCGACACGGGTAGACTCCGCGGCCTTTCCTTTCCGCAGAGGAGCGATGCGCGATGACGACTGTCCTGGACACCGGCCCCTACTTCCACGGCACGCGGGCGGACCTTCAGGTGGGCGACCTGCTCATCGCGGGCTTCCGCTCGAACTACGACGGCCGCGTCGTCATGAACCACATCTACTTCACCGCATGGCCCAAGGGCGCCGGCCTGGCTGCCGAAATGGCGAAGGGCGACGGCCGTGGCCGCGTCTACATCGTCGAACCCACGGGTGTTTTCGAGGATGATCCCAACGTCACCGACAAGAAATTTCCGGGCAATCCCACACGCTCGTACCGCAGCCGGGAGCCGCTTCGGATCGTCGGTGAGTTGGAGACCTGGGAGCTATTTGATGCGGAGTACATACGGCAGTTGAGGGAGCGCGTGCGCGTTGGGATGGGAGAGATCATCAACTGAAGCTCGCCTGCAATGCCGCATCGGGGGGGGGCGGAAAGGGACTGGGTTGTCGAACGCCTTGGGCTCATGATGGCCACAAACAACCGTTTGCGCCGACGGGCAAATTCGGCCAATGAGCCCTCCACAAAAACCTCCTGGTCACGCCCCACCATGAAAGCTCCGAAGGAAGTTCAGATTGCGGTTTTTCTGTCGCTGGCAGTGCTTCTGGCCGAAGCTTCGGCGAGCTTCTGGCGCATAGCAACAGACAGCGAGGTTCGCGAAAACATGACATTCGCTATCGTTTGGATTGTTGTGACGCTTGGAGTCAACGCGCTCACGGCATTCTTCATCTTCCAACTGTCTCAACGCCGACACTGGGCGCGCATCGCTCTGCTGCTTTGGACTGTTGCCTCTTGGATGCTCTGGTTCATTTACCCCCAGCGATTCGATGCCTACGCTGGCTGGGGATGGTTGTTGACGGGCACGCTGGTCGTCATGGAGCTTTTGGCATTGGTCCTGCTATTCGGCGACAGGGCTGGAGCCTGGTACTCGTCGCGTACTCCAGTAACGCGCTAGCTCTATTCGGATTGGGACACGACGCAATTGAGGCGCATGCGAATCCCTGCGGGTCGGGCTCCGAGGTTCCCAGTGCGCACTCACACGTTTCGGTGAGTGACGCCTCGTCATGAGGAGACTAGGCTTGGACAAGTCCACATCTTGTTGCGCCTGCTCCCCGGTGCCGAATCTCATGCCCAAGCTTTTCAGGCACCGCGCCGCTGTCGCGCTTCTTTCGTCTGGGCGTCCAAGACGCATCGGCTGGTCTCTTATCGCCAGCGCGACGCTTGCGATTGCAGCCTGCGGCGGGGGCGGCAGCGACGGCTTTTTTTCTCCCCTGCCAGCGGTCCCAGCAGCACCCCCGCCTCCCGCCCCCACCTACACCGTGGGCGGCAGCGTCACCGGCCTGATCGGCACCGGGCTGGTGCTGCAGAACAACGCCGGTGACGACTTGGCCATCGCGGCCAACGGCAGCTTCAGCTTCGGCGCCGCGCTCCCCAGCGGCGCGAACTACGCGGTCACCGTCAAGAGCCAGTCCAAGATCCTGACCCGGGTCTGCACCATCAGCAACGGCGCAGGCACTGTCGCCGATGCCGCCGTCACCAACGTGGCGGTGACTTGCGCAGCGCCCGCGGCCCGCTTTGCCTATGCGGCAAATGACTTCGGCAACAGCCTGTCGGGCTACACCATCGATGCCAAGACCGGCGCCTTCAGCCCGATGGCCATTCCGACGGTAGCGATGGCGATTACCCCCACCTTCATCACGGTGGACCCCTCAGGCCGGTTTGTCTACGTGGCCCATACCGGCGCCAACAATGTGTCGGGCTACACCATCGACGCCAGCACCGGCGCTTTGAGTCCAATGGCCGTTCTGACGGTGTCTACAGGGAAATTGCCCACCTCCATCGCGGTGGACCCCACAGGCCGGTTTGCCTACGTGGCGAATGGCGACGACAACAACGTGTCGGCCTACAACATCGATGCCAGAACCGGCGCCTTGAGCCCGATGACCACGCCGACGGTGGCTACAGGGAACTCTCCCTTCTCCATCGCGGTGGACCCCACGGGCCGGTTTGCCTACGTGGCGAACAGCGGCGACAACAACGTGTCGGCCTACACCATCGATGCCAAAACCGGCGCCTTGAGCCCGATGGCCACGCCGACGGTGGCGTCGGGAGACTACCCCGCCTTCATCACAGTAGACCCCACAGGCCGGTTTGCCTACGTGACGAACTGGGCCTCCGACAACGTGTCGGGCTACACCATCGATGCCATCACCGGCGCCTTGATCCCGATGGCCAAGCCGACGGTGCCTGCAGGGAGCTTGCCCACCTCCATCTCGGTGGACCCCACAGGCCGGTTTGCCTACGTGACGAACTACGTCTCCGACAACGTGTCGACCTACACCATCGATGCCAGAACCGGCGCCTTGAGCCCGATGGCCACGCCGACGTTTACGGCGGGGGGTAACCCCGGTTACGTCACAGTGGACCCCACAGGCCGGGTTGCCTACGTGATGAATGGCGGCACCAGAGACGTGTCGGCCTGCACCATTGATGCCAGTACCGGTGTCTTGAGTCTGATGGCCACACTGCCGGTGGCGGCGGGGACCCTGAATCAGTCCCTGGTCTTGTCCAGGTAGTCGTCCGTGGCAGCAGCAGCGGCAGGAGAAGACGCCAACGCCCGCCGCGCCGCATTCAACTCCGCCATCGAGATATGCAGCTCCGCCATGGTCTGCGCAAGCAGCTCCAGCAGCGCGGCGCGCTGGCGCAGGCGCACGGTCTCGGCGCGGCGCGCGCGCTGCGCCTGTCGCGCGGCGGCCTGGATGGCGCGGCTCGTCGGCGAATCGTGAAGGTCCACCGACGGACTGGATGCGGCGCTGGCTGGCATCACCTGGATCACGCAGCGGCGGACACACCCTGGGCGAGCGCACCGGCAGCACCGCCGGCTTCCGCGTTCGCGGCGTCGCCACGGGTTTCCGCGGCCGGGCCGTAGTTGCGCAGGTGCAGGAAGAACTCGCCCATCATCTGCATCCACAGGCGCACGGCGAACGCCAGGTAGGCGTGGCTCACGCCGCCGGCCACCACGACGTCCATCTCGAGCACGACGAAGTCGCCGTGCTGCGCCACGCGCGCAAAGCGCTTGGTGCGGTGCCACGAAGCCAGCACGGCCTCGGGCAGCGTGCCGCCCTGCACATGCAGCGGGCAGCTCAGGGTGAAGTCGGTGTACTGGGTGGTGGTGACGGGGTTGCCCCACATCACCTGGAAGCCGATGCCGTGGCTGGCGCTGTGCAGGCGGACCACGCCGTCTTGCTCGATGCTGGTGACGGCGCCGCCGGCGGCCTTGATGGCGTCGGACACCTGTTCGGGCGTGACGGCGTCGAGCAGGTCGAGGGCGGGAACTGCAGCAGCGGCAGCGATGTCGGCGGCGGCGTCGGCGTTATGGGTGGTGTTTGTGGTGTTCATGTGCGATCCCTGTTGGATTGATTGAATGATTGATTCGGTCAGTTTGTTTTCTTGATGGCGGCGTCGAGCGCGGCGGCATCGATGCTCAGGTTGGTGGCGGGCGCCACCTGTGCCAGGTAAGCCTGCACCAGTTGCTGCTGGCGCTGCTGGCGCAAGGCGGCCTGCAGCTGCGGCTTCATTTCGTCGAGCGTGGCGGTGCGCGCGGGCTGGATGTCGAGCAGCTTCACGACATGAAAGCCGGCCTCGGCCTGCACGGGTTCGCTGACCTGGCCAGGCTTGAGCTTGGCGATGGTGTCGCGCAGTTCGGGCAGCATGCGCGCCAGCGGCAAGGTGTCGACCTCGCCACCGCGTTCGGCGCTGCGCTTGTCTTGCGAGCTGGCGCGCGCCACGGCGGCGAAGTCGCCGGCACGGGCCTGGCGCGCGAGCTTGCCCGCCTCCTCGCGCACCTTGGCGACGGCAGCCGCTTCGCGGTCGGGCGTGGCCAAGAAGATCTGCGCCACGCGGTAGGCGGCGGGCAGGTTGAAGTTGGTCTTGCCCTGGTCGTAGGCGGCCTTGACTTCGGCGTCCGACGGAAAGCCCGCGGGCACCTGGCTCACCGATTCAAGGTAGCTGGTGCTGACGATGCGCGCGCTGATCTCGCGGGTGGCCGCATCGATCTTCGCCTTCACGTCGGGCCGGTCGGCCCAGCCCTTGGCGCGCGCGTCGCGCAGCACGGCTTCGCTCAGCAGGCGCTGGCGCAGCCAGCCGTCGAGCGGGGCGCGGTCGGCCTTGACGGCCGCGCGTTCGGCTTCGGGCAGGTTCTGCAGCAGCTTCTCGACCTCGTCCTGGCCCACGGTGACTTCGCCCAGGCGGGCCACCACGGCACCGCTGGAAGGTGCCGGCGTCTGCGCGCCGGCCATGCCGACCGACGACACCAGCAGCACGCCGGCGGCGGCGCGCAGTCGCTTGGCCAGCGTGGCGGCTGGCGATGTCTTGATGTTCCGCTTCATTGCTTGGTCTCTCCTGTGGCTGCGGGGGCCGCCGCCGGGGTGGCGGCAGCGGGCGAGGCAGCGGCAGCCGGTGCGGGCGCGTTGACGGCGCGCGCGTCGAACTTGCCTTCGTACAGCTTGTCGCCGTACTGCTGCGCGATCTGCTCGAACTTGACGCGGCTCTGCGCGGCAAAGGGCTGGCGCGATGCCAGCACGCTGCCCAGGTCCACGGTTTCGTAGGCCCGCAGAATCTCTTGCCCCACGGCATAGAGCTGCGTGTTCTTGGCCTCGCACTGCGTGATGGCGGTGCGGTGCGTCGCGGCCTCGCCAGCCAGGCGCTGGCGCTCGGCCTCGGAGGCGCGCGCCATCTTCAGCAGGTCGTCGTAGGCGCCGCGGTACTGCGCGATCTGCGCAGTGGCTTTGTCGGTGGTGGCCTGCGCCTGCTGGCGCAACTGCTGGCTGCCGGCACTCGCCTGCTCGCGGGCGTGGCGCTCGGCCGCCAGTTGCGACTGGCTCTGCGCAAGCTCTTTCCTGAGCGCCTCGATGTCGGACTTGGCGGCCGGTGCGGCGCCAGATGCACCGCTCGCGACAGGCGCGCCCGCGGGCTGCCCCGCCTTGAGCGCGGCCAGCTCGTTCTGCGCCTGCTGGAGTTGCGAGGTCGTCACGCGCAACTGCGCGCGAAGCCGCTCTTCCATGCTCTGGCCCTGCGGCTGTTGCTGTGCGTGGGCCACGCCCGCCGTGGCGGCAAGCGTTGCCAGCACCAGCGCCGGGAAGATTTTTCTGGACACTGCAAGCTCCTTAGAAACGCGCATTGAATTCGATCTGCAGGGTGTCGATGGACAGCGGCGGTCCATAGACTTCCTTGGTCGAGATCCAGCGGCCGGTGAACCACATGTTCTTGTCGATCGCGTAGGAGCCGCCCAGGAAGTAGCCGCGCGCATTGGTGCCGCCGCCATGGAAGGTCGAGTCGTTGTAGCCATCTGGCACGGCATCGGGTTCGATGCGCTTGTAGCCCGCCAGCACGTTCCAGTCGCCGCGCGCCGACGGCGACGGCTTGCCATAGGTGGCCTGCAGCTGGTAGGCGTTGCCGCCGCTCTTGTAGTCGGCCTTCGAGGTGCCGCCGGTGGCGCCGAAGTTGTTGACGATGGCGCCGCGCGTGCCGGCACGGTTCCAGATGTCGTTGGCGTCGAACGCGGTGTTCTTCACGAAGTTGGCATCCAGGCGCAGGTTGTTGCCCGCAACGGCCGTGTCCCAGCGAAGGTTCAGGTCGATCAGGCGGAACTTCGAGGCCAGGCCCACGTACTGCGGCTGCGGCGTGCCGGCCGGGTTGAGCGGGTCGAGCGAGATGTCGCGCAGCAGCATGAGCGTGTTGCCCTTCTGCATGAAGGCCGGGCGCGACCAGTCGGTGCTGCAGCCATCGGCGCCGGCATACAGCGCGCAGGGCTGCGAGACCTTGCCGCTGATGTTGTTGAAGTTGTAGTACGCCAATGCGCCGCGCAGGCGGTTCTCGTCGTTGATCTTCCACTCGGCGCCGGCCTGCGCACCGAAGAGCCACTTGTTCTCGCTCTTCATCTTGGTCTGGCTGCGGCTGGGCGAGCTGTCCGACGAATATTCCAGCGGAATCAGGCCCAGCGTGCCGAACAGCGTGAGGTCGCGGTTGGAGGCGAGCTTTTTCTCGAACTGCGCGGCAATGCCGTCGAAGTTCAGGTCGCTCGAATACACCACGTCGCTCGACATGAAGGGGTTGCCGAAGCGGCCCGCCGTCACGGTGAGCCAGTCGACCGGCTTGTGCGAAATCCACATCTGGTCGAGCCACACGCTCTTCTTGCTCAGGCCGCCACCCAGCGTCTGGGTGGTCGACACCGGGCTCTCGTCGCTGCCCGAAGCCAGGCGAACGCCGGCCTTGGTGTTCTCGGTCAGGTCGGCATACACGCCCAGCCGTGCGCGCGCGCGGAACAGGTTCTTGCGGTCCTGGCGAGTGTTCAGGATCGACGGCAACGACAGGTTGGTGTTCGGGTTGACGTCGTAGCCGCTGCCCTTGTTCAGGTCGGACCAGTTGATCTCGATGTTGCTGTTGTTGCCCGCGTAGTTGCGCGACTCGTTGCGCACGCGCACGTCGCCTTCGAGGCGGATGCGCTTGCTCCACTCGGGCGTTTCGTTGGGCGAGGCCCAGCCTTCGGTCTGGGCCTGGGCCATGACCTGGCTCTTGATCTCGTCGCGGATCTGGTCGCGCACGGTCTGCGAGATGTAAGGCACGCGCACGTCGCCGGCTTCGAGCCGCACGCCGCCGGCCACGCTGGCCGATGCGGCGGTGGTGGCGGCCGACATGCGCTGCGCCTGCTGCGCGGCCATGGCTTCGGTCTGGGCCTGGGCCAGCAGCGCTTCGCCCACGTCCTTGGCGAGCGTGCCGCTCTGGATCAGGCCGCGGATCAGCTTGACCATGGCCGATTCGGCGGGTGCCGCGGCGGTTTGCGCGGTGGCGCTGCCGGCCGCGAAGACGAACACGGAGGCCACGGCCGCCGCGAGCGCGCATTTGCGCAGGGTCGGCAAGGCGCCCCGGCTATGGATGTTGTTGAGATGGTTCATCGCTTCGTTCACAGGATTGAATGGGACAGGCTGGGGGCGTCGGCGGTGGTGGCCGCGGTGGTGGTCACTCGGGTCACTGGGGTCACTGGTTTCATGGCCGGCGCCCCTTCATGGACACGCGCATCGGAAAGCGCAGCGAGGCCGGTGGCTTTTCGTCGATGCGGTCGAGGCCGCGCACCATGGCGAGCACGGCTTCGTCGGACTCGGGCGTGCCGGTGCTGCGCACCAGCTGGGCCCGCGCGGTCTTGCCGTCGGCACCGAGCCACAGGTCGATCTGGATGTCGTCGAACACCAGCTGGCGGGTGCGCGGGTCGCGCGAGAGCGCCTGCTGCAGCATGCTCGACACATAGCGCGCATACGAGCCGCTGCCCAGGCCGCCGCCGGCACCGGTGCCGCTCATGCCGCCGCCGCTGCCGGCCTGGATGCCGAAGGCGTCGTTGCCGGCCTGGCCGGCGCTGTCCATGGTCACCGGGTCGCCCAGGTCTTTCGACGGGCTGGGCGGCGAGTCGTCCTTGGGCGGCTCCAGCGGCTCGACCGGCTTGGGCTCTTTCTCGACCACTTCGGGCTTGACCTTTTCCGGCTCGGGCTCGGGCAGCTTCTCGGGCTCGGGCGGTGGCGGCGGAGGGGGTGGCAGCATCAGCATCGGCGCATCGGCCACCACGCGCTTCTTGCTCGCGGTGTCGGACAGCAGGTGCCACACCAGGGCCACCAGCGCGGCGACGATCACCGCGCCGATGACCGCACCACCCCAGCGGCGCCACAGCCCGCCGGCTCGGCGCGCGGGAGGAGACGTCGGATCGCGAGGTTTCACTCTGCGTTCCTCACTTCTGCTTGCCGGTCACGAGGCCGATCTGGTTCAGCTCGATGCGGCGCAGCAGGTCGAGCACGTCGACCACCTTGGCGTATTGCACGCTGGAGTCGCCGCGCACGATCACGGGGAAGTCGGGCGACAGGGCCTTCTCGGTGCGCAGGCGCTCTTCGAGCTCCGGCAGCGTGACCGGGTAGGCATCGAGGAACACGTTGCCCGCGTTGTCGATCGTGATGGCCTTGGTCTTGGGCTTCTCCAGCGCCACCGAGGCGCTGGCCTTCGGCAGGTCGACCTTGATGCCGGGAATGCTGGCATTGCTGGTCAGGATGAAGATCACAAGCACCACCAGCAGCACGTCGACGAAGGGCGTGATGTTGATGCCGCCCGTGCGCCTGCGCGGCGCGAACTTGGCTGGGGTTGCCATGGTCGTGCGCTCCTCAGGCCCGTGCCGATGCCACGGGAACCGAGCGGCCTTCGCCCTGCTCTTCGGCCAGGCGCGTGACGAACTCGTCGACGAACACGGCCATGTCGGCGGTGATGGCGTCGGAGCGCGAGGCGAGCCAGTTGTAGCCGAACAGCGCGGGAATCGCGACGCCCAGGCCTGCGGCGGTACACAGCAGCGCGGCCGCCATGCCCGGCGCCACCGAGTTGATGTCCACCGCGCCGGCCATGGCCGCCACGACGAACACCAGCATGATGCCGATCACGGTGCCGAACAGGCCCACGTAAGGCGCGCCTTCGATGGTGGTCGAGAGCCAGTTCATGCGCTTGGACATGCGCTCGATCTCGCGCACCATCACGCCGTCCATCGCGGCACGGATGGCGCCGATGGTGGCGCTGGACACCGCGCTCAGGTCGTAGCCGCGGTCATGGCGGCGACGCATTTCGTCCACGGCCACTTCATACAGGCGCCACAGCGACGAATCGGTACGCACGTCTTGCGGCACGGTGTTGTTCACGGCCAGGCGGTCGAGCGGCGCGCCGGCGGCTTCGCGGAAGTGCTCGATGAAGGTGCTGTTGGCGCGCGAGGTGGCGCCATAGTGGCGGCCCTTGGCGATCATGATGGCCCACGAGACGGCCATCATCAGGCCCAGCAGGCCGACCACGATCCATGCGTCCAGCGGCATCGCGGCCAGGATGAAGCCGAAGTGGCTCTTGCCGGCCTGCTGCTCGTCGGCACCGAACACGGTGAGGCGCGATTCAGCACCTTGCGACACGGCATCGGCCAGCAGCAGCGCGTCGGCGCGAGCCACCTTCGACAGGCGCACTTCGTCGATGGCGCCGGTGAATGCGGCGAAGGCGGCGGCGGGCTGAGCACCTTGAGCTGCGGGCAGGCTGCCCGGTGCGTCGGCGCCGATGGCGGCCGCGGTGTTCAGCGCGGGCAGCTTGGCCGCCAGCGACACGGTGGGACGGCCACCCACGTACAGCGCCACGCTGTCGCCCTCGGCCTTCACGGCAAGGTGCGACCACTGGCCGGCCTGGATCGGCTGGCCGGGCGTGCTGCGCTGGCCATTGACCTGCACGAAAGGCACGCCCTGGTCGATGCCGACCACCAGTTCGCCGGCGCCGTCGCGGCGGGCATAGATGGCCTGGCGCGCACCGAGCTGGTCGGGCTTGACCCAGGCGGAGAACGTCAGCGCGCCGCCGGCCTGCACGGCCAGCGAAGGCGTGGCGGGCAGCATCAGCGGGCCGTTGCCGAGCTGGGCGCCCTTGCCGATGACGGTGCCTTCGACCGGCACGGCCGAGGTCTGGCCGTTGTTGGCGTAGGCCGTGGTGTCGCGCGGCGGCACGCCGCCTTCGGCGAAGTGGTAGACCAGCGTGTAGTCGGGGTCGAAGCTGCGCTGGCCGTTGCCCGAGGCCGGGGCCTTCGGGTTGCCGTAGTACATCCACAGCTTTTGCGGCGTGCCGGCCGACACGTTGGGCACGTCGACCCACACCAGCGCGATGCCCAGCAGCGGATCGAACTGTTCGATCTGGTGGTTCAGCACCGTCTTGTCATCGGCCGCGACGAAGCGCAGGTCGGCGCCGGTCTCGCTCACGCCTTCGAACTTGAAGTTGCCGGTGTGCAGGCGCACCAGCACCGGCACGCGGCCGGCATCGCTGCCGATGGCACCGGCTTGCGGGCCGCCGTCGATGGTGACGGGCTTGCGGTAGGACCACTCGGCTTGCCACCAGGCGTGGGCCATGCCGGGCAAGAGCGTGCTCAGCAGCGTGAGCACGATAAAAAGAATTCGTCGCATGACAGGGTTCTCCGGAAAACTCGTAGAGAGAAAAAAATTGAAAGAAGAAAAAGTGGCGTCCGCGCGGATCAGTAGTTCGCGGTGAGACTGAAGTTCACGCGCGGGTCGTGCTTCTTGGTGCGCGCACCGTCCGTGAGCGGGTAGCCGAAATCGACACGGCCCGAGAGGTACTGGCCGATCTTGAAAGTGGTGCCCAGGCCGACCGAGTACAGCGAGAAGCGGTCGTTCTGTTCGGGCAGCGGGCTCTTCAGGCGCAGCCGCGCCGCATCGGCGAAGGCATACACGCGCCAGTTCTCGACCAGCGGCCCCAGGAAGGTCAGCGGCTGGCTGCGCACTTCGACCGAGCCGACCACGCCGTAGTCGCCGGTGGCTTCCGCCGACAGGTAGCCGCGCACCGAGTTCATGCCGCCGCCGGCAATCTGCTCGCTGGACACCAGCGGCGCATCGGTCATTTGCCCGTTGAAGCGGAAGGCCAGCTGCTGGCCGCCGTCGAAGGTGTGCGTGCCGTTCAGGTCGGTCTTCAGCACCATGAAGCTGGGCGAAGACTTGTAGCGCTTGTAGTCGAACGCGGCCCAGTCGCTGGTGTAGCCGAAGGAGCTGCTGGTGCCCACCACCAGCGAGATGCCCACGCCGTACTGGCTCTTGTCCGACTGGCGGAAGCCCGAGTACGACAGCGTGATGGGCGCGTACTTCAGCGGCACCGTGTCGCCGGTGTCCTTCAGGCGCAGCGCTTCCTTGTTGTTCTTGAAATCGACGCCCACGCTGAACGCGTGCCACCAGTTGCCCGCATTGGGCACGGTGTAGGTCGCCTTCAGGCCGAAGGAGTGGCCCTTGCCCAGCACGCTGGTGCCGCCGACCGTGGCCACGTTGCTGTCCGACTTGTAGGCGCTGGCTTCCAGGCTCCAGTTGGTGCCCTGCAGCGGCGCCGTGTAGGAGGCCGAGAACACCTTGGTCTGGCTCAGGTCCTGCGGCGCGCCGAAGAAGCTGATCGATGCGCTGTGGCCCAGTTGCCAGAGGTTGTCGTGCCCCAGCGAGAGCGTGCTGCGCAGCTTGCGCGTGTCGGCGCTGTAGTCGTTGTTCAGGCCGGCGCTGGCGCGCCACGGGCTGCTGTCGTCGACCTTCAGGTCCACGTCCATGGTGCCGGGCATCGCGCCCTGGCGCACCAGCGGCATCACCTGGCGCTTGGGGCTGCGGTTGAGCGCGGTCAGCTCGGCCTGCGCCTTGTTGAAGTCGGGCACGCCGCCTTCTTTCAGCGCGGGCACCTGGTCGCGCACGTCGACCGGCGAGTTGTATTCGGCACCCACCACGCGCACGCGGCCCACGCGTGTTTCGTTGACCTGCAGGAACACGATGCCCTGCGTGACCTGCTGTTCGGGCAGGTCGACATACACCGACTGGTAGCCGGCTGCCTGGTAGGCCGCGAGCAGCGCGTCGCGCGCGCCCTCCACGTCTTTCAGCGTGCGGTCCGGGCCGAGGAAAGGCGTGACCGCCTTCTCGATCGCGCGGGCGTCGAGCACGGTGTTGCCGCGCACGATGTATTCGGCAATGTCGACCTTGCGGGTCGATTCGGGCGTGGCCACCGGCGCGGCGGCCGGCGTGGGAGTCGATGGACTATTGGCCGCCGCGGCGGGTGGGTTTGCGGATGGTGTGGCGGGCTCGGACGCCTGGGCGAAGGCCGCCCCTTGGGCGCCCATCGCCATCACTGCCAGCCACACCGCTCTCCAGCATGTCGGTGGGGCGTTCTTCTTCATGTCATGCATTTACAGCTCGGTTCTCAAAGATGAAGCTCGCTTGGCAACGGCTCATGAGGGAGAGCCTTCATGTCGCTGTTGCGTACGGATATCTAGACGCGCGGCGTGCGCGGCGACTGTCGTTTGTCACGAAAACTTCATCAAGAAATTGGCACTCGGTCCGCCGCGACGGGTTTTCGTGCGCGTAAGAAGAAGGGCCTCGATGTAAGAGGCTCTTCTTTGTGACACGGCGATGAAATTGGCGGCTTCTTGCGTTCGATGTGAACGCGGTCCACTCATGCGCGAGCGCGCGCCATTTGCACGCGGACGAGCGGTTGCTTTGCCGCGCGGTCGTGAAACGTAGTGTGTTGATCGCCCGCGACAGATACAGAGGCATACGCCTTCCGCGCCGACGGGGTCGACGGCGACGAAGAATCGGCTCCGTTCACCGATTCATCCGCCGCTCACGCCCTCTTCTCTTTCTTGCTCACAAAGGAATCCCATGCGCTTCCGCTCCCCCGCCGCCTTCCTCGCCGTGGTCGCCGCAGCCTCCGCCGCGGCCCTCACGCTGACCTTTGCCGCGCCGCCGCTGTCCGGCGGCGACATACCCGCCGCCCAGGCGTCGCCCGCTCCCGAGTTCCAGAACATCGACACATGGCTCAACTCGCAACCGCTGAAACTGGGCGAGTTGCGCGGCAAGGTGGTGCTGGTCGATTTCTGGACCTACACATGCATCAATTGCCTGAACCACCTGCCATACGTGAAAGACTGGAACGAGAAGTACAAGGACCAGGGC
>NZ_QAJK01000015.1:0-267 GCF_003852515.1 Variovorax sp. KBW07 | reverse complement strand
CGGTGGCGCAAGACAACAGCTACGGCACCTGGAAGGCATTCAAGAACCAGTACTGGCCGGCCGTGTACCTGATCGACAAGCAGGGAAAGATCGTCTACTCGCACTTCGGCGAGGGCAGCTACGGAACGACCGAGAAGAAGATCCAGGCGCTGTTGGCTGAGCCTGCGCCTTCTGGGGTCTAGATTCCGTTCTTCTTTTCGTCGCGTTGTGCGTTGTTGGCGCTGCTGTTTCGGGTCATTCAGGGCTTCGCCCACGCCGACGGTGTGC
>NZ_QAJK01000149.1:6287-27007 GCF_003852515.1 Variovorax sp. KBW07 | reverse complement strand
TCGCCCTGAATGAACCGAACAGCAGAAGCAACCCAGCAACCGCAGAATCAGCCAGCCGCGCCCTTCAGCTCGACGCTGTTGCCATCCGGGTCGGTGATGTACAGCGAAGGCCCATTCCCCTCGGCGCCGAAGTTGTTCTGCACCTCGCCGTGCACCGGCACGCCGTGCTGTGCCATCAGCGCCCGAAGCTCCGACTCGTCGAACGGCTCGATGCGCAGGCACAGGTGGTCGACATTGCGGCCTTCGACACCGGCCAATGCCCCGCCCTGCTTGCCCAGCGGACCATCCGGCGTAATGAGGTCGATCAGGCTCGAACCCGCGCGCATGTGCACCAGCCCCAGGTCGTCGCGGCGCTTCTCGACCTTGCAGCCCAGCACGTCGCGGTAGAACGCGATCGAGCGCTCGATGTCCTTCACGCGCAGCACCACGTGGTCGATGCGCAGCACCGAGAACGGTGGGCGCATCGGGCTTGTCATGGCACCAGTCTCGTTTTCAGATCAGGTCAGACCACGCCGGCCGAACGCAACGCATCGAAGCGCGCGGCGTCGATGCCCATTTCGGCCAGCACCTCTTGCGTGTGCTGGCCCAGTGCCGGCGGTGCATGCCGCAGCACCGGTGGCGTGGCCGACAGGCGCAGCGGGCTCGCCACGCCCGTGATGCTCGCGATGCCGTCGCCCGCATCGCGCGGCAGCGTGACCGCCAGGCCGCGCGCCTTGACCTGCGCATCGTCGAAAGCCTGCGCGATGTCGTTGATCGGGCCGCAGGGCACGGCCTTGTCTTCGAGCAGCGTGACCCAGTCGGCCGTGGTGCGGGTGCGCGTGAGCTCTTCCATCATCGGAATGAGCACGCCACGGTGCTTCACGCGCAGCGTGTTGCTCGCAAAGCGCGCATCGGCGGCCCACTCCGCGTGGCCGGCCGCTTCGCAGAAACGCGCGAACTGGCCGTTGTTGCCGATGGCCAGCAGCATCGATCCGTCTTGCGTCGGAAAGTCCTGGTACGGCGCCAGGCTGGGGTGCGTGTTGCCCTGGCGCTGCGGCGCCTTGCCGGTGTTGAGAAACGCGCTCGCCTGGTTGGCCAGGATGGCCATGCCCACGTCGAGCAGCGCCATGTCGATGTGCTGGCCTTCGCCGGTGCGGTCGCGCACCTGCAGCGCCGCAAGAATCGCGGTGCTGGCGTACACGCCGGTGAACAGGTCGGTCAGCGCCACGCCCACGCGCAGCGGGCCGCCACCGGGCACGTCGTCTGGGCGGCCGGTGATGCTCATCATGCCGGTCATGGCCTGGATCATCAGGTCGTAGCCCGCGCGCTCGGCATACGGGCCGTCGTGGCCGAAGCCGGTCACGCTGCAATAGATGAGGCGCGGGTTGGCCGCGCGCAGGCTTTCCTGGTCGAGGCCGTATTGCTTCAGGCCACCGGTCTTGAAGTTCTCGACCACGATGTCGGCCTGCGCCGCCATCTGCTTGAGCAGCGCCTGCCCCTCGGGCGTGGCCATGTCGATGGTGACCGAGCGCTTGTTGCGGTTGCAGGACGTGAAGTAGCTGGCCTGGTCGGTGTCGTTGCCGTTCGCGTCCTTGATGAACGGCGGGCCCCAGGTGCGCGTGTCGTCGCCCACGCCGGGGCGCTCGATCTTGACGACGTCGGCGCCCAGGTCCGCGAGGATCTGCGTGCACCACGGGCCCGCGAGCACACGGGACAGATCGAGGACCTTGATGCCGTCCAGGGCTGCGGGCTTGTTGGTCATTCGTTCCTGCTTAGTTCGCGAAAGCGGCGATGCCGGTGATGGCGCGGCCAAGAATGAGCGCGTGGATGTCGTGCGTGCCTTCATAAGTGTTGACCACTTCGAGGTTCACCAGATGGCGGGCCACGCCGAACTCGTCGCTGATGCCGTTGCCGCCCATCATGTCGCGCGCCAGGCGGGCGATGTCCAGGGCCTTGCCGCAGTTGTTGCGCTTCATGATCGAGGTGATCTCGACCGAGGCCGTGCCCTCGTCCTTCATGCGGCCCAGGCGCAGGCTGCCTTGCAGGCCCAGCGTGATCTCGGTCTGCATGTCGGCCAGCTTCTTCTGGATGAGCTGGTTGGCGGCGAGCGGGCGGCCGAACTGCTTGCGGTCCAGCGTGTACTGGCGGGCGCGGTGCCAGCAGTCTTCGGCGGCACCCAGGGCTCCCCACGAGATGCCGTAGCGGGCGCTGTTCAGGCAGGTGAACGGGCCCTTCAGGCCTTGCACTTCGGGGAACGCGTTTTCTTCGGGGCAGAACACGCCGTCCATCACGATTTCGCCGGTGATGCTGGCGCGCAGGCCGACCTTGCCGTGGATGGCGGGAGCCGACAGGCCCTTCATGCCCTTCTCGAGCACGAAGCCGCGGATCGGGCCGACCGTGCCGCTTTCGCTGACTTCCTTGGCCCACACCACGAACACGTCGGCGATGGGCGAGTTGCTGATCCACATTTTGGCGCCGCTCAGCGAGTAGCCGCCCGGCACCTTCTTGGCGCGCGTGACCATGCTGCCGGGGTCGGAGCCGTGGTCGGGTTCGGTCAGGCCGAAGCAGCCGATCCATTCGCCGGTGGCCAGCTTGGGCAGGTACTTCTGCTTTTGCGCTTCGGTGCCGAATTCGAAGATCGGCACCATCACCAGCGAGCTCTGCACGCTGGCCATCGAGCGGTAGCCCGAATCGACGCGCTCGACTTCGCGGGCGATCAGGCCGTAGGCCACGTAGTTGAGGCCGGGGCCGCCGTACTGCTCGGGAATCGTCGGGCCGAGCAGGCCGAGCGCGCCCATTTCGCGAAAGATGGCCGGGTCGGTTTCGCCGCTGCGGAAGCCTTCGATGACGCGGGGCGCCAGGCGCTCCTGGCAGTAGGCATTGGCCGCGTCGCGAATCATGCGTTCTTCGTCGGTCAGTTGCTGGTCGAGAAGAAGGGGATCGTCCCAGTGGAATTGCGCTTTGGCGGCCATGTGCTGTCTCCGGAATGAGGGAAAGAAAGAGAAAAGAGGGGGATGGCCTCGATCCTAGCCACGCGGGGGGCTGGGCGCAAACGATGAATCCGCACCCAGATATGCATTTGTAGAATGTCTTGCAAGATGTTCGGGCAACGCCTTCATTGACAATCCCCCTTCTCCATACATACAGCCAAGGCATACATGCGCCGCAAGATCCCGCCCCTGCAGACCCTGGTGTGCTTCGACGCCGCCGCGCGCCACGAGAGCTACACCCGCGCCGCGCAGGAACTGGCGCTCACCCAGAGCGCGGTGTCGCGCCAGATCGGCACGCTCGAGGCCTTCCTGGGCGTGGTGCTGTTCCGCCGCACGCGACACGGCGTGGCGCTCACGGCCAGCGGCGCGGCCTATGCGCGGCAGATCACCAAGCGGCTCGAAGCCATGGAGCGCGACACGCTCGACGCCATGGCGCACCAGGGCGAAGGCGGCTCGCTCTCGCTGGCGGCCGTGCCCACCTTCGCCACGCGCTGGCTGATGCCGCGCCTGAAAAGCTTCGCGGCGCTGCAGCCCGACGTGGTGGTGCACATCGAGACGCGCACCCGCCCTTTTCTGTTTGCCGATGCGGAGTTCGATGCGGCCTTGTATGCCGGCACGCCCGCGCAGGTCGAGAACTGGGCTGGCACGCATGCGCTGCTGCTGATGCATGAAGACGTGGTGCCCGTGTGCAGCCCGTCGCTGTTGCCGCGCGGAAAAGCCGTGGCGCCCGCGGCCATCGCGAAGATGCCGCTGCTGCAACAGAGCACGCGCCCCGACGGCTGGCGCCAGTGGTTCGACGCGCAGCAGATCGACGCGCCCAACGCGCGCGGCGGCCCGCGCTACGAGCTGTTCTCGATATTGGCCGCCGCCGCCTCCCACGGCCTGGGCGTGGCGCTGATGCCGACCATGCTGGTGGCCGACGAACTGGCGCGCGGCGAGCTGGTGGTGGCCTGCCCACGGCCGCTCTCGGGCGAGCGCAACTACTACCTCGTGACGCCGGAACGGGCCGACCAGCGGCCGCTGCTGAAGTTCTTCAGTGAGTGGTTGCTGGGGCAGGCGCGCGAGGGCTGAGTCAGCCCTTCTCAGCAGGCCGCGCGCCCTGCTCCGCATACGCCTGGATCATTGCCGGGAACGCAGAAAACTCCGGCAGCTTGCCAAAGCTGTGCACCGCCGGCGTCGTTGCCCAGGGCAGCTTCTCGTCGGTCCAGGTCTCGACGAAGGGCACGACCCATTCGTGCCGGTCGAGCATCGAGGGGCGCAGGTTGACGAACTCGTCCATGCCTTCGGTGCGGGTGAACATCCAGCTCTTGCAGCGGGGGCAGAAGAAGTGATGCGACACATCGCCGTGCAGGCCGCCGATGACGGGCTCGCCCTGGATTACCTCGAAGCCCGGCGTCGGAATGGCCAGCGACAGCGAAAACGCGCTGGCGCTCATGCGCTGGCAGCCGGTGCAGTGGCAGGCCATGGCCAGCAGCGGCGGTGCGGTGATGCGCAGGCGTACCTGGCCACAGCGGCAGCCGCCGTCCCACGGGAGTTGCCAGTCGTTGCCGGCGGCGGTGTCTTGTCGGTCGTTGCTCCGGGTGTTCATGAGGTGCTTTCCGGCGGGGTCTTCGGAACCTGCGCCAAGGAGGTTGTCGTCGTTGTCGTCGTCTTCTTCTTTTTGCGCGCGGCGCGGCGCGGCTTGAATGGCCCGGCGACTTTTTCGAGCCAGGGCTCGCACACGGCGCGCAGCTCGGGGTCGGCCTTGAACTGGGGATCGCGCGCATCGAACAGGACCGACTTTTTCGCCTGTGCCCGGACCAGCGCGAAAGCGTTCTTCTCGGAGCGGCTGTTGTCGAACATGAGCGTCATGTTCGCAATCTGCGCCGCATGCCCGACCGCGGCCTGCGTCCGGGGGAAGCGCTCGATCAGCTTCTGGTGGTCCACGTCATGGCCGCCCTGCTGCTTGCGGGTGCTCACGCGAAAGACCGACATGTCCACCGAGATGAGGCCGACGAAAAGCAGGACGACGAAGTACCCGGCGTCCTGCATCGCGCGAATGTCGTCGGCCTTGGACGCATGGCCGCCACCGGGCAATGGCTTCCAGTGCGAAAACACGGTCTCGAATGCGAAGGGCATGCGCTGGTCCATGACGAGGCTCTTGAAGGCGCGCACGCCTTCCTGCGACAGGACCTGCCATTTCTCGTCGTCGTCGCGCAAGCGCTGGGCCCAGGGCGGGATATGCCCTGTGCGCGGGTCGGCGTCGGGCAGGATCGACATCATCATGCGGTCGGCATTGATAAGCGGCATCTGCAGCGATGCCGCCAGGCGCGAGTACCAGAGGGTCGATTTTCCGGAGCCGTTGTGCCCCGCCAAAACGAAGGCCACCGGGCGCGGGCCGCGCGTCTGGTCGAGAAGCTTCTCGAGCTTGGGAGGACGCAGGCTCACGCCTTGCTCGCGCGGAATTTTCCGTCGACCAGCCGGCCCACGACCTTGGTGCCGTCGGCCGCTTCGCGAACAACCCGGGTCGGGTCTTTCGCGTCGGCGTAGTAGGCAAATATCCTGGCCGCGTTGGGTCCACGAAAAACGACCGACCTGTCGATGCCGGGCTTGTTGAGCGCGCGTGCCGCTTTTTTGAGCAGCACGGTCGTGTTGTCCTCGGGCCGGACCACGGGACGCGGCGCCCTGCCGACCTTGACCAGCGTCATGCCGCGACCCAGGGTCGCCACCGACCGGCCCTGAACCAGTTGTCCTGTGGCGCCTTCGCGTGCGGTGGGTTTTTCTCGTGCCATGCCGGAATGATCGCTCAAAACGGCGAATGGCGACCGGCATGTCCCCGCCTTCCCGCACCCCGGAAACCGGCGTCCGAAAACGGCGAGCCACGCCGGCCCGAAGACCAGACACTGCGGCCATGACATCTCCCGCTTCCCAGGTCGAGGCCCTCGATTGGCCCCGCATCGAGACCGAGCTCGCCACCCGCGGCTGCGCCACCACCGGCCCGCTGTTCACGCCGAAGGAATGCGCCGCGCTCGCGGCCATGTACGAGCAGCCCGCGCACTTTCGCAGCCGCGTGGTGATGCAGCGCCACGGCTTCGGCCAGGGCGAGTACCAGTACTTCGCGAACCCGCTGCCACCGAAGCTCGCCGCATGGCGCAGCGCGCTGTACGAACGGCTGGCGCCGCTGGCCAACGCCTGGGCCAGCGCGATGGGGCAGCCGGCCGACTACCCGGCGGACCACGCCGCCTACCTGGCGCGCTGCCATGCAGCGGGCCAGTTGCGCCCCACCCCGCTGCTGCTGCGCTACGACGAAGGCGACTACAACTGCCTGCACCAGGACCTGTACGGCGACCTGCAGTTTCCACTGCAGCTGACGGTGCTGCTGAGCGATCCGCTTGCGGACTTCACGGGCGGCGAGTTCGTGCTGACCGAGCAGCGGCCGCGCATGCAGTCGCGCGCCGAGGTGGTGTCGCTCGCGCAGGGCGAAGCGGTGGTCTTCGCGGTCAACCAGCGGCCGGTGGCGGGCACGCGCGGCACCTACCGCGTGACGATGCGCCACGGCGTGAGCCGCCTGCGCTCGGGGCGCCGGCACACGCTGGGCATCATCTTTCACGACGCGCGCTGACCGCTTCCGCCAGCAGGCGGCGGTTCCCGCAAAAGACAGCCGCAGGCCTCTCCGGGCCTCCCTGAGCCGTCCTTTGGCCGTGCGATACCGCACACAAAGCCGAAGTCGAGCGAAAATCACGCCCGCATCCGGCGCCCGCCAGGACCCCCGACACCAACGATCGGGGCCGTGGGCCCACCGGATGCCGACCCGCGGCAGCCTTGCCGCCCCGGGTGCGCTCGAGTGGTCGTCAGGGAGCTGTATGAACAAGAACTCGTCCGGGAATCCGGAAGTGGCGGGAAAGCCGCCGTTTGAATTTGCCGCCACCGCGGCATCGTCACCCCATATCGGGCTGGTTGCGCCACCCGGGCGATCCCGCCGCTTCAGGGTGGACGTCGGCACCATCGTCAGTGCCGTGGCGCTGGCCCAGTCGCTGCTGCTGGTCTCGCTGGGCTATTGGGGCTCGCAGCGGCTGGTGTCGACCATCGGGGTCTCGGCGCACAAGGCCAACCACGACCGCACCGAAGACAGGGTGCGGGCCTTCCTGGGCAAGGCCGAATCGGTGGTCGATGCGGTGGCCAGCGCGCCCAGCCTGCGCCCCACGGGCGAGCGCAGCTCCGAGCTCCTGTGGACCCTGCTGCAGCAGTCGCCCGAGCTCGACAGCCTCTACGTGACCGACGAAGAGGGCCAGATGCTGATGGCCCTGCGCTACCCCGTACCCGCCATCCGGCTCATCTCGCGCGGACCGGCATTCACCACCGAGACCTGGCAGTACAAGCTGCCGCTGGAGGCCGACTCCGACGTGCAGAACCGCTATGTCACGCAGCGTGTCGAGGCCTATCGCAGCAGCTACGACCCGACCCTGCGCAGCTGGTACCTGCAGGCCCGCGTCGCGCAGGGCCCGGTGTGGACCAAGCCCTACGTGTTCGCCGCCGCGCAGGAACTGGGCGTGACCTACGCCCTGCCCAGCCGGCGCCGCTATGCCGAAGGCAGCACGCAGGCGCTGGTGGTGGCCGGCGACGTGTCGCTGGGCCGGCTGTCGGAATTCGTGCGCGTGTTCAGCAGCGACGGCTATGGCGACAGCGCCGTGCTGAGCGCCGACTTCCAGGTGCTGGCGCGCAGCGACATGCCGGGCGTGATGCATCGCCTGACGCCGCCTTCGGGCGTGCTCGGCGCGCTGCACGCGCAGCGGCTGGCCGCGGGCACGGCCAGCGCCGGCGACGACACCGACTTCGCGTTCACCTACGAAGGGCGGCGCTACCTGGTGCAGACCTCGCGCATCCCCTCCACCGGCTGGCAGCTGGTGAGCTGGGTGCCCGAAGACATGCTGCTGGGCGGCCTGCGCCGCGCGGTGCTGTGGTCGCTGTTGCTGGCGCTGGCCTTCCTGGGGGCGGCGCTGTTCATGTCGCTGAAGCTCTCCAAGCTGGTGACGGCGCCGGTCGAGAACCTCTCGCGCATCGCGCGCCGCATCGGCCTGCTGGAGCTGGACAACCTGCCGCGCGAACCCAGCCGCGTGCTGGAAATCCAGCACCTGGACCAGGCGCTCGACGACTCCGCGCGCAGCCTCAAGGCGTTCAGCAAGTTCGTGCCGGTGAACGTGATCAACCAGCTGATCGACGCCGGGCACACGCTGGCGCCGAGCGGGTCGCCACGGCGCGTGACGGTGATGTTCACCGACGTGGAGGGCTTCACTTCGATTTCGGAATCGCTGGACACCGACGTGCTGGTCGGCATGCTGACCGAATACTTCAACCTGGCGGCCGGCGTGTTCGCACGGCACGGCGGCGTGATCGACAAGTTCATCGGCGACGGCATCATGGTGCTGTGGGGCGCGCCCGCCGACCTGAAGGACGCGGAGTACAAGGCCTGCCTTGCCGCACTGGAGCTGCACGTGGAAATGAGCGAGCTCAACCGCAAGTGGCTCGCCGATGGCCTGCCCGAGTTCCGCACCCGCATCGGCATGCACACGGGTGTGGTGATCGCGGGGGTGCTGGGAGCGAACGACCGGCTGTCTTACACGGCGTTCGGCGACGTGGTCAACGTGGCGAGCCGCATCGAGGGCATCAACAAGCAGCTGGGCACGCAGATGCTGATGTCGGAGGTGACCTTCGAGGGGCTGAAGGGCCGGCTGTGCGCGCGCCGCATCGAAGAGCTGGTAGAGCTGCGCGGCCGGCAGACGCGCATGGTGCTCTACGAGCTCCAAACCTCCTGAGAGGCTTTCAGCGAGGCGACGGGGTTACGCGCACCAGCACCAGGTTGGCGGTGGTGCCGTTGCCTTGCGTCAGCACCGAGTACTGCGTGTCGTTGATGAACAGCAACTGCTCGCCGCGCAGGATGCGTGCCGATACCGCGTAGCGCATGCGCGGATCGATGCGCGCGGCATCGACCTTCAGCTCGAACGCGAACGGCGGCTGCTTGCCGTTGGCCTTGATGCGCTGCTCGGCCAGCGTGACCGAAGGTGCGTCCATGCGCGACACGTCGAGCAGCTGCACCACGACCTCGGCCGAAGGGTCGAGCGCAATGCGCTCGCGGTAGGCGACGGTGCCGGTCACGCGCAGCGGCGAGGCGGCACCACCGCCACCACCCGATGGCGCGGGGGCAGGCGCGGGCGTGGACGAAGGCGCTGCGCAGGCGTTCAACAAAGAGGCGCCGGCAGCGGCGGAGATCAACAGGAGGCTGGTGCGTCTTTTCATCCGCCCCATTATGCGGAGGCTCGCTTCGCGGCGAAAGCCACATACCAATCCAGGCTTGCGGGGTTTGCCATGGCCTCGCGGTTGACCACCTTCTCGATGGGCTGGCCCAGCAGCAGCTTCTTGATCGGCAGCTCCTGCTTCTTGCCCGAGAGCGTGCGCGGAATTTCGGCCACCTGGAAGATGTCGTTGGGCACGAAGCGCGGCGACAGCGAGGTCTTGATCGCGTTGTTCAGCCGCGCACGCATCGCGTCGTCGAGCGCCACGCCGGGGCGCAGCACCACGAACAGCGGCATGTAGCTGTCGCGGCCCAGGTATTCAAGGTCGACCACCATCGAGTCGAGCACCTCGGGCAGCCCCTCGACCGCGCTGTAGATCTCGCTGGTGCCCATGCGCAGGCCCTGGCGGTTGATGGTGGCGTCGCTGCGGCCGTAGATGATGCAGCCGCCGTCTTCGCCGATCTTGATCCAGTCGCCGTGGCGCCACACGCCGGGGTAGGTGTCGAAGTAGCTCGACAGGTAGCGCGCATTGCCTTCGTCGCCCCAGAAGTACAGCGGCATCGACGGAATGGCCTTGGTGCAGACCAGTTCGCCGACCTCGCCGATGACCGGCTGGCCCTGCTCGTTCCAGGCCTCGACCGCGTGGCCCAGTTCGCGGCATTGCATCTGGCCGGGCACTTCGGGCAGGTCGCGGTTGCCGCCGACGAAGGCGCCGCAGAAGTCGGTGCCGCCGGAAATGTTGCACCACCACACCTCCTTCGAACCCGCATCGAGGATCTGCCTGGAGCCCCAGCGCTGCACCTCTTCGGGCAGCGGCGAGCCGGTGCTGCCGAGCGCACGCACGCGCGACAGGTCGCCACAGTCTTTCGCGACGAGCCCCGCCTTCATGCAGTTGGTGAAGTAGGCCGCGCCCGCGCCGAAGAAGGTCACCTTGTGCCGTGCGACAAAACGCCACAGCACGCTCCAGTCGGGCTTTTCCTTGCTGCCCGCCGGGTTGCCGTCGTAGATGCAGATGGTGGCGCCGAAGGCCAGCCCCGAGAGCTGCGAATTCCACATGACCCAGCCGGTGGAGCTGTACCAGTGGTAGCGCTCGCCGAAGTTGTTGGCGCCGTAGCTCGCGCCCACGTCGTTGTGCAGCCCGCAGGCATGCATGGTGAGGATGATGCCGCCCTGCCCGTGCACGATGGGCTTGGGCAGGCCGGTGGTGCCGCTCGAATAGACGATCCAGATCGGGTGGTCGAAGGGCAGCCATTCGGGCTCGAAGGCCGCGACCTCGGCGTCGTTGCGCGCAATGGCCTGCGTCCACTCGACATCGTGCGGCACCGCGCTCGCGGCGAAGGGCGACTTCACCAGCAGCAACTTCCGCACGCTGGGCAGTTGCCCGCGCAGTTCCTGCAGCACCGCGCTGCGGTCGAGCGGCTTGCCGCCGTAGTGCACGCCATCGACGGCGATCAGCACCTTGGGCTCGATCTGGCGGAAGCGGTCGGTCACGGCGGCGGTGCCCATGTCGGGCGCGCACACGCTCCAGATGGCACCGATGCTGGAGCACGCGAGAAACGCGACCATGGTCTCGGGCACATTGGGCATGTAGGCCGCCACGCGGTCGCCGCGTTGCACGCCGAGCGACTTGAGCGTGAGCGCCACGGCCGCGACCTGGCGGCGCAGCTCGGGCCACGACAGCTCGCGCACCTGGCCGAGTTCGTCGTCGCTCACGATGGCCGGCATGCCGGCGGCATGGGCCGCGTCGGCGTGGCGCAGCACTTCGCGCGCGTAGTTGACCTGCGCACCCGGGAACCAGCGCGCGGTGGGCATGCGCGGCTGCGCGAGCACGGCGGTATGGGGCGTGGGCGAGCGCAGGCCGGCGTAGTCCCAGATGCTCTGCCAGAAGGCATCGAGCTCGGTGGTGGACCAGCGCCACAGCGCGTCGTAGCTGTCGAACGAGAGGCCGCGCGAGTCGTGCAGCCAGTTTTGATAGAGGCGGATCTGGGGAATGTTGGGGGCGGGCATGCCTTGAGCGTAGCGCCGCGAACAACCGTGCTCAATGAGGGTTGACCTCAGGGTTTGTACGCGTGTTCAATATTTTTGTACAAGCGTTCAATACGCTCCCATGAACGTCCGCACACCGCCCGTCAAGCGCAGCGCCTCCCGGGCCGCGGCCATCGCCACCGAGGCCGCGCGGCCCGACCGCAAGCAGGCCATCCTGCTGGCGGCCGAGAAGCTCTTTGCGCGGCACGGCTACCACGTGGTCACGATCCGCCAGATTGCCGAAGAAGCCGGCGTGCCGCTGGCGCTGGTGGGCTACTACTACGGGCAGAAGCACGAGCTGTTTCACGCCATCTTCGAGCACTGGGGCCACACCATCGAAGAGCGGCTGGCGGGCCTGGCCGCGCTGACCATCGACCCCGACGACGTGCGCACGCTGCCGCGCATCATCGAAGCCTTCACCGCGCCCGTGCTGGCGTTGCGCGCGAGCGCCGAGGGCGAGTACTACGCGCTGCTGGTGGCGCGCGAGCTCTATCACGCCACCGAAGAAGCCGACCGCGTGCTGCGCGGCTATTTCGATCCGCTGGCCGAGGCCTACATCGACGCAATGCACTTGGCGCTGCCGCACACCACGCGCGCACAGGTGGCGTGGGGCTACCAGTTCGCACTGGGCTCGCTGCTGCACCACCTGAACGACACCCGCATCGAACGGCTCTCCCGTGGCGAGAACAAGCGCGCCGACCCGGCGGTGGCGCCGATGCTGGTGAGCTTCATCGTCGGCGGCCTACGCGCCGCGCTGCCGCGGCCCAAGACCCCACGCACACAAAAAACCACCCCCAGGAGACAAAAGACATGATGAAACGACGCACCCTGCTGTCGGCGCTCGCGGCCGCATCGGCCACCGCCTCATTGCCTTTGCGCGCGCAGACGCACCCGAAGATCGTGTTCGGCTACACGGCCGTGACCGACTTCGCCTCGGTGTTCGTGGCGGCCGAAGAGGGCTACTTCAAGAAGCGCGGCCTCGACGTGGAGCTGAAGTTCATTCCGCTCAACTCCACCATTCCGGCGGCGCTGCAATCCGATTCGCTGCAGATCGGCGGACCCACGCCTTCGGTGTTCCTGCAGGCGGTGGATGGCGGGCTCGACCTGGTGCTGGTGGCCGGCGGCGGGCTCACCTCGAAGACCATCACCGGCTTCGGCCTGGTGGCGCGCGCGGGCTCGGGCATCAAGAGCGCGCAGGACTGCGTGGGCAAGAAGATCGGCGTGCCGGGCCTGGGCGCCTTCCTGCACGTAACCTTCCGCGCCTGGCTGAAAGACAGCGGGGTGGACTACCGCAAGGTCAACTTCGTCGAGGCCTCGTTCCCGCAGCATGCCGACCTGCTGCGCGGCGGCTCGGTCGACGCGGTGGTGTCGGCCGACCCGTTCATGAGCCGCATCACCGAGAGCGGCGCGGGCTACGTGGCTTCGTACTACTCGACCTTCCTGCCCGAGAACAACCAGACCATCGTGCATGCGGCCAAGCGCGAATGGGTGGCGAAGAACCCGGCCACCGCGCGCGCCTTCCGCGAAGCGCTGGTCGAATCGGCCGCCTTCATGCAGCAGCCGAAGAACGACGCCAGGGTGCGCACCGCCATCGGCAAGTACATCAAGCTGCCGCCCGAAGTGCTGGCCAAGGTGCAGGTCTCGCCGCCGGGCCCCGTGGTCACCGACAAGCAACTGGGCTACTGGACCGGGCTCATGAAGGAGCAGGAAATGCTCAAGACCAACATCGACGTCGCGAAGCTGATCGCCAAGTGATTTCCGCTCCCGCTCCGATCACCGCGCGCGCCGCGCTTTCGGCGGGCGTCCGTTCTTCGTCTTCCGGTCCCACGATGCAAGCCACACCCTTCCTGCGCTTCGACGGCGTGACCATCCGCCTCGGCGGCCGAGAGATCTTGTCGCCCACCTCCTTCGATGTGGCGCGCGGCGAGTTCGTCTGCATCGTCGGCCCCAGCGGCTGCGGCAAGACCACGCTGCTGCGCGCGGCCAGCGGCCTCGTCACGGCCAGCGCCGGCGAAGTGCGGCGCAACGGCGTGAAGATGACCGAGCCCTCGCGCGAAGTGGCCTTCGTGTTCCAGGACTACGGCCGCGCGCTGCTGCCCTGGCGCACCGTCGAAGGCAATGTGAGCCTGGCGCTCGAAGCCGCGGGCGTGCCCACGGCAGAGCGTGCACCGCGCATTGCCGACGTGCTCGGCAAAGTGGGGCTGGCGAAGCACGCGCACAAGTTTCCGGTGCAGCTGTCGGGCGGCATGCAGCAGCGCGCGCAGATTGCCCGCTGCCTGGCGCAGCAGCCCGAGCTGATGATGATGGACGAGCCCTTCGGCGCGCTCGATGCGCTCACGCGCCAGAGCCTGCAGGACGAGCTGGCACGGCTGGTGCGCGAGACCGGGCTCACGGTGCTGTTCGTCACGCACGACCTGGAAGAAGCCATCTACCTGGGCGACCGCGTGATCGCGCTGCAGGCCAACCCCGGCCCCGGCCGGCCCAGCCTGGCGCGGATGATCGACGTGAAGATCCCGCGCCCGCGCGACCAGCTCACCACCAAGGAGCATCCTGAATACCTGCAGTTGCGGCGTGAGCTGTTCGCTTTCATCGAGCAGGGCCATGACTGAGAACCGCCTCTTCCGCTGGCTCCGGCCATGGGTGTTCCCGGCCCTGCTGGTCGGCGCCTTCGAGTGGTACGCGCGCCGCGCGGCGGCCCTGGGCAGCGATGCGCTCGCACCGCCGAGCGCGGCTGCCAAGGCCTTCGTCGGTGCCGCCATGGACGGCTCGCTGTGGCAGGCCACGGGCTTCACGCTCGGCACCGCCGCACTCGGGCTGCTGCTGGGCGCGGTGCTCGGCATCGCGCTGGGGTTGCTGCTCGGCCTGTCGCGCCGCGCGGCGCAACTCGGCTCGCTGTCGATCGAGGTGCTGCGGCCGGTGCCCTCCGTCGCATTGATTCCACTGGCCATGCTGGGCTTCGGTTTCGGCGTGCGCATGGAACTGGCCATCGTCGCCTTTGCCACCTTCTGGCCGCTGCTGGTGCTGGTGCAGTCGGCGGTGCAGCAGATCGAACCGCGCCTGCTCGAAGTGAGTCGCGTGCTGGGCCTGTCGGCGCGCGAGCGTGCCTTCAAGATCGTGCTGCCGGCCATCGTGCCGCGCCTGTTCGTCGCGCTGCGGCTCGGCGTGGCGGTGGCGCTGGTGGTCGCGGTCACGGTGGAGATCGCGGCCAACCCCAACGGCATGGGCTACGCGATGATGATCGCGCAGCAGAGCTTCGACCCCGCGCTGATGCTCGCGTGGCTGGGCTGGATCGGCGTGGTGGGCTTCGCGGTCAACGCGGGCATGGTGTTGCTGCAGCGCGTGGTCGCGCGGCGCATGGGGGTGATGCCATGAACGGCAACCACCGCGCTTCTTCGGGTCTGAACTGGCTCGGCTCGCTTGCCGTGCTGTGCGCGCTGGTGGCGCTCTGGTGGGTTGCAAGCAACGCCGGCTGGGTCAGCCGCGTGTTCCTGCCGACGCCGCAGGCCACCTTCGCGAGCCTGCTCGAAGGGCTCAACCTGTCAGGCGATTCAGGCAACGGCGAACTGCTGGCCTTTACGCAGGCCACGGTCGGCCGCATGGTCGAAGGCTGGCTGCTGGCCTCGCTGTTCGGCGTGGTGCTGGGCGCGGCCATCGGCGTGTCGCCGGCGGTGCGCGCGTGGGTGCAGCCGACGCTGGAATTCATCCGCCCGCTGCCCGCATCGGCATTGCTGCCGCTGGCCATTTCGATCTTCGGCCTGAACCCCGGCATGGTGCTGTTCGTGGTCGCGTTCGGCGCGATGTGGCCGGTGCTGCTGGCCACGGTGCACGGCTTCGCGGCGGTGGAGCCGCGGCTGTCGGAAGTGGCGCGCTGCCTGCAGATGTCTCGCGCCGCGTACATCTGGAAGATGGGCCTGCCCAATGCCATGCCCGACATCCTGGCCGGCATGCGGCTCGCGCTGACCATTGCGCTGATCGTTGCGGTGGTGGGCGAAATGATCGCCTCGCAGAACGGCCTGGGCCAGGCCATCCTGCTGGCGGCGCGCGCCTTCCGCGCCAGCGATCTGTTCGCCGGCATCGTGCTGCTCGGGCTCATCGGCTTCGCGAGCAATGCACTGCTGGCCTTTGCAGAAAAGCGGCTGCTGCGCTGGCAGCACCCCTGATTCCTTCACACCGACAACCACACACCCCACAAGGAGCCCCGCCATGCCACGCAAGTTTGTCGACCTGTCGATTTTTCTGGAGAACGACGTGCTGTCCGACCCGCCGGCCTTCGCGCCGAAGATCCAGTACTTCACGCACGAGCAGACCTACGAGCAGATCGAACCGTTCTTTCCCGGCTTGAAGAAGGAAGACCTGCCCGACGGTGAAGGCTGGGCCGTGGAGCTGGTGCAGCTGTCCACGCACAACGGCACGCACCTCGATGCGCCCTATCACTTTCACTCGACCATGGACAAGGCACTGGGCGAGAAGAAGCCCGCCATTGCCATCCACGACGTGCCGCTCGAGTGGTGCTTCCAGCCGGGCGTGAAGCTCGACTTTCGCCATTTCGCCGACGGCTACGTGGTCACGGCCGACGACGTCGAGGCCGAGCTGAAGCGCATCGGCCACACGCTGAGCCCGCTGGAGATCGTGGTGGTCAACACGCGCGCCGGCTCGCGCTACGGCAACCCCGACTACGTGTCGGCCGGCGCCGGCATGGGCTACGAGGCCACCATGTACCTGCTGGAGCGCGGCGTGCGCCTCACGGGCACCGACGCCTGGAGCTGGGACGCGCCCTTCGTGCACACCGCCAAGAAGTACGGCGAAACGCAAGACGCCTCGCTGATCTGGGAAGGCCACAAGGCCGGCCGCGACATCGGCTACTGCCACATCGAGAAGCTGCACAACCTCGAGGTGCTGCCGCCCACGGGCTTTTTCATCAGCTGCTTTCCGCACAAGATCCGCGGCGCATCGGCGGGCTGGACGCGCGCGGTGGCGATCTTCGACGACGCGCTGATGGCGTCGGCCTGAACCCCCGGCAAAGGACGACGCCAACCATGATCGCGCTCAACCACACGCACGACGCCAACGCCCGCAGCTGGGTCGAAACGGCCAACGCCGCGGGCACCGACTTTCCGATCCAGAACCTGCCCTATGCGATGTTCCGCCGCATCGGCAGCCCCGAGCCGTTTCGCGGTGGCGTGGCCATCGGCGACCAGGTGCTCGACCTCGCCGCGCTGGCCGCGGGCTCGCATGTCGACGGCCTTGCGCTCGATGCGGCACGCGCCGCCGCGCTGCCCGCGCTGAACGACTTCTTCGCGCTCGGCCCCTCCGCCTGGCAGGCGCTGCGCCACGCGGTCTTCGCGCTGCTGCAAGGCGATGCGCCGGCCGCCACGGTGCAGGACCTGCGCAAATGCCTCGTGCCGCAGGCCGAGGTCGAATACACGGTGCCAGCGCGCATCGGCGACTACACCGACTTCTACACGTCGATCGACCATGCGCTGAACATCAGCCGCCTGATGAACCCCGACGGCGACGTGACGCCCAACTTCCGCTGGATTCCCACCGCGTACCACGGGCGCGTGTCGACCATCGGCGTGAGCGGCCAGCGCTTTCACCGGCCGATGGGCCAGACGATGGCGCCCGGCGCCAAGGCACCCACGTACCACGCGTGCGCGCGGCTCGACTACGAGCTGGAGCTCGGCGTGTGGATCGGCGAAGGCAATGCGGCCGGCGAACCGATTCCGCTCGAACGCGCGGAGGAACACATCTTCGGCATCTGCCTGCTCAACGACTGGTCGGCGCGCGACATCCAGTTCTGGGAAATGGCACCGCTCGGGCCGTTCCTGGCGAAGAACTTCGCGACCACGATCTCGCCGTGGATCGTGACCATGGAAGCGCTCGCGCCCTACCGCCAGGCCTGGACACGCCCCGCCGGCGAGCCGCAGCCGCTCGACTACCTGGAGAGCACCGCGAACCGCGACAGCGGCGCGATCGACATCAGCCTGGAGGTCTGGCTCGAAAGCGACAAGGCGCGCGAAGAAAAAAGCGGGCCATCACGGCTGTCGCGCACGAGCTTCAGGCACCAGTACTGGAGCGTGGCGCAGATGGTGACGCACCACACGATGGGCGGCTGCAAGCTGAATCCGGGCGACCTGTTCGGCAGCGGCACGATCTCGGGGCCGGGTCCTGGAGAGGCCGGCGCGATCATCGAGCTGACGCGCGCGGGGCAAAGCCCGGTCGCGCTGGCCAACGGCGAGCAGCGCGGCTTTCTGGAAGACGGCGACGCGGTGCTGCTGCGCGGCTGGTGCGAAAAGCCGGGGCATGCGCGCATCGGGTTCGGGGAAAGCCGGGGGACCGTGCTGCCTGCGAAGGGCTGACGCGGCGGGCCCGGCATGAACCGGGCGCCCAAAGAAAAAGGCCACCGGTGAGGTGGCCTTTTTCATGCGATTTGGAGCGGGAAAAGAGTCTCGAACTCTCGACCTCAACCTTGGCAAGGTTGCGCTCTACCAACTGAGCTATTCCCGCGTGACAAGTCTCGAATTATAGGGGGATTTTTGGCCTGTTTTTACGACACGCGCATCAAAGTCGTTTTGCGGTCATGTCTTGCCCACCCTGATGCAGCGCGAACCCGGTCGCGCGGCCCGTGGCATCGACCTCGAAAGTGAGCTGCGCGTCCACCACTTTCAGGAAGAAATCGCGCTCGCCCTCGGGAAAAACCTCGGCACGCGGCTGGCCCGTGACCTGCGTGAAAAGGCGGTCGCCTTCGCGGGTGAACTCGGCGACGAGCTCGGGCGTCAGCTGGTAGCGCCCCACGAAACCGTCGTAGCGCGCGGGGTCGCCCTGCACCTCGACATGCCATTTTCGCGGTGGCGCCAACGGCCGCCCGGGGCGCAGCAGGTGGATGCCGATGTCGTCCACGCCGATCTCGGCCGCGACGTTGGACAGCACCACGACGCCCACCTGCCGCTGCAGGTCGAGCCCGATGAACGACTGGAAGCCGCCGGTGCCGCCGTTGTGCCAGAAGATGTCGCCGTCCGCGTCGAGTACGTGCCAGCCCAGCGCGATCCCCAAGCCCGGGATGCCGGTGGCGCGCCGCGGAACGCGCGCGGCACGCAAGGCCGGCGTGGTCGATGAAGCGGCCCGCAACCCGAGATTGGCTGCCAGGAATTCAAGCTGGTCGTTGACCGTCGAGCGCATGGCGCCGGCACCTGCGAAAACCTGGAAGTCCCAATCGGCCACGGCATTGCGCAGCGCGTCGTGGCCCGTGGCGACGTCTTCGCGCTGTGCGGGCGACAGCGCGAAGCCCGTGCGCGACATGCCCAACGGTTCGATGAAGCGCTCCCTCACCAGCGCCTCGTAAGGCTTGCCGGCCCGCTGCGACAGCGCGTGCGCCAGCAGCGCCGCGCCCAGGTTGGAGTAGGCATAGACAGTGCCGATATCGTGCGCAAGCGCGATGGTGGCAAGGCTCGCTTCCAGCATGCCCGCCGTGTAGTCGGCGTAGGGGTTGCGCAGGTCGTCGGTCGGCATGTCCGGCGGCAGGCCCGGCAGCCCGGAGGTGTGCGTGGCGAGGTCGATCAGCCTGATCTGCCGGCCGCCGCGCGCGGGCACCCTGACCGACACGTTCAGCAGCGCGGCCACGGGTTCGTCCAGCGACGCTTCGCCGCGCTCGACCATGTCGGCCAGCAGCAGGCTGGTGTAGACCTTGGTGATGGAGCCGATCTCGAAGACGGTGCCGCTCGTGACCGGCTGACGGTGCAGCTGGTCGCGCACGCCATGCACCACGGTGCGCCGGCCGGCCGGCTCGATGATGCCCACGGCGATGCCGAGGCTGCGCTCGTCGCGATCGATGCGGTCCGCCAGGATCTGCCGGACCTGCGCATCGGGAATGGTCTTCCAGGGTGTCATGGCTTGAGGGTCGAAGACCCACGGGGTCAGGGAGGGAGGCGCGATCCTAGGACAGAACCATCTTCACGAACTCTTAAGCCAATGCGGCGTGGGGAAATCAGACATCGAACACCAGCGAGCGATGCAGCGCCACGCCCGCGAGCACGCCATCGGACGACGCACGCGTGGCGTTCTGGAAGGGCATCGCGATGTCGCCGGCGGCGTACACGCCCGGCACCGTGGTGGTCTTGAAATCGTCGGTGCGAATCACCGGGCCGACCGGACCTTCGTCGATGGCGCAGCCGAGCTGCTCCGCGAGCGAGCCGTTCATGCGCGTGCGCGGCACCACGAACAACGCGTCAATGGGCACCACGCGGCCATCGCCGATGCGCACGCCCGCAAGGTCTGGTGCATTGCCTTCGAGCCCGCTGACGCGCCCCGGCTCGATGCTCACGCCGCGCGCCTGCAGCCTGGCGCGCACTTCGTCGGTCAGCACGCCGGTGTTGCCGTTCAGGAACAGCGTG
The DNA here is from genome assembly GCF_003852515.1 of Variovorax sp. KBW07. Lineage (GTDB taxonomy): Bacteria > Pseudomonadota > Gammaproteobacteria > Burkholderiales > Burkholderiaceae_C > Variovorax. The sequence goes on along the minus strand of NZ_QAJK01000149.1, from coordinate 7,354 downwards.
GTCGGCCCCCAGTCGGCAATGAGCAGCGCGTGATCGGGAGGCTGCGGGGCCGCGTAGAGCACGCCCAGCTTGCGGTCGGCCACCTCGTAGCCATGGCAATAGGGACAGTGCAGCACGCTGTGGCCCCAGCGCTCGCGCATGCCCTCGATGTCGGGCAGCTGGTCTTGCACGCCGAAGGCCAGCAGCATGCGGCGTGTGGACAGCGGCGCCTCGCGGCCTTGCAGCGACACGGTGAAGCCGCCCGCGCCATCGGCCTTGGCATCTGTGGCGTAGCCTTCGACGAAGGTGACGCTCGGGTAGGCGAGCAGCTTGTCGCGTGCATCGGCAATCATCTTCAGCGGCGGCACGCCGTCTTGTCCGAAGAAGCCGTGCGACTGTGCGGCGAAGCGGTTGCGCGGCGCGCCCGCATCGACCACGCAGATTTTCTTGCGCGCGCGGGCCAGCTGCATCGCGGCGGAGAGGCCGGCAAAGCTGCCGCCCACGACGACGGCGTCGTAGTCATGCGTCATGTTCGATGTCCTTCAAGGTGAGGCCGCCACCGGTCATGCGGCGATGAAAGTCTTTGGAAAGATCGGCCAGCGTGATGCTGTTGAAACGCTTCAGCAGCAGGGCTTCGGCCTCGTCGCAAACACCATCGAGCGCCGCGTTCACGGCCTGTTCGACGGCGCAACCCGGACTCTCGGTCCGATTGCCGATGGCCAGCAGTGCGGGCGCGCCGACGGCGTTGTGGATGTCGCCGAGCGTGACCCGGGCGAGCGAGCACGACAACACCCAGCCGCCGCCGTGGCCCTTGGCGGAGCTGACGAACCCGGCTTGTCGCAAGCCGGCCATGACGCGGCGCACGACGACGGGGTTGGTCTGCATGGCCCTGGCCAAGGTCTCGGAGGTAACGGGGCCGTCCATCTCGGCCATGTGCAGCAGCACGTGGAGAACGCCTGAAAGCTTGCTGTCTCGTTTCATGCAACATTATTAGTTGCATGTGTTCTGTATGTCCAGCTGTGGGGGCTTTCGGGGCGCGTGTCTGGTTCGGCGGTTCTGCTTGTTCAGGGCGACGCCCACGCCGACGG
>NZ_QAJK01000149.1:0-6112 GCF_003852515.1 Variovorax sp. KBW07 | reverse complement strand
AGCACCCGGTGTCCTGTGCACGCACAAAGAACGAACCCGAACCCGCTCCCAAACAGCAGCCCCAAAAAGCGCCACAAACGCGCGACATGGCATTTCCGACGACGGACACATCCCACAAGCGAGAGCGAACGAACCGCACACGGCGACAACGTCCGCAGTGGTCACGGTAGCGACCGAACTGGCCACAAACCGGTTCTTGTCAGTCAGTGACCATTCAAACGAAAGGAACAGTCACCCATGAAGCAACAACAACACAACAAGTCCATCGTCGTCGGCGCCCTCCTCGCAGGCCTTCTTGCCGTGAGCGGATTCGCCCAGGCACAGAACGTCGGTGTGGGCGTTGGCGTGAACGCCGATGTCAATGCGTCCGGCGCCGTCAAGACCGCACCGGCACCCGTGGAAGCACAAGGCAATGCGGGCGCCAAGGCCGGCACCGCCGTGAATGCGGGCACATCGGCCGACGGCAATGCAGCGGGCGGCAATGCGGCCGGCGGACTGGGCGGCACGGTGGGCGGTGTGCTCGGCGGTGCGACAGGCGCCGTGGGCAACGCCACCAGCACGGTCGGTGGAGCCACTGGCGCCGTCGGCGGTGCAACAGGTGCCGTGGGCGGTGCGACCGGTGCGGCAGGTGGCCTCACGAACACCGTGGGCGGCACGCTGAACAGCGCGACCGGTGCCGTGGGCTCGGCTGGCGGCGCGGTGAAGCCATCGGGCATCGGCGCCAAGGCGAATGGCAAGGCCAAGGGCTCGAGCGCCGTGGACATCACGAAGTAATCGATCTTTCGATCGATCGGTTGACCGGTCTTCGGCTGCAAGCAAAGGCGGCCGAATGAAAGAAAGCCCGCAGCGCTTGCGCGTTGCGGGTTTTTTCTTTTTGTCTTGCGCGTCAGTCGGTCAGTCTGCCGGCAGCTTGAAGAGACTGGTGACTTCCACATCCAGCACCGTCAACTCGCGCTGGTTGAACAGCCGCCAGCGCCAACGCAAGATGCCGAGTGTGGGCCGCTTCTCGGAACGCCGCACTTCGATCACGTCGGCCACGAGCCGTAGCGCGTCACCGGGGCGCACGGGGTTGGGCCAGCGCACATGCTCGATCCCCGGCGAGGCGAAAGACTCCGAGCCGGCCAGCGCCGCCTCGACCACCAGCCGCATCGCGATCGAACAGGTGTGCCAGCCGCTGGCGATCAAGCCGCCGAAAGGGCTGCCGGCCGCGGCTTCGGGGTCGGTGTGAAACCATTGCGGGTCGTAGGCCCGCGCGAACTGCAGCAGCTCGGTTTCGGTGAGCACGTAGGGGCCGGCCTCGATGACCTGGCCCGCATGGAAGTCGGCGAACTTCATTCGCCGCAGCTTAGTACGTTTCGAGGTGCAGGCGGCCTTCGCGTTTCAGCGCGGCGCCCACGGTGTCCCAGTCGAGCCCCGCTTCCTTCGCCACGTCGCGCAGCGCAAGCACCACGCCCTCTTCCATGCTCTTCAGGCCGCACACATAGAAGTGGCTGCCGCCGTCTTTCAGCAGCATGGCCAGGTCGGCGGCGCGCTCGCGCATGAGGTCCTGCACGTAGCGCTTGGGTTGGCCGGGCGTGCGCGAGAACGCGAGGTTGATGTCGATGAAGTCCTTGGGCAGCGACTGCAGCGGGCCGAAGTACGGCAGCTCCTGCTGGGTGCGCGCACCGAAGAACAGCAGCAGCTTGCCGCCTTCGAACTTGCCGCTCTTGCGCAGGCGCCGACGCCATTCGGTCATGGCGCGCATGGGGGCGCTGCCGGTGCCGGTGCAGATCATCACGATGTGCGACCTGGGGTGGTTCGGCATCAGGAACGAAGCGCCGAAGGGCCCAACCACCTGCACCGTGTCGCCGACCTTCAGGTCGCACACATAGTTGGAGCACACGCCGCGCACGGGGTCGCCTTCGTGGTCCTCGGTCACGCGCTTCACGGTGAGCGACACATTGTTGTAGCCGGGCCGCTCGCCGTTGCGCGGGCTGGCCACCGAGTACTGGCGCGCATGGTGGCGCTTGCCGATGGCGTCGACGCCGGGCGGCACGATGCCGATCGACTGGCCTTCGAGCACGGGGAAAGGCACCACGCCGAAGTCGAGCACGATGTGGTGGGTCTCGCTGTCGAAGCCGGCCTCGGTGCAGTTGAAGTTGCCGACCACGGTGGCGGTGGTCGGGGTCTTCGGCGGAAAGAGGTTGGTGTAGGCGTGCGCGGCCGACCAGGGCGGCACGGTGGCGCCGTACTGCGCGGAGTTGAAGACGGCTTCGGCGGGATCGATGGCGGCCTGGGCTTGTGCCTGTGCTTGCGTCAGTGCGGGCGCGGCGGCGGCCGGGTCGCCTGCCGCTTCGGCGGAAACGCCGGCGGCTTCGAGCTGCTCGGGCGTCAGCTCGGCGGGCAGTTCTTCCCAGGTGAGCTGTTCTTCGATGGTGTACGCGCGCACCAGCGGCATGGTGCGCCAGTTGTCGATCGAGCCCGTCGGGCACGGCGAGATGCAGGCCATGCAGCCATTGCAGACGTCGGCCCGCACGACATAGTTGTTGTCGTCGTGCGTGATCGCGTTGACGGGGCAGGTGGCCTCGCAGGTGTTGCAGCGAATGCAGATCTCGGGGTCGATCAGGTGCTGCTTGATGACCCCGGCTTCAACGGCCATGTCCATGTTGTTCTCCTTTTCCCTCTCCCCTTGGGGAGAGGGTCAGGGTGAGGGGGAAGCAGCTTGTCGTGGGGACGCCGCCTACCCTCACCCCAGCCCTCTCCCCGAGGGGAGAGGGAGTAATAGCCAAATCAGCCGAAACGCACGTACTCGAAATCGACCGGCTGGCGGTTGATGCCCATCACCGGCGGCGAAATCCAGCCGGCGAATTTGCCTGGCTCGACCACGCGGCCCATCAACGATGCCACGAAAGCGAAGTCTTCGGAACTCGGCAGCCATTCGTCGCGCTTGGCGGCCCATTCGATGTCGTTCACCACGCGGCCTTCGGGCGACATCTTGATGCCGGCGAGCGCGCCGATCTGGCGGTTGAAGGCCTTGTGCGGCACGGCCAGGCGGGTCGGGATGCCGGCCTTTTCCAGCACCTTGTTCCAGCGGCCGACGCCGGCCACCGAGTCCTTGATGAAGTCGTCGCGCAGCACTTCGTTGAGCGCGTTGAGCATCGGCACGTCTTTCTCGACAAGCTGGCCGTCCTTCACCTCGAGCACCTTGTAGGTCTGGCCCTTGAGGATGTGGTCGTCGCCTCGCTTGCCTTCTTCGTAGCGGCCCTTGAGGCCCGAGCTGTAGAAGATGGCGGCGTTGCTCGACTGGTCGGCACCGAACAGGTCGATGGTCACGCTGTAGTGGAAGTTCAAATAGCGCTGGATGGTGCCCAGGTCGATGCAGCCCGCGGCGCGGATCTTCTGCACGTCGTCGGTCTTCAGCTCGTTCATGACCTGCGCGGTGCGCGCAATGACGCGCGACACGCCGCTCTCGCCCACGAACATGTGGTGCGCCTCTTCGGTCAGCATGAACTTGGTGGTGCGCGCCAGCGGATCGAACGCGCTTTCGGCCAGCGCCGACAGCTGGAACTTGCCGTCGCGGTCGGTGAAGTACGTGAACATGAAGAACGCGAGCCAGTCGGGCGTGCGTTCATTGAAGGCACCCAGGATGCGCGGGTTGTTCTCGTCGCCCGAGGTGCGCTGCAGCAGTGCATCGGCTTCTTCGCGGCCGTCGCGGCCGAAGTGCTTCTGCAGCAGGTAGACCATGGCCCACAGGTGGCGGCCTTCTTCCACGTTGATCTGGAACAGGTTGCGCAGGTCGTACATCGACGGCGCGGTCAGGCCCAGGTGGCGTTGCTGCTCGACCGACGCGGGCTCGGTATCGCCCTGCGTCACGATGATGCGGCGCAGGTTGGCGCGGTGTTCACCGGGCACGTCCTGCCAGGCCTTCTCGCCCTTGTGGTCGCCGAAGTGGATCTCGCGGTTGGCATCGCCCGGGTTCAGGAAAATTCCCCAGCGGTAGTCGCGCATCTTCACGTGGCCGAACTGGGCCCAGCCTTGCGGATCGACGCTCACCGCGGTGCGCAGGTACACGTCGTGGTTGGTCGAGCCTTCGGGGCCCACGTCGTCCCACCAGTTGATGAAGTTGGGCTGCCAGCCTTCGAGCGCGCGCTGCAGCGTGCGGTCTTCGCCGAGGTTGACGTTGTTGGGGATCTTCTCGCTGTAGTTGATCGTGCTCATCGTTGTTCCTTGGGTTGTTCGGACTGCTTGATTGCTTGCTGTGCGTGATCAGACGCGGTTCATGTCGAAGCCGGCCTTCTCGCCGGTGCCATAGACCTTGAGCGCGCCCTTTTCGCCGACGGCGTTGGGGCGGTTGAAGATCCAGTTCTGCCAGGCGGTGAGCCGGCCGAAGATGCGGGTCGCCATGTTTTCCTTGCTGGCGAAGCGCAGGTTGGCTTCGAGGCCGGTGAGCGCATCGGGCGACATGGCGGCACGCTCTTCGATGGCAATGCGGATCTCGTCGTCCCAGTCGATGTCGTCGGGCGCGGCAGTGACCAGGCCGAGCTTCAGTGCTTCGTCGGCGTCGAGCGGCTTGCCGGCCGCGGCGCGCGCGGCGTCGAGCGGCGCGGCTTCTTCATAGAAGCGGCGTTGCAGGCGGCTCTGGTCGTTCACCATCGGGAAGAAGCCGAAGTTGAATTCATCGAGCACCAGCTTCGGCGCGCGCTCGGCATCGTCGGGCAGCGCCAGCATGTAGGTGCGGTCGGCCGCGAAGGCCAGCTCGGCCAGCGTGCCCGCAAAGCACGAACCGGCTTCGACCAGCGCGAACAGGCTGCGCGACGACACGTCGAGGCGCGCCAGCGTGCGGCGCAGCGCGCCGATGGTTTCGCGCACCAGCCAGTGGTCTTTGTTGGCCAGCATCACGGCATCGGATGCGAGCACCGCGGCGGCATCGCCTTCGGTCTTGAGCAGCCAGGTGCCGATGTCGAGTTCGTTGGTGCGCAGGTTGAGGATGGCGTCGTCGAGCTGGCGGCACATCGCGAGCGGCCACCAGGCGGCGCCCGCGGCTTCGATGGCGGCAATGTCGGACGGCTGCGCGCCGGTGGGCGCCTTCACAGTGATCGTGGCGGTGCGCTTGCTGCGGTCGATCTGCACGTCGACGTGCGCGTAGCTGATGCCGTCGGCGCTGTCGGTGCGCTCCAGGCGCGTGAGCGTCACGCCCTTGCCGCTCGCGGGGCGATCGCTGCCGGCGGCGAGTTGCGAAGCGCGGTCCTGCACGGCGGCAGCAAACTGCGCGGGCTTGGCCACAGCATCGACCAGGCGCCAGTCGACCGCGCGCTGGCCGCGCACGCCTTCGACGCTGGTGCAGAAGATGTCGGCAAGGTCGTGCCGCACGTGCCGCTTGTCGGTCACGCGGGTCAGGCCGCCGGTGCCGGGCAGCACGCCGAGCAGCGGCACTTCGGGCAGCGACACGGCCGAGGAGCGGTCGTCCACCAGCAAAATCTCGTCGCAGGCCAGTGCCAGCTCGTAGCCGCCGCCGGCGCAGGCGCCGTTCACGGCCGCGAGGAACTTCAGGCCCGAGTGCTTCGACGAGTCTTCGATGCCGTTGCGCGTTTCGTTGGTGAACTTGCAGAAGTTGACCTTCCACGCGTGGCCCGAAACGCCGAGCATGAAGATGTTGGCGCCCGAGCAGAAGATGCGGTCCTTGCCGCTGGTGACGATGACGCTGCGCACTTCAGGATGCTCAAAGCGCACGCGGTTGAGCGCGTCGTTGAGCTCGATGTCCACGCCGAGGTCGTAGCTGTTGAGCTTGAGCTTGTAGCCGGGCCGAATGCCGCCGTCTTCGGCGATGTCGAGCACGAGGCGCGCAATGGCGCCGTCGAAGCTGAGGGACCAGTGGCGGTACTGGTCGGGTGCTGTGCGGTAGTCGACGCGCGCAGGCGCCTGGAGCGTGGTGGTGTCTGTCATGCTGACGTCTCCTGTGGGGCTGTGTTCGGAAACCGTGAACAGGAAAGATAATGCACTTTCTTGCTCCGATGACATGCATCATGCTGCATGCAAACAGGCAAGTCAATGCCTGTTATGGTTTTTTTCAGGTTTCACTGCTTGGGTGCGGGGGCGTTCTTGGGGAGTGCACAGGACACCGGGTGCTTCCCTC
>NZ_QAJK01000148.1 GCF_003852515.1 Variovorax sp. KBW07 | reverse complement strand
TGGTGTACCGCTGATCAACGACCACTCTGATGACGCTCACGCGGATGGTGTGCTCTGCGCAGCGAAATAAAGGAGGAGCGAAGCGGGGGACATTCGCGGAGCAGAGCACACCGTCGGCGTGGGCGTCGCCCTGAATGACCCAAGCAGCACCCGCCCCAACACAGCACAAGCAGAAGACCCGCAGAGACGCGGGCCCGAGCGTCAGGCCGGCGCGGTAGCAGGGTTGGGACGCGTACCGCGCGACGACGATTCTTCGTAGCGGTCCATGCCCAGCCCGTCGGTGCGAATCTCCGGGCGCTGGCCCATCACCATGTCGGAAATGAGCTTGCCCGAGCCGCAGGCCATCGTCCAGCCCAGCGTTCCGTGACCCGTGTTGAGGAACAGGTTCGCGTAGCGCGTGGCACCGACGATGGGCGTGCTGTCGGGCGTCATCGGGCGCAGGCCGGTCCAGAAGCTTGCGTTGGGCAGGTCGCCGCCCGGGAACAGGTCGCTCACCACTTTCTCGAGCGTGGCGCGGCGGTTCGGGTTCAGGCGCAGGTCGTAGCCGCCGAGCTCGGCCATGCCGCCCACGCGGATGCGGTTGTCGAAACGCGTCACCGCCACCTTGTAGGTCTCGTCGAGCACGGTCGATTGCGGTGCGAGTGATTCATCGACCAGCGGCACGGTGAGCGAATAGCCCTTCACCGGATACACCGGAATGTCCAGGCCCAGCGACGCAATCGCGGCGCGCGAGTAGCTGCCGAAGGCCATCACGTAGCGGTCGGCCGTGAGGATCTTGCCGGTGGTGGTGCGCACGCCGGTGATGCGGCCGCCGTCGGTTTCCAGGCCATCGATGGTCTGGCCGAAACGGAAGTCGACGCCCAGGCCGCGTGCGATGTCGGCCAGGCCGCGCGTGAACAGGTGGCAGTCGCCGGTTTCGTCGTTGGGCAGGCGCAGGCCGCCGGTAAGGCGGTCGCGCGCGCCGGCCAGAGCGGGCTCGACGGTGGCGAGGGCGTCGCGGTCGAGCAGTTCATACGGCACGCCGCATTCCTCGAGCACCGCGATGTCGCGCTGCACCGCGTCCAGTTGCGCCTGCGTGCGAAACAACTGCAGCGTGCCGCCGGTACGGTGCTCGTACTGCAGGCCGGTGTCGGCGCGCAACTGTTGCAGGCAACCGCGGCTGTATTCGGCCACGCGCATCATGCGTTCCTTGTTGATGGCGTAGCGCTCGGGCGAGCAGTTGCGCAGCATCGCGGCCATCCAGCGCAGCTGGTAGAGCGTGCCGTCGGGGCGGATCGACAGCGGTGCGTGCTTCTGGAACATCCACTTGATCGCCTTCAGCGGAATGCCCGGCGCGGCCCAAGGCGTGGAGTAGCCGGGAGACACCTGGCCGGCATTGCCGAAGCTGGTTTCCTCGGCCGGGCCGGCCTGCCGGTCGAGCAGGGTGACCTCGGCGCCGGAGCGTGCGAGGTAGTAGGCCGTGGTGGTGCCGATCACGCCGCCGCCGAGAACGATGACTTTCATGGTGTATCCGCTGATTCAAAAGGAATGATGTGAATCTAAAGTGCACAATGCAGTGGATTCCATCGTTTTTTATCGTTTGGCGGCGAAATCCACTGCCAGGAATCGTCCAAATGCCGCGTGAGGAGTGAAATGCCCGAACTCGACCGAATCGACCGCAAGATCCTCGATGTGCTGCAGCGCCAGGGCCGTGTCTCCATGACCGAGCTGGCCGAGCACATCGGCCTGTCGGCCTCGCCCTGCGCCGAGCGCGTGAAGCGCATGGAGCGCGACGGCGTCATCACCGGCTACCACGCACGGGTGTCGCCCGAGGCGCTGGGCAAGACGCTGCTGGTGTTCGTCGAGATCAAGCTGTCGGCCAAGTCGGGCGACGTGTTCGACAAGGTGAAGCAGGAGCTGCTGCACATGCCCGAGGTGCTCGAATGCCACCTGGTATCGGGCAGCTTCGACTACCTGGTGAAGGCGCGCCTCAGCGGCATGAGCGAGTACCGGCACCTGCTGGGCGACATTCTCAAAAAGTTGCCGGTGGCGGCCGAGTCGCACAGCTACGTGGTCATGGAAGAGATCAAGGAAACGCTGATGCTCGCGGTCGACCGCTGACATCCCATGTGCCCGGCGGCTACCATCTCCGGCGCATGCAAGACACCGCAAACTCCACCGCAAGCGCCACCGCCAATGCCATCGTCATCCGCCCCTGGCAGCTCGCCGATTTCGACGCCGTCAAGGCCATCCTCGACGACACCTTCGCGAGCACGTGGCAGCCGCAGCTCACGCCCGAGGCGCTGCAGGCCTACCGCGACAGCGCGGAGCCGCTGGGCTACATCGACCAGATGGGCCCGGCTTTCTTCGTGGCCGAAATCGACGGCGACGTGGTGGGCATGGTGCATTGGGAAGACGACTTCGTGCATGCGCTGCACGTGCCCGCCGCTCAGCAGCGCAAGGGCATCGCCCGTGCGCTGATGGCCTTTGCCGAAAACGGCATGCGCGCCGCGGGTATCGAGGTGGCGCGGCTCGAAACCGACACCTTCAACGAAGGCAGCCAGGGCTTCTACCTGGCGCTGGGCTACCGCGAGGCCGGCCGCTACCCCGACCTTGAATGGCACAGCGGCTTCACGACCATCCTGTACGTGAAGGACCTGGGCGCGCCTTCTTCTTCACCATCAGCATCCAACTCCGCTTCGACAAGGACACCGGCATGAGCATTTCGATTCACCGCGACGGCACGACCGGCACGCGCCACATTCTCAAGATCCGCGGCCACGAGATCCCGGTCGATGCCTCGCCGGCCGGCGGCGGCAGCGACGGCGGCCCGACGCCGCACGACCTGTACGACGCCTCACTGGCCGCCTGCAAGGCGCTCACCGTGCTGATCTACGCGCGCCGCAAAGGCATTCCGGTGGAAGACATCGAGGTGCTGGTCGACCGCGACGACAGCGAAGAGCGCAAGGGCGTCTACCGCCTGAAGTCGGGCCTGCGCCTGACGGGCGACCTGACCGAAGCGCAGCGCGACGAGTTGCTGCGCGTGGCGGGCAAGTGCCCCATCCACAAGCTCATGACCGAGGTGAAGACCGAGATCGAGACCGGCTGGGCCGACTGACCGGTGTCTGAGTTCGGTCAGCGCAGCACGCGGTACGCGCGCAGGGCGCGCAGCAGCGCCCACAGCCCTGCTTCCGCCGCCACGTTCCTCTCGTTGAACGACACGGCGATGTACACGTCGTCGGCCGGCACGTAGGCCACGATGCTGGTGAAGCCCTCGATGCCGCCGCTGTGGCCGAGCATGAGGCCGGGGCCGTCGGGCACGTCGTACATCTGCACGCCCATGCCGTAGAAGGCGTTGCTTCCCGCATAGGGGCCGAGCATCGGTGGCATGTCGGTGAACATGCGGTGCACCGTGGCGTCGGGCAGCACCTTGCCGGCCAGCAGCGCGTGCCAGAAAAGCACGAGGTCGCTGGCAGTGGAGGCCAGCGCGCCGGCCGCATAGGGCGTGGCGTACTGGTCCGGCGCATCGACCGGCCGGCCGCCCGCATGGCCCGCCACCACCGGCAGCGCGACGCCGGGCTGGCGCATCGCCGTGTGCGCGAGCGACAGGGGCTTGAGCAGCCGCCTGGCCAGCACATCCGACAGCGGCATGCCCTCGGTCTTCTCGACGATCAGGCCCAGCATGGCGTAGCCGGTGTTGGTATAGCTCCAGCCGGTGCCGGGGCAGAACTGCGGCCGCTGCGCGGTGCCGAGCGCGATGGCTTCGGCGGGCGAGCGGTAGGCCGTGCCGAACGAAGGCAGCGCGTTAAAGCTCACCAGCCCGCTGGTGTGCCGCAGCAATTGCTCGATGGTGATGAGCCGTGCATTCGGCGCATCGGGAAACCACCGTTCGATGGTGTCGCCGGGCTTCAGCTTGCCTTCGCCGATGAGCTGCAGCACGACGGCGGCGGTGAAGGTCTTGGTCGTGCTTGCGACCTGGAAGGGCTGGTCCGCGGTGACGGGCGTGGACGTGGCCTTGTTGGCCAGCCCGCGCGTGGCCGACCACATGCCTTCGCCCGGAATGGCGACCGCCACGCTGGCGGCGGGCACGTGCTGCAGCATCTTGTCGAGCGCGTCGCCCAGGGCTTTTTGCAGCTCGGCCGAAAGCTCGCCGCCGATGGGGCGGCTGAAGTCTTTCTGCCAGACCGCCTGGGGTGCCGAGCGCATCGGCGGGTCGGCGTAGACGGGCGAGGGCGCGCAGGCCGGCTGGGCATGCGCCAAGCCAAGGCCCAGGCTCGCCGACAGCTGCAGGGCCGCGAAGAGCGCGGCCGACGACATCTTCAGCGGCGGCATGCGGTGCCCTACGCCGCTTCGGCCTTCTTGCGCGCGGCCTCCACGCGCTTGGCGTAGCGGTCGCCCCAATCGGCCAGCGGGCCGAGCGCCGCGTTGAGCGTGGTGCCCAGCTTGGTCTCGGAGTACTCGACGCGGGGCGGCACTTCGTGGAACACCTCGCGGTGCACGATGCCGTCGGTTTCGAGCTCGCGCAACTGCTGGATCAGCATTTTTTCGCTGATGCCCGGCACCAGCCGCTTGAGCTCGCCGAAGCGGCGGGGCTGTGCGTGCAGCTCCCAGAGGATGACCGCTTTCCACTTGCCGCCGATGACGTCGAATGCGGGGCCGATGCCGCAGTTGTAGGGCTTTTTGGACTTCATGTGGCTTCCATTACTGACGTTTTGGTAAGTACCTTACTTTATTGTAGGTACTTGACCGTTGGGGAGAGAGATTTCTACGATGCGGCCACCAACACAACTTGCGAACAAATCGACATGAGCAACAACAAGGAAGTTTCCGTTCTGGGCCTGGGTTCGATGGGCCTGGCCATCGCGCAGCTCTACCTGGCGCAGGGCTACAAGGTCACGCTGTGGAACCGCACGGCCGACAAGGCCGGCGCGCTGGTGGCCAAGGGTGCCGTGCTGGCGCGCAGCGCGGCCGAGGCGCTGCGCGCCAGCCGCGTGGCCGTGATGTGCGTCTACGACTACCGCGCCGCCGACGCCATCTTCGCGACCGAAGGCGCCGCGGCCGCCCTGGACGGCCGGCTGCTGGTGCAGCTGACCACGGGCAGCCCGAAAGACGCGCGCGAGGCCGAGGCCTTTGCGCACAGGCATGGCGCCGCGTATGTCGAAGGCGCGATCCAGGCCGCGCCCGACCAGATGGGCCGGCCCGACACGCCGCTGCTGGTGTCGGGCGCGCAAGCCGCATTCGACGAGGCCGAGCCGCTGCTGAAGGCGCTGGCCGGCGGCATCGTCTACCTGGGCGAAAAGGCCAGCGCGGCGGCGGCCATGGACCTGGCCACGCTGTCGAGCATCTACGGCACCATGCTCGGCTTTCTGCATGGCGCGCGCATTGCCGAGCACGAGGGCTTCGACGTGGCCGAGTTCGGCCGCATCGTGGCGGGCATCATGCCGACCTTCGCGGCTTTTCTTCAGCACGAAGGCTCCGTCATCCAGTCGGGCGACTTCACGGTCTCGCAGAGCCCGATGCGCATTTCGGTCGAGGCAACGCAACGCATCCTGCAGACGGCGCAAGAGACGGGCATCAACACCGAGTTCCCGGTCTTCGCGGCGGGCCTTTTCAAGCGGGCCGACGCGGCGGGGCTCGGTGGCGAGGAACTGGCGGCGCTGATCAAGCTGCTGCGCCAGTAGACAACAGGAAAGCGCCGGCACCGGCGAGCGCGGGCTTCAAGTTCATGCCCATGTCATGAACTGGATGGCCCGCAGCACCTCGGCCTCGCGCTCCAGGTAGAAGTCGGTGTGGCCGCAGTTGTCGAGCGTCAGCCGGTTCGGCGTATTCAGCGCGGCCACCAGGCGGTTCGAATCCGAAATGCGCACGTGCCGGAAGATGCGCAGGTAGTTTGCCGCGTCTTTCTCGGTCTTCGCATCGAGCGGCAATTCGAGCCAGGGAAACAGGTCGCGGTTGTCCGAGGGCAGGGCGGTTACCACCAGCGAGGGCGCGCGCACCGCCTTGTAGTCCGGCGAGTGGTTGTGGGCGGCCGTGTCCACCGCGGTGTCGATGGCTTCGGGGGTGTTCATGCGCACGCTGCCGTCGGGCCGCACGTCGACCGCATCGAGCAGGTTGGCTTCGAGCGCGGGCCACCAGTTCTTTGTCTTGCGCCGGTTGAAGGCAATGGCGGCCTGCAGCGAGCGGCTGTCGTTGGCCGTGGGCCTGGGTTCGTCGAGCCGGCGGTTGAGCGGCGGTTCTTCGCCGCCCGAGTCGGCGTTGACGGTGTAGTCGAAGCTGGTGTCCAGGTAGATGAGCCCCTGCACCCGCTCGGGGTGGCGCCCCGCGAAGCGCGTCACCTCGTTGCCCGCGATCGAATGGCCGCCGAGCACCACGCGCAGCAGGCCCAGTTCGTCGAGCACGGCCTTCAGGTCCGAAGTGAGCGTTTCCACGTCGTAGTACTGGGTGGCCGTTTTCACGGGCAGGGGCTTGTCGGACAGGCCGTAGCCGCGACGGCTGACCGCCACCACGCGGGAGCGCGAGGCCAGCGCCGGCGCCAGGCTGTCGAAGCAGCGCGCGTTGCCGCCCAGGCCCGCCAGCAGCACGATGGTCGGCCCGCTGTTGCCGGGGCGCTGCCAGTCGCGCACCTGCAGCGAGACGTCGGGCGCGGTCGACACTTTCACGCGGCGGTCGGTGACCGACACCGGGCCGGTGCCGGCACCGGTGCCCGTGGCGATCCGCGGACCGCCGCTGCTGCCGCCGCAGGCCGAGAGCCCCGCGGTGCCGGCAAGCGCCAAGGCCGGTGGCCAGGCGGCCAGGCCGCGCAGGATGTCTCTGCGCCGTGGCTGAAACCGGGTCGGCCGCAAGGGCAGGGCAGGGGGTCGATTCACGTGGAAGCTCCTTGTGCAAGGGGGAGTTCCAGTGTCGTTTTCGTACCTGAAGGGCCGCTGCGGGATTCATGAAGATTTCCTGAAGTGCGTAGCTGGCCATTGGCAGATACTTCGGCCTTATCCCGAAAATCGGGCGAGTTCGCGTGGAGACCCATGAATCTTTTGCTTGTTGAGGACGACCTTGATCTCGGCAATGGCGTGCGCATTGCGCTGGCCAACCAAGGCATGGACGTGGTGTGGGTTCGGCGCCTGGACGACGCCCTGCGCACCCTCGACGGCGGCACCTTCGACATGGTGCTGCTCGACCTGGGCCTGCCCGACGGCGATGGCCTGGACCTGCTGTTCCGCCTGCGCCGCGACCGCCAGATTCTTCCGGTGCTGGTGCTCAGCGCGCGCGACGCGCTGAACGACCGCCTGCGCAGCCTGGACGACGGCGCCGACGACTACCTGGTCAAGCCCTTCGCGCTGGCCGAACTGCTGTCGCGCGTGCGGGCGCTGGCCCGCCGCAGCTACGGCTTCAACGACGAGACCATCCGCATGCGCGGCCTGGCGCTGCACGAGCCCACGCGCGGCGTGATCGTCGATGGCGAGCCGGTGGAACTGTCGCGCTGCGAATTCGACCTGCTCGCGCTGCTGCTCAAGCGCACCGGCCGCGTGGTCACGCGCCGCGTGATGGAAGAGCAGGTGCTGCCCGGCGGCCAGGCCAACGGCAGCAACTCGCTGGAAGTGCATATCTCCAACTTGCGCCGCAAGATCGGCCAGGGCTACATCCGCACTGTGCGCGGCATCGGTTATGTGATCGACGTGCAATCGCTGGTGCGGAGCAACCCCAAATGATGCAGGCGCTGGCGCAGCGCTGGAAGATCTGGAAACAACCTTCCCTGATGCGGCGCCTGCTGCTGGCGCAGATGGGCGTGGTCGCCTTGCTGTGGACCATGGCCATCGCGGTGCTGCTGTACGACTCGTACGAAGACCCCGAGCTGCTGAAGTACGACAAGATCTTCCAGACCGTCACCGCGATCGCGCAGAACCTGGCCGACAAGCCCGACAAGCAGCAGGAAACGCTGGCCGCCTTCGATGCCGCACTGCTCGAAACCGTGGGCGACGGCGACGCCGCATCCGACACCTCGCCGGTGATGCAGGTGTGGCAGCGCGGCAAGCTGATCTACCGCTCGACGGCCGCCGTGCCCGTGATTCTGAATTCGGCGCCGAACCTCATAGAAGCGGTCAAGGCAGGCGGGCGCGAGTGGCGCGCGCGCACGCTGGCGTCTCCCAACTCGGACACCAGCGTGATGCTCGCGGAGCCCAGCATCTGGCGGCTGACGGTCACCGTCATGTACCGCGGCTTCTACCTGCTGCCGCTGGTGATCAGCCTGCCTTTCCTGATTTTCCCGGCCTGGCTGTCGGTGCGGCTGGCGCTGCGCCCGTGGCGCCAGGTGAGCAAGGAAACCTCCGAGCGCGGCCCGGCCGACCTGACGCCGCTGTCTTACGCCCCGCCGCACAAGGAACTGCAGCCGCTGGTGCAGAGCATCAACAGCCTGCTGCAGCGCGTGCGCGACAGCACCTCGCGCGAGCGCAGCCTGATCGCCGATGCGGCGCACGAACTGCGCACGCCGCTGGCCGCCATGCGCGTGAACGTCGAAGCACTGAAAGAGCAGAGCACCGACGAAGGCCAGCGCGAGCTGATGGGCAACCTGCTGCGCAGCAACGACCGCGCGGCGCGGCTGGTGGGCCAGCTGCTGCAGCTCATGCGCAGCGACGCGGTGTCCGACAACGCCTTGCCCGTCATGCTGTCGCTCGATGCGCTGGTGCAAGACCGGCTGGCGATGATCGAAGGGCTGGCCAGTGCCCGCGGCGTCGAGCTGGAACTGGTGAGCGACGAGCGCGTGCCGGTGCTGGGCGAGCGCGAAAGCCTGGTCTCGATGATCGACAACCTCATCAACAACGCCATCAAGTACAGCCCGCCGGGCGCCACGGTCATGGTGCACGTGGCCCATGCGGGGCAACTGGCCCTGCTGACCGTGGCCGACCAGGGGCCGGGCATTCCGGCCGCGCTGCGCGAGCGGGTGTTCGACCGGTTCTTTCGCAACCCCGACCAGAGCCAGAGCGGCAGCGGCCTGGGGCTGGCGATCGTCAAGTCGGTGGTCGACAAGCACGGCGGCGAGGTGGTGCTGGGCGAAGCCCCGGGCGGCGGCCTGCTGGCCACCGTGCGGCTGCCGCTGGCCGTGGCCGACACGCCCCAGCCCATGCTCTGCAGCTGAAACAACCCGCCCCGGACGCGGCCAAAGGGCTTGGCCGGGCCGGTTTCGGGGCCGCGATTTACACTAGCCGGTGCGCTCTACAGGACACTTTCAAAAATGAAGTGGGTCATTCTTGCTATCTTCGCGCTCAGCGCGCTTTACGTTCACTTCCGCGGCCAGGTCCGGCACAAGTTCTTCAGGCAGCTCTCTGACCACTCGACCTTCCTGGCCCCGCTGAACGTCTTCATGTACCTTTTCTCGAAGGTGCCGGGTACGCCGTACCTGTCGCCCGCGCAGTTCCCCGAAATGCGCATCCTCGAAGAAAACTGGGAAGTCATCCGCGAGGAAGCGCTGGCCATGCGCAACGGCGGCAGCATCAAGGCGTCGAGCCAGTTCAACGACGTGGGCTTCAACTCGTTCTTCAAGAGCGGCTGGAAGCGCTTCTACCTGAAGTGGTACGACGAGGCGCACCCCTCGGCCGCCGTGCTGTGCCCGCGCACCACCGAACTGCTCAAGGGCATCGGCACCATCAAGGCCGCCATGTTCGCCGAGCTGCCGCCCGGCAGCCGGCTGGTGCGCCACCGCGACCCGTTCGCCGGCTCGCTGCGCTACCACCTTGGCCTGTGGACGCCGGGCGTGGAAGGCTGCTACATCGACGTGGACGGCCAGCGCTACCACTGGCGCGACGGCGAGGCCGTGGTGTTCGACGAGACCTTCATCCACTACGCCGAGAACACCACCGACCACGACCGCGTGATTCTTTTCTGCGACATCGAGCGCCCGCTGAAATACCGCTGGGCCAGCGCGGTGAACCGCTGGTTCGCAAAGAACCTGCTGGCCGCCGCCGCATCGCCCAACGATGCCGGCGACAAGACGGGCGGCATCAACCGCGCGTTCAAGTACATCTACCAGATCCGCGTGGTCGGCAAGCGCCTGAAGGCCTGGGACAAGCGCGTGTACTACCTTGTGAAGTGGGCCATCTTCGGCGGCCTCGCGCTCTGGATCTTCTGGTGAGCGGGCAGTAGCCTGCCGCGGCGGGCTCGGCGGCTCAGGCTTCGGTCAGCACCAGGCGCCCGCGCGGCGTTCCGGCCCAGCTGACGATGCCTGCGAGCAGCATGCCGCCGAGCACGTCGATCAGCACGTGCTGCCGCGTGGCCAGCGTCGAGTAGACGATGCCCAGCGACCACAGCACGTTCAGCGCGTGCGTCCAGGCCGGCGCCTCGACGCTGCGCAACTGGCGCCCCAGCAGCACCGCGGTAAGCACCGCGAACGCCACGTGCAACGACGGAAACGCGTTGCCGCCCACGTCGGTGGCTTTGAGGAACTGCAGCGCCGGGTATTGCGACCAGTCGACCGCGAACACCGGCACCGTGGTCGGAAAGAGCCAGAACACCGCCAGGCCGATGGCCGCCATGATGGCGGCGTCGCGCGCGCAGGCCCACAGTTCCGCCTTGTCTTTCGCCAGTGCCGGCGCCAGCGAGATGTAGAACCACAGCGAGCCGTACAGCAGCATTGCCTCGTCGCTCACGCCGATCCAGTGGTCGAGCAGGGTGAGCGGCATCACCGTCGGTTCCGACGGCGGGTTGTGCATGACCCAGAAGTACAAAAAGAAAAAGCCGGAGATGCCGAGCGTGGTGCCGACCATCTTGAGCAACCAGAGCGCGGCGATGCGGTGGCCGAGCGCGGTGTACCAGGGCATTGAAGGCATGGCGCTCGCGGAGCGCATGGAGGACATGGGGGAAGAGGGGCTCGCGGGGCGGGAAGACACCGGTGCTGTTTCTGAAAGGAGCGGCGGAACGCCACAGCTTAGGCACGTGCATTGCGCGAACATTGCGCCTTTGCCAGGGAGCGCTCTCCTAGAATGGCCCGCTCATTTTTTCGGCAACCCGTGCGTCACCCTCCCTCATGAGAATCCTGCTTGTAGAAGATGAAGTCGATCTGGCGCAAGCCCTGGCGTCGGCGCTGCGTCAGAACCAGGCGGTGGTCGATGTGGCGGGCTCGCTGCGCGAAGCCGAAGAGGCCGTGCTCGGCGCGCAGCACGACGTGATCGTGCTCGACCGCGGCCTGCCCGACGGCGATGGCCTTTCGCTCGTGTCTTTCCTGGCCCAGAACGGCATTGCCACCGCGGTGCTGGTGCTCACCGCCATGACCGACGTGGCCGAGCGCGTGCTCAGCCTCGACGGCGGCGCCGACGACTACCTGGCCAAGCCCTTTTCGATGGACGAGCTGATGGCGCGCGTGCGCGCATTGGCGCGGCGCCCGGCCGTGCGCGCCAACTTCGTCATGACGCTGGGCCAGCTGCGCTTCGACCACCACGCGCGGCAGGCCCACGTGGGCGAGGCCAGCTTCACGCTGCCGCGCCGCGAGCTGCTGGTGCTCGAGACGCTGCTCGAACACCGGGGCCGCACCGTGCTGCGCGAAGCCCTGCAAGACCGCGTGTACGGCCACAAGGACGACATCCAGTCGAACGCGCTCGACACGCACGTGTCGCGGCTGCGCTCCAAGCTCGACAAGGCCGGCGCGCAGGTCGAGATCCACGCGATACGCGGTGTCGGCTACCTGATCTGCGCCGCGTCGTCTTCCCCATGATGAGCCTGCTCTCGCTGCGGTGGCGGCTGATCTGGAGCCTGATCCTGTTGCAGGTGGTGGTCGGTTCGCTGGTGTTGGGCGGCTTCCTCGGCCTGGCCTGGATGCTGGGCCGTGTGGCCGACGAAACCGGGCAGGAGACCATCGGGGTGGTCCAGCGGGCGCTGGCCCGCGATGCGCAGGGCAAGCTCGTCATGGCACCGACGCCCGAGTTGCAGCGCCTGCAGAAAGCCGATCCGCCCTTCTGGTTCATCGCCCGCGATGACAAGGGCGGTGAAATCCGCGAAGGCGAGGTGCCGCCGAGGTACCTCGCGCTCCTGTCCGCATTCGACGGCATGGAGCGCATGGGCATCGAGCCATCGGCTGACAACACGCAGCCCAAGGCCCGCTTCGAGCGCGTGCAGAGCAGCGCGGGCCCGGTCAACGTGATGGTGCAGACCGGCGGCCCGCTGACGGTCAAGAACACGCTCAAGGGCACGGGCATCGTGTTCCTGTTCCTGGTCGCGCCGATGGCGCTGCTGACCAGCCTGGGCGTGATCCTGGCGACGCCCTTCGTGGTGAAGCGCGGCCTGCGCGGCGTGGTGGCCACCGCCGAGCATGCCGAAAGCATCGACGTGCACGAGCGCACCACGCGCCTGCCGCTGGACAACGTGGCCAGCGAAATCCGGCCGCTGGTCAATGCGGTCAACCGCGCTTTCGACCGGCTCAACGAAGGCTACGACCGGCAGGAGCGCTTTCTTGCCGATGCGGCGCACGAGTTGCGCACGCCGATCACCACGCTGCAGATTCACCTTGACGGGCTGCCGAGCGGCCCGGTCAAGGTGAACCTGATGCAGGCCTCGGCGCGGCTCGCCACGCTGGCCGAGCAACTGCTCGACCTGCAGCGGCTGGACCACATCGCCTCGCACGACCAGCAGGTGGACCTGAAGGCACTGTGCGAGCGCGCGGCGGCCGACATCGCACCGCTGGCGATCATGAACCGCTGCACGCTGTCGGTCGATGCGCCGCGGACGCTGATGGCGCGCGGCGACGCGCCCTCGCTCGAACGCGCGCTGGCCAACCTGATCCAGAACGCCATCGAGCATGGCGGGCAGGGCTGCGACATCCAGGTGCGGCTGAGCGAGCCCTCGTGCATCGAAGTGCTCGACTCCGGCCCCGGCATTCCCGAGGCCGACCGCGAGCGCGTGGTGGCGCCGTTCCACCGGCTGGTGCCGCGCGGCCGTGGCGCAGGGCTCGGGCTGCACCTGGTGGCCGAAGTGGCGCGGCTGCATGGCGGGCAACTGACCATCGGCTCGAGCGAATCGGGCGGCGCGAAGATGCGGCTCGAACTCAACCTCGACGACCGAACGCTCGGTTCATTGGTTCGGAAAACCACCGCGCCACGGCTTGTCCCAGCAGGCCCGAGGCCGTGACCACCGCCACGAACCACAGCGGGATCCACGCCGCCGGCGCGCCGGCCTGCTGGTAGAGCCATGCACCGGGAATCACCACGAACATGTGCGTGAGGTACACCTCGTAGCTGTTGCGCCCGAACCAGCGCAGCGGCGCGGCGGCCTTGCCTGCGCACCACGTCCATGGGCGCCAGTGCGTGGCCACCAGCAGCAACGCGATGCCCAGTTCCAGCAGCGTCACCTGCAGGCCGAAGCGCGTCAGCCCGAGCTGGAAGACTTCCTTGCGAAAGCAGAAGACCGTGATGCTCAGCACCAGGCCCGTGAGCAACACGAGCCGCTGCACGGCGAGCGACGGTGGTTTCGGCACGCGGTGCGCGAGCAGCGCCGCGAGGCAGCCGAAGGCGATGCCGTCCATGCCCGACAGGTACGAATGGTCCTGCCACAGCTCGTTGTCGCTGAAAACGCTGCGCGCGAGCGGCCCGAGCACGATGGGCACGAGCAGCAGCAGGCGCAGCCGGCGCTCGCTGCCGCTCAGCACGCAGAGCAAGGGAAAGGCCAGGTAGAAGGCCTCTTCCACCGACAGCGACCACAGCACGCCCCACGGCCCCGGCAGGTAGCCGACCTGCGCCTCCAGCCAGTTCAGGTGCAGGCCGAGCGCGGCGAGCAGCGCGCGCCAGAGCGACACCTTGCCCGTGTTCAGCGCGAACCATGCGCTGCCTGCCAGGTGCAGCACGCTCAGCACCGCCAGCAGCAGGAGCAGGGTCGGCAGGATGCGCGCGGCGCGCAGGCGATAGAAGGCGCGCGGCCGCAGCTTCGAAAGATCGCCCCAGCGCCGGATCGATGCGCTCGTGATCAGGTAGCCCGAAACCACGAAGAACACGATCACCGCGTAGTAGCCGCTGCGAAACAGGATGCCCGTGAGCCGTGGCCCGAGGGCTTGCGCCAGCTCCGGCGGCCCGAACGGAATGCGCAGGTTCGCGTGCAGCAGAACGACGAGCACCGCGAGCAGGCCGCGCAGCAGGTCGACATGCGCGATGCGCCACGCGCCATGCGTCGTTGCGAGGGAGGGCGAAGAGAAAGAGGTGGCGACGGAAAGGGCCATCGCCACGCATTCTGTGCGAGCCTGCAGCACCGTCCCTGAAGGGCTGCTGAAGCACCGACAATCGGGTGTTGCCCATGCCCTTCGCCGACCTCGACCTTCCCCTGCCGATCGACCTTGCCAGCGCCCAGGTGCTGATCGCGCGCATCCAATCCGAAGCTTCCGCGCAGCAGGCCGTCTTGCGCGCACCACCGCCGGAGCCCACCACCTGCTGTGGTCGCGGCTGCAATGGCTGCGTGTGGGAAGGCTGGCTGGCCGCCGTGGCCTACTGGCGCGACGAGGCTTCGCTGCTGCTCGATTCACCGCAAAGCGCGGCCGCACCGGAGAGCCTTAGCACACGAACCTGAAGGCCCCGGCGGTCCTCGCGCTATAGAGTCAGCGGATTCATATATTCAGGAGGAACCCGCATGTCAGCATTTGGTTCGCGCAACGCCGCCCGCGTTGTTTCCGTTCTGGCCTTGCCGTTGGCCGTCGTGTTGGCCGGATGCAAGCCCGAAGCCCCTGCGGCGTCTGCATCATCTGCGTCGTCTGCTCCGGCCGGCCTCGTGGTGCCCGAAAAGCAGCAGGCCGAAAAGCTCAACGCCTACGTCGTGGCCTACAACAAGCTGCTGCAGTGGCACAGCTTCGGCAAGATCCTGCACGAGTACCAGCGTGCCAATCCGAAGATCGCCAAGGCCGGCGCAGCGCTCGACAGCTACAGCTTCGGCGGTGGTGACGTCGACGACGCCCTGCGCGCATTCGACAAGGCCATGGCCATGACGCAACCATTGCCCGAGCTCGACGAGCCGGGCAAGGCGCTCAAGGCTGCGCTCGAAGCGGTCAACCCGCTGATCAAGGAAGCCCGCACTTACGAAAGCACCAAGGAATTCCTGAGCGACAAGGGCGTCAAGGCACGGCAGATGGATGCACCGCTGGTGGCGGCGCTGGTTGCTGCCAACAAGGCCACCGCGGCCTTCGGCACGGCCTTGTCGGCGCAGACGCTCAAGCGCGACGAGGCGGAGCTTGCAACCCTCAAGCCCGGCACCGTGGGCTTTCACAAGCTGAAGGTGTCGCTCGAAACCCGCAAGCTCGGCACCGCCGTCAGGCAGGCGCTCGACGACAAGCAGAACGTGCCCGCCGTCGATGCCGCGCTGCAGGCCGTGAGCGCCGCCAACACCGAGCTGGGCACGCTGCGCAAGGACCCGAAGGCGGCGCCCGCATGGGACCCCGTGTGCGCGATGTACAAGGACAAGATCGACAGGCTGATCGGCGGCACGCGCACCCTGGTCAGCGCCATGAACGACGCGTCGGGCAAGGGCGTTCCCGATGCCGCGAAGCAATGGTTCGACATGCGCAACCAGGCGGTCGACGCTTCGAACAGCTGCGGCAGTTGAGCTGTACGCACACACGCGCCGCAAGGCGCGCGTGTGCCGGCGGGCCGCTTGCTCAGTGCCCGCGCGATTCCCAGAAGCCGCGGTGCGTGGCGATCATTTCTTGCGCCACCTCGGGCACCGGGCCGATCACCTCGATCTTCTTCTGCCCGCGCGCGAACACCTCGCGGCAGGGCAGGCTCAGCGTGGGGTTCTCGGGGTGGTCGCCCGTGAGCGCGAGCAGCGCCGTTTCTTCCGCGCCGTAGACGATGCGGCCGATGTTCGCCCAGTAGCTGGTGCCCGCGCACATGGCGCAGGGCTCGAAGGTGGTGACCAGCGTGCATTGCCACAGGTACTCGGCCGGCCAGTTCTGCGCGGCGTGGCGCGCCAGCGTGGCCTCGGCGTGGTGCACCGTGTCGATGTTGCCCTGCTCGGCCAGGATGGTCTCGCCGTCGGGCGCGACGAGCACCGCGCCGAAGGGGTGGCGGCCCATCGCCATCGCACGGCGGGCCACCTCGTCGGCGCGCCGCAGCGCGCGAATGATCTGGTCGTTGGTCATCCGCGCATTATTGGTTCTGCGAGCCGCGATGCGCCCAGCCGGTGGTGTGCTTTTCGATCACGCTGAACAGCTCATACATCAGCATGGCCATCGCGCCCACCACCATCAGGCCCGCGAAGGCCAGGCCCATCTGCATGGCCGAGCCGGCCGAGATCAGCAGGTAGCCGATGCCTTCGTTGGCCGCCGTCATCTCGCTCACCGTGGTGCCGACGAAGGCCAGCGTGATGGCCACCTTCAGCGAGCCGAAGAAGTAGGGCATGGAGCGCGGCAGGCCGATCTTCATGAGCACGTCCCAACGCTTGGCGCCGAGCACGCGCAGCACGTCTTCCAGCTCGGGCTCCAGCGTGGCCAGGCCGGTCGCGATGTTGACCATGATCGGGAAGAAGCTGATCAGGAAGGCCGTGAGAATCGCCGGCCCCACGCCGATGCCGAACCACACCACCAGGATGGGCACGAAGGCCGCCTTGGGCAGCGCGTTGAAGGCCGTCATGAGCGGGTAGATGGCCGCATAGGCAATGCGCGAGCTGCCGATGACGAAGCCCATCAGCACGCCCACCACGATCGCCAGGCCGAAGCCCGCCATCGTGACCCAGAAGGTGCGCCATGCATGGCCCGCGATGATTTCCTTGTATTCCCAGAACTGCGTCCAGATGCGCCAGGGGCTCGGGAAAATGAAGTCCGAGACCTGGAAGCCCGCGCAGACCACTTGCCACAGGATGAGAACCGCGACCAGCAGCAGCCACGGCGACCAGCGTTCGATTTGCTTGGTGTTTTTCATGGGTGCGCTCCGCTCAGTGGGACGCAGCGGCGGCCGCTGTCTGCGCCGTGCCGATGCCCGTGTTACGGATGGCTCCGATGTGCCCGCGCAGTTCAAGAACGATGTCGGTGAACTCCTTGGTGTAGGTCAGCTCCAGCTCGCGCGGACGCGGCAGCTCGATCTCGCGCTTGACCACGAAGCGCCCCGGGCTCTTGCTCATCACGTACACCGTGTCGGCCAGGAACACCGATTCGCGCAGGTCGTGCGTCACCAGGATCACGTTGAACTGCTGCTCGGTCCAGAGGTCGCGCAAGATGCACCACAGCTCTTCGCGCGTGAACGCATCGAGCGCGCCGAAGGGCTCGTCGAGCAGCAGCATCTTGGGCTCGTGGATCAGCGCGCGGCAAATGCTGGCGCGCTGCTGCATGCCGCCCGACAGCTGCCACGGAAACTTGTCTTCGTAGCCCGCAAGGCCCACCTTCTGCAACAGCTTGCGTGCGCGCTCGACGTACTCCTTGCGCTTGGCCTTGAAGTTCGAGCGATAGGGCTCGACGATCTCAAGCGGCAGCAGCACGTTGTCGACCGTGGTGCGCCACGGCAGCAGCGACGGCGCCTGGAAGGCCATGCCCGAGATCTTCAGCGGCCCGGTCACGGGCGCGCCGTCGATGCGGATCTTGCCCATCGAGGGCATCTTCAGGCCCGTGGTGAGCTTCATGAAGGTCGACTTGCCGCAGCCCGAAGGCCCGACGATGGCAATGAATTCCCCGCGCTTGACCTTCAGGTCGATGGCCTCGACCGCGAAGTGGTTCTCGCGCAGCAACTCCTCGTTGTAGGCGAGCCAGACGTCCTGGAAGTCGACGAAGGGGGCGGCCGCGGCGGCGGTGTCCGGTGCGTCGGCCTGCATCACTTGCGCAGGACCGAGCCGAGTTCAGCAGCGGGCGGCAGCAGCGCGGCCGTCCACACGGCATCGGGGCTCACGCGGGTCTTGGTGTTGAACGCATCCGACACCTGCGAGGCCATCAGCGCCATGCGGCCGGCGTTGACCGCGCCGAAGCCTTCGCTGCGTGCGTCGGCGCTGTTGATGACGGTGTCGATGGCCAGTTGCAGGCGGCGCGTTTCGAGCTTGCTGTCGATGATGCCGTCGCGGGCCTTCACCGATTCGATGCCCACCGCCGGATTGGCGATGACTTCCTTCGCGCCCTTGGCAAAGGCCGAGAGGAATTTCTTCACCGCCTCGGGGTTCTCCTTGATGAGCTTGGGCGACGCGATGATCACGTTGCCGTAGAGCTTTACGCCGTAGTCGGGGTAGGGAAGGATCACCACGTCGGCCGTCTTGGCGCCGCGTGCTTCCAGGTTGAGCAGCGACGTGAAGGTGAAGCCGGTAATGGCGTCGATGTCGCCGCGCATCAGCATGGTTTCGCGCAGCGTCGGGTCCATGGCGGTCCAGTTGACGGCGCCGATGTTGTTGGCCTTCGCAAAGATCGGGAACGCGCGGCGGCCGGCGTCGAACACCGGCGCGCCGAGCTTCTTGCCCGTGAGGTCCGCGGGCTTGGTGATGCCGCTCTTCTTGAGCGCCATGACCGAGGCCGGCGTGTTGTTGTAGACCATCATCACCGCGACCGGCTTGTTCGGGCTGTCGGGGTTGTTGGCGTGGAATTCCATCAGCGCCGCGAGGTCGGCAAAACCCATTTCGTAGGCGCCCGAGGCCACCCGCGTGACGGTGCCGCCCGAGCCATTGCCGGCATCGATGGTCACGTCCAGCCCGGCCGACTTGAAGTAGCCCTTGGCGGCGGGGTGAAGGAACAGCGCGGCCGGTCCTTCGAAGCGCCAGTCGAGCTGGAACTTGATCGGCGTCGGGCTCTGGGCAAAGGCCGATGAAAGGCCGAAGCTGAGGGCGGAAGCGGCGAGGAAGGACTGGAGCAGGTGACGCTTGTTCATGAAGGTTCCGGGAATGTGAATGCTTCGGCATTCAAGCAAAAACGGTGCCCGCACGTGATTGGTGCGAACCCTTCCTGTGAATCAGCGCGGTGCGTCGCCTCTGAAATTTGCACCGTTCGCGGGAAATCCCTTCGGTTTCAAGGGGCGCTTGCACCGAAGCCGAGCCAATACGGGTCGCCCACCCCGTTCAAATGGACGAGGTCCCCTCTCTTTGCAGATGCCAGGCGAGCAAGTCACTGGGGGGCAAGGGCCGCGAAAAGAGAAAGCCCTGCAGTTCGTCGCATCCCATGGCCAGCAGGATGTCGCGCTGCGCCTCGTTCTCCACGCCCTCCGCAACCACGTTCAACCCCAGCGCATGCGCCAGGCGAATGACGGCGTCCACCACGGCACGCGCGTCGTCCTTGGTCTGGAGGTCTTGCACGAAGCTGCGATCGATCTTCACCTGGCGCGCCGGCAGCTTGCGCAGATGACTCAGGCTGGAATAGCCCGTGCCGAAATCGTCGATCGACAGGAACACGCCGACCCGCGCCAGCCCCTCGAAGGTGCGTTGGGTGGCCTTGATGTCCTCCATGGCGACAGACTCGGTGATCTCGCACAGCAGCAAGGAGGCGGGCACCTCGTGCCTTGCGAGCGCCTGCTCCACGCGCGCGACGAAATCGATCTCGCGCAGCTGCATGACCGAGAGGTTGACCGCCACGCTCATGCACGTGCCTTGCGCCTTCCATTGCGCGATCTGGCGGCAGGCTTCGTCGAGAATCCAGTCGCCCAGGCGCACGATGAGCCCGAACCGTTCCGCCAACCCGATGAAGTCGTTGGGACCGATCAAGCCTTGTTGCGGGTGGTTCCAGCGCACCAGTGCCTCCACGCCGCTGATGGCGTGGCCCACGCCGTTGATCTTGGGTTGGTAGTAAAGCTCGAACTGCTTGAGCTCGACCGCCCGGCGCAGGTCGCTTTGCAGCTGCAATTGCCTGGCGGCATCGGCGCCCATGTGCGATTCGAACATGACGTAGTTGCCGCCGCCTGCGCGCTTGGCTTCGTACATGGCGGCATCGGCGTTGGCCACGAGCTTGTCGGCATCGCCCTGTTCGGGATGCAGCACGATGCCGATCGAGCATGCAATCTGCAGCCGCTTGCCGAGCACGCTGAACGGCTCGCTGAGCGCGCGCAACACGCGGTTGGCGGCCTGCGCGCATTCGGCGCGATCGCGCACTCCTTCGAGCAGCAGCAGGAACTCGTCGCCCCCGATGCGTGCCACGGTGTCGCTTTCCCGCGTGGTTTGCGCAAGCCGCTCGGCGGCGGCGCGCAGGATCTGGTCACCGGCCGCATGGCCGAAGGAGTCGTTGATCGGCTTGAAGCCGTCGAGGTCGACGAAGAGCACGGCAATGCGCTCTTCCACCTGGAGCTGGTTGGCCCGCTCCATGCGCAGCAGTGCGTGCCTGAGCCGGTCTTCGAAAAGAATCCGGTTGGGCAGCCCTGTCAACGCATCGGTGAAGGCGCGTTTTTGCAGTTCCCGGTTGGCCTGCGTGAGCTCGGCATTGGTTTCCTCGAGCGAGCGCGACAGGCGCCTGGCAACCAGCTGCAGCCGTGACTCCAGGATCGAGGTGAAGAGCGTGCCCAGCAGCAGCAGGCCCGACGCCAGAACGACGATGGCGGTGAGCTCCGTGCCGTACAGCGCATCGGCGCTGAGACACACGGAATCTGCCGGGAAGTTCGCTGCCGCCATGGCCGTGTAGTGCATGCCGCAGATGGCAATGCCCATGATCACGGCGGCCAGCAGCTGGTAGGCCACGCGATGGGTGTTGTTGACATCGCCGAGGTACTTGAAGATGAACAGCGCCGCGGCCGAGGCGCCCAGGCCGATCAGCAGCGACAACCACACGGTCGGCACATGCCAGACGATGGGCGGCGACATGTCCAGCGCGGCCATGCCGATGTAGTGCATGCCGCAGATGCCGGTGGCCATGGCCAGGGAGGCGATGGCGATGCGCCGAAGGCTGTAGTTCGCTTCGCTGGCCACCCACAGCGCAATGCCCGATGCCGCGACGCCGGCCACCCACGAAGTCAGCGTCATTGCGCCGGAAAAGCCGAGCGCGATCGGCAGCGAGAACCCCAGCATCCCGACGAAGTGCATCGACCAGATGCCGGTGCCCATGGCCAGCGACCCGATGCCCCACCACAGCAGGTGCGGCCGCCCGCTTGCATGCCGGACCCGGCGTGACAGGTCCAGTGCCACATAGGACGCGAGCGTGGCCAGGAGCAGGGAGGCGGCGACAACCCAAAGGTTGTGATGGGGCGTGAGGAAGGCGGGAGCGGTATTCATGGTGCAGGGATTCCGTCACGCCTGCTCAGGCTGCAGGTAGCGAACGTCTTTCGGGATACTGAATGAAGCTGCGTGAATCAGGTCTTGGGGAACGGGCGGGGATGCGAAGGGGTACACGACTCGATTCGTCAACAATGCAATTACACCGCAGAGCAAGGGTTTGTCTGGATGCAAACGATGGACGCCATTCAATCGTGCGGGACATAGCTCGCGTCGAACTCGAGCGAGCGGCCGCAAGAAAAACGCCCCGCTGCGATGACCGCGGCGGGGCGTTTTTCTTGATGCGAGAGCAGGCTTACTTCAGCGCCGTCGTCGCGTTGGCCACGGCCAGCGCCGTCATGTTGACGACGCGCCGCACGGTCGACGTAGGCGTGAGCACGTGGGCCGAGCCGGCCGCACCGAGCAGGATGGGGCCGACCGTGATGCCGTTGGCGCCCGTCATCTTCAGCACGTTGTAGAGAATGTGCGCCGAATCCAGGTTCGGGCACACCAGCAGGTTGGCTTCGCCGGTGAGCGTGGTTTCGGGCAGGGCGGTGCGGCGCACTTCTTCGGACAGGGCCGAGTCGCCGTGCATTTCGCCATCGCACTCGATGTCGGGTGCCATCTGCGAGAACAGGTCGCGCGCCAGGCGCATCTTGCGGGCCGAAGCGCGGCTCGACGTACCGTAGTTCGAGTGCGACAGGAAGGCCACCTTCGGCGGCAGGCCGAAGCGGCGCACTTCCTCGGCGGCCATCATCGCGATGCTGGCCAGCAGCTCGGCGCTCGGGTCTTCGTTCACGTTGGTGTCGGTAATGAACACCGTGCGCTTTTCGAGCGTCAGCGCGTTCAGCGTGGCAAAGCCGGGCGCGCCGCGCTTCAGGCCGATCAGGTTGCGGATGTGCTCCAGGTGCACGTCGAAGCGCCCGACCAGGCCGCAGATCATGGCGTCGGCATCGCCCAGGTGCAGCATCAGCGCGGCAATGGTGGTGTTGGAGCGGCGCACCATCGTCTTGGCGGCCTCGGGCGTCACGCCGCGGCGGCCCATGAGCTTGTGGAAGGCCTCCCAGTACACACGGAAGCGCGGGTCGTCTTCGGGGTTGACGATCTCGAAGTCGGTGCCGGCGCGAATGTGCAGGCCGGCCTTCTTGATGCGCGCCTCGATCACGGCGGGGCGGCCCACCAGGATCGGCTGCGCCAGGCCTTCGTCGACGGCCAGTTGCGCGGCGCGCAGCACGCGCTCGTCTTCACCTTCGGCATACGCCACGCGCTTGGCGGTGGCCAGCTTGGCGGCGGTGAACACCGGGCGCATGAACATGCCGGTCTGGTAGACGAAGCGCGTCAGGTGCTGGCGGTAGGCCTCCATGTCCTCGATGGGGCGCGTTGCCACGCCCGAGGCGGCGGCGGCCTTGGCCACGGCCGGCGCAATGCGCAGGATCAGCCGCGAATCGAAGGGCTTGGGAATGATGTAGTCGGGGCCGAAGGCCAGCTCCTGGCCGGCGTAGGCGGTGGCCACTTCTTCGCTGATGTCGGCCTTGGTGAGGTCGGCAATTTCGCGCACGCAGGCCAGCTTCATTTCTTCCGTGATCTTGGTGGCGCCGCAGTCGAGCGCGCCACGGAAGATGTACGGGAAGCACAGCACGTTGTTGACCTGGTTCGGGTAGTCCGAACGGCCCGTGGCAATGATGCAGTCGGGCCGCACGGCCTTGGCCAGCTCGGGGCGAATTTCGGGCTCGGGGTTGGCCAGCGCCAGGATGATCGGCTGCGTGCCCATGGTCTTGACCATCTCGGCCGACATGACGCCGGGGGCCGAGCAGCCCAGGAACACATCGGCGTCCTTGACCACGTCGGCCAGGGTGCGGGCGCCGGTGTCTTTCTGGGCGTAGCGCGTCTTGGATTCGTCGAAGCCACCCGCGCGGCCCACGTAGATGAGGCCCTTGGAGTCGCAGGCGTAGATGTTGGACGGCTTGGCGCCCAGGCCCACCATCACGTCGAGGCAGGCAATGGCGGCGGCGCCAGCGCCCGACACCGCGATCTTCACTTCCTCGATCTTCTTGCCGACCAGTTCCAGGCCGTTCAGCAGCGCGGCGGCCGAGATGATGGCCGTGCCGTGCTGGTCGTCGTGGAACACCGGGATGTTCATGCGCTCGCGCAGCTTCTTCTCGATGTAGAAGCACTCGGGCGCCTTGATGTCCTCCAGGTTGATGCCGCCCAGCGTGGGCTCCAGCGCCGCGATGATCTCGACCAGCTTGTCGGGGTCGTTCTCGGCCAGCTCGATGTCGAACACGTCGATGCCGGCGAATTTCTTGAACAGGCAGCCCTTGCCTTCCATGACCGGCTTGGCGGCCAGCGGGCCGATGTTGCCCAGGCCCAGCACGGCCGTGCCGTTGGTGATGACGCCCACCAGGTTGCCGCGCGCCGTGTATTCGTTGGCCAGCGACGGGTCGGCTTCGATGTCGAGACAGGGATAGGCCACGCCCGGCGAATACGCCAGCGACAGGTCGCGCTGGTTCAGCAGCGGCTTGGTCGGGGTGACCGAAATCTTGCCCTTGACGGGCGAACGGTGGTACTCGCGCGCTGCTTCGCGAAGTGCTTCTTCTGCCGGGGAAAGGGGTGCAGCCATGAATGTCTCCTTGTTTCTGACTCGGGCAATGAGGCTACCGCAAAAGTGCGGCTTGTTCTCGTGGGGTGAATGCCGAAAGCGCCTGGACCGATAACGTTCCGATGCATATCTTCCGCCGTATGGGCGCGCCTGGCCGGTTCGCTAAACTCCGGCTCGATTGCCCCACGGCCAGTTGGGGCATCGTCATCCACGTAACAAAACGACAACGGAGGGGCAGCGCATGACACCCGGACCTTTCACCAGTACCGACCCGGACGTCGTGGTCATCGGCGGCGGCCCTTCGGGCTCCACCGTGGCCGCGCTGCTCGCGGACAAGGGGCACGACGTGGTGCTGATCGAGAAGGCGCAGCACCCGCGCTTTCACATCGGCGAATCGCTGTTGCCCATGAACATGCCGCTGTTCGACCGGCTGGGCGTTCGCACCGAGGTCGAGGCCATCGGCCTGCGCAAGCACGGGGCCGAATTCGTCTCGCCGTGGCACGACCACAGCAGCCACTTCGACTTCGGCCAGGCGATGGACAAGAGTTTTCCCTATGCCGTGCACGTGCGCCGCTCGGAGTTCGACGAACTGCTGTTCCGCCATGCCGGCAAGCGCGGCGCGCGCACCTTCGAGGGCCAGCGCGTCACCGGCGTGGACATGGACGCCGGCAACGGCACGCCCGACAACCGCCCGCTGCTGAAGGTGAAGGCCGACGACGGCACCGAGACCACCTGGCGCCCGCGCTTCGTGATCGACGCCAGCGGGCGCGACACGCTGCTGTCGAACCAGTTCGACGCCAAGCGGCGCAACCGCAAGCACGCCAGCGCCGCGTTGTACGGCCACTTCGCCGACGCGGAGCGCCGGCCCGGCCGTTTCGAGGGCAACATTTCGCTGTTCTGGTTCGACCATGGCTGGTTCTGGTACATCCCGCTGAAAGACGGCACGGTGAGCGTGGGCGCGGTGGCATCGCCGGCCTACTTCAAGCGCCGCAAGGGTTCGCTCGAAGAGTTCCTGATGGAAACCATCGCGCTGGCGCCCAAGCTGGCCGCGCGCCTGAAAAATGCGACGCTGATGGAGGGCGCGACGTCGACCGGCAACTACGCCTACGACTCGAAGTTCTGCCGCGGCGACCGCTTCATGATGGTGGGCGACGCCTACGCGTTCGTGGACCCGATGTTCTCGTCGGGGGTGTACCTGGCGATGAACAGCGGCTTCGAGGCCGCGACTGCGGCGGACCTGTGGCTGAAGGGCGAGGCGAAGGAAGCGGAGAAGGCGTTCCGTCATTACGAGAAGGTGATGAAGCACGGTCCGAAAATGTTCTCGTGGTTCATCTACCGCATCACGTCGCCTGCGATTCGCCGGCTGTTCATGGCGCCGCGCAACATCTGGCGCATGCAGGAGGCGTTGCTGTCGATCCTGGCGGGTGACCTGTTCCGCAACACACCGATCGGGCCGCGTTTCTGGGGCTTCAAGGTGACGTACTACGCATCGTGCGTCGGCATCCTGCCCCAGGCCATCAAGACGTGGGCGTGGCGTCGCCGCAATCTCAAGGAATCGCTGGAGGCGGCGAAGACCTGAGCTTCTGTTGCGGAGCGATAGGGCGTTGTTCATTGTGTTTACTGCGGCGCCCGGTTCGTTCAGGGCGACGCC
>NZ_QAJK01000147.1 GCF_003852515.1 Variovorax sp. KBW07 | reverse complement strand
GCGCAGAGCACACCGCCAGCGTGAGCGAGTTCAGAGCACTGGTTGATCAGCGAAGCACTCAGAGCGTGTCCATGTGAGAATGGCATCGGGTGCTCCCCGCAGCGAAATAAAGGAGGAGCGAAGCGGGGGACATTCGCGGAGGGGAGCACCCGGTGTCAGTCGCACGCGCCCTGAATGACCCCGCACCCGAACGACAGCCCTCAGCCGAAGAACCAGTAGCAGACAGCAATGGCAGCGATGACCCCGGCAAGCTCGGCCAGCAACGCACAAGCCACAGCATGCCGCGCCCGCTGGATACCGACAGCACCGAAGTACACAGCCAGCACGTAGAACGTCGTCTCCGTACTGCCCTGGATGGTCGCGGCCACCAACGCCGGGAAGCTGTCGACCCCCTGGCTCTTCATCGTCTCGATCAGCATCGCGCGCGCCGCGCTGCCCGAGAACGGCTTGACCAGCGCCGTCGGCATCGCGTCGACGAAACGTGAGTCGAAACCGCCCGTGTCGACCAGCCAGCGCAGCCCGCCGAGCGCGAAGTCGAGTGCGCCCGAGGCGCGCAGAACGCCCACCGCGCACAGCATCGCCACCAGGTACGGCAACAGGTTTTTCGCGATATCGAAGCCTTCCTTGGCGCCTTCGATAAAACATTCGTACACCTTGATGCGCCGGATCGCACCCGCCAGCAGGAACACGATGATCACGCCGAACAGCGTCAGGTTGCCCAGCAGCGACGACAGCGATGCAATCGCCACCGCCGACAGCGTGCCCAGCAACGCCATGAAGCCACCCAGCGCCAGCGCGCCGGGCACCAGGTAGGCCAGCACCACCGGGTCCCACAGCCGCAGCCGCTGCATGAACGCCACCGACAGCAGGCCGACCAGCGTCGATGCACTCGTCGCCAGCAGGATCGGCAGGAACACCAGCGTCGGGTCGCTCGCCCCCTGCTGCGCGCGGTACATGAAGATGGTCACGGGCAGCAGCGTCAGCGACGAGGCATTCAGCACCAGGAAAAGAATCTGCGCATTGGTCGCGGTGACCGGGTCGGGGTTCAGCCGCTGCAGCTCGCGCATGGCTTTCAGGCCGATGGGCGTGGCCGCGTTGTCCAGGCCCAGCGCGTTGGCCGCGAAGTTCATGGTGATGAGGCCGAGCGCCGGGTGGCCCGCCGGCACGCCCGGCATGAGGCGCCGGAACAGGGGGCCGAGCAGCCGCGCCAGCCAGCCGACCAGCCCGGCCGCCTCGGCGATGCGCAGAAAGCCCAGCCACAGCGTCAGCGTGCCGAACAGCAACACCATCACCTCGACCGCCAGCCGCGCCATGGCGAACAGGCTTTCGACCAGCGCCGCGAACACCGTCGCGTCGCCGCCGACGAGCCACCGCCCCAGCGCCGCGAGCGCCGCCATCCCGAAGAAACCCAGCCACAAGCCGTTGAGCACGTTTCTTTTTCCTTTTTTACGCGGGCCGATCATAGGGCGCTAATCCTGCGGGCCTGCCGCAGGCTACAGTGCGGCCCATGGCCGCTTCCATCGTCCGCAGACTTGTCGCACTGGCGCTGGGAACCGCTGCCCTGGTGGGGCTGGCGGGCTGCGTGAGCCTGCCACCGCCGCAGCCCCGCCCACAGGTCACGGCCATCACCGACGTGGCGGGCACCGAGCTGGGCCAGCTGGCGCTGAAGGGCACGCCGGGCGGCTCCACATCGTTGTCGGGTTTCCGGCTGCTGCCCGAGGCGGCCTTTGCCTTCGACGCGCGCATCTCGCTGGCGCGGCACGCCGAGAAATCGCTCGACGTGCAGTACTACCTGATCCAGAAAGACGACGTCGGCCTGCTGTTCCTGAAAGAGCTGCGCGAAGCCTCGGCGCGCGGCGTGCGGGTGCGCCTGCTGGTGGATGACCTGTACACGGCCGGCGAAGACGAGGTGTTCAGCACGCTGTCGGCCTTTCCGAACATCGAGGTGCGGCTGTTCAACCCGCTGCCGTCACGGGCCGATTCGCTGACCACGCGGCTGCTGTTCTCGCTGACCGATTTCGGCCGCATCAACCACCGCATGCACAACAAGCTGCTGGTGGCCGACAACAGCTTCGCGGTTTCGGGTGGGCGCAACATCGCCAACGAATACTTCATGCGCAGCACGGCGGCGAATTTCATCGACATGGACGTGCTGTCGAGCGGGCCGATCGTGCGCCAGATGTCCGAAGGCTTCGACCGCTACTGGAACAGCCCGCACGTGCGGCCCATCGAGAGCATCGCGCCGCTGCGCATGCCGGTGGACGAGGCGCAGAAGCGCTTCGACGCCATCGCGCGCACCGCGGTGCCCGACGTGCCCATGCACCAGCGCGACGTGCTCAACAAGTCGCCGGTGGGGCAGCAGCTGATTACCGGCAACGTTGACCGCTACTGGGCGCCGGCCACGCTGTTCGTGGACGACCCCGAGAAGATCACGCGCAAGGCCGACGCGGCGTATGCCGGCAGCGTGACCGAGGGCGCGCTGAGCGTCATCAATTCGGCGAAGCGCGATGTCAAGATCGGCTCGCCGTATTTCATTCCGGGCGCTCACGGCATGGCGATGATGAAGAAGGCCATTGCGAACGGCGGGCGCATCACCGTGGTGACCAATTCGCTGGGCGCCACCGACGAGCCGCTGGCCTATGCGGGTTACGAGCGCTACCGGGCCGACATGCTGAAGATCGGCGTCACCATCTACGAGATCGCGCCTACGCTGAGCGGGCGCTCGGGGCGCTTCGGCGACTTCGGAAAGTCGATCAGCCGGCTGCACGCCAAGCTCGCGATCATCGACGACGACCGCTTCTTCGTCGGCTCCATGAACCTCGACCACCGCTCGGCCGCCGTCAACACCGAGATGGGCCTGGTCATCGACAGCCCGGAGCTGGTGCAGGACTACGACAAGCTCATGAGCGGCGACCGCATCAACCTCGGCTACCGGCTGCGCCTGGGGCCCGATGGCCGGCGCGTGCAGTGGCTGGAGTACGACGATGCCGGCGGCGACATCGTGCACGAAGACGAGCCCGGCGAGTTCCTGTGGCTGCGCTTCAAGAACTGGCTGCTGCTGCCCATCGTGGGCGAAGAGTTGCTTTAGCAGCCAGCGGCCGGCAGCAGGGCGGGCCGCTTTTCAGGACACATTTCTAAAACGGTTCCCGGTCGGATTCGGCCGGTCGCGCTTTCGCGTGGCGACCGACCTCGCGCAACCGTTGCCTGTAATACGGCTGGCACATTGCCCCTCTAGATTGCGGCGTCCCACCACAACAACCAATCAGAGGGAGTCCGATATGCACGCCATGTCCACCATGCCGCCGGTCGCGCCAGGCTTGCAGCGCCTGCGAACGCTCGTTGCACTCACGGGACTGGCGGTCGCCGTCCTCCTGCAGGGCTGCAGTGGCGGCAGCAGCAACAACGTCCTGCCGGTCGTTCTCCCGCCACCGGCCAGCACGCCGCCGGCCCCGGAACCCGACGCCGCCACGGTCGATGCCAACCTGCAGGCCGCATGGGTCGAGATCGGCGAGAACGACACCGCGATCGCGCGGGTCATCACCAGCTACAGCGCGCCCGCCGACGCGACGAAAGCCGATGCCAATGCCGTGTGCCCGCAGCTCACGCTGGACGGCCACGCAACCCGCATGACGCTGCGCATCGGTGCCGGCAGCATGGCATTGCGAACCACGGCGAGCCCCCCGGCCGATTCGAAGCCTTCCGCTTTCCCGGTGTCGACCTGCGAGACGGCGTTGCCCGCCAGCACGAAGCAGGCCGCCATCGGCAGCCGCGTGCTGCCGCTGCCCAAGGCCGAACCGCAGCGCGTGCTCGTGCTGGCCGACACCGGCTGCCGCATGAAGAAGGCCGACAAGGCCTACCAGCCATGTAACGACACCACCGTGTGGCCGTTCGCGCCGATTGCCGCCACCGGCGCGGGCTTCAATCCCGACCTGGTGCTGCACATCGGCGACTACCACTACCGCGAGAACGAGTGCCCGGCGGACATCGCCGGTTGCAAGGGCAGCCCATGGGGCTACGGCTGGGACACCTGGCAGGCCGACTTCTTCACGCCCGCCGCGCCGCTGCTCGCGAAGGCGCCCTGGGTGCTGGTGCGCGGCAACCACGAAGAGTGCGCGCGCGGCGGCCAGGGCTGGGCGCGTTTTCTCGATCCGCGTCCGTATGCCGACAAGCGCTCGTGCAACGACCCGGCCAACGACGACAGCGGCAACTACGCCGACCCGTATGCCGTGGCGCTGGGTGCCGGCTCGCAGCTCATCGTGTTCGACTCGGCCCGGGCCGGCAAGACGGCGCTGGCAACGAATGACCCGCAGTTCATTGCCTACCAGAAGCAGTTCCAGGCGGTGACGGCGCTGGCGGCCAAGCCCGGCATGACCACCACGATGTTCACCAACCACCACCCGATCCTGGCGTTCGCGCCGGTGGCCGGGCAGGCGCCGCTGCCGGGCAACCTCGCGCTGCAGTCGGTGATGGAAAGCGTCAACGCCAAGGCTTACTACCCGGCCGGCGTGCACGTGGCGCTGCATGGCCATGTGCACGACTTCCAGGCGCTGAATTTCGCCACCGACCATCCCGCCACCATCGTGGCCGGCAACGGCGGCGACAACCTCGACGTGGCGCTGGCCGACCCGCTGCCGGCCGGCGCCACGCCCGCACCGGGCGTGACCATCGACCGCATCACGCACCACGCGAGCTTCGGTTTCATGATGATGGAGCGCAAGGCCGCGCCGGGCGTGGGCTGGAACTTCAAGGCCTACACGGTGGCCGGCAAGCTGCTCGCGACCTGCGTGCAGACGGGCAGGGCGCTGGCTTGCGACAAGACCGGCTTCCTCACGCCGTGACGGCGGCGCGCACGAGGCGCCTGAGCCTGCTCGGCGCCGGCCTCGCGCTGGCGGCGGCCTGCGCAGGCTGGGTCGGCGGCAGCATGGCCGCGCCCGATGCGCGCACCGCGCAGATCAACCCCGGCGGCCCGGTGAGCGCAGTGGTCGAGCGCATCGGCGTCACGCCCAAGCTCACCGAGCGCATCGATCCGGCGCAGGCCTCGTTCAAGCCAGACCCGGCGCTGGCCGCGCTGGGCAAGCGCATCTTCTTCGACACGCGGCTGTCGCAGCCGCAGGGCCTGTCGTGCGCCGGTTGCCACGACCCGCTGCGGGCCTTCACGTCGACGCTGAACGCACCGTCGCTGGCCGGGCCGCGCACACCGCAGGGCAGCCGTCCCGGCCACTTCAGCACGCGCACCGCGCCGTCGCTGCTGTACGTGCGCTACGTGCCCCGGCGGCATTTCTATCAGGACGACGATGCGCTCGTTGCGTCGCCCTTCGGTGGACTGTTTGCCGACGGCCGTGCCGACACGCTGGCCGAGCAGGTGCGCGGGCCGCTGTTCGACCGCGACGAGATGAACAACGCGTCACCGCAAAGCCTGCTGCGCAAGCTGCGCGGCACCGACCTCGCGCCCGCGATGTCGCAGGCCTTCGGGCCGCGGGTGCTGCGTGAGCCGGAGCGAGCGGTCCTGGGCATCGGCCTGGCGCTGCAGGCGTACCTGCAGAGCGACGAGATGGCGCCTTTCAGCTCGCGCTTCGACGACCACCTGCGCAAGCGCACGCCGCTGAGCCCGCAGGAAACGCGAGGCCTGGCGCTGTTCAAGAACCCGGACAAGGGCAACTGCATGTCGTGCCACACGCTGTCCGACACGTCGAGCCGGCCCGAGCGTTCGCTGTTCACCGACTTCGGCTACGACGCCATCGCCGTGCCGCGCAACCTGTCGTTGCCGGCCAACCGCGATCCGCGCCACTTCGACAACGGCCTGTGCCGCACGGCCGCGCAACTGCGCTGGCCCGAGCCCGGCCAGTGGTGCGGCTACTTCCGCACGGCGGGGCTGCGCAACGTGGCGGTGCGCCAGAGCTTCATGCACAACGGCGTGTTTTCCACGCTGCGCGAAGCGGTGGCTTTCTACGCCACGCGCTCGACCGACCCGGCCAAGTGGTATCACGGCAAGTCGACCTTCGACGATGTGCCGGCCACGTACCGGGCGAACATCAACGTCAACTCCACGCCCATGAACCGGCGCCCGGGCCTCACGCCCGCGCTGAGCGACGAGGAGATCGACGAGATCAGCGCCTTCCTGCGCACCCTGACCGACGCGC
The DNA here is from genome assembly GCF_003852515.1 of Variovorax sp. KBW07. Taxonomy (GTDB): domain Bacteria; phylum Pseudomonadota; class Gammaproteobacteria; order Burkholderiales; family Burkholderiaceae_C; genus Variovorax. The sequence continues at coordinate 1,440 of NZ_QAJK01000147.1, read as the reverse complement.
GCTACGTGGCGGCCATGCCGCCCGTCGAAACCGCCGCGCCGAAGCCGGCCGTGAAGTAGCCCGCCCGCGCCGCGCACCCGTCCTGCCCGCACGCGGCTGCGGGCTGTCATGCCAGATGTCACAATGCGCGTTACATTTCTGGCTTAAGTGTGAACTTTTGTCACCGTCTTCTGGAGACTTCGATCATGACCGTTCCCGTGCAGCGCGAGTCGATTGCGCCGCTTTCCACCAGCCGTCGCCGTGCGCTGACCGGGCTGGCCGCAACCGCCGCTGCCGCGGGCCTGGGATTTCCGGCGCTTGCGCAGAACCGGCCCGTCCGCATCGGGACCACGTTCGACAACAGCAGCGTCGAGAAGGCCAACGGCCAGGGGCTGTACCAGGGCTCGAGCGCGTTCTTCACGGCGCTGAACAAGGCGGGCGGCATCAACGGCACCAAGGTCGAGCTCGTGATGGCCGACGACACCTTCAAGCCTGAAGTGGCCAAGGCCAACGCGTTGGCCTTCGAGAAAGACAGCTCGGTGCTGGCACTGCTGCATCCGCTCGGCACGCGCCAGACTGCCGAGGTGATGGACGCGGTGCCCGGCATGGCCGTGGTGGGGCCCATCACCGGCACCATTTCGCTGCGCAAGAAGACGTCGCCCAACACTTTCTGGGTGCGCGCCAACTACGACCAGGAAGTCGACAAGCTCGTGAGCACGGCCGCGGTGCTGGGCCAGAGCCGCATTGGCCTGGTGCACTCGAACGACCCGCTGGGGCAGTCGGTGCTGGCGGCGTTCAAGAACGCGCTGGCCAAGGCCAAGCTGGAGCCGGCGGTGATCGCGACCACGCCGAACACCACGAGCATGGAAGTGGGCCCGGCCGCCGAAGCCATCGCCAAGGCGAAGCCGCAGGTGGTGGTGGTCGGCCTGGCCGGTACGGCACCGGTGTTCCTGAAGGCGCTGCGTGGCGCGGGCAACAGCAGCTCGGCGTACGGCCTGTCGATCACGGCGAGCGCACTGGCCGCGATGGGCGACCTGGCGCGCGGCCTGGGCTTCGTGATCGTGGTGCCGTCGCCGTATTCGACCAAGTACGAGATCGTGCGCCGCTATCAGGCCGACATGGTGGCCAGCGGCGTGAAGGAGTTTTCGCTGACGAGCCTGGAGGGCTACATGAACGCGGCGGTGCTCGCCGAAGGCATGCGGCGCGCCGGTGGTTCGCTGACGCGCGCATCGGTGATGGCGGGCATGGCGAGCATCGAGAACTACGACATGGGTGGCGTGAAGATCAACTACGGCCGCACGAACCGCGAAGGCGGACAGTTCGTGGACGTGGCGGTGATCGGCAGCCGCGGGCAGATGCTGAGCTGATTGCCCTTCTGCCTGGTTTGCGTGGCGCTTTGTCGTTCGCGCCGGGCAATTGCTGGGTTTTGTCTGCTGTTTTGGGTCATTCAGGGCGCCGCTC